>NZ_JBHTCC010000003.1:0-463058 GCF_042665175.1 Herminiimonas aquatilis
TGATTACATCGAGATGTTCTACAACGTCAAACGACGTCATAATCATGCTGACCGGCTTTCGCCCGTCAACTATGAAAAGCAGTACTTCGAGAGGCTTGCGAGTGTCTAAGAAACTCGGGGCGATTCATACATCCGAATTATTTCAGAAATTCAAAATAATGGGGTAACGGATTTAGAGCTGGGATTTGTACTGTTTATCAAGACTATGCTTTTGATTGGGGTCGCCCCTCAATTTATATTGGCCGCCATCGCTTGTATTTCTACGGCATTACTGGTGTATGCCGCGCAGCTTTCTAAGCGTTCATTATTGGTTTGTGCTCTCTGCGTCATCCCGGTTTTTTATTTCGAGATCACGATGAACGGACTCAGGTATGGTCTATCCTTCGTGTGCATGATGTGCGCTGTGGCCTTGTTCTATCAAAAACGACTTTACGTTTGCGTGATACTTGCGACGTGTGCCGTACTTTTTCATTTAAGCGGCTGGCTACTTATTTTGATGATGGTTTTTTTCGCTGATGATAAAGAAGAATTTAAATTCTGGTTTGTCATTACAATAGGCTTGGCAGTGTTGATCTTAGTGCTTCAGAACATTGATCAGTTGTTACATCTATTCGTTATTAATATCGCGGATTCGGGCGTAAATTTAAGCAATAAAGTTTCCGCTTACAGCAATTTTCCTTCGCCTTCATTATTGTCCGGTATTGGACCTCTGACATTGTCATTGCTTGCACTTGTGCTGATTAAAAGAGCGGACGAAGCAAATCACGCGGTACGTGTTCGGCGTTTTTATTTTCTTCTGTTAGCAGCGGTGGGCACCTTTATAATTGCAAAATTTAGCTACGCTGGGCTGCGCTTGCAGTTTGTCGTACTATTTTTCATGTTTCTGATATTGCAATTCAAACCCGCATTTGAATGTATTGGTAACGTAAAAAGAGGAAAAAATATTCTTGCGACTATGGTGCTCATTGGTTTCCTAGGCATGGCAGCATTTATAAAAAATGCCTTAATGACAGAAGGCCAAGGATTATCGCCGTGGTTGCCGTATTCGTTTAATCCAGAGATTATCCACTTACTCAATTTTAATTCCTACACTGACAGATGAGTGCTTTGCATTTCGAGAGTGAAAGTGTGCCGATAAGCGTTGTCATTCCATGCTATTGCTGTGATGGCACTATCGAACGCGCACTAGACTCTGTAGTGTTACAAACTTCTTTGCCTCAAGAAGTAATCTTGGTTGAAGACGGTAGTCCCGATGACGGACAAACATTGGGTTGCCTGTTGCATGCACAAAAGAAGTATGCAGAAAAATTTGCCATTCAAGTTATATCCTTGGAAGTAAATCAAGGAGCTGCAGCGGCAAGAAATCGTGGTTGGCAGGCGTCTTCACAGCCATATATTGCTTTTTTGGATGCCGATGATGCATGGCATCCTAGCAAGCTTGAATATCAGTATAAATATATGGCATCAAATCCAGAGATTGCTTTGACTGGGCATGGGTATCAGCTCGGTGCCGAGCTGCCTTACAGAGCGTCTGATGATGTTGATTTTCCGATAAATGTGAAACGGATAACGCCGCTGCATCTTTTGTTGTCCAATTCATTTGTAACGCCATCGGTGATGCTGAGAGCCGATATTTCGTTTCGCTTTCGCAATGGACAGCGATATGTAGATGACCATTTATTATGGCTAGAAATCGTTTTGTCTGGTCTTCCTGCCGTAAAATTTGATGTGCCGCTTGCCTTTGTTTTCAAGGAGTTGTATGGCGCAGGAGGACTGAGTTCTAATCTATGGGCGATGGAAAAGGCAGAATTAGGTAACTATTGGTATCTTTACCGCCAACGCTTGATTGGTTTGTCTGCAGTCTTGGGGGTGACGGCTTTTTCTTTTGCTAAATACATGCGGCGTTTGTTGATTGTAGGGTTTCGCTATTTACGCAAGCCTAGCCGGCAATAACAAAAAATTGCTGGTTAACCAGAAAAAAGAAAATGGAAATTGATTTAATCAAACCTCCACCGAAGGTGGCAGTGTGCCTTGCCGCCTTCAACGGCTTAGATTGGATAGCAGAGCAACTTGAATCCGTTCTTGCGCAAAAATGCGTCGATGTTTCGGTATTTATAAGCGTTGATCAGTCCACGGATGGAACCGAAAAATGGATTGATCAACGCGCATTAGGCGATAAACGCATTATTGTCCTGCCGCATGGCCGGCGTTTTGGCGGCGCGGCGCGGAATTTTTTTCGCCTGTTGCGTGATGTGGATTTTTCGGGGTTCGACTATATTAGTTTTGCCGATCAGGATGATCTCTGGTTCAACGATAAATTAAAGCGAGCACACGAAATGCTGCAGCGGACAGGCGCAGATGGATATTCCAGTAACGTAACTGCTTTTTGGTCTGGCGGTCGAGAACTGTTAATCAATAAATCTCAAGCACAAAAAAAATGGGATTTCTTGTTTGAGGCGGCTGGCCCCGGATGTACTTATGTCATGAAGAATGCTCTTGCGGGAGATATGAAGGTGCAGCTTTGTAATCATTGGCACAAGGCTCAACAAGTTGGACTCCATGACTGGTTTGCCTATGCCTTTGCTCGCGCTAACGGATATAGGTGGGTGATTGATAACCAGCCGAGCATGTTGTATCGACAGCATGCGGAAAATCAGGTTGGAGTAAACGAGGGCTGGCGTGCGTTTTTTCACAGGGGCCGCAAGATATTGAGCGGTTGGGGATTTCAACAGAGTGCTTGCATTGCCGAAGTGGCGGGTATTGGCGACGATCCTTTTGTCACGTCTTGGACAAAAGGTGGTCGAATGGGATTACTCAAACTTGCCTTTCAGGCAAATCATTGCCGACGTCGGTTGCGGGATCAAATTCTGTTTGCGATATCGTGTTTGGCATGCAGTGTAAGACATGGCAAATATGAGTGAATATCGTGTTCTCGTAACGGGTGCAAACGGTTTTGTCGGATGTGCCTTGCGCGCCGAGTTGCAAAAACGGAGTTTGCCGTTCGCAACTGCAGTAAGACAAAAGCAAGCGAAAACGGAATATGAGGAGTATGCCGTTGGTACCTTGAATGGCAAAACAGACTGGACCCATGCGTTATTGGGCTGCAATACCGTTATTCATTTGGCTGCTCGTGTCCATGTGATGCAGGAAGATGCTCAAGACCCGTTGGCGGCGTTCCGTGAAGTCAATGTTATTAGCACCTTAAATTTGGCTCATCAAGCGATCGCCGCGGGTGTTCGACGTTTTGTTTATGTCAGTAGCGTCAAAGTGAATGGAGAAGAATCGGGGCAGTTGCCTTTCACACCATTTGATTCGCCGGCCCCTGGCGACCCTTATGGTTTGTCTAAGTGGGAAGCCGAGCAGGCGTTATGTGAACTCGCCAAAAAAAGTGACTTGGAGCTGGTGATCGTGCGTCCTCCACTAGTATATGGACCAGGTGTTAGAGCCAATTTCCTGCGATTGCTAACGTTTGTAAAATGGGGAGTACCTTTGCCTCTGGGCTCAGTTAACAATCGCCGAAGTATGGTTGCGCTGGATAACTTGGTGGATTTGCTCATTTTATGTACAAAGCACCCGGCCGCCGCTGGTCAGACCTTTATGGTTTCTGACGGTGCAGATATGAGTACGACGGAGCTTTTAAATTTGCTGGCCGGTGCGATGGGTAGACGTGTCTGTTTGGTATCTGTACCCACAACATTGTTGAAGCTCGCAGCTGCAATGATAGGCAAGACTGCTGTGGCCGACCGTTTATTGTGTTCTTTGCAGGTGGATATTTCACATACGATGTTAACTTTAGGGTGGGTACCAGTTATCGATGTTAAAGAAGCGCTTAATAAGACTGTTCGTTATTTTTTAAGATCGATTGAGGCGAAATGAAAAGGTTATTTGATCTCTGTTTGGCATTGGGTTCGAGTGGCTTCTTGCTGGCCCCCTTCATTTTTGTCGCAATATTGGTGAAATGCACTTCCAAGGGGCCGATTATTTATTGGTCTGATCGGGTAGGTCGGAATAATCGAATTTTCAAAATGCCTAAGTTCCGTACGATGCTGGTTGACACCCCAGCAGTGGCAACTCATTTATTGCCAGACCCAAAGCAATTTTTAACGCCGGTTGGCTCATTCTTGCGGCAATCCAGTCTGGATGAATTGCCTCAGCTTTGGAGCATTTTCAAAGGTGATATGAGTTTCGTCGGTCCACGTCCAGCTTTGTTTAATCAGGATGATTTGGTTTCGTTACGCACGCAGTACGGTGTTAATAACCTGCAACCTGGCCTAACTGGCTGGGCGCAGATTAATGGGCGAGATGAGCTGCCGATACCGGAAAAGGTGCAGTTGGATGTGGAATATATGAATCGCCAATCTTTTAGTTTCGATTTGAAAATCATTTTCAATACCTTTGTTAAAGTATTGAAAAAAGATGGTATTGCTCACTGACGTTCTGATGAAACCATTCCTCGAATTATCTCGGCTTCAAAAACAATTGATTGCAGCTACCGCGGACTTTCTGCTGTTGCCGCTGACTTTTTACCTCTCCGTCCTGTTGCGTTACGACAGTAGTACTCCGCAATTATTCCAGATGTATTTTTGGATGATCATTACTGCGCCTCTGATTTCTATCCCGATATTTCTCCGGCTCGGACTATATCGGGCGGTGATTCGTTTTATTGATCAGAAAATAGTCTATGTGGTTGTATTAGGGGTAACACTCTCTGTTATTTGCATGGCAGCCTTCGCGACATTTACTCATACGGCCACCTTGTCACGAGGCGTTTTTGGTATTTATTGGGTTAGTGCCATCCTTTACGTGGTTTCCAGCCGATTTCTTGCTCGTGGTTATCTCTTGAGAGTTAATGATAGAGGTGGCGCAGTTCGTGTTGCTATTTACGGTGCTGGACATTCCGGGATGCAACTCGCAAGTGCATTGCGTGCAGGTAGTGAATATCTGCCAGTTGCATTACTCGATGATAAAAAGGAATTGCATGGCGCAACGATAGCCGGTGTTCGGGTGTGGTCGCCCGACCAACTACCGCGACTGATTGCGGATAAACAGATCAAGGAGGTCCTGCTGGCCATGCCTTCTTTACGCAAGGCAGAGCAAAAAGTAATTCTAGAACGACTTGAACCGCTTAAAGTAAAGATCAAGGTAACGCCGCCAATTGCTAGTTTAATCAATGGCGAGTTACGCGTACAAGACATCCGGGATATCGAAATTGAAGATTTGCTGGGTCGTGACTCAGTCGAGCCGAATCCTCAACTGATTGCTAGCTGTATCGCAGGTAAAACAGTATTGGTTACAGGGGCGGGTGGTTCAATTGGTTCGGAGCTATGTCGCCAGATCATTCGTCAGTCACCCAAACGATTGTTAGTTCTTGATATGTCTGAGTTTGCGCTGTATTCAATCGAACAAGAGTTGCGCGAAATTAACGATACGCATGACCTTGCTATCGAGGTATTGCCATTTCTGGGAACTGTGCTGCAGGCGGATAAATGCGAACGTATTTTGCGCACCTTCGCGGTAGATACCATTTACCACGCAGCTGCCTACAAGCACGTTCCGTTGGTGGAGCACAACCCGATTCAAGGCGTACGCAATAATGTATTTGGTACCTTGTTATTGGCGCAGGCGGCGATTGCGGCAAAGGTAAGTTCCTTTGTACTGATCTCAACCGACAAGGCTGTGCGCCCGACAAATGTGATGGGCGCTACAAAGCGATTATCGGAACTGATTTTGCAGGCTTTTTCGGAAACATCTCATCAAACCCGGTTTTGCATGGTGCGATTTGGCAATGTGCTTGGTTCTTCCGGTTCGGTTGTACCGTTGTTTCGCAAGCAGATCATGGCAGGCGGACCGATCACACTGACGCATCCTGAAATTACGCGCTACTTTATGACGATACCAGAAGCTGCGCAATTGGTGTTGCAAGCAGGCGCGATGGGCGACGGCGGTGATGTATTTGTGTTGGACATGGGCGAGCCGGTCAAGATAATTGACCTTGCAACACGCATGGTGCATTTAAGCGGGTTGGAAGTGCGTGGCGACAGTGATGCTAAGGATGCAATTGAAATTCAGCATGTAGGTTTGCGACCAGGTGAGAAGTTATACGAAGAATTATTGATCGGCAACAACGTCGAGGGAACGCAACATCCATTGATCATGCGGGCCACGGAAGCAGAAATGCCATGGTCTGATTTACAAAAAATGCTGCAAGCGTTGGACCAGGCATGTATAGAGTTCGACTATGAGCAAGTACGCACTTTACTGCAGCAGATCGTGCCTGAATACGCACCTCAATGCGGGATTGAAGACTTTCTTTGGCAAGAGAAAAGTAGACCCGCATCTACGACAGCGCTCGAACGGGATAAACAATCTAATACCGATAGAAGATCAACGCGCCATGAATTGAAACAGGTCATCTAGTAATTCTTCCTCTAGTTTTTCAACTCAAATACTGATTCAATTTTTGGAAAATGAAATGATTTTAGTCACAGGTGGTGCCGGATTTATCGGCTCGAACTTTGTCCTGGATTGGTTACGGCAAAGCGATGAGCCGGTGGTGAATGTCGACAAACTGACGTATGCAGGTAACCTGAATAATCTGGCTGGGCTGCGTGATGACACGCGACATATATTTATGCACGCAGATATCTGCGACGGCGACAAAATGCAGGAGTTGCTAAGCACCTACAAGCCGACTGCCATCGTACATTTTGCTGCAGAAAGCCATGTCGACCGTTCAATTCATGGTCCGGCTGAATTCGTGCGCACCAATATTAACGGCACCTTTAGTCTGCTGGAAGCGGTACGCACGTACTGGTCCCAACTGGCGAGTCCAGATAAAGAAAAATTTCGTTTCTTGCACGTTTCAACCGATGAAGTGTATGGCACGCTGGATCCTGATGATGCACCGTTTTCCGAGACGACTGCCTATGCGCCCAACAGTCCGTATTCGGCATCGAAAGCAGCCTCCGACCATCTGGTGCGCTCCTATCATCATACCTATGGCTTGCCGACGCTGACGACAAATTGCTCGAATAATTACGGCCCGTATCATTTTCCAGAAAAATTGATTCCTTTGATTATCGCCAATGCGCTGGCAGGAAAATCACTACCTATTTATGGCGATGGACAGCAAATTCGTGACTGGCTGTATGTTGGCGATCACTGCGTAGCGATCCGTCGTGTGCTAGAAGCGGGTAAGCCGGGAGAAACCTACAATATCGGCGGTTGGAACGAGAAAGCTAATCTGGATGTAGTACATACCCTGTGCGATATGCTGGATGCATTACAGCCGAATGTTGTTGGCACTAGTTATCGTGAACAGATTACTTATGTCACTGATAGACCGGGCCATGATCGCCGTTACGCAATCGATGCGCGAAAAATAGAACGTGAGCTGGGTTGGAGGCCGGCCGAGACCTTCGACAGCGGTATCAGGAAAACCGTGCAGTGGTATCTCGACAATCAGGCATGGGTAGGGGATGTGCAATCTGGTGCATACCTGAAGTGGGTGGATAAGAACTACAAGCAGCGCAAATCATCTTCGGACGCACAGGAAACAGCATGACGTACCCGCTCGCCAACCCGACCCATCATTCAGCCCGTAGGGGCATCATTCTCGCTGGCGGTTCCGGCACGCGACTTTACCCGGTGACGATATCGGTGTCTAAGCAGTTGTTGCCGGTGTACGACAAACCGATGATTTACTATCCGCTGACCACGCTGATGCTGGCCGGCATACGCGATATTCTGTTGATCTCCACACCGCAGGATACGCCGCGCTTTCAAGAGTTACTTGGTGATGGCAGTCAATGGGGCATCAACCTGACTTATGCAGTTCAGCCTTCGCCAGATGGCTTGGCACAGGCGTTCATAATTGGGCGCAGCTTTCTCGATAACGGTCCATCCGCATTAATTTTGGGTGACAACATCTATTACGGTCATGCGTTTGATCAGCAGTTGCGGCAAGCGTCTGAACGAACGAGTGGATCGACAGTATTTGCCTATCACGTACAAGATCCTGAGCGTTACGGCGTAGTCGAGTTTGACCAAGAGCGACGTGCCGTCAGCATAGAAGAAAAGCCGCTGGTGCCGAAATCCAACTACGCGGTAACCGGTTTGTATTTTTACGACAATCAGGTGTGTGATATCGCTGCCTCGATTCAGCCCTCGGCACGCGGTGAACTGGAAATCACCGATGTGAATCGTGCTTATCTGGCAAAGGGCGAATTGAATGTCGAATTAATGGGGCGCGGCATGGCGTGGCTGGATACGGGTACGCACGAGTCGCTGCTGGAAGCAGGACAGTTCATCGCGACGATTGAGAATCGCCAGGGCCTCAAGGTGGCCTGTCCTGAAGAAATCGCCTTCCGCAAAGGCTATATCGACGGTACCCAGTTGGAAAAACTGGCAGAGCCATTAAAGAAAAATGGCTACGGTCGTTACCTGTTGCGCATCCTTAACGACAAAGTATTTTGAATATGAATATTGTAAAGACTGCGATTCCTGATGTATTGCTGATCGAGCCCAAAGTATTTGGTGATGAAAGAGGATTTTTCTTCGAAAGTTTCAACGAAAAACAGTTTGCCGGCGCGACGGGGAAAAATGTCAGATTTGTGCAGGACAATCATTCCAAATCATTACAAGGTGTTCTGCGCGGCTTGCATTACCAGATACGTCAGCCACAAGGAAAACTGGTGCGCGTGATTGGCGGAGAAGTATTTGATGTCGCCGTCGATCTTCGCAAACATTCGCCCACTTTCGGGCAGTGGGTAGGTGCCGTTCTTTCAGCTGAAAATAAGAAGCAAATGTGGATACCAGAAGGCTTTGCACATGGCTTCCTCGTGACCAGCGATAGCGCCGAGTTCTTGTACAAGACGACCGACTATTGGGCGCCGGAATACGAGCGCTGCATCGCCTGGGATGATCCTGCGATAGGTATTGTATGGCCGCTCGATACCATTCCAGTTTTGTCTGACAAGGATAAAAAGGGGCTGCTGCTGGCAGATGCTGAGGTCTTCGCTTGAAGATACTGCTGACAGGGAAAACCGGGCAGCTCGGTTATGAGTTGGAACGCACGCTGCAAGGTTTGGGCGATGTCGTGGCTCTTGATCGGCAGCAAATGGATTTGACCGACCTTGACCAGATACGCGACGTGATTCGTACCGTCCAACCGAAGCTCATCATCAACCCGGCAGCATATACGGCGGTTGATCTGGCCGAAAGCAATCGTGATGTAGCGATGCGTATCAATGCCGAGGCGCCGGCTGTGATGGCGGACGAAGCGCGGAAGCTCGGCGCAGCGATGATTCACTATTCCACGGATTACGTTTTTGACGGCGACAATCCGGGAAGTTATTCTGAAACCGATACTCCCAATCCACAAAGCGCCTATGGCCGCAGCAAACTGGCCGGCGAACAGGCGATCCAGGCTGCAGGCATCCCCCATCTGATTTTACGGACCAGCTGGATTTACGGTTTGCGCGGGAAGAATTTCTTGCTGACAGTGCGGCGGCTGGCGCAGGAACGGGATGAGTTACGCATTGTTGCCGATCAGTTTGGCGCACCGACATGGAGCCGTACGCTTGCCGAAGTAACGGGCCACGCGCTGGCACAATTGCAGTCGGGTATACGTCACGCTGACCTCAACCTCGATGCATGGGCAGAGCATACTGGTTTGTATCATGTGAGCGCTCAGGGCAAAACCAGTTGGCATGGTTTTACGCAGGCGATCATTGCCCATCCGACTGTCTTGAAAAAACCGCAGGTCACGCCGATCGCCACGCTTGATTATCCGCTGCCGGCCAAACGTCCTCCAAATTCGGTATTGTCTTCCGAGCGTTTCATGAATACGTTTTGCAGTTTGCCGAATTGGGACGATGCATTAAAACTTTGCCTTGATTGAGTTAGGCAAGCTGTGTTCACTGATTGTTATATGAAAAAAGCAGCCAGTAATTGCGATAGTTTGCAATTACTGGCTGCTTTTTGAAGTGCTGTACTTACTGCTTACCTGTCACAAGCTACAGGCATATTTCCCTAAACTTATTTATAACCGACACGATCCAGAATACGTTGCGCCGCAATCTGATTCTTCCCTATGGAAGCGATCGAGACGTTTTCCATCTTGAATTTCCCTAGGGATTCCAGTGCAGGGTTTTTGACTTTGACGGATTGCACCGCAGGCCATTCATTATTGCCGTCGGCGAAATAAGCTTGCGCTTCATCGCTCGCCAAATACTCGAGGAACTTCACAGCAGCTTCACGATGCGGCGCATTTTTAGCGACGCCGCCACCAGCGATGTTGAAATGTGTGCCGGTAGTTTTGGCATTCGGCCAGATGAAGCCGACGTTTTTCATCGCTGCGATATCTTCAGGCTTGGTGGAGCGCAGCAAGCGTGCATAGTAGTAAGAGTTGGCGATCGCTACGCCGCATTCGCCGGAAGCTACCCCTTTGATTTGGTCAGTGTCGCCGCCGCGTGGTGGACGGGCAAAATTCGCAACCATGCCTTGCGCCCATTGCTCCGTCGCTTTTTCACCATTGCGTTCGATCATCGAACCGATCAGCGACAGGTTGTATGGATGTGAGCCTGAGCGCGTGCAGACCTTGCCCTTGTTGACTGGATTAGCCAGTGCTTCATAGCTTGCCACGTCAGCTGGTTTGACTGTCTCCTTGTTGTACACAATCACGCGTGCACGAGTCGAGAAACCGAACCATTCCGGTCCTTTACCATCATCCTTGCCACGTAGATTGGCTGGAATGCGGGTATTCAGAATTTTTGATTGCACCGGCTGAAAGAAACCTTCAATTTCTGCGCGCCAGATGCGGGCTGCATCAACCATGACAATCACGTCGGCAGGACTGTTTTTACCTTCGTTTTTAATCCTTTCAAACAAGGCATTGTCATCCGCTTCAATGCGGTTGATTTTGATGCCGGTTTGTTTGGTGAAATTCGAGTAGAGAACCTCATCGGTCTGGTAGTGGCGAGCGGAATACAAGTTCAGCACTTTTTCCTGCGCGTGCACCAAAGACGCAGACGAGGTCATAAGGAATGCGGTGAAGGCGATGGCGATACCTGGTCTCATGGACTTCCTTTTTTGATTTGTGAGGATAGCGTTAAATTATAGCCAGATTTATATTAAATGGGAACCATTCTCAATTTTGAGTGTGTCCTGAAGACGCGCCTGGCTAAAAACAGGTACGCTTCGTTCTTTGTAAAAAATTGAATAATCATGCGTTTGCGTTCTCGTATATCTTTATTCCTTGCAGTTACCAGCATTCTGTTGCTTTCTGCCTGCACTTCGCTTTCTCCGTTCAAATCCGATCCTGTCGTGCAGCCCGTTCTTCCAGGCAAAACAGTCGCACCAATCAAGGTTGCTTTGGTACTTGGTGGAGGAGCGGCGCGTGGATTTGCGCATATTGGTGTAATCAAGGCGCTGGAATCGCAGGGTATCGTACCTGATTTGGTGGTGGGCACGAGCGCCGGCAGTCTGGTGGGCGCTCTGTATGCCGCCGGCAACAACGGCTTTGCCTTGCATAAAATGGCGCTGGAAATGGATGAGGCGACCATCTCTGATTGGTCCGTGCCGTTCTTTTCCAAATCGAGCGGCGTGTTGAAAGGTGATGCGCTGCAAAATTACGTGAACAAGTCCGTGCGGAATATCACGATCGAAAAAATGAAAATCCCGTTCGCTGCGGTCGCGACTGATTTGAATAGCGGTCAGGCAATTCTGTTCCAGCGTGGAAATGCAGGGCTCGCTGTGCGTGCATCCTCAGCGGTGCCTGGAATTTTTCAGCCTGTAAAAATAGGTGAGCGCTTGTATGTCGACGGTGGTTTGGTTGCGCCGGTGCCTGTACATTTCGCGAAGGAGTTGGGTGCAGACTTCATCATTGCGGTCAATATATCGACGCAGCCCGATGTGCAACTGGCGTCCAGTTCCGTCGATGTCGTGCTGCAAACCTTTGCCATCATGGGGCAGAGTATCAATCGCTACGAGCTCAAGGAAGCAGACATTGTCATTCGCCCCAGCCTAGGCATGATGAAAGGCAATGATTTCAATGGCAGGAATTTGGCCGTGCTCGCTGGCGAGCAAGCGACCATGGCTTTGATGCCGGAGATAAAGCGCAAGCTAAAGATCAGGCGCGGACAATGAGAGTAATGAGAGTAATGAGAACAATGCAGGCATAAAAAAACCGCACGATACAATGCGGTTTTTTTATGCGTGAAAGGCAAACTTACTTTATTTCAGGATCGCTGATGCGGCGACCGCCATTGAAGCGTTTTTTCCAGTAACCAACATCCATGCTTTCAATCCGTACTTCGCCACCCGCAGAAGGGGAGTGAATGAATTTTCGATCGCCCAAATAAATGCCTACGTGAGAAAAGCCGCGTTTCAATGTGTTGTAGAACACCAGATCGCCGGGCTGCAAATCATTTTTGTCGATATGTTGCCCGACCTTGCTGATTTCGACCGAAGTGCGTGGTAAATCCTTGTCCCACGCTTGCTTGAATATAAGCTGCACCAGACCGCTGCAATCTAAGCCGCTTTCCGGCGTGGTGCCACCGTATTTGTAATGTATGCCCAGCATGCCCATCGCCTGTAATGCAAGTTCCGATGCGCGGTGGGTCAAGTCTTGCAGTTTACTGATCGGCTTGCCGACTTCTGGCGGTGGAGTATCTGCGCTCCAGACAGCCGAAGTCGCCATCAAGCTGAGCGCGAATACCGCTGAGCGCGCCAGTTTGTGAGTGCGAAAGGATCGTTGTAAGACTGTCATTAAGTGATGCTTCATTCAATTGGACTGGTCGAATGTAAGGCAATCTGGAAGTGCTGTCAAAATTTATTCGCTGGCGTTATGCTGTTACTAACATTAAAAAGGTTGATTGCATGCTGACAGATTCACCTCGCGATATTTCTTTGAAGCCTCGTATTTTGATTGCCGACGATTCACGGATCGTAAGGGCAACCTTGATCAAGCGTATTGAGGGTATGTTCGAATTTCGCGAGGCGCTCGACGGTGAGCAGGCTTGGGAAATGTTATTGATCGATCCCAGCATACGTGTGGTGATCTCAGATTTGACGATGCCCAAACTGGATGGCTATGGACTGTTGAGCCGCATACGGAACTCGAAAATCAGTCGCATACGCAATATGCCGGTTGTGGTTGTCTCCGGCAGTGATGAGCAAGCCGAGCGCGATCGTGCCAAGGCCGCGGGTGCGACTGATCTGATCACCAAGGGAATGAGTACCGGCCAGCTATTGTCGCGTCTGGATATATTGTCGAAACTGATTAGTACGCAGAACGAATTCGAGCGTGGCCTGGAAGCATTGGTGCAGCATACGGATACCAATCAGCATATAGTCTTGCCGTCGCCTGAGGCGTGGCAGGAACAGGCGGAAGGCATGCGTACGAATGCCATACGTCAGAACCGTAATTTTGTCGTCCTGACTGCCTGCATCGGTTTGAAACATGTCGAACTCGATGCCTACCCAGCCTTGCCCCCGTCCAGCGTTGTCAATGCGATTGGCCAGCTCTTGCATCGGACCGTTAGGCAAACCGATTGCGTCGCGCGCACCGGCGAAATTGAATTCACGATCGCCACCGGCAGCATTCATTTTGATTCTGCACGTAATTTCGCAGAGCGCGTCTGTCGTGCGATTGCACATGCCAATCTGATCAAGGATGGGCAGATGGCTTTGATCGCCAGTTGCGGCGTCGTCTCGATTACAGAATACGCAGGCGAAACAATGGAAACGGAACGGTCGCTTGCGGCGATGCGCGTGACTGCCAAAGAGCGTGCTTTGTTAGGCTTGCACAATGCTATTACCGGCGTTATTGGCACGCAGGAAGAATTATTATTGAAGCAGGGCGGACATCTCTCCGATATTGACGTCAACACCGTCGTCCCTGTTGCGGACGGGGAAGTTGATTTGTCGATAGACCTTGCAACCTTGCTGCGCTGGATCAAGGAAGGTAAAGAAGATCAAGTGCTGGGACATATAGGAAAGCTTTCTTCTGAACTACAGCCCCTGGTCGATTTGCTGTTGAAGCAATACAAAACGTAGGGCCTTTCCAGCAGCATGTCAGGTTCGCTTCTGCAGACCGCTCATTTTCTCTGCAAGGTGGATGCGCGCAATCATTCCAGAAATCTAGTGATCAGATTCATCCCGCGAATGTTCGCCGCGACGGTCGACGAGCGTCGCTCTGACACTTTTTGCGTGATATTCCATCAGCATGATTTTAAAACTGCCCGGCATGGATGGGTCATTTGTGAGGCTGTGCAAGAGTTGGGATTGCACAAACATGGTTTGCTTTTTGAGCATTTCACAGTCGGTAATCGCCACGCCTTGGTTCATTTTTGCCACGAGGCTTAAGACATCGCGCTTGAATTGATACAGTGGGGAGTGCGAGAGTATGTGTTCGACCTGCCGATTTGATTTTTTTGTTACGGTAGCTACCTCCTTGGACTTTTTTTCATCTTCAGTAGAAGGCAGTACATGCTGAAGTGTTGTGCGTTTGAAAAACATATTCTTCTCCCTTTATGTATTCTCTAAAGGTAGTGCCCAATCATGTTTGTTCGGTGCAATCCCATCTAATACTTTAAAAACAAGTTGTGTATTGATATGCAAGGTAAGCTTTATCGGAATAAGTTATTTTTTATTATTAAATAATACACTTCTTGCAAAAAATAAACGTTAATTCGTGTTAATTAATCAATGTGGCAATCGCCCCAAAAAGGAGCGCCATGCCTTACAATTTCCTTTTATTTAGACCGGAGCTAGCATGCAATCAAAACAAATCCTGACGCTTGATGATGTGAAGAAAATCGCGGCGGCAGCGGAAACAGAGGCCACATTAAATAAATGGTGTGTGACGATTGCGATCGTGGATGATGGCGGCCACTTGTTGTGGTTGCAACGCATGGATGGTGCTGCGCCGATTTCTTCGCACATTGCACCCGCCAAGGCGAAAACTGCCGCCTTGGGCCGTCGTGAATCGAAGGTGTATGAAGACATCATCAATAACGGCCGTTTCTCGTTCATGACTGCCCCGACGCTGGAAGGCATGCTCGAAGGTGGCGTCCCTATCATGATTAACGGTCAATGTTTGGGCGCGGTGGGCGTCTCCGGCGTGAAATCCAGTGAAGATGTGCAAATTGCCAAGGCTGGTCTGGTTGCAATCGGTGCTTGATTTGCTTGGTTCGTTTTAATCTACCAACATCGTGCGGCATCTGGAGATGCAGCACGATGGTATCAACTAAACACTCGCCAGGCTCCGGATCTGGTTGCCAGGCGGGGGTGTTTTAGGCTATAATTCGGCGGTTTAGCTAATTTTACTCCGCCGTAGCGCATACCCATTTCCCATCGTCTAAATACGACCTGTAAAACCCTTTGATCAAGCGATTAGCCTTGGTCAAGAAGCGCGCAAGCTGCGCGGGTTTCGACGGTCAATCTGGCGCAGCGCAGCGGCGGTAACCTCATCAGGAGTTACCCCTTGCCGCCATTCTTTTCTGGCCCTACTGTTCCGGCCATCCTAGCGCTAGCGGACGGGTCGATTTTCAAAGGTTTTTCGATTGGTGCGTCAGGTCATACGATCGGCGAAGTTGTTTTCAACACCTCGATGACCGGCTATCAGGAAATCCTCACCGATCCAAGCTATAGCAGTCAGATCGTTACCCTCACTTATCCGCATATCGGCAACACCGGCGTCAATGCCGAAGATGTCGAATCGACCAAGATCCATGCGGCCGGTTTGATTATCAAGGATCTGCCGATCCTAGTTTCCAATTTCCGCTCGACACAAACTTTGTCGGATTATCTGAAATCCGAGAATATCGTCGGTATTGCAGGGATCGATACGCGCAAGTTGACGCGTATTCTGCGTGAAAAAGGGGCGCAAAGCGGCGCAATCCTGGCTGGCGAAGATGCTACTGTTGAAAAAGCGCTGGCACTGGCAAAAACCTTCGGTGGTTTGGCTGGCCTCGATCTGGCGAAAGTGGTGTCGACCAAGCAATCGTATCCATGGACCGAAACCGAGTGGAAACTCGGCAAAGGTTATGGCAAGCAAATCACACCTAAGCATCATGTCGTTGCCTTCGATTATGGCGTCAAGTTCAACATCCTGCGCATGTTGGCGGAGCGTGGCTGCAAGGTCACCGTATTGCCAGCGCAAGCAACCGCAGCCGATGCCTTGGCACTCAAGCCTGACGGCATCTTTTTGTCGAATGGTCCTGGCGATCCGGAACCATGCGATTACGCGATCGCAACGTCCAAAGAATTGATCGAGCGTGGCATTCCGACTTTCGGCATCTGTCTCGGTCACCAGATCATGGCACTGGCATCCGGCGCTAAAACACTGAAGATGAAATTCGGTCACCACGGTGCGAACCACCCGGTGCAGGATCTCGACAGCAAGAAAGTGCTGATCACGTCGCAGAATCATGGTTTTGCGGTTGATGCAGCAACCTTGCCGGCCAACTGTCGCGTGACCCACGTTTCCTTGTTTGACGGTTCGCTGCAAGGTTTCGAGCGCACTGACAAGCCTGCGTTCTGCTTCCAGGGACACCCTGAAGCGTCGCCTGGCCCGCATGACATCGCCCCCTTGTTTGATCGCTTTGTGGCGATGATGGAGAAAAATAAAAATGCCTAAACGCAGCGACATTAAAAGCATACTGATTATTGGTGCAGGCCCGATCGTGATCGGCCAGGCATGCGAATTCGATTATTCCGGCGCACAAGCCTGTAAAGCTTTGCGCGAAGAAGGTTACAAAGTCATTCTGGTCAACAGCAATCCGGCGACCATCATGACCGATCCTGAAATGGCCGATGTGACTTACATCGAGCCGATTACATGGCAAGCGGTCGAACGCATCATCGACAAGGAACGTCCGGATGCAATCCTGCCGACGATGGGTGGTCAGACTGCGCTGAACTGCGCGCTCGACTTGCATCACAACGGCATCCTGACCAAATACGGTTGCGAATTGATCGGCGCTTCGCCGGAAGCAATCGACAAGGCAGAAGATCGTTCTAAATTTAAAGATGCCATGACCAAGATTGGTCTTGGTTCTGCGCGCTCGGGTGTGTCGCACACACTGGAAGAATCGTGGGCGGTGCAAAAAGATCTCGGTTTCCCTTGCATCATCCGTCCTTCGTTCACGATGGGCGGTAGCGGTGGTGGCATTGCGTATAACGCAGAAGAGTTCGACGCAATCTGCAAGCGCGGCCTGGAAGCATCGCCAACGTCCGAACTGCTGATTGAAGAATCGCTGATCGGCTGGAAAGAATTCGAGATGGAAGTCGTGCGCGACAAGGCCGACAACTGCATCATCGTCTGCTCGATCGAAAATCTGGATCCTATGGGCGTGCACACTGGTGACTCGATCACAGTGGCGCCGGCGCAAACGCTGACCGACAAGGAATATCAGATCATGCGTAATGCATCGATCGCGGTCTTGCGGGAAATCGGCGTCGATACAGGTGGCTCTAACGTACAGTTTTCGATCAATCCGGAAGATGGCCGCATGATCGTCATCGAGATGAATCCGCGTGTATCGCGTTCCTCCGCGCTGGCATCGAAAGCAACTGGTTTCCCGATTGCGAAGATCGCTGCCAAACTGGCAGTCGGTTTTACGCTCGACGAATTACGCAATGAAATCACCGGTGGCGCAACGCCGGCATCGTTCGAACCGTCGATCGATTACGTCGTCACCAAGATTCCACGTTTTGCATTCGAAAAATTTCCGCAAGCCGATAGCCATCTGACGACTCAGATGAAATCGGTAGGTGAAGTGATGGCCATCGGCCGTACCTTCCAGGAATCGTTCCAGAAAGCCTTGCGCGGCCTGGAAGTCGGCGTCGATGGCATGAATGAAAAAACCACTGACCGCGAAATCATTGAAGAAGAACTCGGTGAGCCAGGCCCGGAACGCATCTGGTACGTCGGCGATGCATTTGCCCAAGGTTTCTCCTTGGAAGAAGTGCATGGCTTGACGCACATCGATCCATGGTTCCTCGCGCAGATCAAGGAAATCATCGATATCGAATTGTGGCTGGAAACGCAATCGCTGCCTGCGATCGATAAAGACACGCTGTACAAATTGAAGCAAAAAGGTTTTGCCGATCGTCGTCTGGCCAAGTTGCTGAAGACCACGGACAAAGCTGTGCGCGAACAACGCCACGCAATGAATATTCGTCCTGTCTACAAACGCGTCGATACCTGCGCCGGTGAATTCGCCACCAACACGGCGTACATGTATTCAACGTACGAAGAAGAGTGCGAATCGCAACCGACCAACAAGAAAAAAATCATGGTGCTCGGTGGCGGTCCTAACCGTATCGGGCAAGGCATCGAGTTTGATTATTGCTGCGTGCATGCGGCGATCGCGATGCGTGAAGATGGTTACGAAACCATCATGGTCAACTGCAATCCGGAAACCGTTTCGACAGATTACGACACGTCCGACCGCCTGTATTTTGAGCCGCTGACACTGGAAGACGTGCTGGAAATCGTTGCGTTGGAAAAACCTCTGGGCGTCATCGTGCAATACGGCGGCCAGACTCCATTGAAACTGGCGCTGGATCTGGAGGCCAATGGCGTGCCTATCATCGGCACGTCGCCGGACATGATCGATGCGGCAGAAGATCGCGAACGTTTCCAAAAAATGTTGCACGACTTGAAGCTGCGTCAGCCACCTAATCGCACCGCGCGTACCGAAGAAGATGCCTTGCGCCTGGCGCAGGAAATCGGTTATCCGCTGGTCGTGCGTCCGTCTTATGTTCTCGGTGGTCGTGCGATGGAAATCGTGCATGAACAGCGTGACCTCGAACGCTATATGCGTGAAGCGGTCAAGGTCTCGCATGACTCGCCAGTATTGCTGGATCGTTTCCTGAACGATGCAATTGAAGTCGACGTTGATTGCCTGTCAGATGGCGAGCGCACGTTCATTGGCGGCGTGATGGAGCATATTGAACAAGCCGGTGTGCATTCCGGTGATTCAGCTTGTTCCTTGCCGCCTTATTCGCTTTCGCAAGAAACGATCAACGAACTGAAGCGCCAGACATCCTTGATGGCCAAGGGCTTGAACGTGATCGGCTTGATGAACGTGCAGTTTGCGATTCAACAGCAAGAGATCGATGGCAAGTTGCAGGATGTCGTATTCGTGCTGGAAGTCAATCCACGTGCTTCGCGCACCGTGCCGTATGTATCGAAAGCGACCGGTTTGCAACTCGCAAAAATTGCGGCCCGCTGCATGGCCGGTCAATCGCTGGATAGTCAAGGCATCTTCAACGAAGTGATCCCGCCGTATTTCAGCGTCAAGGAAGCAGTATTTCCGTTTGTTAAGTTCCCTGGCGTCGATACCATCCTCGGACCTGAAATGAAGTCGACCGGTGAAGTAATGGGTGTCGGTAAAACTTTCGGTGAAGCTTTCGTCAAGTCGCAACTCGGTGCCAGCATCAAGTTGCCACGCTCCGGTAAAGTATTCCTGAGCGTCAAGGCGAGCGACAAGCCGCGTGCAGTCCAGGTTGCCAAAGATCTAGTCGAAATCGGTTTTTCGGTTGTGGCGACCAAAGGCACTGCTGCAGCAATCAGCGCAGCCGGTATCGATGTTCAATCAGTCAATAAAGTGGCAGAAGGCCGGCCGCATATTGTCGACATGATCAAGAACAACGAGATCGCCCTGGTTATCAATACCGTAGAAGAAAAACGCAGCGCGATTGTGGATTCCCGCACGATTCGTACCTCGGCATTGCAAGCGCGCGTGACAACTTATACAACGATCGCTGGCGCAGAGGCAGCAGTGGAAGGCATGGCCCATCTGGACGAATTGCACGTCTATGATTTACAAGGTCTGCATAAAACTTTACACTAAGCCCAGAGTCAAACTTAACCACAGAGGTCACACGCGGTGCCGGATTCCGGTGCTGTTTGCGGCCTCTGTGGTTTTCAACTTTTAAGAGACAAGAAGCAATGACCACTCCAATCACACCTCACGGCGCGAACCTCATGAAAGAGGAATTGCATCGCTTGAAAACAAAAGATCGTCCATGGGTGATCAACGCCATTGCCGAAGCACGCGCGCAGGGCGATTTGTCTGAAAATGCAGATTACGATGCAGCCAAAGAGCGTCAAAGTTTTATCGAAGGCCGGATTGCTGATCTGGAAGGCAAGCTGGGTACTTCGCAGATCATCGATCCAACTACGCTGGAAGCAGATGGCCGTATTGTTTTTGCTGCCACAGTTGATCTGGAAGACCTGGATTCGGGCGATAAAGTAACGTATCAAATCGTCGGTATTGATGAAGCCGACTTGAAAGAAAAGAAAGTATCGATCACGTCGCCGATTGCACGTGCAATGATCGGGAAATTCGTCGGCGATGTCGTGGCTGTAGAAGCGCCGGCAGGCATTCGCGAGTACGAAGTCCTGCAAGTAAGGTATATCTAAATGTTCCTGTCACGCGCGCGATTGCTGATTGCAACCTTTTGGGTGGGGACCTTGTGGGCAGTAGGATTTGTGGTTGCGCCGACCTTGTTTTCCACACTGAGTGATCGGGCGCTGGCCGGCACAATTGCAGGCAGCCTGTTTAATATCGTTGCGTGGCTGAGTATTTTTTGCGCGGCGGCCTTGCTTGCACTGTTATTCCAGGCAAAGCGCAGCGAATACAGTGAGCCGCCTAAGGCATTGAGTTATTTGATCCTGGCGATGGTTGCGTGCACGCTGGCAGGTTATTTCGGCATTCAGCCATATATGGCTGATTTGCGCCTCGTGTTGCATAGCGTGACGGACGCCGCAGTGATTGCGGATGCCAAAAAACAGTTTGGCATCCTGCATGGTGTTTCTACCGGGATTTATGTTGTGCAGAGCCTGCTTGGCGCTGCACTGATCGTTAAACTTCGCTGAATCTTAGTCGAAGCTTAACGAGAGTTTTATCGTCCGAGCGACGATTTCTTCGGGCTGGTTTGACGCGGCTTGGCGCGCTTGATCGAGCCGCCTTGCGTGACACGTTCGTTTCCTTTGACCATCACTTTTGTGACTGACGGACGTTTGGTTCCGCTAGGGCTGGGCTTGACGATGGTAACTTCGCGCATGCCTTTGCCACGTGTTTCGCTGCGTTCTTTCGGCGCATCTTTCTTCGGGCGATAAATTACCAGCAATTTGCCGATTTGCTGGATAGGCGCTGCATTGAGTTGTTCGCAAATGGTGTCATAGATGGTAACGCGCGCTTCGCGGTCATCGCCGAATACGCGGACTTTAATCAGACCGTGCGAATTGAGGCTGTTATCGATTTCTTTGAGAACGCTGGGTTTCAAGCCGTCTTCACTGATGATGACGACAGGGCTGAGAGCATGCGCTTCAGCGCGTAGGGAACTGCGCTCGGCCGGGGTAAGTTTCAACATAAATGGCAATGGTGACGGGGATAATTTTGCCGCGGCACGCATTGCGAACCTGACAAACTTTGTCCCACAGTATTTAAAACTAGTATTCTACGCGAATGGCAAAGAAGAAATTAAACAAAAACTGGCTGCACGATCATATTAACGACCCGTATGTGAAGCTGGCGCAGAAAGAAGGCTACCGCGCGCGGGCTGTCTACAAGCTGAAAGAAATCGACGAAACCGAAAAACTGATCAAGCCCGGTCAAGTTATTGTGGATTTGGGTTGTACGCCCGGCAGTTGGTCGCAATACGTCCGTAATAAACTGTCAGGCAGCGTAGGCGGGGGCATTAACGGCACGATCATCGGGCTGGATATGCTGCCGATGGAGCCGATTGCCGACGTGAACTATATACAAGGCGATTTTCGCGAACAAGAAGTGCTGGAGCAGCTGGAGCTGTTGGTGGCGGGGCGAAAAGTTGATCTGGTGTTATCGGATATGGCGCCCAATCTGTCCGGGATCGCAGTGGCCGACGCCGCACGCATGATGGATATTATCGATCTGGCCATTGATTTCTCTAAACATCATATGAAACCTAGTGGCTCCTTGCTGGTAAAGTGTTTTAACGGCACAGGTTTTAATGAAATTGTGCAAAAATTCCGACAGGAATTCAAGACGGTGACGCAAAAGAAGCCTAAAGCCAGCCGCGACAAATCGTCTGAAATATTTTTGCTCGGAAAAGGTTTGAAAAATCCGCTCTAAATACAGATTTACCCCTTGTTTATGCATGTATTAACCCTATATCAGATACTGCAAGCCTTGATGATTACGAGTAGAATCGACACTACATTTTAGAAAAAAGGCGCATTACGCGTCCAAGGAGTCTTAGTGAACAATATGTTTTCCAAGGCCGCCATATGGGTGGTCATCGGGATGGTTCTTTTTACCGTGTTCAAGCAGTTCGATGGACGTAGTACATCGGGCGCTGTAGCGGCGATTCCGTATTCGGATTTCCTGGACGAAGTCAAAAGCAAACGCATCAAGGAAGCCACAATCGAAGATCGCACCATTGTTGCGACTACGACCGATGGCAAAAAAATCAAATCGGCGATTACCTATCTTGACCGCGGCCTGATCGGCGATCTGGTAAATAACGGCGTGAAGTTCGACGTCAAACAGCCGGAAGAACAATCTTTCCTTTCGCAAATTTTCATCTCATGGTTCCCGATGCTGTTGCTGATCGGTGTATGGGTATTTTTCATGCGTCAGATGCAGGGCGGCGGCAAGGGCGGAGCGTTTTCGTTCGGCAAATCCAAGGCACGCATGCTGGATGACACAACCAATACCGTAACGTTTGCCGATGTTGCTGGTTGCGATGAAGCCAAGGAAGAAGTATCGGAGCTTGTCGAGTTCCTGCGTGATCCGACGCGTTTCCAGAAACTTGGTGGACGTATTCCGCACGGCGTATTGATGGTGGGTCCTCCAGGTACCGGTAAAACCTTGCTGGCACGCGCCATTGCAGGTGAAGCCAAGGTGCCTTTCTTTACCATCTCCGGTTCTGATTTCGTCGAAATGTTTGTCGGCGTCGGCGCGTCGCGCGTGCGCGACATGTTCGAGAACGCTAAAAAACACGCGCCTTGCATCATCTTTATCGATGAGATTGATGCGGTCGGTCGTCATCGCGGCGCCGGTATGGGTGGCGGCAATGATGAACGTGAACAAACCTTGAACCAGATGCTGGTTGAGATGGATGGTTTCGAACCGAACGCTGGTGTCATCGTGATCGCCGCAACCAACCGTGCCGACGTACTGGATAAAGCCTTGCTGCGTCCAGGTCGTTTCGATCGTCAAGTGATTGTCGGCTTGCCGGATATCCGTGGTCGCGAACAAATCCTGATGGTGCACATGCGCAAGGTGCCTATCGCTACTGACGTCAAGGCCGATATCCTGGCACGTGGTACTCCTGGTTTCTCTGGTGCTGACCTCGCCAATCTGGTCAATGAAGCTGCGTTGTTTGCGGCCCGTCGTAACAAGCGTCTGGTTGAAATGCAGGATTTCGAGGATGCCAAAGACAAGATCGTCATGGGTCCGGAACGCAAGTCAGCGGTGATGCGCGAAGAAGAACGTCGCAATACGGCTTACCACGAGTCCGGTCATGCGGTGGTGGCCAAGTTGTTGCCGAAGGCAGACCCTGTACATAAAGTGACGATCATGCCGCGTGGTTTTGCACTCGGTTTGACCTGGCAGTTGCCAGAACATGATCGCGTGAATATGTACAAGGACAAGATGCTGGAAGAAATTTCCATTTTGTTCGGTGGCCGTATTGCTGAAGAAGTATTCATGCATCAGATGTCGACAGGCGCATCGAACGACTTCGAGCGTGCAACCAAATTGGCGCGCGCAATGGTAACCCGCTACGGTATGTCGGAAAGCCTGGGTACCATGGTCTACGAAGATACCGAGCAGGATGCTTACTTCGGACGTTCTTCGTCGAAAACGGTTTCGGAAGCGACACAGCAAAAAGTAGACACTGAAATTCGTACGATTCTGGATACGCAGTATGCGTTGTCGCGCAAGCTGATTGAAGACAATCGCGACAAGGTTGAGCTGATGGCAAAAACCCTGCTGGATTGGGAAACCATCGACTCCGACCAGATCAATGACATCATGGAAGGACGTGATCCACGTCAGCCTAAATACGGCATTCCAGTCAAGCGTGCAACGTCTGATACGCCTTCAGGCGGTGTCCCGCCGACGGCAACTGCGCCGGAAGCGCCAGCAGCACCTGCGCAATAAATATCCGGCGATTTGCTTGAAGTACTGATGGTTTTAGTGATGCGTTAAATGCAGGGTGAGGAGAGATCCTCACCCTTTTTAATTTTATAGTTAAATTTTATGCAGACTCATTTGCAATGTGGTCGTTACCGCCTTTCCGTGGATGCTGCTTCGCGTCCTTTGGTCATGGGGATTTTGAACGTAACGCCAGACTCATTTTCTGATGCCGGCAAATACCACGCGCTGGATGCGGCGATTTCACATGCCGAGGAAATGATTGCTGCTGGTGTCGACATCATCGACATCGGCGGAGAATCCACACGTCCAGGTTCGCAGCCGGTTGCTTTGATGGATGAACTGGCGCGCGTGATGCCGCTGGTGTTTGCCTTGCGCGATTGCGGCAAGCCGCTTTCCATCGATACTTACAAACCGGAAGTGATGCGCGAAGCAATTGCTGCCGGTGCCGACATGATCAACGACATCAATGGCTTTCGTGCGCCGGGTGCGTTGGAGACAGTTGCAGAACTGGATTGCGCACTATGCGTGATGCATATGCAAAAAGATCCGCAAAGTATGCAATTGAAGCCTGAGTATCAGGACGTCGTTGCAGATGTCAGTACATTCTTGCGTGAACGCATAGCTGCGATGGAACAAATGCACATCGCGCGTGATCGAATTTGCATAGACCCCGGATTCGGTTTCGGGAAATCGCTTGCGCATAATATCGCCTTGTTGAAAAATATCGGCCAATTGCAAGCCGCACTCGATTTACCATTGCTGGCAGGCTTGTCCCGTAAATCGATGCTAGGCGCAATACTGGATAAGCCTGTCGAACAGCGTATGGCAGCTAGTCTGGCTGGGGCGCTGGCTTCAGTAGCGCAGGGTGCGCGTATAGTGCGTGTGCACGATGTGGCGGAAACGGTAGATGCATTGACGGTTTGGCATGCGTTGCACACAGCCCAACACTAAAAAAATTAAACCAGAAATAAAAATCAAAAAATGACCAGAAAATATTTCGGCACCGATGGTGTCCGTGGCAAAGTCGGTGTGTCACCTATTACCCCTGATTTTGTGATGCGACTCGGCTATGCCGCCGGCACGGTGCTGACCAAATCCATAGCATCAAAAACCTCCGCAAGACCTGTCGTCCTGATTGGCAAGGACACGCGGATTTCCGGTTATATGCTGGAGGCGGCGCTGGAGGCGGGTTTCTCGGCCGCTGGGGTTGACGTCATGCTGGCCGGGCCGATGCCTACACCGGCAGTTGCTTACCTGACGCGCGCGTTGCGTTTATCCGCAGGCGTCGTCATCTCTGCTTCGCATAATCCTTACGACGATAACGGCATCAAATTCTTTTCGGCCTCGGGCAATAAATTGCCGGATGCGATAGAGCTAGAAATTGAAGCTGCGCTGGACAAACCGATGACTTGCGTTGCTTCGGAAAAATTGGGCCGCGCAAAACGACTGGACGATGCGCGTGGCCGTTATATCGAATTTTGTAAAAGTACATTCCCCAATGAACTGGATTTGCGCGGCACCAAAATTGTCGTCGATTGCGCGCATGGGGCTGCCTATCATATTGCGCCGGATGTATTTCATGAACTCGGTGCAGAAGTCATTGCTATCGGCAATCAACCGAGCGGCTTCAACATCAATGACAAGGTTGGCGCGACCGCGCCCCAGGCTTTGGTTGAAGCAGTCAAAGCCAATAAGGCGGATATCGGGATCGCGCTCGACGGTGATGCTGATCGCCTGATTGTGGTTGATGCATCTGGCCGGATATTCAATGGTGACGAACTGCTTTACATCATCGTCAAGGACCGCATGAGCGTGCAAACAATCGAAGGAACGGTTGGTACGTTGATGACGAATATGGCATTGGAAGTTGCGTTCAAAAAAATGGGTATCGGATTTGTCCGTGCCAATGTCGGCGACCGCTATGTGCTGGAAACATTGCAGGAACGTGGCTGGTTAATCGGTGGTGAGGGATCTGGCCACATGCTGTGCCTCGACAAGCATACGACTGGTGACGGTATCATTTCTGCGCTGCAGATCCTTTCGGCATTGAAGCGTAGCGGCCAAACATTAGCGGCATTGACGGCGGATGTCGAAATGTTCCCGCAAACATTGATCAATGTAAAAGTTGCGCCGGGTTTTGACTGGAAGAAAAATGCCGGTTTGCTGGCTGAAAAAGAGCTGGTTGAATCCGAATTGGGTGACGACGGGCGGGTCTTGATTCGTGCCTCTGGAACCGAACCATTGATCCGCGTTATGGTGGAAGCCAGGAATGGCGAAACGGCCGATAAGATGGCGCAACGTATCGCAGCAAAATTAAACACTTAATTTTTGCGAAATGTTGATATCGGAAGCACTTTAGTCGTTGACCGATGCCGCATATTGCAGTATTATTTCGTTCTTCGGAGTGTAGCGCAGCCCGGTAGCGCACCTGGTTTGGGACCAGGGGGTCCAAGGTTCGAATCCTTGTACTCCGACCAGAATTTAAAGGACTAGCCTAATCGCTAGTCCTTTTTTTCGTCCGCATTTTTCCCTGCATTTTCCAATGCTCCCGCCAAGGAACATTCGGCCCACCTCGGTGCTCTGATACACACCAGCCATCTCCGTAATTTTAATTAATTCTATTGTTTTCCTTTAATGTTTGAGTGAGCACTTGTAGCAAAGCCTATGCTCACAGCATCGAATTTCTATCGATGCCGTGGTATGGTTGTTTGAGACTATTAAACAAGGTGAATAACATGCGCCAACTGAAATTATCCGCTGTAAATTCTCACGAATATTTGCATGCTTCCGCAATGTGCGCTTTTGCATTGCCCGTGGAGGCGCACAAAGCACCGGTTCCAGAGCCTATCGAAGATCCTTTGCCCGGCGAACATCCGATACCAAAGGAAGACCCGGTACCATCACCAAACCCTGAAGTGGATGATCCGCGCCCTAATTTTTCAATGCTTGCTGCGCTAAAAGCTCAGTCAGACCGTTTGTAAACATTCACCGATGGCAAACCATGGATAAACAGCAAAACTGGAGTACCGAACTGTACAAAGGGATGGAGGTTCACGTTACCGCTTTGCAAAAAGAAGACGCGAAACATAAATGGGACTATACGGTTAGAGTTTGCGAACCTGGAGTAGATGCGACAGCGGAAAGTGAGTTGGCAGCAGAGTCTGGTGACGATGCGGATTACGTTTCTGCGAATGAGGCGTTGGCGGCGGGTTTTGCCAAAGGATATGCAATGGTGAGCGAGCTTAGAGAATAGAAGCGGGGGCTGGTCCACTCACTATTATTTCGATTATGAGTCCAGGGAAGCCGGAACAATCAGGGCAGAATCGAGAAAATACAGAATGGGAGTGAGAAGTGGTCTGCCCAACAGGAATCGAACCTGTGACCCTCAGCTTAGAAGGCTGATGCTCTATCCAACTGAGCTATGGGCAGAAATGCTGTGCGGCGGCATGAAACGTCAGGCTGTGCTGCTCAAGGAGCAGCTGACGGTATGCTGCAAAGGTGCTGCATTATGCCTTTTTTACCGCGAGGTTTCAATGCCGTACAGGGTGACGCGTAGCTTGCACCAAGCTTCTTCTGTGCACAGGTTTGGCGTCTTTAGTAGGCCACTTATTATTTTCATCAAATCCGATACGCTCAAGCTTGCAACTGGATAAGGCGTCAGTATCAAACGGCGGTTTGCGCTTAGGTAAACATTTTAATGTTGAATAGCCGCTTGCACGACTGATATCGGTATCAATGCGGCGCAATCGGATGGTGTGTAAAGTACATCTGCGTAAGGTGATTTGATCCATGCCGATTAATGGCATGCATCGCAGCCTTGTCAGCTAGTCGTCACTAGTCATAAATCTGAATATCAATCGGCTTGAACGAGTAGTTGTTCGACATCTCGGCCGAGCATGCCGTCACGCCGACGATCATATCCATCTCTGCACGCAGTTCTATGTACTGGCCAGCCTTTGACAAAGGCGGGGCTATCGTCAGCTCGCCGTTGTCTGCGATTTTTACATTCATGAAGATATTGAAGGTGGTGGGAATTCTGTCCGGTGCAATCCCATAGGGCGCCAGGTGTTGCGCAAGATTGGTAAAGCAGCTCGGATGGTGCGCGTGATTGTTGTAGATGATCTTGAAGGTCTCGGGGCTGCAAGGCGTCAACAAAAAGTCATGGCGACCGACCTGATCCTGCAGGATGGTGAACATCGGATTGCTGCGATTGGAATAGAGGGTGTGGCCGCTGGTTACATAGATTGTATTGGCGTAATCAATCGTGCGGCCGGATGACAGGTATTCATCCAGATCGGCTTCGCTGTAGGCCATCAAGTCCGAAACCTGCTCGCCCATCGGATCGATGACGCGCAGAACCTGTCCACTCTTCAACTTGAATGCAGTACCGCTTTGTGGATGTATGTGTCGCTGTTCCATCAGTTCAGTCATCTTTCTTGGTAGAGAATGGGCACTGCCAATCATCGCTGACAGGCCGTCCCGAATATTGGCGTGCATCGGATTTGGATCCGTGGTCACTCAGATTTTCATTGATCGAACCTTGCAGTGCATTCTCCCGCGAGCGAATGACGTCCTGCATGCGCTCAAAGCGTCCGGCTTCTCGTAATTTCTCAAACTGTTCATGCAGATTGAATACCAGCGTAGGCCATGCAAAACGTCGGGTATAACGTGATGCGACTGGATGCAGGCCGACCACAAAGAAGCCATGGGTAGCAAAGCTGAAAGCGAAATGCGGATTGTCAGGATCGTCGCTGACTTGTGGATCCCATGCATGTAACGGCGCATCTAATTCATGCAATTGCTGTAACTGCTGCCACAGCAATTTTTCGAATTGTTCTTCCGAGTGAATGACGGGATTCGAAAAGGTGGCGACGAAGGTAGAGAATTCGCCATCCAGCATAGGTTGCTCTTGCAGGAAGTGGAACAGGTCACGGGCCAGTCCGGCGGTCGCTTCTTTTCCCGCCACTAGATCGTAATGGCCAAAGCGATAGCCACCTTGTTGTATCGCTGACTTCGCTCCCACGCAGGAAAACTGAGGGTTTAAAACCAGCGCGCGGAACGAATCATGGATGAAGCCGAGCAAGGGATCGGGCCTCTCGCTCAGATCGTCTCCAGCGACCAGTTTCTTGTCGATGAATCCTGCATAGTTGCTGCTTTCAAGCGCTTGCTTACTATCGAAAGGATTATCTTCCTGGGTGATAGATTGCGCGGGTGTTTGGGTCGCTTTATCCATCCGTTAAAGATAATCAATGATGCCTGCTCGCTGTATCAGAGAAATACGCGTATGCATGTAGGTTTGCAGGAAATGCTTCAGCGCAATGCGTTTTACAGAATGCCGGCACAATCCGAGTAAACAGCAATTTGGGTTTCGATGCAGGTATCAAACACTAGCGTATGTACAGGATATTTATGCGGTCCTGGTTTAATCGCGTAATTAAATGATTGGTTTTGTCTCATTGATGCGAAAAGTGTCTTGAACGTGCAAAGAACGTCCTGTTTTTTTAAAAAGGACGATGCGTTGCCAAATTGCAGCTGGTTGATCTACAACCAGCTGCGTGTCCATTGCGTCTGGATGAAATATTTAGGATTTGGCGAACGCCAGCAAATCCGCGTTCAGTTTGTCTTTGTGCGTGTCGGTCAAACCGTGAGGTGCGCCTGGGTAAACGATCAGCTTGGCATTTTTTACCAATTTGGAAGACATGTGCGCGCTCGCGCCGATAGGAACGATTTGATCGTCATCGCCATGGACCACCAAGGTCGGGATATTGAATTTCTTTAAATCTTCCGTGAAGTCTGTTTCTGAAAATGCCTTTATGCAGTCATAGGTATTTTTGTGGCCAGCTTGCATGCCTTGCGCCCAGAAAGAATCAATCATGCCTTGCGAAGCTTTGGTACCTGGTCGGTTGAAGCCAAAAAACGGGCCGCTGGCAATATCTTTATATAGTTGCGAACGGTCCTTGATCGATGCCGCACGAATGCCATCGAATACTTCGAGTGGCAAGCCTCCCGGATTATTGGAGGTTTTCAACATCAGAGGAGGGACCGAGGAGACAAGCGCAGCTTTTGCTATGCGTTTGGTGCCGTGGCGACCAATGTAGCGAGCCACTTCGCCACCTCCGGTAGAAAAGCCCACGAGGATGACATTTTTCAGATCCAGCAGATTCAACAGCAAAGCCAGATCATCGGCATAGGTATCCATTTCATTGCCGTTCCATGGTTGCGTGGAGCGACCGTGGCCGCGTCTATCATGTGCGATGGCACGGAAGCCGTTCGAGGCGACATGCAGCATTTGCGATTCCCAGCTATCTGAACTCAAAGGCCAGCCGTGGCAAAACACGATGGGTTGACCCGATCCCCAATCCTTGAAGTAAAGCTGTGTACCGTCTTTTGAGGTAAAGGTATTCATATTGTGTTTTCCTGTATGAATACTGGCGGACGTTTTATTGCTTTCTGCAGCAAATGCGGTGATGGGCAGGCTGAGTGCGGCTGCCACGCCAGCTCCACCTTTTAATGCGGAACGACGGGAATCGTTAATTTTTGCATCTTCAGACATGTGTTTCTCCAGGCGATAAGCGATCGAAAATTAGCCTAATTAGGCTAATCAACCTTAGCCCTTTGAAATGACTTGCAAATATCAGTAAGTGCGATTTTTGTGTCGTTCGGCATGTTTAATTTATCTATTGCAACAAATGCCAGCATCTAGAACGCACCACGCTGGAGCACTCGAGGCCATGTGAAACCAGCAAGCCGCGTTGCACCTCACGCTACATGCATGTGGATAAGTAAAATTGAATTGTGACAAATGACATGTACTTCCGTTTTGCTGCATCGCAGTGTATCTTTTGATTTCCACGCCACACCGTCAGGAAGTTGAAGAAAAATCCATGAAAATCCAAAGGCCAACATCTGAAACAGCGCACGTATTGGCGATCGATGACGATCCTATGATCAGGCAGTTGATTTGTGATTATCTGGGTGACTATGATTACAAAGTGACCGCAGTTGCCGATAGTCGGGAGATGCTGGATGTCATGGCAAAAGAAACCGTGGATCTGTTGATAGTTGATCTGAAGTTGCCGGGTGAAGATGGCATGCAAATTACGCGCAAATTGCGTGATGACTCTGACCTGCCCATCATCATGCTCACCGGTCGCAAGGAAGAAGCCGATCGCGTGATGGGGCTGGAGCTGGGCGCAGACGATTATTTGACCAAGCCATTTTCACCACGTGAATTACTGGCTCGCATACGCGCATTACTGCGTCGCGCCCGCGCACAAGAAACCGTTGCTGATAGTTTGTCGCGCATACGCGCTTATCGATTTTCCGGTTGGGAATTGAATGTCAGATTGCGTCGGTTGGTGGATCCAGAAGGGCAGGATGTTGCGCTCACCAATACCGAATTCAATCTGCTGACAGCATTTTTGGCGGCGCCGCAACGCGTGCTTTCCAGAGAAAAATTGCTGGAGCTGTCACGTCTGCATAATGATGAAGTCTATGACCGCGCGATTGATGTACAGGTCGGTCGCTTGCGTAAAAAGATACAAGGCTTGCGTTCTAAGGAGCGTTTTATCCGAACCGAACGTGGCTCGGGTTATGTGTTTACTTCTGATGCAAGTGCAATACGCTGAGTTGTAAAGCAATGACGCAGGTACGTTTGCGCAAAGGCATCTATGCAAATGCAGACGGAAATACATCACCGCAAAATCTTCATCTAGTCAGTTTTAAATTTCGCTTTCTTCTTAAATCGATAGACCCACGTATATGAATCTGAGCGCCGCTTTTCGATGGCAAACCGCGAGTGGATTGGTATCGCTCTCGGATGAGGCATGGGCGCTTTTCGATTTTCCTTTGGACAGCGTATCGTCGCTGACGGATCTATGGCAGCGCGTCCATCCGGATGATGCGATGTCTGTATCGCAAGCTCTTGATAGGTCATTACGTGATCACACCACGCTTGATTTTGAACATCGATTTTTGATGTCGGATGGCACGGTCAAATATGTACAAGTCATTGCACGCGTAGTTAGCTCGAATCTAAGCGGCACAACAAATGTCGAATACATAGGCACGATGACAGATGTCAGCGGGCGCCAGCGCTCACAGCATGCAGTCGCCAATGCACTGCAAGAAATTCAGGCGCAAAACATTCAGTTCCGCATGGCGGTCGATCACATACCAGGTTTGGTCTGGAGCTCGCAGGCGAACGGCTATGTCGACTTCCTCAATTTGCGCTGGCTGGAATATACCGGCATGCGCCTTGCCGATGCTTGTGGTTGGGGCTGGCAGAATGCCTTGCATCCCGATGACCTGCCTGGACTGATGGTGACCTGGAAGCATTTGCTGGAGGCTGGTTCGGCGGGCGAAGTAAAAGCACGGCTGCGTCGTTACGATGGGTCGTATCGATGGTTTATGTTCCGTGCGATTCCGATGTATGACGAAGGCGAAAAGCTGATCAAGTGGTACGGCCAGACCACCGACATTGAAGATCACCAACGTGCCGAAGCATTGCTGGATAGAGAAAAACGTTTGCTGGAGATGATTGCCAAGAGCAGTCCTCTGCGCCATACCTTGAATGCCATGTGCGAAATGGTCGATGATATGGCCGTCGGTTCTGTCTCTTCAGTGTGGTTGATATCTTTGGAAAATCAAAGGCTCGAACAGATTGCCGGGCCGGGCATTCCTCAGAGTTTTACCGATGCGTTGGTCAGAGAAGAATTGAACTCGCAAGAAGGCCCTTGCGGTTTGGCTGCTTACTATCGAACGCCGGTTGTGATCCAGGATATTGCGAATGATCCGCGCTGGGCGGCATACGGTGAATTTCTGGTGCCGCATGGTTTGCGTGCTTGTGTTTCGACCCCTATTTTTTCATCAACCGGCAATGTGCTGGGGACATTTACCCTGCATTCAAAAGCGATAGGCGCACCGACGGCTTACCAGCAAACCATCATTGATCATTTCACGCACGTCGCCGCATTGGCGATAGAACGACAGCATGGCGATGCCGCGCTGAAGGAAAGTGAAGAGCGCTTCCGCTTGATGGCCGAGTCCACGCCCGATGTGATCTGGATCACTGATCTGATGCCGGAGCGGGTGCTGTATGTCAGCCCAAGTTTTGAAAAGTTGTGGGGCCACACAGCGGCGGACTTGTATCGCGACGCGCGTCTGTGGACCAAGGTTATACATCCCGAAGATGTTGATCGCGTCGTCGCCATATTTGCGCAGGGAAAAGACGGTTACATAGGCACGCAGTACGACGTCGAGTTTCGTTTATTGCGTGCGGATGGCTCTATCCGCTGGATACATGAGCGCGCAGTATTCATACGCGATCAAGCCGGCATTGCGTATCGGGTCAGCGGTATTTCTACTGATATTACCGAGCGCAAATTAACTGAAGATGCGCTATGGGCATCGCAAGAGCGCTTCAAACTGGCCGTCGCTGCATCGGCGGACGGCATCTGGGATTGGGATATCGGCAGCGACGCTTTGTTCATGTCTGAACGTGCGCAGCATATCTACGGTTTGCAATCTGATCTTGCGATCAGGCCACGTTTGGAATGGTGCGCAATGATGACCATGCATCCGGCCGACGAAGCGGAACATCAGGTTTTGCTGACCAACTATTTATCAGGCATGGCGCCCACAATCGATCATGAATGCAGGGTAGTTGGCAGCGATGGCAATTTCCGCTGGATACGCATACGCGGCATGTGTGAGCGCGACATGAATGGCCGCGCCACCCGTCTCGCCGGCTCGATCAGTGATATCGATATGCACAAGCGTACGGAAGCCGCTTTGCAACAAGCCCGACGTCTGCAAGCAATGGGTACTTTGGCTGGCGGCATCGCGCATGATTTCAATAATATTCTGGGTGTGATTCTGGGATACGGCGAGATGGCTTTGCGCGATACGCGTGAAGGCAGTCGCCAGCGGCGTGATCTGGAAAGCATCATGAGCGCCGGCGAGCGTGGTCGAAGTCTGGTCGATCGCATACTCATATTCAGCCGCAGTGGTTTTAGTGAGCGCTTGCCGGTTCATGTGGAAGCCGTGGTGCAAGAGACCGTTGATTTGTTGATGCCGACTTTGCCGGACAATATCCAGATTACGCTGTGCCTGACAGCCGGACGCACCGCGATGATGGGCGACGCAACGCAGGTACATCAACTGGTGATGAATCTGGTCACCAATGCTGCGCACGCGATGCCGAATGGTGGCGAGATATGGATTTCTCTAAGTGTGCGACATAGCCAAAGCGCGCGTGTCGTGACGACAGGCATGCTGGCGGAAGGCTCGTATCTTGTGCTGGAAGTTGCCGATAGCGGCAGTGGCATAGAACTGGAAGTTCTGGATCGTATTTTTGATCCCTTCTTCACAACCAAAGAAGTCGGTGTCGGCACCGGGCTTGGACTGTCACTGGTGCATGGCATTGTGACGGATGTTGGTGGCGCGATTGATGTGACGAGTACGGTAGGCAAGGGTAGTTTCTTCACCGTTTTTTTACCGTGCGTGGGAGAAGCAGCATTGAATGATGTGCAGAATGCACCCGTACTGCCACTCGGTAATCGGCAGCGTATTTTGGTGGTGGATGACGAAGAGCCATTGGTGCGACTGGCAACAGAGACATTGGCGAATTTAGGTTATCTACCGTTTCCATTTACTTCCAGTCTCTCTGCGCTGGATGCATTTCGTGCAACGCCTGGTGCATTCGATGCGGTGTTGACAGATGAACGTATGCCTGAAATGTCAGGCTCGGTTTTGATTGGCGCGGTGCGCAGTGTGCGGCCATCGCTGCCCATCGTTTTGATGACGGGTTACCTGAGCGAAACTGCCGCAAAGAAAAAGTACGAAGCCGTGGCAGACGTGGTTTTGAAAAAGCCTTTATCCATGAAGGACATGGCGAACGGCATGGCGCAGTTATTTACCTAGTTCGCCATAGAGATTAATGTCGATTGACACAGAAGCTGAGCCATTCGATATATGCATGACACAAGCTTATACGACAATGCGATTATCCGATTCTTGAGAGTGTCATTCTCGAATCGCTGATCGCTTTCAAGGAGTAGCGCATGTATCTGATGTCCATCGGTGCCGGTATTTTGGTTGGTGTCATCTACGCCTTAATAAATGTACGGTCGCCCGCACCGCCAGTGATCGCTTTGCTGGGATTACTCGGCATGTTGATCGGTGAACAAATGGTACCTATTGCCAAACGCGTCATCAGCGGCGAACCAGTTTCTCTCTGTTGGTTTTCCAATACTTGCGTACCTAAAATAACCGGCATCGAAGCTCCTCCACGCAAGGACGACACCAATCCTCCTGGTGTTTGATTGCATCCCCACCATTTTCTTTTCATGGAAACCAACATGAACAATAATCGTAGAACCGTCTTGAAAACTGTTGCGTCCGGTGCTGCACTGGCAACCTTGGGTGCAATGTCTTCTACCTCGAATGCTGCTTCTGCTGCTAGTGCCAGCGTGACAAGCTCCGCATCCAGTGCGGGTACCAAAGCAGCCGGCGCAACTTCATCATCGACCTTGATTTTATTGAACGGTCGTTTTCACACAGTCGATAAAACTAAGCCTACTGCTACCGCTGTAGCGATCAAGGATGGCAAGTTCCTCGCAGTTGGCGACGTGGAAGATGTAATGCGCCATCGCACACCAGACAGTCAGATCATCGATTTGAATGGTCGTACCGTGATACCCGGTTTGAACGACTCGCACATCCATTTGATACGCGGTGGTCTTAACTACAATCTTGAACTGCGCTGGGAAGGCGTGCCATCGGTAGCCGATGCGTTACGCATGCTGAAGGAACAAGCGCTGCGCACGCCGAATCCGCAATGGGTACGCGTAGTTGGCGGCTGGACCGAATTCCAGTTTGCAGAAAAACGCATGCCGACGCTGGAAGAAATCAATGCTGCTGCACCGGACACACCAGTATTCGTCTTGCATCTCTACGATAGAGCCTTGCTGAATCGCGCCGCCTTGCGTGCTGTCGGTTACACCAAAGACACGCCGAATCCACCGGGTGGAGAAATCCAGCGCGATGCCGCCGGTAATCCAACAGGCATGCTGATCGCCAAACCGAATGCATTGATTCTGTACGCGACGCTGGCCAAAGGTCCGACCTTGCCGCGCGAGTTACAGGTCAATTCCACGCGCCAGTTCATGCGCGAGTTGAATCGCCTTGGCGTGACCAGCACGATCGATGCGGGCGGCGGTTTCCAAAATTACCCTGAGGATTACGCCATCATTGACCAGTTGGCGCGCGAGCAGCAACTGACAGTGCGCGTCGCCTACAACCTGTTCACGCAGAACAAGGGCAAGGAACTGGAAGACTTCCAGAAGTGGAGCACGATGGTCAAGCCGGGTCAGGGCGACGATTTTTATCGTCACAACGGTGCGGGTGAAATGCTGGTATTTTCTGCCGCCGACTTTGAAGATTTTCTGGAGCCGCGCCCCGATCTTCCACCGGGCATGGAAGCGGAACTGGAACGCGTGGTGCGGCATCTGGTGTCGCAGCGCTGGCCGTTCCGCCTGCACGCAACGTATGACGAATCGATCAGCCGCATGCTGGATGTATTCGAGAAGGTCAACCGCGAGATTCCCTTCGATGGGCTGCGCTGGATGTTCGATCATGCGGAAACCATCACGCCGCGCAATATCGATCGCGTGCGCGCACTCGGTGGCGGGATTGCGATTCAACATCGGATGGCGTTCCAGGGTGAGTATTTTGTCGAGCGTTACGGCACGGAAGCCGCAGCCAACACGCCGCCTATCAAGCGAATGCTAAATGCCGGCATTCCCGTCGGCGGCGGTACTGATGCGACGCGTGTTGCCAGCTATAACCCTTGGACGGCGTTGTACTGGCTGGTATCCGGCCGCACTGTTGGCGGCATGAAAATTTATGATTCCAGCGCGCAGTTGTCGCGCGATACCGCACTCGAATTGTGGACCAATGGCAGCGCATGGTTCTCCAGCGAGCAAGGTAAAAAGGGGCGGATACAGGAAGGCCAGTTGGCTGATCTTGCTGTCTTGTCTGCAGATTTTTTCACAATCAAGGAAGACGCTATCAAATCGCTGGAATCGGTACTCACGATCGTCGACGGCAAGATAGTCTTCGGTGCCGATGAGTTCAGCAAGATTGCACCGCCACCAATTCCAGTATTGCCGGATTGGTCGCCAGTCAAAACGGTGCCGGGTCACTATCGTCAAGTCGCCACCAGCAAACAATTAGCTGCGTTGCCGCATCAATGCGCGGGTGCTTGCGGCGTACACATGCATGCGCATGATGTCGCGCGCAAATCCACAGTGCCGGTAACGAGTCACACCGGTTTCTGGGGTGCGCTGGGTTGCAGTTGTTTTGCATTCTGATCGGATGAAAAATTTCCTCATCAGATTCAATGCGCCGCAAGTCGATATCGGCTTATTGTTCCTGCGCGTCAGCGGCGCCTTCATGCTCTTGCATGTGCATGGCTGGCCGAAGATCGTTCATTACAGTCATGAATTGACGGTGATCGAAGATCCTTTTGGTTTAGGCGCACAGTTTTCATTGCTGGCGGCGATCTTTGCGGAAGTTGTTTGTCCCGTATTGATTACCCTTGGTGTGCTGACGCGCTTCGCTTGCTTGCCTGTGATCGCAGTGTTGCTGGTATCGATGTTCATCGTGCATCCGCAGTGGTCTATAGCGGACGGGCAATTTGGTTGGTTGTTGATGGTGATTTTTGGCGCGATTGCATTGTGCGGCCCTGGCAAGTATGCGCTGGCGGCAGCAATCGGACGCAAGGAACTGGCATGACTGCGGCAATAGATAAGGCGACAAGCAAGACCGTAAAAGCGACGTCTTCCTGGAGCCCGTTGAAAAACAAATTGTTCCGTGCTCTGTGGCTGGCGACGGTGGCGTCGAATATCGGTACCTGGATGCATGATGTCGGTGCCGGGTGGATGATGACTTCGCTGAGTTCCGATCCATTCATGGTGGCTATGGTCCAAGCCGCCACCAGCTTGCCGATGTTTCTGTTTGCACTGCCATCCGGCGTACTGGCGGATATTGTCGACCGTCGGAAGTACCTTCTATTTGCACAAATCTGGATGTTGGCCACAGCTGCCGGATTGAGCGCGCTGGCCTTCGTCGGCCTGGTGACGCCGGAGATTCTGCTTGGCGCGACTTTCCTGCTCGGCGTAGGCGCAGCGATGGCGGCACCACCGTTCCAGGCCATCGTGCCGGAACTAGTTCCCAAGGAAGATCTTGCATCGGCGGTCGCACTGAACTCGCTCGGCATCAACATCAGCCGCGCTATCGGGCCGGCGCTGGCAGGACTGATTTTGTCCTTTGCCGGACCCGCCGTGGTTTTCATGCTGAATGCATTGTCGGTACTGGGCGTGGTGGCGGTGCTGTATTTCTGGAAAACCACACCACGTGTCCAGCGTTTGCCAGCTGAACATTTTCTGCCTGCTGTACGTGCCGGCTTGCGCTATGTACACGCTGCTCCTGTGTTGCGCGTGGTGCTGATACGTGCGGTCGCATTTTTCACATTCGGTAGTGCGGCGTGGTCATTGTTGCCGCTGGTGGCACGTAATGAGTTGGGTCTCGGAGCAGGCGGTTACGGTATTTTACTGGCCTGTATCGGTGTTGGTGCGGTGACGGGGGCGGTGTTGCTGCCACGCTTGCGCAAACGCTTTTCCACCGATGCTCTGGCGATCGGCGCTACGCTGCTATTTGCCGTGTCTATGCTGGCGCTGGCCATGCTGAAAAATGCGGTCCTGCTGGGTATAGTCTTGCTGTTCTCGGGTTTTGCCTGGATAGCGATGCTGTCGATACTTAATGTCGGTGCCCAACGCAGTTCGGCCGGTTGGGTCAAGGCACGCGCATTGGCAGTTTATCTGGTGGTGTTCTTCGGTGCGATGGCCGCTGGTAGCGCAATCTGGGGGCAGACTGCCGGCAAATTCGGCACGCCGACAGCACTGATCATCGCAGCTATTGGTATGGTGTTGTCATGCGCCACCGCGTTGCGCTGGAAGCTGGATTTGACACCGGATTTGAACTTGGCACCGTCGATTCATTTGCAACGAGAAACGATGTCGGATGAACCCGCGCACGACTCGGGGCCGGTGATGATCAACGTCGAGTATCGTATCGCGGCAGAAAACGCCGAGCACTTCAAGAAAGCCATTCATGCAATGCGCCATGTTCGTCGTCGCGGCGGTGCACTGACATGGGGGATATTCGAAGACATTGCACTGCCGGGCCGTTACGTGGAAACCTTTGTCGTCGAGTCATGGCTAGAGCACTTGCGTCAGCATGATCGTTTTACTGAAAACGACAAGGCAATCATGTTGCGTGCGCATAGTTTTCATCAAGGGCCGGATGCGCCTGTGGTTCAACACTTAATTGCACCAAGCTAAGTACAACAACGTGAATATCGTCTGAGTTGTATATCTTTTTGATATTGCATTACCTCACTTAAATTTTTAACCAGCGGAGTACATCATGAGCAATCCAAAACTCGAAGTATTGACACCTACCAACTCGCAATTGATTTTCATCGATCATCAGCCGCAAATGGCTTTCGGTGTGCAATCGATCGATAGGCAAACGCTCAAAAACAATACTGTTGCCTTGGCTAAGGCTGGCAAGGTTTTCAATATTCCAACCATCATCACTACTGTCGAAACAGAAAGCTTTTCGGGTCACACTTATCCAGAATTGCTGGATGTGTTTCCGGGACAAAAAATTCTGGAACGCACGTCGATGAATTCCTGGGACGACCAAAAAGTACGCGATGCGCTGAAAGCAAACGGCCGTAAAAAAGTCGTCGTCGCCGGTCTGTGGACAGAAGTGTGCAATAACAGTTTTGCTCTGTGCGCAATGCTGGAAGGCGATTACGAAATTTATATGGTGGCGGATGCTTCCGGCGGCACATCCTTGATGGCACATGACCTGGCAATGCAACGCATGATTCAGGCTGGTGTAGTACCGGTAACCTGGCAACAAGTCATGCTCGAATGGCAGCGCGATTGGGCAAACCACGCAACTTATGATGCGGTCACCAGCATCGTTAAGGAACATTCAGGTGCGTATGGTATGGGTATCGACTATGCAGTGACTATGGTGCACAAGGGGCAGGCACGCAATACCAGTAAGCATGAAACATTGGCACCGGTTGCGGCACCAGTAAGCAAGTAATTTCAATGCTCAGGCTGCAAAGCTGAGCACTTAGCAAGAAAAAGCAACAACGATGATCTGCTGTGTTTAGACACGGCAGATTATTGCGTGTCTTTACACTTATCCATTAGCGAATGGATGGCTTAGTGCTCAACAACGGCGATGGCATCCACCTCAAACAGCATTTCATCCAAAGCCAAACGCGGCCAGCGATCAAGGTGCAAGCGGGCAGCGGGTTGTCGCCTCATATTTACCGTAATTTGCATCCGACGATAGTCAATCGTCGCTGTCTATGATTCACAATTGATAGTGTCCACTTGACGACTTTTTCTACGTTGGCATTTGCAGCGTTCCGTGCAATCCGTATATTGCACGGCGCTCGATTCACCTGTTGATCAAAATTCGGTGACAGTTCGCCATCCTCGGTTTCCCTACCTTGTTTCTCTGTATACATTGGGAGCACTGGCATGTCGGCCGTGGCCACTGCGAGTAGGCATTAGGGTGAAGATCGTACAAACCGCGTGGATTGATAAAAGTGAGCTCTCCGGCCGATTGGGGATTGTAGTATTCGTGATCGCAAATAATCATGACGTCGAGGTTTCGATTTTATTTGTATATTCAAAATAATTTTCTTACGAAAAGCTTACATTCAAACAGTTCTAAAGCACTTGATTGCGTGCCTCATCTTTCGTCGCTATATTCTATTGTGGAAAGTTTGGTGGTGCATCAGTAGCCGGATGCATTCCTCACATTTCCATGTCGAATTAAAAATAAACAAGGAGACAATATGACTGAAATGAGTAGACGCGGAATGCTTCAAGCAGCAGGCTTGCTGACGGTTGGGGCGGTGACTGGCTGTGCGTCGCCGCGCAGTAGCGTAAAGGATCAAGCCATTTTTTCGATTGAGCAACCATCTATTCCTATCGTCGGCACTACTGATCGTTTTCCGGTGCGTCGTATTTATTGCATAGGCCGCAATTACGCCGCGCATGCCCGTGAAATGGGCTCGGATCCAACGCGTGAACCACCTTTCTTTTTTCAAAAACCTAGCGATGCGATTCAATTTGTGCCGATCGGCAAAACCGTCGATCATCCATATCCGACCCTGACTAAAAATTATCATTACGAGATCGAACTCGTCGCGGCAATTAACAAGGGCGGCAAAAACATTCCTGTCGAAACCGCATTGCAACATGTGTTCGGTTATGCGGTCGGTCTGGATATGACGCGTCGCGATTTGCAGGCTGCGATGAAAAAGGAAGAGAAACCTTGGGAAATCGGCAAGAGCTTCGACAATTCCGCACCTATCGGCCCCTTGCATCCAGCTGCCAGTATCGGGAACTTCACCCAAGGAAAAATCTGGTTGAAGGTCAACGGCCAGGTTAAGCAAAGTTCCGATCTGAACAAAATGATCTGGTCGGTTGCGGAACAAATCAGCAATCTGTCCAAGGCATTTGAATTGATGCCGGGCGATATTATTTATTCGGGCACGCCGGAGAATGTGGGACCCGTGGTACGTGGTGATGTGATGGAGGGATATATCGAACGCCTGCCCAGCATTTCACTGAAAGTCGTTTAATTAGTATTCCAGTCAATATTGGAATAAAAATTAGAATTATAAATAGCCGGGAGTGATCCCGGCTATTTTTTATGATTTTTATGCAGGCAAGAGCATTTTCATTGCGGTATCTCGAAAAGCCGGACTGCCATCGTCATCAGGTGAGGCGATCCTCTTGAGTTTTTTCTCTGCCGTGCCTCTTGCACGAGGTAATACAGTTACGTTTTTTGCTGGACTTGCGGTCGAGCATGATGCAATCGAATCTATCTGAGATCGCTTGCGATATTTGGTGCTGGTATGTTTCCCGACCGCCAGCGCCGGTAGTAGCGACCCTTTTGTATGGTGCTAGAAGCGGCTCTTTTTGAGAGCCCGGGCGTATCCTAACAAGCACATATGACAGGAGTTTGACATGAATCAAATATCAACCAACTTTGCCTTGGGTTTGCTGCTGGCGAATTCCTGTTCAGGCAGCGCCGCACAATAATTGATGCTTTTCTGCAGCGCGCCGGGCTTTCTGTTTGGCACGCTCGCTACTCTTGATTGGGGCTTTCGTCGCATCTTCATTCGCCCATTGCACGCGTTGCGCTGATTCTGCGCATTTCTTCTTCTTCGCTTCGACAATTTTGTATCGCTGTGCTTGCTGCCGATCTTCGTGTGCTTGCTGCTTTTCACGGCCTTGCTGCAGGCGCCTCAGTTCTTTTTTGTCTTGCTGTAATTGCTTTTGCGCAGCGTGACTATCATTCGAGACGGAAGCGGAAGGGATGGTGATTTCCTTCATGTTGTCGACTTTGCCGTTGTGACATGGCGTATCGCTATACATGATTTTGTCGCCGGATTCGCATTTGTAGATCGCGAATGCAGGTGAAGACAAGAAGATCAGTGCAAGAAGCAGTAGCTTTGATGGCATGGAAGTCCCGTGTTTGGTTGAACAACGAAGTGCATCTACAGAGTGATCTTAAATAACTTTTCCCGGATTCATGAGGTTGAGTGGATCGAGCGCATATTTGATCGTGCGCATCAGGTTCATTTCGATTTCTGATTTGTAACGCAGGATTTCTTCGCGTTTTAATACGCCTATACCGTGTTCCGCAGAAATTGAACCGCCAAAGCTGTGCACGCTATCGTGCACAATGCGATTGATCGACGCCTGCTGCATCAGAAAACTGTCTTCTGTCTGATGTTCAGGATGAGCGATGTTGTAGTGCAGGTTGCCATCGCCCAAATGGCCGAAGGTCACCATGCGAGCGCCAGCGAATGTCTTTTGTATAAGCTGATCTGTATGGCGGATAAAATCGCCAATCACGGAAACAGGCAGCGCGATATCGTGCTTGATATTCTTGCCTTCGGCAGCCTGTGCCGTGGGAATATGTTCCCGCACAAGCCATAAGGCTTTGGATTGTGTAATCGAGGTGGCGACGATCGCGTCCTGCACAATATCTTGCTGGAGTGCGTCACCGACCAGATTTTCCAACAGCATGTTTGCATGCTCCTCTGATTCGCTGTCGGATAGTTCAAGTAGCACGTATTGCGCATGTGCTTCCTTGAACGGCATACGTATCTGGGGGAAGTGTTTCGTTACCAATGTCAGACAATATTCCGACATTAATTCAAAACCGGTCAATGTTGCATGGCATTTACCTTGTGCCAGCGTCAGAAGGCGCAGTGCATCGTCAGCGCTGCGCAATGCGAGCATTGCCGTACGTCCTGCTTTGGGCTGTGGAAAGAGTTTGAGGACGGCACCGGTGATAATACCCAAGGTACCTTCGGCACCGATGTAAAGATCGCGCAAATCGTAGCCGGTATTATCCTTACGTAATCCACGCAAGCCATTCCAGACATCGCCTTGCGGCGTGACGACTTCCAGCCCCAGACATAGTTCGCGTGCATTACCGTAGCGCAGAACGGCGGTGCCGCCAGCGTTGGCTGAAAGATTGCCACCTATCGTGCAACTACCTTCGGAAGCCAGGGATAGCGGGAACAGTCTGTCTGCGGCTGCCGCAGCCTGCTGGATGTCTTGCAGAATGCAGCCCGACTCGACCGTCATTGTATTGTTGACTGGATCAACACTCCGTATCTTGTTCAACCGTGTGAGTGATAAAACGACGGCGCTGCCACTGGCGTCGGGGATGCTGCCGAGTACCAATCCGGTGTTTCCACCCTGCGGTACAACAGGTACTTTGAATTGATTGCAGAGACGAACAATCGCGGCGACTTCTTCGGTCGAACCGGGTTTCATTACTGCGCAAGCGGCGCCGGTAAACCGGCGGCGCCAGTCTGTAAGATAGGCGGCGTTCTGTTGCGAGTCTGTTGACACATATTGCGCACCGATGGTCCGGCGGCATGCATCGACGAATTCATTTAGAGACGCATCTATGACCGTGGTCATTCAGCGGCCTTTTTCAAGGCCTGCTTGGTCAGTGCCTTGGCGGCTTTTTTATACGGGCGTAAATAGGCAATCACACAAATAAAAAATGTCAGGACCAGCGCAACTTCTATCCAGCCCAGGATGGCGGACAGTCCCCCATCCGTCATGCCGCGTACCAGGCCCTCGGCGAAATACAGCAGGATCAGCATCGATGACCATTGCATCGTGTATAGATCGCGTTTCAGGATGCCGCGCAAAGGAATCAGCAAAGGGATTACCTTGAGTACCAGCCAGGATCCGTTCGGCCGTATCGGCGCTAATACCATTTCCCATGCGATGCACAGAACGATTAGCGCGATCAGGCTGATCACTGCGCCCCGGTGAATGATGTTTTGACTTTGTGTTTGCATCAGACGTTCTGCAGCTTCAGCGTGGTTTGTGCCAAGCGCCGCCCAAGTGCAATTGCCAAGGCACGCGTATCGGCAGAAATTGCCTGGTTGCCGCTGACGCCTGACCAGTGTGATGCACCATAAGGTGTGCCGCCGCTGGTGGTGGTCATCAGTTCCGCCTGAGTGTACGGGATACCTAATAACAGCATGCCGTGATGCAGCAGCGGCAGCATCATCGACAACAGCGTCGATTCCTGCCCACCATGCAGACTGCCGGTGGAGGTAAATACGCAAGCGGGTTTGCCGACCAAGGTGCCGGACAACCACTGTGATGAGGTGCCATCCAAAAAGTACTTCATCGGCGCAGCCATATTGCCGAAGCGGGTAGGGGAGCCTAATGCCAGCGCCGCGCATTCTTGCAGATCGCTCAGTTCCACATAAGGTGCACCTTGCAGCGGCACTTCCGGTTCGGTCGCTTCGGTCACGGTAGAGACGGCAGGCACAGTACGCAAACGGGCTTCGCAGCCAGTTACGCTGTCTATGCCTTGTCCGATCAACTCGGCCAGCTTGCGCGTCGAGCCATGGCGTGAATAATACAAAACGAGAATAGGGAGCGTGGATGAGTTCATGCTTGGTATTATAGGATGCTTTATAAGCATCTAAATGTTTGATCTAGCCTCTGTCGCGCAAAATCTCGCGCGGGCCTTTTTCAAGTAAATGGATATATCGGAATTACCAATACACCCGCCGCATGAAGCTACAAACATTCCCTCTTTTTCGTGATTTATCCTGGCCGCAGATTCGGCATCTGATCCGTTTCGCAGGCCGCAGGCTGGATGAGGAAAGACTGCCGCAGGTCGCCGGCAGCCTGACGTTTACGACAGTACTGGCACTAGTACCGATCCTGACGATTGCGCTGGCGATTTTTACCACCTTCCCCTTGTTCAATACCTTCCGTGCCTCACTGGAAGCGTATTTTGTACGTAACCTGATGCCGCAAGGGATCGCCAATACCATCCTTGGTTACCTGACACAGTTCTCCAGCAAGGCAACGCGTTTGTCCGCGGTGGGTGCGGTGGCCTTGATCGTAACGGCCGTGATGATGATGCTGATGATAGATCGCGTGTTCAATCAGATATGGCGCGTGAAGACGACGCGGCCGATAACCCAGCGAATACTGGTTTACTGGGCGATTGTGACTTTGGGCCCCTTGCTGATAGGCGCTTCGATTACGCTAACCTCATATGTGTTTACCGCTACCAATGGCGTGCTCAGAAGCAGCATTCCGTTTTCCGGCGGTGTGCTGTATTCATCGATCTCGATTCTATTGACGACGGTCGCGTTCACCTTGCTGTACATCGTGGTGCCGAATCGTCTGGTTGAATGGCGGGATGCTTTGTGCGGCGGACTACTGGCGGCAATTGCGTTTGAAGTGGTGAAACGTCTGTTTGCGGTTTTTGTGGTTCAGGTACCGACCTATACCGTGGTCTACGGCGCGGTCGCTGCTTTTCCTATTTTTCTAGTCTGGATCTATCTTGGCTGGTTGATTACGCTGGGCGGAGCGGTGGTCACTGCGGCCCTGCCTATCGTAAAGTATGAGCGCTGGTGGCATGAGCCGCAACCTGGTAGCGCCTTCGTCGATGCTATGTCAGTGCTGGCCGTTTTATATGAGGCCAGGAGCAGTGTCTATTCTGCAGTGGTCGATGCCAAATTGTTGCGTGACAAAACTCGCCTCGGCTTCGATGAGGCTGAAGCCTTGCTGGAAAAAATGCTGGATGCAGGCTGGGTAGGACGCATTAAGGCAGAGGGTCCCAAGCGCATGCAATGGGGAAAGCGTATTACCGAGGGCCTGGACCGCTGGGCATTATTGGCTAATCCTCAGCAACTCACTTTGGCAGATGTTTATCGCGTATTTGTGTTCGATGTCGCAAGCGACAACCAACTCGCGCAGCAAGTGGAAGCCGCGATCGAACAGGGACTTAACGTGTCGCTATCGGACCATTTTGCACAACAGGTTAATTTGGCGAATCAAAACGAAATCTGACCTGTCAGCATCTGCCAATACATCAGCCATGCGCCGAGGAAGGAATAAACCGGCTGCCGGAGGGATCTGGGCCGGTTTTTCTCGAACTGATAATGCCCGGTCCACGCGAAGCCGTAAAACGCCACGAAGGCCGCCAATAGCCACCATGCATTACCACTCAGCCCCAGAATGATCAGGAATATGATGGAAAGTGTTGACCCAAAGAAATGCAGCAATCGCGATGTGCGATCTGTATGTTCAGTCAGATAGTTGGCGTAGAACTCGGCAAACGATTGCTGTGACTTGTGCGTGGTCACTTTCATGATGGCCTCCTCTTGTTGCTACGTTTTCAGATTAGACCCCGTTTGCGCTGTATGCAAGCTTTGATATTGAAACTTGGTCGTCCAGCGGATTCCCTCTTTTTTGAATTTTATCTCCGCTCTGTTGTCTTAAAAAAACTAGCCATGTCGCACCTGACCGAAGGATGGAATCTGCGTTAGAAGCAGAACCACGGAATGGTGGATTTTTCGTGGCGCATGGGCTACATTGCAACTGTACGTAGTACAACCATAATGATGGGAGACCGGTCCATGAAAGTATCCGAAATACTCAAAGTAAAAGGAAACATTCTCTTCACGGTGACGCCAGACAGCCCGATGCTGGATGCCGTCAATGCCATGGCCGAAAAGGATATCGGTTCGCTGGTGGTGATGGAGGGTGGCAATCTAATTGGCATGCTGACTTTTCGCGAAGTGATGGCGACCATACATGCGCAAGGGGGCGCAGTAGGAAGTGGCAGCGTCCGGCAGCATATGGATAAGAACGCAATCACGATTTCCTGCGATACCGAAATCAATGATGTTCGGCGCATGATGCTTGAAAAACATGCGCGATATGTCCCTGTCCTGGATGGCAACGCATTGGTAGGCGTGATCTCTTTTTATGACGTCGCGAAAGCCGTGCTGGAAGCGCAAAGCTTCGAAAATAAAATGCTGAAATCGTATATCCAGAGTTCCCCTGCGATGGCGGGCGAAGAAGATAGTTAAGATTAGCTATTCCTATAAGGCCGTTCGCGCATCTGATGGATGCCCGAACGGCTTTTTTATTTAACGGGTGCCAGATCGCGTAATATGCTGCAGCAGCTATGTGTAGATACTATCCTGCATGCCGAACACCGCCTCTATTCCTTTTCCACGATTTCCTTTTCATGAAAAAACCAAGTCAGTTTTTGCTTCTCACGCAAGGTCGTTTTGCGCCATTTTTCTGGGCACAGTTTTTCGGTGCATTCAATGACAACGTTTTCAAGACAGCCTTATTGACCATACTGACTTTCGAGGCCCTTAACTGGACCACGATGGATAGAGGCTTCTTGAATAACCTGATTCCGGGGTTGTTCATACTGCCTTTCGTTTTGTTTTCAGCGATCGCCGGGCAACTAGCCGACAAGTTTGAGAAATCCGGACTGGTGCGTTACATCAAATTGCTTGAAATCGGCATCATGCTGGTCGCAGCCATAGGCTGGTTTACCCATGATCTATGGTTGCTGATTGCTGCTGTGGCTGGCATGGGTTTGCATTCGGCTTTGTTCGGGCCAGTCAAGTACGCTTATCTGCCGCAGAAATTGACGCAGGGAGAACTGGTAGGAGGCAACGGTCTGGTCGAGATGGGGACGTTTGTTGGTATTTTGCTGGGTGAAGTACTAGGCGCGGTATTGGTTCTGCAAAAACCGTGGGGCATAGAGCTGGTCGCTGGCGGCACAATTGCGATTGCGGTTGCCGGGTGGTTGGCGAGTCGTGCGATCCCTCACTCTCCAGCACCTGTCCCGGAATTGAATATCAACTGGAATATCGCTGCCGAGACTATACGTAATATTCGTTTCTCGAAAAAAAATCGCCCCGTTTTCGTCGCCATGTTGGCTAACTCATGGTTCTGGTTTTATGGCGCGATCATGCTGGCGCAGTTTCCTCTGTATGCGAAACAATATCTACATGGCGATCACAGTATTTTCGTTTTGCTACTGACGATTTTTTCGCTCGGCATTGGTGTCGGCTCACTGCTTTGTGAACGGCTGTCAGGTCACCAGGTAGAGCTCGGATTGGTGCCGCTAGGGGCGATAGGCTTGTCGGTATTCGGTTTCGATCTTTTCCTCGCGAGTTCTGCGTATACCAATACCAGCATGGTCGATTATGCAGGCTTCGTGCAACAGGCCGGCAGTATTCGCATCCTGCTCGATTGTCTGTTGATCGGCGGCTTCGGCGGCTTGTATATTGTGCCCTTGTTTGCCTTGATTCAAACGCGGTGCGACCCTGCGCATATGTCGCGCACGATTGCTGGCATGAATATATTGAACGCCTTGTTCATGGTGGCAGCTGCGTTGCTGGCGATGCTGCTCTTGAATGCGGGCTTGAGTATTCCCCAATTGTTTTTGGTGACGGCAGTTTTGAATGCTGTATTTACCTTATCCATTTTTGTCGCGCTACCCGAGTTTCTACTGCGCTTCCGCGCGTGGATAGGTTTTTAACGACGCGCGTAACTCATTTTTTGCGATCGGCAGTTAGGTGAGTGGATGCAGCGCATCATCATCGTTGCTGCGTTGCGGGGCGACCAAAGGAAGGGTCAGTGTGAAGGTAGTGCCGCTGCCCACCGCACTTTGCACGCGAACGCGGCCACCGAGTATGCCACTTACAATGTTATGCGTGATATTCAAGCCCAGCCCGGAGCCGCCTTCGCCCAGCTTGGTCGTAAAAAATGGATCGAAAATCCTTGTCAGATTGGTGGCTGGAATCCCGACTCCATCATCCTGCACTGTAATTTCGACCCAACCATTCGATACATTGCGTGCGCCTACAACAACGAGACCCTGAGTCCGCCCCTCCAAGCCATGCAGCAGTGCGTTATTGATCAGATTGGTCAATACCTGACCCAGCGGGCCAGGATAGCTATCGAAGAGTAGATCGGTAGGAATACTTTGTTCCACGGTGAAAGGCGTTTTGCGGATAGCTGGCCACAAGGTCAGCAGTATCTCGCTGGTGATTTCTTCCAGTGAAAAAATCCGTCTTTGTGAGCTGGTTTGATCAATGGCGACTTGCTTGAAGCTGTTGACCAGGTCCGCTGCACGATGCAGATTGCGCACCAGGATATCGCCCGCCTTGTCGACATCGCTAATGTAGCTTTCCAGCGCAGAGCGCTTGATGCCTTGGTCGTCGTGGTAATTCGCGAGTAAGGTGGAAGTCTGATCGCTGAGTGTGCTGGCAACCATCAAGCTATTGCCGATAGGCGTATTCAACTCATGAGAAATGCCTGCCACCAGGGCGCCAAGCGCGGCCAGTTTTTCACTGTTGACCAGTTCTTCATGCGCCATGTTCAGTGCCTCGAGCGTGGTTTCCAGTTCCTGATTTGCCTGCTGCAATTCCTCGGTACGTTCTATTACACGGTCTTCCAGCGTCGCATTAAACTCAAGAATTTCGGTCTCGATCAACCTTTTTTCGGTGATGTCCTGGCACGCCAGAATTCCGAATTGTTCGCCTTCCAGTAAAAATACATGGCCCGAGAATTGAATCAATACCTTGCTGCCATCGCCACGATACATCCAGACTTCATTTGCTTTTTCCAGATTGCCGGTCGTTTTCAGTTCTTTTAACAGCAAATCCCTATCGTCGGGATTGCAGTACATCTGCAGACCCAGCGTGTTTTTGCTGACGACGGATTCTCTGGAACGCCAGAATAGTCGCTCGAACGCGCTGTTGACGTCCTTGATGATGTTATCGTTACTGACTTGCGTAACAAACATGGCGATGGGAGTTGAATGGAAAATTGTTGCGAAACGTTGTTCGCTGAGTCGCAATTCCTCTTCGGCCCGTTTTCGCTCCAGCTCTGCGGACGCACGTTCGCTGAATACCTGCAACAAGGATCTAATCAGATCGTGATTACGCAAAGGTTTGGAGTGCATCACGGCCAACACGCCGATGACCTGCCCGCTGGCATCGTGCAAGGGCGCACCGGCATAGCTGTCCCAACCTTGTTCGACCAGCATTAAGTCCTGCGGAAATGTCGCCTGGATATCGTGTTCGAAAATGCTGATGCCAGTGTCGAGCGTGCATGCGCACGGCGTGTCAGCAATCACATATTCAAAACTATCGACCAGCTTGCCGTGCATATATGATGCCAGTGCACGCAGGCGTTGCGGGTCGCCGGCCGAGCGCAAGCCAATCAACGCACAATCTGTGCGTAAAGCTGCGGCCAGATCGCTGACCAATAATTCAAAAAAGGTTTCGCCGGTAGTATCGCGCGCACCCTGTGCCAGTCGCAACAGCGCGTGGTCCGCTTCCGCTTTCTGTTCTTCAAGCAGACGTTGATTAGTGACGTCTCGGATGACCGCCATCACGTACATCTCGTTATCAACCGAAAACAGCGTGGCATTGATCAGGCAATTGCGTATCTCGCCGGCTTTGTTGCGCATGCTCCAGGAAAAATCCTGCACATTATTGTCACGTTCCAGCTGACGAAATAATTCTGCCCTCTCTTCAGGATCGGCCCAGATGCGCAATTGCAATGCGCTTTTCCCTAGCCATTCGTCACGTTTGAAGCCGAGGATGCTTTCAAAGGCTGTATTTACCTCGATAAATGCACCATCGGAAAGGCGCGCGATGGATACTGAATCCGGATTGCAGCGGAAGGCACCGGCGAACTTTGCTTCTGATAGACGTTGGATCTCTGCCGCATGGCGTTTTTCCGTGATGTCCTCCGCCATGGACAGCAATCTTCCGGCGCTACCGTCATCCTCGTCTATATAGGCGTAGCGCCATTCACACGTGATCAGGCGGCCATCGGCAGTCAGGTTTTCCTGAATTATTTGCGTGTCTGCGGGTTTGGACCTTGATTGCAGCACGATGTCTTCTATCAGATGACGGCGATCAAGCGGGGCCAGAAAGCGGATTTGACGTCCGAGCGCGAGGTCGCGACGATAGCCGAAGATGCGTTCCGCAGCGGAATTCCATTCGATAACCTGCAGTTTTTCATCCCACTCAATGATGGCGATAGGACTTTGTTCGACCAACACCCGAAAGCGAGCTTCACGCTCATGAAGCTCGGATTGGATGCGTGTGTGTCGATCTATTGCACCGATCTGTTCCTGATTTTTATCGCCGAGTATTTTTTGCAGATGCTTGCGTATGCTTTCAAGTTGCTGCGACAACAAACTAATTTCATCAAGACGTGTGGGCGTAATTTCCTTGCCAATTTCACCGTCCAGCAATTGTTGCGTATCCCGATACAAACGCTTTAGCGGGCGCAATAAACGACTTTCGAAGAAAAAAAGGATCAAAACAATGGATAACGCAATCTGTAGTGCCAGCAACCATAGTTGTTGCAACAGGTTGGTCATCATCATTTGTTGCATGCGTGTACCGGCAAATTCTATCCGGAGCGAACCGGCAACCTGGCCACGGTAATAAATGTTGGTGTCGGCGGCGGCAATGAATCCACCCGGCCGCTTGCGTCTCTGGTTGCTGACAAAGACAGTGCGCTTGTTGTCACGAACTTCAATGCGGACGATATCGTCATTGCGCCAGATTGCAGCATCGGCTAATGCCGAGGCATCGTCGTATTTCAGATTCCATACGGCTTCGCTCATGGTATCGGCCAAGGCTAAAGCGTTTTCTTCTGCTAACTTGAGCGTGTTTTTATTGACTTCGGTGTCGTAACTTTTAAACCAGTAATAGCCATTGATTGCCGTTGCCGGCACGAGCACGGCGATTGCTACCGCTAATACGAGGGAACGTCGCAGGTTGAATACGCTTTTTTTCATGTCATCCGGTTAGGGTAGGAGACTATGCGATAAGAAAACGTTGCTGCTGTGGTGAAATTGCCTATGTCGAGAGATCGAAAATTGCCGATTTCCGGGCTAGTTTGCCTGGTGGGTGCGCAGCCAGTCGTGCAATACATCTGAATGCAAGGGTTTGGCAAATAAATAGCCCTGGCCGTACGGGCAGCCGAGTTCGGTCAGGATTTTTGCCTGCCTCTCATCTTCTACACCTTCGGCAATGACATCCAGATCCAGATTGCGACCTAACTGAATGATCATCTCCGCGATGCTGCTGCCGCGGGAAGAATCGGTAATTTCGGTAACAAATGCTCTGTCGATCTTCAACCGATCGACACTCAGTTTCTGCAAATGGCTGAGCGAAGAGAAGCCGGTACCGAAGTCATCGATGGCAATGCTGACGCCGGTTTCGGTAATTTGATCGAGTAGTTTAATCAGCGCATCCGGCTCTTCCATCGCCATGGATTCGGTAATTTCAAGTTCTATGCAGTGAGGCGGGGCATTGGTATCTTCCAAAGCCTTGCGCAGCATGCTGAGAAAGTGCGGATGGCGAAATTGGACTTGCGATACGTTGACCGACATCATGAAGTTTGGGTACCCCAGGCGCTGGATACGTACAAGTTCCTGACAAGCCTGACGCAATACCCATTCTCCGAGTTCGATGATCAAGCCTGAGTATTCCGCAATCGGTATAAACCGACTCGGTGAAATCATGGTCTTGTCTTCTGTTTGCCAGCGTAACAATGCTTCCGCGCCGACCGGTGCACGGGTGACCATATCGATCTGCGGTTGATAGACCACGAACAGCCGCTTTTCTTCAAATGCGGCGCGCAGTGCATGCATCATATTCACGCGTTCGCGTATGTCTATGCCCATGCTGCGCGAAAAATATAGGTAACCGGTGCGTTGCTGCAGCTTGGCGCGTTTGAGTGCTATATGCGCATTTTTCAAAGCTTCCACACCGCGGCCGTCATGTTCTGACAGGCGGACCAGACCAACGGTGGCCGAGAGCTGCACATCCTGGCCATCTATACTGAATGGTCGTTCAAATTGCGCGAGTACTGCAGCCGGATTAACCTGGATGTCGTCGCCCATCACGCCAAAAGTATCACCGCCCACGCGGGCCACAATCAACCTGTCGCCGAGACGTGATTGCAGGCGCGATGCAACGGACAGCAGTAGCATGTCGCCGAATTGATGTCCGAGCGTATCGTTGGTTTCGGCAAAATGATCAATGTCGATCAGTGCCAGTGTGGTTGGCTTATCGATAGTGGAAATCAGATTGTCGTCGATGATTTCTTTGAGGCGGGTGCGATTCGGTAGTTTTGTCAGCGAATCGTAGAAAGCGGAGTTATGTAAACTTGTGACCAGCATGATGTTGGCAAGGCCAACTGAAATATTGCTGCAAAAAACTTCAAGTAGCCTCAAGTCAATTTCATTTAACGGTCGATCCGTTCGAAAGAATGCAGCGAAGTTACTGGAAGCTGTGCCGCTGAAGTGCAGGGCGCTAAACTCGCGACCGTAAATGTTGCGGCGCTCGTTGAGCGCGCGGCTAAGGGTATTGCCGATCTGCGCATCTTCGAATGTCGATACGGGGAAATTAAGCAGATTCTGGTATTTGCCTGTGGCGGCGACCACAAATAATTCGGTTTCTTGATTCTGCAGTGTTTCGCGTATGCAGAAAATACCGCTAGGTGGTACGTCGAGTATGCGCGCGATTTGTCTGAGGACGCCGGAGGTGAATTCTTCCAGCGTCTGCAATGCCATCAGCTCGGTACTTGCGCGCAGGATCATGTCTAGACCGCGGCTGCTTGAATTGATGGTGCAGATTTGTTCGTAAGAGCGAATAGCCGCTGTGACAACTGTGTACAGCTTGATGCGTGTCAGTTCGGATTTGGTCTTGTAATCGTTGATGTCGAATTGTTGGATTGCATCGATTTCCGGCGCATAGCCAGGTTGGCCGGTGCGCAGAATGATGCGTACTTCAGCTCTGTGCAATACATCACGTATGTAATGCACCAATTGCAAGCCTTCATCCTGCTGCTCCATGACAACGTCCAGCAAAATAACCGCGACGTCGGGTTCGTTTGCCAGAATGTCACGCGCCTGCTGAGCGGAGTAAGCGTGTAAGAATGAAAGCGGTCGATTTTGTATTTCAACGTTACTGAGTGCAAAGGTCGTTGCTGAATGCACGTCAGCATCATCATCGATGATCATGACTTGCCAAACATCCTTGCTTGCACCCAGGGTATTGTTGTCGGATGGCGGTACTGCTTCATCCAGAAATACAAGGTCATCCTCGCTATGGCTGACCGACTTGCGCATGTTGCCTTCTCCGAGATTTGGTTTTTCTGGTTTGGAAACCGTATATTGCACATCGATTTAACATTCGGCAATGATTTTTCTTGAAGTATTTGTTTTCTATGCACTGGTAGAATGGTGCTTTATTCAATTGATCATCCACCATCATGTCCGGCAATACATTTGGCACACTCTTTACTGTCACCACTTTCGGTGAATCTCATGGCCCTGCAATCGGTTGCGTAATCGATGGTTGTCCGCCCGGCATGGTGTTGTCAGAAGCCGACATTCAACTCGATTTGGATCGTCGCAAGCCAGGTACTTCTCGTCACGTGACGCAGCGCCAGGAATCGGATACCGTCGAAATACTGTCAGGTGTCTTCGAAGGCAAGACGACCGGTACGCCTATTGCCTTATTGATTCGCAATGAAGATCAGCGCAGCAAGGACTACGGCAACATCACTGAAACCTTTCGCCCCGGTCATGCTGATTACACGTACTGGCACAAGTACGGCATACGTGACCCGCGTGGTGGCGGACGTTCATCTGCACGTCTGACGGCGCCTGTGGTTGGTGCGGCTGCCATTGCCAAGAAATGGTTGCTGGAACAATACGGTACGACTTTCAAAGGTTGCATGAGCCAGTTGGGCGAGATTGAAATTCCCTTCGAAAACTGGTCACACGTTCCTGACAATCCATTTTTCTCTGCCAATGCCACGATACTTCCGCAACTGGAAGCGTACATGGATGATTTGCGCAAGAATGGCGACTCCTGCGGTGCACGAATAGATGTCGTCGCTGAAAATGTGCCGATTGGTTTGGGTGAGCCGATTTACGACAAGCTGGATGCGGAAATTGCATATGCCTTGATGGGTATCAATGCAGTCAAGGGCGTAGAGATTGGTGCCGGCTTCAAATCGGTCGCGCAAAAAGGCACCGAGCATGGCGATGAGTTGACGCCTGACGGTTTTGCCAGCAATAACGCTGGTGGTGTACTGGGTGGGATTTCAACCGGCCAGAATATCACTGCATCGATTGCGATCAAACCGACATCCAGCATCCGGACGGCGCGGCATTCAATTGACAAGGCTGGCAATCCGATCATGGTCGAAACACTGGGTCGTCATGATCCCTGTGTCGGGATCCGCGCTACGCCGATCGCCGAAGCAATGCTGGCATTGGTACTGATGGATCATGCATTGCGTCACCGTGCGCAATGCGGCGATGTCAAGGTCGCTACTCCGCGGATTCCCGCCAGCGCAGCCTGATTTAGGCCTCGGTGTTTTTCTGTTTTTTCGATAAGGAGCCGAAGTGAAACTCGTAAAATCGTATTCTGCTCGCGCCTTCGTGACAATAATTTTTCCTGTGCTGGCTCTGTCGGCGTGCGAAACAGTGCAAACCACACAAGGCGGCGTGGTTGGAGTGGATCGCTCGCAAAGGATGGCATTGTCGGCGCAGCAACTGGACCAAGCTGCAGCAAAGCAGTATGTTGAGCTGATTGCGGAAGAGAAAAAGAAAAACAATGTCAACCGTGATCCTGCGCAAGTGGCCCGCGTGCGGACCATTTCAAATCGCTTGATTGCGCAAACGCCGGCTTTCCGCCCCGATGCAAAAGCTTGGCAATGGGAAGTCAATGTGTTGACCTCGGCTGAGGTCAACGCCTGGTGTATGCCTGGCGGGAAGATCGCCGTGTATACCGGTTTGATCGATAAGCTCAAGGTAACGGATGATGAGCTGGCGGCGGTGATCGGGCATGAGATTTCGCATGCCTTGCGCGAACATGCGCGCGAGCGCGCTTCTGAAAAGATGGTTGCCGGCAGTGTCATTTCGATCGGCTCAGCGTTGCTGGGTGTCGGCAGTCTCGGTCAGCAAGGTGCCGAATATGCCTATATGGGTGTGATTGGTTTGCCAAATTCACGCGAACATGAAAGAGAAGCTGACCGCATCGGCGTGGAATTGGCTGCGCGTGCCGGTTACGATCCGCGCGCTGCGATCACGCTTTGGCAAAAAATGGGGCAGGTCGGTGGCAGCGCACCGCCAACATTCCTGTCTACGCATCCGTCCAGTGCGGATCGCAGCAGTGATCTCACGGCGTACGCGCAACGCGTGATGCCACTGTACCTGCAGACAAAGAACAGATAGCGATAGCAGGGGATTGCTTTAAAGGCAATTGCCCTCATGTGCTTCTTGTGGCAGGCATTCTGGCGCGTCCGCTGCCGTTTCCCGCAATGGGGGCGCGCTAAATATGGCATAATTCAGGGCTGACTATTCAGTCCTTACCGACTTACTTTTTCACACGAATATGGCTCAAACGCTCTACGATAAACTCTGGCAATCACATGTTGTCGATGTTGGTGACGATGGCACGACCGTGCTTTACGTCGATCGTCACCTCTTGCATGAAGTGACCAGCCCACAGGCTTTTGAAGGCTTGAAGCTGGCCGGTCGTCGCCCATGGCGTGTCTCTGCCAATCTAATGGTCGCGGATCACAACGTACCGACCACTGACCGCTCGGAAGGGATTGCAGATCCGACATCGCGCCTGCAAGTGGAGACGCTGGATGGCAATGCACATGAATACGGTTTGACCTATTTCAGTATGCGCGACAAGCGCCAGGGCATTGTGCATGTGATCGGGCCTGAGCAGGGCGCGACCTTGCCGGGAATGACGGTTGTATGTGGCGATTCCCATACGTCTACCCACGGTGCGTTTGGCGCATTGGCGCACGGCATCGGTACCTCAGAAGTCGAGCATGTGCTGGCGACGCAAACCTTGCTGGCGCAAAAATCCAAGGCGATGCTGGTCCAGGTTGACGGCGTTTTGCCGGCCGGTGTGACTGCAAAAGATGTCGTGCTCGCGATTATCGGCAAAATCGGCACTGCCGGCGGCACCGGTTACGCGATTGAATTTGCTGGTTCGACCATACGTTCGCTGTCGATGGAAGGTCGCATGACCATCTGCAATATGGCGATCGAAGCCGGTGCACGTGCCGGCATGGTTGGTGTTGACGAAACCACGATCAACTATGTCAAGGGTCGCCCATTTTCACCGGTTGGTCCGCATTGGGATCGGGCGGTCGAATACTGGAGCACGCTGCATTCTGATGTCGGAGCCAGATTCGATATGGTTGTCACTTTGAATGCGGCCGAAATCAAGCCGCAAGTCAGCTGGGGCACATCGCCGGAAATGGTAGTGTCGGTCGATGGTCGTGTGCCTGATCCTGATAAGGAAAAGGATGCGACCAAGCGCGACGGCATGGAAAAAGCGCTGGTTTACATGGGCCTGAAACCCAACACGCCGATCACGGATATCCGTATCGACAAGGTATTTATCGGTTCCTGCACCAATTCACGTATTGAAGATTTGCGCGCAGCCGCAGCCGTTGTGCGCGGCAAACATCGCGCCTCGAATGTGAAACTGGCGATGGTGGTACCAGGTTCCGGCCTGGTGAAAGAGCAGGCAGAACGCGAAGGGCTGGACAAGATTTTCAAGGCAGCCGGTTTTGAATGGCGCGAGCCCGGTTGCTCTATGTGTTTGGCGATGAATGCAGATCGTCTGGAGCCCGGTGAGCGTTGCGCCTCTACTTCGAATCGCAATTTTGAAGGACGTCAGGGCGCAGGTGGTCGTACGCATCTGGTTAGTCCTGCGATGGCTGCAGCAGCAGGTATTGAAGGTCATTTTGTTGATGTACGTTCGCTGTAAACTAAACACTTGGAGAGAAAAATGAAAAAAATTATTGCGTTGTTGATTGCATCGGTTTGGTTACTGGCTGGCTGCAATACCGTTCAGGGTTTCGGCAAGGATGTCGAGCATGTCGGTGACAAAATTCAGGGTAATAAATAAGAGGCTGGTTTGTAGCGATGCACAGATTGATGTTGTCGCATCGCTGCATTTTTCAGTTTTTTGAAACACGAAGTTTGTCTCGCCGCATTGTTATACAAAAGTACTGACGTTATCGTCGTCGATACGCATCAACTGTTGGGCACTATGGAAAAATTTACTATTCTTGATGGTTTGGTTGCACCGCTGGATCGTGCAAATGTCGATACCGACGCCATCATTCCGAAGCAATTTCTGAAATCGATCAAACGTACTGGCTTCGGCCCGAACTTGTTCGATGAATGGCGTTATCTGGATCAAGGCGAGCCAGGCAAGGACAATACAAATCGTCCCTTGAATCCTGATTTCATACTGAATCAACCGCGATATCAAGGTGCACAGATTTTGTTGGCGCGCAAGAATTTCGGTTGCGGCTCTTCACGTGAACATGCGCCGTGGGCCTTGAGTCAGTATGGCTTTCGCGCCATTGTCGCGCCCAGCTTTGCCGATATCTTTTTCAATAACTGTTACAAGAATGGTTTGCTGCCGGTCGCACTGACTGAAGCACAAATCGATCATCTGTTTAACGAGGTCAAGGCTTTTCCCGGCTTTCATTTGGTGATTGATCTGGAAAAGCAAATCATCGGCACCAGCAGCGGCAGCATTACCTATCCATTCGATATCGATGCATTCCGCAAATACTGTTTGCTGAATGGATTCGATGACATCGGCCTGACCTTGCAAAAATCCGACAAGATACGCGCGTATGAAGAGCGCCACCTTGCGGCACAACCTTGGTTGTCGAACACTATTTAACGACGCGCATCATGCAGCTGGGTACATTCGGCTTGATTGAGCGGCGCGCTTTCCTCCTTTTTTAATTCTTACTGAAGTTATCCAATGAAAATTGCAATTCTGCCGGGCGACGGCATTGGTCCGGAAATCATGAATCAAGCGGTCAAGGTGATGAACGCCTTGGGTGAGAAATTTGAAACTGAAACGGTGCCAGTCGGCGGCGCAGCCTATGCAGAGCAAGGCCACCCATTGCCGGAATCGACCTTGAAAGTTGCGAAAGAGGCGGATGCCATTCTGTTTGGCGCTGTTGGCGATTTTAAATACGACACACTGGAGCGCTCGTTGCGCCCTGAGCAGGCAATTCTGGGTTTGCGCAAGCATCTGGGTTTGTTCGCCAACTTCCGTCCTGCGATCCTGTATCCGGAACTGGCTGGCGCATCATCGTTGAAACCGGAGATTGTTTCCGGCCTCGACATCATGATCGTGCGCGAATTGACTGGTGACATTTACTTCGGCCAGCCGCGCGGCATGCGCGAAGCGCCGGATGGTCCGTTCAAGGGCTCGCGTGAGGGTTTCGACACCATGCGTTACAGTGAGCCAGAAATTCGTCGTATCGCGCACGTGGCATTCCAGGCAGCACAAAAACGCAGCAAACGTTTGACCAGTGTTGATAAAGCCAATGTATTGGAAACATTCCAGTTCTGGCGCGACGTGGTGACCGATGTGCACAAGGAATACAAGGACGTCAAACTTGATCATATGTACGTCGATAATGCGGCGATGCAATTGGTACGCGCACCGAAAGAATTCGACGTGGTCGTGACTGGCAATATGTTTGGCGACATCCTGTCTGATGCCGCAGCGATGCTGACCGGTTCGATCGGTATGTTGCCATCGGCTTCGCTGGATGCAAACAACAAGGGTTTGTACGAGCCTTCACATGGTTCCGCTCCGGATATCGCGGGTAAGGATATTGCCAATCCGCTGGCACAAATCCTGTCGCTGGCGATGATGTTGCGTTATTCGCTGGGTAAAACTGAACAGGCAGATCGTATTGAAGCGGCAGTGAAGTCAGTGTTGAAACAGGGTTTGCGTACGGTTGATATTTTTGAAGTCGGCACGACCAAGGTCAGCACAACGCAAATGGGTGATGCAGTGGTCAAGGCGCTGGCATAACGATCTCCAGCCTGGAGCAGTTAGCTGTTCCAAGCAAGGGGTGTCGGCGATGGCTATTTGGTTGTCGAAGTGGTTTTTGATTAATGAGGTGCAGCGAGCACCTGAATTAAGGAAATGATGATGAAAGTTGTTGGCTTAGTCGGTTGGCGTGGAATGGTCGGATCGGTCTTGATGCAACGCATGCAGGAAGAGGGTGATTTCGGTCTGATCGAACCTGTATTCTTCACCACTTCGAACAAGGGCGGTAAAGCCCCTGCGATGGCGAAGAAGGAAACGACTTTGCAAGACGCTAACGATATCGACGCACTGAAAAAATGCGACATTATCATTACCTGCCAAGGCGGCGACTACACCACCGAGATTTTCCCGAAACTGCGCGCAGCTGGTTGGGATGGTTACTGGATCGATGCGGCTTCGACACTGCGCATGAAAGACGACGCCGTTATCATCCTTGATCCCGTCAATCAAAATGTGATTACGGACGCGTTGAACCGTGGTGTCAAGAACTACATCGGGGGTAACTGCACCAATTCCATCTTGTTGATGGGGGTGGGTGGCTTGTTCCGAGAAGGTCTGGTTGAGTGGGTCAGTTCGATGACGTATCAAGCTGCGTCCGGCGGCGGTGCCAATCACATGCGTGAATTGTTGTCCGGCATGGGCGTGGTACATGGTGCAGTGGCTGATGAATTGGCCACGCCTTCATCGGCGATTCTTGATATCGACCGTAAAGTTGCGCAGACAATACGCAGCGAAGTGCCAACTGAATTCTTTGGCGCACCTTTGGCTGGTGGCTTGATTCCATGGATCGATGCACAACTGGACAACGGCCAGTCGAAAGAAGAGTGGAAAGGCCAGGCAGAAGTTAACAAGATCCTCGGCAATACCAACATAATTCCTGTCGATGGTTTGTGTGTGCGCATAGGCGCGATGCGCTGCCACAGCCTGGCGTTGACCATCAAGTTGAAACGCAACCTGCCTTTGGCTGAAATTGAATCCATCATCCGCTCCGGTAATCAATGGGTGAAATGGGTGCCGAATGAGCGCGCAATTACCGTCAAGGAATTGACGCCAGCAGCCATCACTGGCGGGCTTGAGATCGGCGTAGGCCGTGTGCGTAAGCTCAATCAAGGACCGGAATACATTTCCGCGTTCGTTATCGGCGATCAATTGCTGTGGGGCGCTGCTGAACCGCTGCGCCGCATGCTGCGTATCGTCCTGGATCGATAATATTCGCTAGGTAAGCTGCGTCTGACGTTGTCAGGACGCAACATAAACCCGCCAAATTCGCTCAAATAATGAGTGATTGGCGGGTTTTAAATTAGTTGCCAATATGGTTGCGCTTGCGTGCGTAAGTCCATGATGCTATGGTGAAAGTTCTCAGAAAAAAGATAAATAAGCGTTGCTTGTGGTCCCCAACGTACGCTAACGGAATACTCTCCATGCCACTAAAAATGCGGTCAACTCCTCGCTCTAGTTTTTCCTCGTTCAAATTAAAGACGCTCAGCGCAGCGGTAATATCTGCGGTGGTGTTGTCAAATGCGCATGCAGCGGGTATGGGGAAACTGACCGTCCTATCGTCGCTGGGGCAACCGTTACGTGCCGAGATCGAACTCACGTCCGTTGCGCAAGACGAACTGGGCAGTTTGGTGCCAAAATTGGCATCTGCAGACGCATTTCGCCAGGCAAATATCGATCTGCACCCAGCGCTTTTTTCATTAAGATTTGCTGTTGAGCAACGCGGTAATCGTCCCGTCGTCAAGATCACTTCCACTCAGCCTATCAACGAACCTTACGTGGATATGTTGCTGGAATTGGGCGGTAATAAAAACCGCTTGGTACGTGAATACACCTTCTTGCTTGATCCGCCTGAAATGCGCTCGGCGCGTCCGGCGCAAGTAGCACCAATTACCCGCCCACTGCCGCCTGCGGCAAGACCCGTCGAAAACATCCCAGAGCCGGTCGCTCAGTCAGCGCCACAGGCTTTACCGCCAGCAGCGCCTAGCCAACCGCTTCCTCCGCCAGTCTCCGCACCGGCACCACAGCCTGCGCCGCAACCAATTCGTGAAGCGGCGCCAGTAGCGGCACCGACCAAGTCGATACGTACTGCATCGGAGCCCAAAGCGGATGCTTCATCTTCGGATGAGTATCTGGTAAAAAAAGGCGACTCTCTGGCGAAAATCGCCAATCAATATCGTCCAAGCGGCGTATCGCTGGATCAAATGCTGGTTGCCTTGTACCGCGCAAATCCTGACGCATTTATCGGCAAAAACATGAATCGTCTGCGTGCCGGACAAATTCTGTCCGTGCCGGAAGCAGACACTGCAAAATCCGTCGGCCAATCTGAAGCGCGTGGCGTAGTTGTTGCGCAAGCTGCCGATTTCAATAGCTATCGTAATAAACTGGCTGGTCAAGTCGCGACTGCAGAAGCCAAAAAATCCGACGACGTCAAGCAGACGGCTGGTGGAAAAATCACTACCCGGATTCAAGAAGAATCCGCTGGCGCAGCCGAATCCAAGGACAAGCTGAAATTGTCCAAATCTGGCGCGACCACACTAAGCGCTGGCTCCGACAAGGCAGGTGCCAGCACGGAAGAATTGATCGCCAAAGACAAGGCAATTGCGGATGCGAATGCACGTGTCAAAGAACTTGAAAAGAACGTCAGCGAACTGCAAAAAATTCTTGAAATTAAAAACAAGGATTTGGCTGAACAGCAAAAGCAGGCAAGCGCCGCCGCAGCAGTGCCAGTGGCCGTCGCTCCGCCAGTAACTGCGCCAGCACCGACAGCGCCAGCCGTAGAAACAGCACCGCCGGTTACCACGGCAGTGGCAGAAACGCCTGTAGCCGAAGCTGCGCCTGCGCCAGTCGTTGAACCAGTTGTGCCGCCTGCTCCAGTTGCAGAAGTTAAACCGGCACCGAAAAAACCTGTCGTCGTTGCGCCACCACCACCTGAACCAAGTTTTTTTGAAGACTTGATGAGCAACGCCATGTTCCTGCCGGGCGCAGCAGCATTGCTGGCTCTGCTTGCTGGTTTGGGTATTTATAGTTCGCGCCGTCGCAAGCAAACCAAATCATTCGAAGACAGCATCATTACGGATTCCAGCCTTAAATCGAACTCGCTGTTCGGTTCGACTGGCGGACAAAGCGTTGACACCAATAACAGTGTGTTCAATTCCAATTTTGTGCCTTCCGCCAGCCAGCTCGACACGAATGAAGTTGACCCGATTGCAGAAGCCGATGTGTATATCGCTTATGGTCGTGATGCACAGGCTGAAGAAATTCTGAAGGAAGCCTTGCGCAATCAACCTGACCGCCACGCAGTACGCGTCAAGTTGCTGGAAATTTATGCCAACCGCAATGACGCTCGCTCGTTCGAGATTCTGGCCAGCGAGTTGTACAGCATGACCAAAGGCGAGGGTGAGGATTGGGCACAAGCTGCAAATCTCGGCTTGATCCTTGATCCTAGCAATCCGTTATACGCAAGTGGCGCGGACGCGGAAAAGGGCGAGTCCCGAGCAGCGGCTTTACTTGCACCCACCCAGCCATTTGATGGATTAAACACCGAATCGTCGGTAGACGAAGCGGCACCGGTTAGCTCGTTAGATAGTTCCCTTGCAGAAAACAGCTTGTCCCTGCCGGAAGAAGACGAACACAAAACAATCGCTTCCATGCAGCCTGACGTGGTTGAAGATCTCGACTTCGATCTGGAAGGCCTGGATTTGGAAGAGCCAGATAATAAATCGCCAGATGCAACATCAGCCAAAGCTGAAATGCCAGCTGATATTGCGGATATCGATTTCGGTTTCCTGGAAGATAACAAGCCTGCGGATAACAAGCCGACAAACAATGCGGTAGAAGAACCGTCGGTGGCCAGTTTTGAAGGTGAACAAGCAGCTACGGAATCTACGACGTCGGACATCCGTATTCCGGATGACCTCGGTCTTGATTTCCCATCGATAAATGATTCTCCGGCAAATGTACAGATTGCCGCTGCGTCTGCGCCAGCCAAAGACATCGCGGCCGATTTGTCCGACATTTCACTTGATCTGGATCCAGTTGCTGCACCTGTTTCGGGCTCCGCTTTGAATGACGATCATTTTGCGCTGGATGGCGTGGATGAAGCAGCTAGCTATACTAGCAATGCAGAAATGGCGACCAAGCTTGATCTGGCAATAGCCTATCAAGAGATTGGCGATAAGGAAGGCGCACGCGAATTGCTGGAAGAAGTCGTCAAAGGTGGTAACGGCGAACAATCCGAGAAGGCGAGAAACCTGCTGAGCAAACTCTCCTGACAAGCTAAAATGCAGGATCGACGGGCGCAATGCACTGCTTGCGCCCGTTTTTCATTTTCAATTTCGATTTTTCGGTAAAATTTTTATCATGAATGGCGAATCAGGCAGCTCGGGCGAAACGAAACGCATTGTGCTCGGCGTGCAATACGACGGCGCACCCTGGCAGGGCTGGCAGACGCAGCTTAACGGCTTGACTGTCCAGGATAAGCTAGAGTTCGCCTTGTGGAAATTTACCCAGCATGAAATTTCAACCTCATGCGCCGGTCGTACCGATGCGGGCGTGCATGCAATCGAACAAGTAGTGCATTTCGATACGATGCTGGACCGCGATATGCAATCCTGGGTGCGCGGTGTGAATACCTTTTTGCCGCCATCGATTGCAGTGCGCTGGGCGACTGAGGTTGCGGGCAATGCTGAAGAGAATTTTCACGCGCGTTTCAGCGCGCGCTCCAGAACCTACCAATATGTCTTGTACAACAACCAGGTACGTTCGCCTTTGCTGGAAGGCAAGGCCGGTTGGGTGTTTCGCGCGCTGGATGTCGACAAGATGAAGGAGGCAGCTTCGCATTTGATCGGTGAGCATGATTTTTCCAGTTTCCGCTCTGTGCAATGCCAGGCCAAATCGCCGATCAAGTCCATGTATGCCATCAGTATCGAGCAGCGCGGCGATGTGATCATGTTCACCGTACATGCAAATGCATTCTTGCATCACATGGTGCGCAACATCATTGGCTCGCTGATTTATGTCGGAAACGGCACGCAGCCGTCTGCGTGGTTGAAGGAACTGTTGGAAGCGCAAGATCGCAAGATTGCGGCACCGACATTCATGGCCGATGGTTTGTACCTCGCCAAAATCGATTACGACCCAAAATGGAAGTTACCGCAGATCGAAACGCAGAATTTTCTATGGTCTTGATAGCGCGGGATAAAACTGCGATTCATCAGCAATATTGAATTGCGTAGGCATAAGCAATATAACCATTCGTTTTCAACAGGCTGGCAACATAATGACAACAATTACATCCCGCACGCGCATTAAAATTTGCGGTTTGACGCGACTGGAAGATCTGCAAGATGCGATTACGTTAGGCGCCGATGCAGTCGGATTCGTGTTTTATGCCAAAAGTCCGCGCTATATTCAGCCGGCGGCAGCGGCACAGTTGATCGCACAGATTCCGCCTTTCGTCAGTACCGTCGGTTTGTTTGTGAATGCCAGCGCAGATGAAGTACACGAGGTCGTCGCGCAGACATCGATTGCGATGCTGCAATTTCACGGCGATGAAACGATGGAGCAGTGCGCATCCATCGCAGCGGCAGTGAATCGCCCATTTATGCGCGCGATACGCGTAAAACCGGATACTAGTCCAGCCGATTTGCTAAAATACGACTCTGATTATCGCGCCGCCAGCAGATTGTTCACCGGCTTGTTGCTGGATACCTATGTTGATAGCTATGGCGGCAGTGGAAAGGTCTTCGATTGGTCTCTCATTCCCGAAAACATCGCGCCTCGGGTCGTTTTAAGTGGTGGCTTGAGCGCACAAAACGCGACTGACGCGGTGCTACGCGTTCGTCCCTATGCCGTTGATGTCAGTAGTGGCGTCGAACACGACAAGGGGATCAAGGATAAGGCAAAGATTCACGCCTTCATCGCCGCAGTACGTCTTGCCGATTCGGCAGACCATGCACATGCCAAACAGACAGACTAGATAGTAAAGAGATCATCATGAAAGAATTAGACGCGCTGGGCAGCTTCGCCGAGCGACAAGCGGTCATCGAGACTGCCTTGCATCAAACCGCTTCTTACAATTTTCCCGACGCAAAAGGCCATTTTGGCCCCTATGGCGGCAGCTTCGTTTCCGAAACACTCAGTCATGCGCTGGCTGAATTGAAAGAAGCCTATGCACACTACAGCAAGGATTCTGCCTTTCTTGCTGAATTCCATTACGACTTGAAGCATTTCGTCGGCCGTCCAAGCCCGATTTATCATGCCAAACGCTGGTCTGAAAAAATGGGCGGCGCGCAGATTTACTTCAAGCGTGAAGACTTGAATCACACAGGCGCACACAAGATCAATAACGTGATTGGTCAGGCATTGCTGGCCAGACGAATGGGCAAGCCGCGCATCATCGCGGAAACCGGCGCCGGCCAGCACGGCGTTGCTACAGCGACGATTTGCGCGCGTTTCGGCCTCGAATGCGTGGTTTATATGGGGAGCGAAGACGTCAAGCGTCAGGCGCAAAACGTATATCGCATGAAGTTGCTGGGCGCGACCGTGGTGCCGGTTGAATCCGGCTCCAAGACTTTGAAGGATGCGCTCAATGAAGCGATGCGCGACTGGGTAACCAACGTTGAAAACACTTTCTACATTATCGGTACCGTCGCCGGTCCGCATCCCTATCCCATGATGGTGCGCGACTTCCAGTCGGTAATCGGCAAGGAATGCATAGAACAAATGCCCGAGATGACTAGCCGTCAGCCGGATTATGTCCTGGCCTGCATCGGTGGCGGTTCCAATGCGATGGGCATTTTCCATCCTTATATCGAACACAAGAACGTACAGCTGATAGGGGTGGAAGCAGCCGGTGAAGGTTTGGAAACAGGCAAGCATTCGGCGTCACTGACGGCCGGCACACCCGGTGTGTTGCATGGCAATCGTACCTATCTATTGCAGGATGAGAATGGCCAGATCATCGAGACGCATTCGGTTTCGGCGGGCCTGGATTATCCGGGTGTAGGTCCTGAACATGCCTGGTTAAAAGATTCTGCGCGCGCGCAATATGTATCCGTTACCGATGAAGAGGCCTTGCAGGCTTTCCATGATTGTTGCCATATCGAAGGCATCATTCCGGCGCTGGAATCCAGTCATGCCTTGAGCTATGCCGCCACACTGGCTGCGACGCTGCCGAAAGACAAAACCGTACTGGTCAATCTGTCTGGTCGTGGCGACAAGGATATGCATACCGTGGCGCAAAAGATGGGGTTGGACTTCGGCTGATAGCGTTTCATGCGGCAATGGATCACGCTCCATTGCCGTTTTCATTTTCATATGCGACAGCAGTCGCGTTGCGCATTAAAAGATCATTGATTAAAGATAAAAGCAGATGTCCAGAATTCAGTCCACGCTGTCCGCATTGGCGGCTAACAATAAAAAAGGTTTGATCCCCTTCATCACGGCCGGTGATCCTTCACCTGACCTGACGGTGCCGCTGATGCATGCCCTGGTGGCCGGTGGTGCCGACATACTCGAACTCGGCGTGCCATTCTCCGATCCGATGGCAGAAGGTCCCGTGATTCAGCGCGCGTGCGAACGTGCACTCAAATTTAATGTTGGCATGCGTGACGTATTGGGCTTCGTCAGTGAATTTCGCAAGACAAACACCACGACACCAGTCGTCTTGATGGGTTACGCCAATCCGATCGAACGGATGGGGCAGACGGCATTTATCCTGGCAGCGAAAGCGGCCGGTGTGGATGGCACCATTGTGGTCGACTACCCGCCGGAAGAGTGCGAAGAGTTTGCCGCGACACTCAAGGCGAATGATATGGATCCTATCTTCTTGTTGGCGCCAACTTCTACCGAAGAACGCATTCAGCAAGTTGCCAAATTTGGTAGCGGCTTCAGCTATTACGTGTCGCTAAAAGGCGTCACCGGCGCGGCCAATATCGATACGGCCGAAGTATCGCAACGCATAGCGGCCATCCGCAAGTACGTAAAATTGCCTATCGGCGTAGGCTTCGGAATTCGCGATGCCGCGACCGCCAAGGCTGTTGCGGCGGTCTCGGATGCGGTCGTGATCGGTAGTCGTATCATCCAGGAACTGGAAAATACCCCGCGCGAGCATGCTGTAGAAGCGGTGCAAACCTTTATCGCCGGCATCCGCAAGGCGCTGGACGAATAAGGTAAAAATGTCTTTATAGACAAGTAAAATGCCGCCGATCCGCGGCATAATTCTGCCCCCAACCAGAAAAAACACGCAATTGTGGCGAATATCCGTGCAAACGGTACAATTCGGCAAGTCAAAATGAAAGAGGTCACGATGAGCTGGCTAGAAAAACTACTCCCTCCCCGCATTCAACGTTCCGATACCGCGCAGCGTAAGTCGGTGCCTGAAGGTTTGTGGGTCAAATGTCCGTCTTGCGAATCCGTGCTGTACCGCACCGATCTGGAAGCCAACATTCATGTTTGCCCTAAATGTACGCACCATATGCGCATCCGTGCGCGTGATCGTCTGGACGCATTGCTGGATGCAGGCGGACGTTATGACATCGGCCAGGAAGTATTGCCGGTCGATACGCTCAAATTCAAAGACAGCAAAAAATATCCTGATCGTCTGAAATCGGCACTCGAAGCCACTGGCGAAACCGATGCACTCATCGTCATGGGTGGCTCCATCATGAGCTTGCCGGTAGTGGTGGCTTGCTTCGAGTTTGAGTTCATGGGCGGCTCCATGGGTTCTGTGGTCGGCGAGCGTTTTGCCCGCGGCGCGCAAACTGCACTGGAGCAAAAAGTGCCTTTCATTTGCATCACCGCAACTGGTGGCGCACGTATGCAAGAAGGCTTGCTGTCCCTCATGCAAATGGCCAAAACCACGTCGATGCTGACGAAATTGTCTGAGAAGAAATTACCGTTTATCTCGGTGCTGACCGATCCAACCATGGGCGGCGTATCCGCATCATTCGCTTTCATGGGCGATGTCGTGATCGCGGAACCCAAAGCCCTGATCGGTTTTGCCGGTCCGCGCGTAATCGAGAATACTGTGCGTGAGAAATTGCCGGAAGGCTTCCAGCGCGCCGAATTCCTCGTGACTAAAGGTGCGGTAGACATGATTGTCGATCGACGCAAAATGCGTGAAGAAATCGCTCGCCTGTTGGCAATATTGCAAAATCAGGCTGTGGAAGTTCTCGCGTAAGCCGGCAGTCTGCTCACAGAAGCCCGAACCGTGCGCGGTTCGGGCTTTTTATTTGAGCAATCGCCATCACATATGCTCCCTACACACTTTAAATAACCACGATCATTTGTATGGAAAACCATCCTGCGACCCTAGCTGCCTGGCTCACGCTGCTGGAAACGACGCACCCCAAAGCGATCGACATGGGGTTGGATCGTGTGAGGCAGGTCAAAGACGCCATGGCGATCGAATTTACCTGTCCGGTGATTATCGTCGGCGGTACCAACGGCAAGGGCTCAACCTGCGCCATGCTTGAATCGATATTGTTGCGCGCCGGTTATCGCGTCGGCTTGTACACGTCGCCGCACATATTGCGTTTCAACGAGCGCATGCGTATCAATGGGCAATCAGCGACCGATGCCGAATTGATGGACGTTTTTAGCAAACTCGACGGCGTGCGTGGTGATGTCTCCTTATCGTACTTTGAATTCACCACGTTGGCGGCGATGCAATTGTTTGCAGACGCCAAACTGGATGCCGTGATTTTTGAGGTTGGCTTGGGCGGGCGCCTGGATGCAGTCAATGTACTCGATGCAGATGTGGCAATTGTCACCAGCGTCGATATCGATCACACAGAATATCTGGGTGATACGCGTGAAAAGATCGGTTTCGAGAAAGCCGGTATTTTCCGCCCCGGCAAAATTGCCATCTGCGGCGATCCGGTGCCGCCTGCCTCGCTGATTGAACACGCAGAAAAGATCGGTGCCGATTTGTGGTTGTTCAATCGCGATTTCAATTATTCCGGCGATAAGCTGCAATGGAATTTCAGCGGGCGCGGCGGCCGCCGAAATTCGCTGGCTTATCCAAGCTTGCGCGGTGCCAATCAGTTATTGAATGCATCAGGCGTGCTGGCCGCGCTGGATGCCTTGCGCATGCGCTTGCCGGTTGGCGCGCAAGAAGTGCGTACAGGTTTGGCACTAGTCGATTTACCAGGGCGTTTTCAGGTGCTGCCAGGGCAGCCTACGGTTATTCTGGATGTGGCGCACAATCCGCATGCTGCAGCCACGCTGGCGCAGAATCTGGACAATATGGGCTTTCATCCCTACACCTATGCGGTGTTCGGTTCCATGCAGGACAAGGACATTGCCGGCGTGATTGCGCACTTGAAAGATCGCGTCGATCATTGGTGCGTCACTGATCTACCTTTGCCGCGCGCTGCCACGGCGGCGGAGATTCATGAAAAGCTGATCGCCGCTTATGGTCAGTCGCCGCAAGTGGGGGATGCAGAACGCAGCATCCAGACATTTGCCACACCTGCAGAAGCTTTTGCAAATGCCATGAGCCGAGCGGGCGAGAATGATAGAATTACGGTTTTCGGATCCTTCCTTACCGTCGCAGGCGTAATGGAATTCCGCAATTCCGAACATCACTAACGAATTTCACTCTATATCGTATGGGCTTGTTCTCGTTTCTTCGTAAAAAACAGCAGGAATCATCGGTAGGCAACAGCGATTTTTATTCGCAGGCCGACGAAGAGCAGCCGATTGCTCGCAGCAAACGCAAACAAAGTAACAAGCGCGAAGAAGCAGTCGATCCGGTCTTGCCAGAAAAGAAACGCGCACGTCGCCGTCTGGTCGGGGCGATCGCACTGGTGCTGGCGGCAGTGATCGGCTTGCCGATGATTCTGGACTCAGAGCCCAAACCTCTGGCCGACGATATCAGCATTCAAATTCCATCCAAGGACACTGCGGCGCCAATTGCACAAAGCAAGTCTCCCGTAGTGCAAAAAAGCAATCGCGATCCCGCTGCAGAGTCACTTTCTCCTGATGAAGATGTCATTGAGACACCAGCGCCAGACGCAGTCAAGGCCGAGATCAAAACAGAAACGGAAACAGACGTAAAAGCTGCCGCGCCTGAGCAAAAGCCACAAATACCTGTCGCTAAAGTTGAGACGCCAGAACACAAGGTGGCAATGCCGCCGACAATAGCCAAGACGGATCATTCGGATGAGGCAGCGCGTGCACGCGCTATTCTGGAGGGAAAAACGAATGCAACTGCACCTAAGGCCTCGGGAAAAATCGTCTTGCAGATTGCCGCTCTTGCTTCGCAAGATAAAGTGAATGAATTGCAAAAGAAATTGCAGGGCGCTGGCCTGAAGTCGTTTACGCAAAAAGTTGCGACAGAATCCGGTGAGCGGATTCGCGTGCGCGTTGGCCCATTTGCCAATGAAGCTGAAGCCGAAAAGGCGCGTGCCAAATTGACCAAGCTCGGTTTGACCGGCAAACAGGTCCCGGCTTAAGGTGCAGTTTAATGCGTGGCTTGAAGTAAATCGATAGTGACGATTTTTGATTATCTGGTTTTATTTGTACTGGTTTGTTCTATCGTGATCAGTACGTTGCGGGGACTGGTCAAGGAAATTTTGTCCCTGTTAAGCTGGATTGTGGCGTTTGTGGTTGCCAATGCATACGGTGAGTCGCTGGCAGAATTGCTGCCGGATATGGTGCCTGGCAGCACAACACGCCTGATAATTGGATTCATTGCCTTGTTCATCGGTGTGCGCATCCTGATGGGTTTGTTGACAATGGCGCTGAATGAAGTAGTCAAGGCGACCGGATTGACCTTGGTGGATCGTGGTCTCGGCGGTTTGTTCGGCTTGGCACGCGGTTTGGTGATCGTGTTGGCAGCCGTGCTTTTATGCGGCATGACGGCGATACCCGAACAGAGTTTCTGGAAAGAGGCATTGTTCAGTCCGTTGGCAGAAACTGCCGCGCGTACTGTTATCCCTTTCTTGCCGGGCGATTTTGCGCGGCATATCAATTTTTAATTTGTTCTAGTTGAGGAGTCCACCATGTGTGGCATTGTTGGCGTCGTTTCTCACAATCCTGTTAATCAACTGATCTATGATGCGCTGCTGTTGCTGCAGCATCGTGGTCAGGATGCTGCCGGTATCGCAACCGATAACGGTAATACATTCAGCATGCACAAGGCCAACGGCCTGGTACGAGATGTTTTCCGTACCCGCAACATGCGTTCGCTGTTCGGTAACTCGGGTGTTGGCCAGGTTCGTTACCCGACGGCCGGTTCATCCAGCGCAGAAGAAGCACAACCGTTCTACGTCAATGCGCCGTTCGGCATCATCCTTGCGCATAACGGCAATCTGACCAACTGGGAACAGTTGAAGATCGAGATGTTCAAGAACGATAGACGTCACATCAACACGACTTCCGATTCCGAAGTATTGCTGAATGTTCTGGCGCATGAAATTCAACAAGCCACGACCGGTTATTCGCTCGATCCTGCTGCAATTTTCAAAGCAGTATCGATGGTGCATAAACGTGTGCGCGGTTCGTATGCGGTGACGGCACAGATCGCCGGTTACGGTTTGCTGGCTTTCCGCGATCCGTTCGGCATTCGTCCTTTGTGCATTGGCTTCAACGAAACCGAGCAGGGTACAGAATACCTGGTCGCGAGTGAATCGGTTGCGCTGGAAGGTTTGGGCTTCCGCTTCTTGCGGGATGTATTGCCAGGCGAAGCGATTTTCATCGACCTCGATGGAAAACTCTACAATCAACAGTGCGCAGAAAACCCAACGCTGAATCCTTGCGCGTTTGAATTCGTTTATTTTGCACGTCCGGATTCAATCATCGACGGCGCATCGGTGTATGCAACTCGTCTGAAGATGGGCGAATATCTGGCCGAGAAAATTGCACGCGAATTCCCTTTGGGCGATATCGATGTCGTGATGCCGATCCCTGATTCGTCGCGTCCTGCTGCGATGGAACTGGCGCACAAGCTAAATATCGAATACCGCGAAGGCTTTATCAAAAACCGTTACATCGGTCGTACCTTCCTGATGCCGGGACAGGCTATCCGCAGCAAATCGGTTCGCCAGAAATTGAATGCAATCGGCTCAGAATTCAAAGGCAAAAACGTGTTGCTGATCGATGACTCCATCGTGCGTGGCACCACGAGCCGCGAGATCGTGCAAATGGCACGTGAAGCCGGTGCTAAAAAAGTGATGTTTGCATCTGCTGCGCCACCAGTTAAATTCCCTAACGTCTACGGTATCGATATGCCGACGCGTGCAGAATTGATTGCCTACGGTCGTACAGATGAAGAAGTTTGCCGCGAAATCACGGCGGATGCGTTGATCTATCAAGATATCGATGCATTGAAACGTTCGATTTCCGATGTGAATCCAGCGTTGAAAAGCCTGGAAGCATCGTGCTTCGACGGTATTTATGTGACGGGTGATATCTCACGTGATTACCTCGATCGCATCGAATTTGCGCGCAACAATCCGAAGCCGGAAACAGACGATGCAATTCGCTCGCAACTGAACTTGAACCTGGCGCAGGTAGATTAATCACTTTGCTGCATGGCGTGCATTTATTAGCGTGCATCAATGCCTGCTCTGCGTACCAAGTGCGCACGCAGGCATTTTTTATTGGCTAACCTGAATTACATACGATGACTGATCCTAAAAAATACGGCTTCACCACTACGACGCTGCATAGCGATCGTCAAAAGGCGATCGAGCACGGCTCACTGCATAAGCCCATCCATACCTCGGTAACCTTCGGCTATAAGGATGCGCGCGAACTTGCGACGGTATTCCAGGGCAAGCAACCGGGTTATCGTTACGGACGTCAAGGCAATCCAACGGTCGCAGCGCTGGAAGACAAGGTCAACAAAATGGAAGATGGTTTCGCGACCATCTGTTTTGCCACGGGCATGGCGGCCATTGCTGCAGTGGTGCAGGCATTGTTGCGCAAAGGTGATCACGTGGTGTCATCGTCCTTCCTGTTTGGCAATACCAACAGTTTGTGGCAAACCGTAGGCGGGCAGGGTATCGATATTGCAATGGTTGATGCGACCGATGTCAAAAATGTTGAAGCTGCCATCACGCCGGCAACCCGTATCGTCTTTGTTGAAACCATTGCCAATCCGCGCACGCAAGTAGCGGATTTGGCGCGCATCGGTAAATTGTGTGCCGACCGCGGTATCGTCTACATCGTCGACAACACCATGACATCACCTTACCTGTTCCAGCCTAAATCGGTAGGTGCCAGCATCGTGATCAATGCACTGACCAAATCGATAGGTGGTCACGGCAATGCCTTGGGTGGCAGTTTGACCGATACCGGCATGTATGACTGGTCGCGCTTTGCCAATATTTTCGATACCTATAAACGCTATCCGACTGCGCAATGGGGCATTGCGCAGATACGCGCAAAAGCGTTGCGCGATTTTGGCGGCTCGCTAGGTCCAGAGGCGGCACATCACTTGGCGGTCGGTTCCGAAACGATGGCACTGCGCCTTGATCGCGAATGCGCAAATGCACTGGCCGTGGCCCAAATGCTGGAAGCTGATGATCGGGTTGCCGCCGTGTATTACCCGGGCTTGAAATCACACCCGCAACATGCGATCTCCACCGAATTGTTCCGCTCATACGGCAGCTTGTTTAGTTTTGAATTGAAGGAGGGTATCGATTGCTTCGATTACCTGAATCGTTTGAAACTGGGGATTTCAGCGAGTAATCTTGGCGATACTCGTACCTTGGTAATTCCAGTTGCACACACAATTTTTTATGAGATGGGCGCTGAACGCCGCGCCAGCATGGGCATAGCAGAATCCCTGATACGCGTCTCGATCGGTATTGAAGATACTGATGATCTGGTTGAAGATTTCCGTCAGGCGCTGGATGCCGCTTGATGCTGTTGTGGGATGAGGCTCAATGCTGCAGTCATTCAGCGGCATTGAGCAGTAAATTCAAGGCAAGAGAGTTTTGGCGGCCAGCGCATCCAGCACTTTGGTGCTCGCTTGCGGAACGAAAGTCTGCAACCTGTGCAGCAAGTCTGCCGCATTATTCTCATGCATCATCAAATCGGCTTGCTTTGCCTTCACAAAACCTTGTGCAACCTGGTTTTGCAGGAAGGTGATCAAGCCATCGTAAAAGCCATCCACGTTCAACACGCCTACCGGTTTTTCATGGAAGCCTAGTTGCGACCAGGTCAGTATCTCGAATAGTTCTTCCAATGTGCCTATGCCGCCCGGCATGGCAATGAATCCATCCGACAGCTGTGCCATCAGGGCCTTGCGTTCATGCATGTCTTTGACGACATGCAAGTGCGTCAATTGATTGTGGCCCACTTCCTTGTCCATCAATGCTTGCGGAATGACGCCGGTTGCTTGACCACCCAAGCGTAATACTTCATTAGCGATGACGCCCATCAAGCCAACGTTGCCGCCGCCATAAACCAGTGCAATATTCTGTCCGACCATTTCACCAGCCAAGGAGCGAGCCGCATCTGTGTAAATGGACTTGTTACCGAAGGATGAGCCGCAATAGACGCAGATGGATTTCATTTTGGTAGCGATGAACGCAAGGAGGTTGAAGACAAGGCTTGGGGCATCGACAGCTGAAGAATACGTCTGTAGAGCAGAAAATAAAAAACGGGGTTGTGCACGCTGGCATCAACCCCGTGGATACAAATCAAGCAAGCATAGGCAGGATGCGGCGGAACTTACTTTGCTGCTTTTGCGGGGGTGCGTGCAGCAGCTTTCTTTGCGGGAGTCTTTTTCGTCGCAGCCGGTTTTGCGACGACTTTTTTCGCGACAACTTTCTTCACTGCTTTTTTAACGGTGGCTTTTTTCGCCGTGGCTTTCTTGGCTATCGGTTTCTTGCTTGCTGTTTTCTTGACTGCAGCTTTGGTCAGGCTGTCGATACGCTTATGCAGTACCTCCAATTCCTTCTGTGTGCTGAGGCCAAGGCTGGTGAGCGAGCGCAGGACAGTTTGTTCTATTACTTGCTCCAGCTTGTCCCAAGAATCGGATGCCTGCTTGCCTACGCTGCTGGTGATGGTGAGAAAGCCATCCGAAAGGTCGGAGGCCTTTTCCTCTGCAATTTTGCGTGTGCGCTTTTGCAGACTAGAGCCTTCTTTCGCCAACCGTGAAATCACCTTGCCGCCTTCTTGCTGGGTTTTTGCAAGTGCATCGATTCCTGCCTGCCAAATCTGTTGCGCTGATGCCTGCATGCCATTACCCGATGGTTGGGGATTTGATTTCGCTGTTTTTTTCAGTTTCTTTGCCATGCGACTCTCCATTGCTGGTTGAACGAACTGTCATGAATGGCATTGCCACCACTTGGTGAAAATGCCGCGAACGCAATCAATTATAGTGGCAATGAGTTGTCCGTACGTACATTGGATTGACGCACAGTGAGACTGTTTTTTACGGGATGCTTATTGGTTTTGCAAGTGACAGGCACCGATGAGGATCGGGAAGACGTGGGTGCGGCTTTTTGATTTCACGTCACTGCTTTGCTTTGCTGATCTCTATCAGCTTGGTGCCGGCGATCCTGTCATGCAGGAACTGTCGGCTGGCATGGATGCGCGCGGTCAGTGCCCAGGCAATCATATTGGCAAACACAATAGCCACAGCTGTCCATGCTTTTGCTTCCAGCGCCCAGGCAATGGCAAGTCCGGGTAAAAACCATAACCATGAGAGAAAATAGCGGGCGAGGGCGCGTTTGAATGGCACAGACTCGCCTTCAAGCGTCACCAGGCGGATGCGCCATGTTTTCATCGGCAAGGTTTGGCCGCTATGGACCCAGAACCAGATGAAATAAACGCCAATCACGAAAAATAGCCAATATTGAAAGGCATGCCGCAAATACAGTGCGTGGCGCTGTTGAAAAATAGGGGAGAACAGGAGGCCTGCAATTGCCACTACGCCAAATAGCAGCACACCTTCATACAGCATTGTGGTCAGACGACGTTTTATTGTAGGTGTATCAGAAGTGTCGAATTGCATTGTGCAAACGGCTCAATCAAGGCGTCGAAGTAGATAACGGCATTGTAGACGGTTGAATGACTTCTGCGGTAGCGGATGGCTGTTTTGCAGAAGTTGAGGGTGTGAGTCCATTTTTTGCTTGCGGGCTGCCTTGGCCTGCATGTTGACGTGGTGGATTTGCAATCTGTTTTTTAGGCGTCACGGTTGCGGCCAGTTGCTGTTTTTTTTCTTCTGAGAGTTGTTGGTACTGTTCCCATTGTTTGGCGCGTTGTTCTGCATTCAACTTCTTGACGCGGCTATAACTTTCACGCGCAAGACGTCTTTGCTCCGGTGATAATTTGACCCAGTCGCGCATGCGGTCCTGCATACGCACCTGCTCTTCCGGCGACATTGAAGTAAAGCGATTTGCCAGTTCCAGCCATTTTTCCTTGCGGAAGGTATCTAGCCTTGCCCAGTCGCCAGCCAATGGCGCGAGCGCTTGTTGCTGGGCCGGACTTAGCTTGCTCCAATCGGATTTTGGGGCGGGGCTAGGACGGGTTTTGACTACTGGTTTGATGGTTGGCTGAACGGAACTGCTTACCGGCGTCACGGTCGGCGCAGGCTCCTGTGTATTAGCGGATACAGGTGAGGTGGGCGCAGGCATGGCTTGCAATACGCCGGCTAGTGTCAAGGACACTAACAGCGCAGCGATTTTCTTCGGGTGATTGGCACCCATAGAAAAAATCCATGCCCTCATGACCTAGTCCTCTCCCTTTTCTAAAAATGCGCCAAAGCCGTTATCCAGATAAGCGGAGATAGGTAGATCATCTGTCAATACTTCGGCATCGATAGCAGCGGACTCAATAATTTGCTGGCGTTGCTCGAATTGATAAATGCCCATCAAACCGAAAACCAGCGCGGCGAGAGGAATAGCCAGACCCATGCGGCCTATCCATGCAAAACGCTTAGGCGAAGAGGAGCTCGCCGAGTGGCCGGCAAAGACTGCTTGTGGCGCGGCGACACTAACGGCAGACTCCTGTTTTTTGCGGGATAGCGCAATATTGCGTGCTGATGCAAGGCGTTCTGAAGTTTTTGTCGGTAAATCGCTGGCGCTTTGGTCAAGTGCGTGGCGCAATTTATACGCGAGGTCTAACTCTTTCGTTTTCATAAATAGATTCCTTTGGCTTTCAGTGCTTGGGCCAAGGTGTGGGTTGCGCGCGAACAGTGTGTCTTGACGCTACCTTCAGAACATCCCATGGCCGTAGCTGTTTCAGCCACGTTCAGATCCTGCCAATAACGCATCAGGAAGGCTTCCCGTTGACGTGCAGGGAGATTTTGTACTTCGTGTTCGATCAATTCGAGTATCTGCTTGCGCTCAAGCTTGACCAAACCGGTCTCGGCACCGTAGCTACCTTCTTCCGCTTCGACCATATCCATGGCGTCGAAGTTTTCCTGGTCTTCCTGTTTATTACCAAAACTGGAAAAGAGGCTGATCCATGAGCTGCGGACTTTTTCGCGTCGAAAATAGTCACGTATGGTGTTTTGCAAAATGCGCTGAAAAAGCATGGGCAGTTCAGCTGCCGGCTTGTCGCCGTACTTTTCAGCGAGTTTGATCATGGCATCCTGCACAACATCGAGTGCGGATTCTTCCTTGCGTACCGCATAAAGGGCTTGCTTGAAAGCACGGCGCTCTACGTCTTCAAGAAAATCTGAAAGTTCTTTGTCAGTTGCCATTGGATGCAGCGAATTCGATAGACGCTGCCGAGATGTTGCTGGATTAGAGCGCCGAATATCCAGGCGCTCACTTTTTCAAACTGCACGCATGCTAGCAAAAAAGCCTCGTTTGCGGGCAATTTTTGCGCAAAATCCTTGATTTCAAACGCCTTTCCGTCAAATTCACTTGACCGGAATTGTGCAACGCAGTAACGTATCACTCCCTTCGTCACCTCGAAGGGATCCCATGGTCTTTTTGCATGTTGCGCATGATGCAGTTTTGTAAAAAGACGCGCTTCAAATTTGAAAGCTGTTTGCTCTAACCCGTGCCACAAGCGCGAGAAATTCGCAATCCTGCCTCAGAAACTCCGGCCGAACGAGTCGCGTTAAGCGTTTGTTTGAAGCACATTCACAGATGTGTAACGAATCGACGTGACCGCACAAAAAAGGGACGCCTCAGCACTGACGCAGTTAGCGGTTTCAATAGGAGAGAGCATCCGATCAATTTCCAATGGACCTTGAAAGGACGTTAGCATGACCTCAGAAACAAGCACGACCGCAGTGAGCAATAATAAAATCGGTGAAGAAATCACCGGCGCAGAAATCGTCGTACGTTGCCTGGCCGAAGAAGGTGTTGAACATGTGTTCGGCTACCCCGGCGGCGCAGTACTCTACATTTACGACGCAATTTTCAGCCACAGCAAATTCCAGCATATTCTGGTGCGCCACGAACAGGCCGCTGTCCATGCTGCTGACGCCTATTCCCGCAGTTCCAATAAAGTCGGCGTATGCCTCGTGACCTCCGGTCCGGGCGTTACCAATGCCGTTACCGGTTTGGCGACTGCGTATATGGATTCGATTCCCATGATCATCATTTCCGGTCAAGTGCCTTCGCACGCGATCGGTCTGGATGCATTCCAGGAATGCGATACGGTCGGGATTACCCGTCCATGCGTCAAACACAATTTCCTCGTCAAGGATGTCAAGGATCTCGCCGCGACCATGAAGAAAGCATTCTTCATCGCGACCACCGGCCGTCCAGGTCCGGTGCTGATCGATATTCCTAAAGACATCACGATGCACAAGTGCGTTTTCGAATATCCAAAAGAAGTCGAAATGCGCTCGTACAAACCGGTCGATAAAGGCCACGCTGGTCAAATCCGTAAAGCGGTGCAACTGCTGTTGCAAGCTGAACGTCCGATGATCTATACCGGCGGCGGCGTGATTCTGGCGCATGCATCTGAAGAACTGAACAAGCTGGTCGATAAACTTGGTTTCCCTTGCACCAATACCTTGATGGGCTTGGGCGCTTACAAGGCGTCGAGCGATAAATTCGTTGGTATGCCAGGTATGCACGGTACCTACGAAGCCAACATGGCGATGCAGCATTCCGACGTGATGATCGCGATCGGTGCACGCTTTGATGATCGCGTGATCGGTAACCCAAAACATTTTTCATCGACCCCGCGCAAAATCATTCATATCGATATTGATCCATCATCGATTTCGAAGCGCGTCAAAGTTGATATTCCTATCGTCGGTAACGTCAAAGAAGTGCTGGTTGAATTGTTGGCGCAACTGGATGCGGCCGAAGCCAAACCGAATAGCGTCGCATTGTCCGCATGGTGGAAGCAGATCAACGAATGGCGCGCACGCGATTGCCTGAAGTTCACGAATTCGACCGAAGTCATCAAGCCGCAATCGGTGATTCAAAAGGTGTGGGAAGTTACCAAGGGCGACGCCTTCATTACGTCTGACGTTGGTCAACATCAAATGTGGGCGGCGCAATACTATCCATTTGATAAGCCTCGTCGCTGGATCAATTCAGGTGGTTTGGGCACGATGGGCGTCGGCTTGCCGTACGCGATGGGCGTGCAGATGGCGAACCCTGATGCAACGATCGCCTGTATCACTGGCGAAGCATCGATCCAGATGTGTATCCAGGAACTGGCGACCTGCAAGCAATATCACCTGACACCAAAAATCATTTTGTTGAACAATCGCTTCCTCGGCATGGTTAGGCAATGGCAACAGCTCGAATACGGTTCTCGCTATTCCGAGTCGTATATGGATTCGCTGCCTGATTTCAACAAGCTGGTTGAATCGTACGGCCACGTTGGCATGAAGATTGAAAACCCGGCAGACGTCGACGGTGCATTGAAAGAAGCATTTGATATGAAAGATCGTCTGGTATTCATGAATTTCATTACCGATCAAACCGAAAACGTCTGGCCTATGGTCAAGACCGGCAAGGGTTTGACTGAAATGTTGCTCGGTTCGGAGGATCTGTGATGCGTCATATCGTTTCTGTTTTGCTGGAAAATGAAGCGGGTGCCTTGTCGCGCGTAGTCGGTCTGTTCTCCGCACGTGGTTACAATATCGAAACCCTGACCGTGGCCCCCACCGAAGATGCAACCTTGTCGCGGATGACGATCGTGACCAGCGGCTCGGATGATGTGATTGAACAAATCACCAAGCATTTGAACCGTTTGATCGAAGTGGTCAAAGTAGTCGACCTGACTGAAGGCGCGTTTATCGAACGTGAGTTGATGCTCATCAAGATTCGCGCAGTCGGCAAAGAACGTGAAGAGATGAAACGCACTGCGGATATTTTCCGTGGCCGTATCATCGATGTCACCGACAAGACCTACACCATCGAGTTGACCGGTAACAAAACCAAGCTCGACGCGTTCATCGATTCGATCGATCGTACAGCGATTCTGGAAACTGTCCGTACAGGCGGTTCCGGCATTGGCCGCGGCGAACGCATTTTAAAAGTCTAAGTATTTGCAAGATCAAGCAGTTTAAAACTTAGTTAAAAATAAGCAGTTCATTTACATCTATAACAACCAACATTATTTAGGAACATCATGAAAGTTTTTTACGATAAAGATTGTGATCTGTCGCTGATCAAAGGTAAAAACGTTGCCATCATTGGCTACGGTTCGCAAGGTCACGCACATGCGCAAAACTTGAACGATTCCGGCTGCAAAGTAACGGTCGGTCTGCGCAAAGGTGGCGCTTCATGGGACAAAGTCGCGAAAGCCGGTCTGAACGTTGCTGAAGTCAACGACGCAGTCAAAGCAGCTGACGTCATCATGATCTTGCTGCCAGATGAAAATATCGCGCAGGTCTACAACGAAAACATCGCACCACACGCCAAACAAGGCGCTGTCCTGGCATTCGCTCACGGCTTCAACGTGCATTACGGTCAAGTCGTGCCACGCGCCGATCTGGACGTCATCATGGTTGCTCCTAAAGCTCCAGGCCACACAGTGCGCGGTACGTACGCACAAGGCGGCGGCGTTCCTCATTTGATCGCTGTGTACCAGGACAAATCCGGCGTCGCACGCGACATCGCTTTGTCGTACGCAATGGCGAACGGCGGCGGCCGTGCCGGCATTATCGAAACCAACTTCCGTGAAGAAACAGAAACAGATTTGTTCGGTGAGCAAGCTGTACTGTGCGGTGGCGCGGTTGAACTGATCAAAGCTGGTTTCGAAACACTGACCGAAGCTGGTTACGCTCCGGAAATGGCTTACTTCGAATGCTTGCATGAACTGAAATTGATCGTCGATCTGATCTATGAAGGCGGTATCGCCAACATGAACTACTCGATCTCGAACAATGCAGAATACGGCGAATATGTCACCGGCCCACGCATCGTGACCGAAGACACCAAAAATGCAATGCGCCAATGCCTGAAAGACATCCAAACCGGCGAATATGCGAAGAGCTTCATCCTTGAAAACAAGGCTGGCGCACCTACGCTGATCTCCCGTCGTCGTTTGAACGCAGAACATGACATCGAACAAGTCGGTGCAAAACTGCGCGCGATGATGCCTTGGATCGCTAAAAACAAATTGGTTGATCAATCGAAGAACTAAGATTGGGAAGATCGAAGACGCTCTTTTATGCAATGAAATGAGCGTTTCCAAAAGCCGCACTGATGTGCGGCTTTTTTCGTTTACATTTAGTTGCACTAAATAATGAACACATTGCTCAATAGAAAGAACTAATGTTGTGACTTTGAGTCACAGTAAGGCTAAGTTTTTAAATGATTCCTGGTGCTCTGCGCCTCTTTCTGGAGAATTACATGTCACGAATAAAATCCCTGTTGATGGTTTTGAGTTGCTGCGCAGTGAGTGCAGTAGCAATTGCACAAACGCCGACACAGACCAGCGGCACGCTAGTGATTGTTCCTGCATTCGGCGAAGTAAAAATGGCGAATGATGAAGCAACCCTGACCTTGATGATTGAGGAGCAGGACAAGGACAAAGCTGCTGCTGCATCGCGCGTAAACCAAAAAATGAAACAGGGCATGGAGATAGTGCGCAAGGAAGATCCGAAGGCTGTGCTCACGACCCGCGGTTATTACACCTATGCCGTTTATCCAGAAGAGCAAACGCGCCCCGTCACGACTAAAGTACGTCAACCTACCGGCTGGCGCGTAGGTCAATATCTGGAAGTTAAAACCGGTAATCTGGCTGGCTTGCCCAAATTGGTCGCCGCCACGCAACGCGTATTGGCAGTGAATGGTTTGCAGTTTGGTTTAAGCGACGCCACGGCAAAAAAAATGGATGCACAACGCATAGATGCAACCTATAAGAACCTGACTGAGCGGATCGCATCGATCGCGCGTGCTATGGGACGTAATCCGGCTGATGCAGTGCTGGAGACGGTAGACTTTGAAGGTTCAGGAAACTATGCGCAAGAAGCTGCCTCGCCTAAAATGATGCGTGCCGGGATGGCAGCGGATAGTGGCTCCGTCGAAGAGCCGAGCTTTGAACCTGGTGAGACAACCTTGACCATGCGTGTGGTTGGCAAGGTCAAATTTCGCTGAGCTGATGCCGGACTCGCATCACTAGGCGCAATACGCATAGTGATTACGACTCTTTGTTGATCCGTCTGTTAATCGTAATTCTCTAAACCGCGGCCAAAGGCCGCGGTTTTTATTTTAATCTTCTATTCTGATATGGATTAGTGCGTGATCGACGTCAGTCATATATGGTCTGTGGCATGGATTGGCGCGGTCCTCTGGATTGCCAGCAGCCGCTGAGATTGCCTGTCTGATACACTACGGCTTCGTGATTTTCTATTAAAACCGGACCTTATAAACGGGATTCGCATGTCAAGTTTCAATCGCCGAAAAGCGAAAAACAATACTTCTGCATTTTCCAGAGTCCGTCCTATCGGCAAGCTGGCTCGTGGCGCGCATGCAGTGCGTCATGATGACGATGGTGATCTGATGGTGTCGACTCCCAAGGGGCGTCCGCGCGGTATTTATTTGCTGCCGAATGCATTTACTACAGCAGGCCTTTTTTGCGGTTTCTACGCCATCGTGATGGCGATGGGACAAAAATTCGATCACGCAGCAATTGCGATTTTTGCTGCAATGTTGCTCGATGCAATTGATGGGCGCGTAGCACGTTTGACGAATACGCAAAGTGAATTCGGCGCACAGTACGATAGCCTTGCAGATATGGTCTCCTTCGGCGCGGCACCTGCCTTGGTGGTTTACATCTGGGCCTTGCAGGGATTAGGTAAACTGGGCTGGCTGGCGGCATTTGTATATTGCGCCGGCGGTGCATTGCGACTGGCAAGGTTCAATACGAATATTGCCGTCGTAGATAAACGCTACTTTCAAGGTTTGCCCAGTCCGGCGGCGGCGGCACTGGTCGCGGGTTTCATCTGGTTGATGCAGGATCTTGGTTATGCGGGTGGCGAATTGAGTTGGGCCGCATGGGCAATTACTTTGTATGCTGGATTGACGATGGTTACGAACGTTCCGTTTTATAGCTTCAAGGACATCAATTATCGTAAGTCTGTGCCGTTTATTGCGGTCTTCTTGATTGTGCTGGCATTGGTTGCCGTAGCCGGTGATCCGCCTAAAGTTTTGTTTGGCATGTTCGTTTTGTATGGTTTGTCTGGTTATGTCATTTACTTTTGGCGTCTCGCAAAAGGCAAGCCGGTCAGTATTGTGCAAACGGAAATGGATACACACGATTGAGTTTTATTAAGACGTGCAGAGATTTTTATCTGACATCGCTTTAGTCAATTGAAATACCGAAATTCAAATATTGAGCCCGTGCTCAGGAGTGGAACATGGCAGTCGATTCAAACAAACTGATAATTTTCGATACGACTTTGCGAGATGGTGAACAGTCGCCTGGCGCATCAATGACGAAAGACGAGAAGATCCGTATCGCCAGACAGCTTGAGCGTTTGAAGGTGGATATTATCGAAGCAGGCTTTGCGGCGGCATCGCAAGGTGACTTTGAATCGATTCATGCGATCTCCGGCATTATCAAGGATGCGACGGTGTGCTCATTGTCGCGCGCGAATGACAAAGATATCGCACGTGCTGCCGAAGCATTGGCACCGGCCGAAAGAAAACGTATTCATACCTTTCTCGCGACGTCGCCTTTGCATATGGAAAAGAAGCTGCGCATGACGCCGGATCAGGTGTTTGAACAAGCCAAGATGGCGGTTCGCTATGCACGCAAGTTTACCGATGACGTTGAATTCAGCCCGGAAGATGGCAGCCGTTCGGACATTGATTTTCTTTGTCGCGTGATTGAAGCGGTCATCAAAGAAGGCGCGACCACCATCAATTTTGCCGACACCGTCGGTTACGGTGTACCTGAGTTGTACGGCAATATGCTCAAAACCTTGCGTGAACGCATTCCGAATTCAGACAAGGCGGTATGGTCCGTGCACTGCCACAATGATCTCGGCATGGCGGTCGCCAACTCGCTCGCTGGCGTGATGATAGGCGGCGCACGTCAGGTCGAATGCACGATCAATGGTTTGGGCGAGCGTGCGGGAAATACCGCACTTGAAGAGATCGTGATGGCAGTGCGTACGCGCAAGGATCACTTCAATCTCGAGATCGGCGTCGATGCTTCACAGATAGTGCCGACTTCCAAACTGGTCTCTCAGATCACCGGCTTTGCCGTGCAGCCGAATAAATCGGTAGTGGGAGCGAACGCGTTTGCCCATGCATCTGGCATTCATCAGGATGGCGTCTTGAAGGCACGTGATACCTACGAAATCATGCGTGCCGAAGACGTAGGCTGGACCGCAAACAAGATCGTTCTGGGCAAGCTGTCAGGTCGCAATGCCTTCAAACAGCGTCTTGAAGAATTGGGAATCACGATGGAATCGGCGGCTGACACGGACGCCGCATTTATACGTTTCAAGGAACTGGCTGATCGCAAGTCGGATATCTTCGATGAAGACATCATGGCGCTGGTATCTGATGAGCAGCAATCGCATGAGAAGGAATATTACAATTTCGTCTCTCTGACTCAGCAGTCATCCAGCGCAACCAAGCCGGCAGCCAGCGTCGTATTTTCGATAGGTGGCAAGGAAGAAATCTGCCAAGGTGAGGGTAACGGTCCGGTCGATGCGATCGTTAATGCGATCGAGTCGAAAGTCGCAAGCGGCGCGGAACTGCTTTTATTTTCAGTTAATGCGATTACTACGGGTACCGAGTCGCAAGGTGAGGTCACGATGCGGTTATCGAAAGCCGGGCGTATCGTTAATGGCGTTGGTGCGGATCTGGATATCGTGATCGCTTCGGCAAAAGCCTATATTTCAGCACTGAACAAATTGCATTCGAAGATAGAAAAACTGAATCCTCAATTGTAAATTTCTGAGCAAATTCAATTCGCTACGCAACCAAGTTGAAATGTTGCGATGTCGAAATTTAAAAAGGCCTTGCCGAAATGCAAGGCCTTTTTATTTCTATATGGTTGATATGGCACAGTAAAAGTGATGCGCTTAGGTGCGCAAACACACGATCAGGCGAGAAATATGAGAATAAAATAATCCGTAAGTGGGAAAGAGCCGGCACACACGGTGAGGGGGCAGCATGGATGCAAACAAATCGCACTTCATGAACTTGCTTTTGGCGAGTCTCGCCATCGCCTTTTTGTTGATTGCTGCCACTGTTACAACCGTGTCGTGGTCGCCACTCGTGCCCGAAGCAATAATTGTCGATATAAATCGCAGTAAAGTTGAAACATATGATGAATTTTCATCTTATGTCGCATTACATCAAACCGAATCCTGGCACTACACTGGGGCCTTGCACTATCCGTTACAGATTGTGGATTGCCTGAAATAGTAAGGTCGAATTTTCTAGGAATATTAATGCTGCAAGCTCGCCGGGCGATCTGGCGATGTACCTTTGGCTGACACAGAATGGACTTTTTCTATCGGAGCTGTAGTATGAATTGCTTCGATAAACTGGTCTGCAGCCATCGGTCGGCCCAGCAGATAGCCTTGCATCGTATCGCATCCTAGTGATGTCAAGTATTCCTGCTGCTCGTTAGTCTCCACTCCTTCGGCAACCACACGTAGATTCAATGAACGTCCCAAGGCAATGATGGCCGCGACGATGGAGGAGTCATCACCGCCTTGTGCGAGATCGCTGATGAAGCCTCTGTCTATTTTGAGTTCGGTCGCTGGCAGACGTTTCAGGTATAGCAGACTGGAATATCCGGTGCCGAAATCGTCGATGGATATATCGATACCCAAACCGGAAAGTTGATCGAGTATCGCGAGACTCGCTTCCACGTCGTGCATGGCGGTTGACTCGGTAACCTCTAGCATCAGTGCATAAGGCGGCAAACTGTTACGCGCCAATGTCGCTTTCACGAGTTCAATCAGGTCGTCGTTGCTAAACTGAACCGCTGATAAATTGACCGCGACTTTCCAGTGTCGATTCCCTTCGTCATGCCATATACGCATTTGGCGGCACGCCTCATCCAAAACCCATTCACCGATCGGTACTATCAGGCCGGTTTTCTCTGCCAGTGCAATGAAGTCGATAGGTGCAATCATGCCGCGCGTAGGATGCTGCCAGCGCAAGAGTGCTTCTGCACCGATCACCGTGCCGTCCGGCGTGTTGAATTTCGGCTGGTAATGCAGTCGAAATTCCTTGCGTTCGAGCGCAAGGCGCAGATCTTGTATGACCTGTAGCTGGTTATGGGCATTGGTATTCATTGACGATTCAAAGAAATGGTAACCGTTGCGTCCGGTGCTTTTGGTGTGATACATCGCCGCATCGGCATTTACCAGCAAGTCGTGCGCAGTCTGTCCGTCATCCGGATAAATTGTGATCCCAACGCTGGCGGAGACGCCCAGTGTATGGCCATCAATATCAAATGCTTGATTGATGATATTGCACAGTTTGACTGCCACCGAAGCGGCGTCTTCCGGCTCTGCAACTTCAATCAGCAAAACGAATTCATCGCCGCCGAGTCGTGCCGCCGTATCCTGTGCGCGTATGCTGCCGCGTATCCGTTGCGCTACTTCGATCAGCAGCATGTCGCCGATGTGATGCCCGAGTGAATCGTTGATTGCCTTGAAGCCGTCAAGATCGATAAACATCAGCGCAAAGCGCGTGTGTGTTCTCTCCGCTTTGCGCAACATTTGATCCAGCCGGTCTTCCAGCAAGGTCCGGTTAGGCAGTTTGGTCAGATTGTCTTGCAGCGCTTGTTGAGTTAACTCCTGATTGGCGACTGCCAACGATTGAGCGAGCAAGCTGGTTTGTGACTCGAGTCGTGCATCCAGTACCGACGTAAGCAGGGCAATGGCCAGGACTGACAGCGTCACGATGATCACGACTAGCGCTAACCAGCCTGGAAGAATACCTTCGCTTGCGGCAGTACAAATGCTACCGACAGGGAAGTTCGCTGCTGCCATGCCTGTGTAATGCATGCCGATGATAGCGACGCCCATGACAATCGCGGCCATTGCACGGGCGCGTTTCATGTGCGGTTTATTTTTTCTTAAAGTAAATGCTATCCACAGTGCAGCACCAGAGGCGGCGACAGCTATCAGTACTGAAAGCGAAAACAATAGGGGATCGTATTCAATCGCGGGTGTCATGCGCAATGCCGCCATACCAGTGTAATGCATGGCAGCGATGGCTATCCCCATCAGCAAGGCACTGACAATCAACTGCAAGAACGACAAGCTGGGTTGGCTGATGCGCCACAACGCAAAGCCGGAAGTCACAACGGCGATTAGGAGCGAGGCTATCGTCAATGCCAAATCATAACCAAGTGCGATGGGAAGGCGAAACGACAACATGCCGATGAAATGCATGGACCAAATGCCGACGCCCATTGCGAAGGCACCGCCAACCAGCCACAAAGCAGCACCTTTATGTTGCGTGGCATTAATGCGTCCGGCCATATCCAGCGCAGTATAGGATGCCAGGATTGCAACCAGCAAAGAGATAAAGACGAGGAGCGTATCGTAGTGTGCTGTGTAGTAGGCCGTTAACATAGTCGAAACTTTATTCTTCAGTAATCAAACAAAAAGCAAGAACGGTGCAGAAGTTGCTCTGTTCACAAAAAGTATTGGATGCACGGAGAAAATATTGTGTGCAAACGGGAACACTCCAGAAAAATCATCAATCCCATTTTCTGGAAAACAAGGCGCTGAAACAGTAATTTACGCTGTCACACGATGTCTGAGCATCTGAAGACATGATGACAAAAGCGATAGAAGAATTTTTTTAGGCCAATGCTATGTCGGCCGGGATATTGTACCTTGCCATCAAGAAATTAGTTTTTCCGCTCCATATGGTTTGCATACTTCAGTTTCTATTTTTCAATTTATTCCTCTTCTAAAAAAAATAATAAAAATGCATGCATTTGAACTTTTATGTTCGATGTCGAACAGATAAGAATGTGCCTGTCCTTCATAGTAAATTGAATATCGGCACATCTATTGTCGACGGCCTTTGTGATAGAGATTCTTAACAAGAGCTTTGTTTTTGCTGAAAATTTTGTTGTGTTTACATTGTTGAAGAGCAACTGCAGAGTCTTTTCTTCTCTATTTAACCCGCGTGATAAACGCGATGTCTTGAAAGGAAATGTGATGAATAACGACGTGATCTCTACTCTCAACGATCTGATTGAAACGTGTAAGGACGGTGAGGAGGGTTTTAAAAGTTGCGCCGAAGATATCAGTAATGCGCAGCTCAAACAGACCTTGATGGCTTATGCAGAAAGTTGCTCGGCGTCTGCTCGTGAACTAACTGCGCTGGTGATTGCATACGGCGGAGATCCGGAAACGAAAAGCAGCCTTGCGGGTAGCTTGCATCGTCGATGGATAGATATTAAATCTGCGGTAATGGGCAAGGATGATGAAACAGTATTGAGCGAATGCGAACGCGGTGAAGACGTCGCCAAGAAAAGCTATCGTCATGCGCTTGAAAAAGATTTGCCGCTGGATGTCAAGGCCGTGATCGAACGTCAATATCAGGGCGTGCTGCAAAATCACGATGCCATCAAAAGTCTGCGTGACCGCGCTCGTGCATCAGCCTAGTAAAGGTGGGGCGCGTCAATATGGCACGCCCTTTCTCTAAATTGAATCTCTAAAATTCAAGGAGTATCAACATGGCGGAATCAAGAATAGAAGCAGTAACCGGTGACCTGAAAACATTGTCTCAGGATACAAAAAAAATGGTTCAGGAGGCGCAAGAAGATGCGATGCGAAAAACTGGTGAGTTGAGCGAAAAGTGTATGGAATTATTTAATTCTGCTATCGCCACTGCAAAGGAAGTACCAACAGTTGCTGCCGCGAAGACCAAGGAGGTTGCAGCGTCGACGGATAACTACGTCCATCAAAATCCGTGGAAGGCAGTGACACTATCTGCAGGTGTTGGTTTGCTACTAGGCATTATCTTCGCAAAAAAGAAGTAGTTTGCCCAACGTGACTCAAGTCACACCGCTTGAAGAAAAAATCCTGTTGCACATTCTGTGTCACAGGATTTTTGCGTACATGGCATGCGACCCTAATACCCGTGAGTAGACTTATTCAGTGGCAGGCGGATAGAACGGAGCCTTGGGGCTGATGATATTGCCTTGAGCGTACGTTATCCCTATGCTTCTCAATTTTGTCAGTGTGTGTTCATCTTCAACATGCTGCGCGATGGTTTCTATACCCATCACGCCGCTGATGTTTTGTATCGCCTCTATTTTGGCGTAGTCCACGGGATCATTTGCCATGCCTTTGATGTAACTGCCATCAATTTTCAGAAAGTCCACATGCAAATGTTTGAGGTAGGCAAATGATGACATACCGCTGCCAAAATCATCGAGTGCGACCCGGCACCCAAGTGGTTTGAGCTTGCCGATGAACTCCAGTGCACGGGTCAGATTAGTGATGGCTGTAGTCTCGGCAATCGCAAAACAAATAGAATCAAACGGAAGAGCGTAGTGAGCGAACTGTTCCTTGATAAAGTCGAGAAAATTATCATCATCCAGCGAACTGCCGGAAATCTTGACGAACATCAAATGAAGATTTCCGTTTGGCTCTTTCTTGATCGCGGCAGCCTGCTGTGCAAAAACGGTACGTATGATCCAGCGATCAATAGTCGGCATGAAGTGATAGCGTTCAGCGGCGGGAAGAAAAGCTGAATTCGGAATCAAGTTTCCAAATTCATCCGCCATCACCAGGCTTAACTCGTCAAAGGAAAAGTTTTTCTTGTTGGGTTGAATGCTGACAATCCGTTGCGACAGCAAATGGAAGTGGTCGTTTTCGAACGCCTTTTGGATGCGTTCATTCCATTTGATCTCGCCTTCACGTGCGGCAAGTAAATGATCTTCATGGCGGTAAATATGTACACGGTTACGGCCGGAATCCTTTGCGACATAACAAGCAGTGTCGGCAGCACTTAACAGATCGGGCAAGGAGAGAGCGTTGGTGCTGAAATTCACCAAACCTATGCTGACACCGATAGGAAATATTTTGTCTTGCCAGACAAAATGGAAATCGCAAATTGTTTGGCGCAATTTTTCCGCAATACGAATGGCTGATTCAGGCGAACAATTTTCCAGGAATGCACCAAACTCGTCGCCACCCAATCGTGCGAGCGTGTCACTTTCTCGGACCAGCGGTTGCAGCAAGGCTGTTATTTGCCGCAACAGTTCGTCACCAGCGCTATGACCGCAGGTGTCATTGACTATCTTGAATTGATCCAGATCCAGATACAGCAATGCATGCTGCTTGGATTGACGTGCGAGTGTATCGATTGCCAGTTCCAGCCTGCGTTCAAATTCGCGTCGATTATATAAACCGGTAAGTGGATCATGCGCGGCTTGATGCGATAACTGAATAGCGAGTTTGCGTGAATCGCTGACATCGTGGAATACGAGTACAACGCCGATAATCCAGCCATCGCGGTTGCGTATCGGGGCAGCTGAATCTTCCACTGCGTATTCCGTGCCGTCGCGACTGAGCAGAACCGTATCCTTGATTAGTTCGACATTGCTTTGCTGCGCCAGTACCAGTTCAACCGGATTGGGAACGGATTCACGCGTAAAGCCATTGATAATCTTGAACACATGCGTCGACGGCAAGCCTTGTGCTTCGATATTTTTCCAGCCAGTCAGATTTTCGGCGACATGATTCATGTATTCGATATTGCCGAGATTGTCGGTTGTGATGACCGCATCGGCAATCGATTCTAGAGTAACCTGCGCCCGTTCTTTTTCCGCGAACAAAATTGCCTGAGAGAGTTCACGGTCCGATTCGTGCTGTTGCAGTGACGCCACCATGCTGTCGAACGCACGTGCCAGTTGGCTGATTTCTTCCTTGCCGTATTTGATGCCGGTTCGCGCATCCAGATCACCGGCGGCTACTTTATCTGCTGTTTTCACCAATGCTTTGACGCGCCGCAGAATAATCACATCGCCGACAAACCATGCAGCCAGCAAAGCGAGCAAAGCGATGATGGCCAATGTGGTCAGTTCCATCATTTGCAAATAGTTGGCTGGTGCAACGATGTCTTTGAGGGGGATACCGATGCTGACCTTGAAGTTGGAGATATTATTGGTACCCACCGGGGCAAATGCATGCAAGCGGGTAATGCCGTCTGCATCCGTGAGTTCAGAGGTGCCGAAGCCGACCTTGATCATGACGTCAAACAAGGATTGCGAGGCACGCGTGCCTATCCATTTGTCAGGATCCGGCCGTCTGGCGATGATGGTGCCGTTGCTGTCCGCCGTGATCAGCACAGCTCCGGCAGGCAATGCAATGTCGCTGACAAATCGATCCAGGTAGTTCAAATCCAATGCTGCAAAAAGCACGGATTGCACGTTGCCATTATTGTCGAATACCGGATACGTGAGATTAATCGCATGTTTGCGTAAAGCATTGCCGAACACATAATCGCCTGCGATAAATGTCTTTTCCTGAACCGCGCGTTGGAAATGCGGGCGATTCGCCACATTGAGTTTGCCATTTAAGGGCAAGGCGCTGCAATTGACGTCGCCGTTGAGTTGGATCAGACCGAAGTTGACGTAGCCGTCATTCATTTGGAGAATTTTGGCCAGGAAATCGCTGCAGGTTCTTGTATCTGCCCGCAGTTCGGGCAGCGTCGAAAGAACACTCAATAATTGTTTGGTACCTTCGAGAGAGCGCGCTTCACTGGTGGCAGCTAGTTGAGTCAACTGCTGCAAGTTGTCTTCCGCCATATGCACGGCTTGCTGTCTTTCTTTCCATGCGCCATAGACGGTCAGAATGACAGGCGGCACGATCGCGAGCAGCACTAAAACCAGCAAGCGGACTCGCAAGCTGTCGAAATTGAAATAGGCGCTAAGAGGTTTGTTCAATGCTTGGACTTTTAAGATGACCGTCGATCAAAAACTGCGGCAGGTACGGAAAGCCGACAAATTCGACCGTGATAATAAGGACTGGCTGCGCGCCGAAGATTTAAACGGCTGTGGCTGCCATTTCACCGCTATTCAGACCTTGTCATTCGGAAAGAGTTTCCTGAACAAATCGCAATGACCCAAATAGCGTATCTCATTGATCGCAATGCATAGTCATCAGATTGCGCGGCGCATTTTTTGAACGGTGTAATCCTTGACTTCTTTTGGCGGCTTGACCAGCTTGACAATAGCTAAAGTGCAATTGTCTGCTTTACCGTTAACAGCGCGCTCCCGCGCTTTGGCGATCAGCATTTCACTGGCCTTGCGCGGAGAATTCATTGCAATTGCGGCACCTAATTCCGCTTCATTGAAATAGCGCCATAGCCCATCGCTGCACAGCAGAAAGGAATCGCCAATTTTCAAGCCGTCGCGCCGGTTGATGCTCAGGGTGAAATCACTGCTGCTACCCAATACATTGACCAGCAGATTCACCAGTAGTGGGTCTTTGGCTTTACTCTCGTCGAGCTTGTTTTCCGCCTTTAACTGTTCGAAATAGGTATGGTCGGTAGTCCGCTTTACGCAATTCGGTCCTTCGAAGTAATACAGTCTGGAGTCGCCTACGTGCGCCCAAATTGCGCTGTTTTCCGGTGTGATGATCAGAAGTGCCACTGTGCTGTGCGGCTTCTTGTCGGACGACATTGCGGACAGCTTGATGACGGTGTCAGCTTCTTTTGCAATGCTGTGCAGAATCTCTTCAACCGTATCTGTAAGGGGAGAAAAGCGTTCGAAGATTTGCTGCGCAGTATTGATAACCTGTTCGGCTGCCAGCGCACCCATATTGCCCATGCCGTCCGCCACGACCGCCATCATGTAGCCAGGTGCTTTGGGCGCAGCAAACAAGGCGGTTCGGTCTTGTTGTTCTTCGCGATCGCCAATATGCTGGCCGGTTCCTGCTTCTATCTTGTATTGGCTCATACGTCTGGGTGGATTAAACTATGCACATAAATTGTTGCGTTTGATTATTGCATGCGTGATTGGCAGGTAGTCAAAGGCAGCCCGTTTAAATTGTAAGAATTTTTTACAATTGGGTTTATTTGTATTTATGACATAAAAACAGGCCACTCTATGCATGCGGCTGGCTTTAGATGCAGAATCAGCTGTTTTTTGTAGAAATTTTGCTACGGCGACATCGGTATGTGCCGGTTTCGTTTTGTGGCATGCACGGGGGATGTATCCTCATTGAACTGCAATATCGCCCAAGAATGACAACATGACTATAAGTTCTCCACAAGCTATTCACCAACGTATTGTTGAGCTGGAAGTTGAACATCGCGACCTCGACGAAGTGATTGAGACGTTGATCCACGATGGGCGGCATGAGGAGTTACAATTGCGTCGTTTGAAAAAACGAAAATTGCAATTGAAGGACAACATTACGTTGCTCAAAATGCAGCTGATTCCTGATATACCTGCTTAATTATTTGCCTAAGCCTGGGCGCGAGATAGAGCAGGGGCATCCATCCGCATACTCGCAAGCTTTCATATTCTTCCCTCTGCAAGCCTGCTTTCCCGGGTGCAGACATTTCGTCGTTTAACGCATTACCCAAGAATTTATTTTGACCGCCGAAATCGCAGCACTGCCCGCTGGAGCCACATCGGCTTCCACAAAAGTCGCCACCCATGATGCCGAAATCGATCAGCTATTTGGTGTCGATAGCCCGTTGGGGCATGCGGTAGGCGGCTTTCGTCCGCGTCAATCCCAAACCGAGATGGCCAAGGCAATCGCGAATGCAATTGCCAATCAAAATACGCTGATCGCGGAAGCCGGTACCGGTACCGGTAAAACCTTTGCCTATCTGGTCCCGTCCTTGTTGTGGGGCGGAAAAGTGATTATTTCTACCGGCACCAAGAACTTGCAGGATCAACTTTTCCTGCGTGATATTCCTACTGTACGTAAAGCCCTGGCGGTTCCGGTTTCGGTTGCCTTGCTCAAGGGCCGTGCCAACTATGTTTGTCACTTTCATCTCGAGCGCACATTGCAGAATGGTCGCCTGACATCGCGTGACGATGTGGGATATTTGCGCGAGATTTCGCGCTTCATGAAAACCACCAGTTCCGGTGACAAGGCCGAGTTGTCAAAAGTGCCAGAAACTGCCTTGGTCTGGAATCTGGTGACATCGACGCGCGATACCTGCATGGGGGCCGAGTGCCAGTATTATCAGGATTGCTTCGTGATGAAGGCGCGCAAAGAGGCGCAGCAGGCCGATGTCGTAGTGGTCAATCATCACTTGTTCTTTGCCGATGTTGCATTGAAAGACACCGGCGTGGCCGAGTTGCTGCCGTCGGCCAACACGATTATTTTCGATGAGGCGCATCAGCTCCCGGAAACAGCGACGCTGTTTTTCGGCGACACGATTTCCACTTCGAATGTACTGGAATTATGTCGCGACGTATTGGCGGAAGGCCTGTCGCATGCGCGCGATGGCGCTGATTGGGCGGCGGTCGTGACGCCAGTGGAACGTGCGGCACGTGATTTGCGCCTGACTTTCCCTCAGGATATCGTGCGTTTGGCGGTCAATCAGATCGCGCCTTCCAGCCCGTTTTTCCCGGCGCTGGAAACATTGAAGGACGAATTGGACGGCATGATAGCTGTCTTGCAAAAACAGGCTGAACGCGCCGAGACGATAGAACAATGCCGCGTACGCGGCATCGAAATTGCAACCCGGCTGGATGCATGGAACAAGCCGAAGGGTGATGTGATCATTGGGCAGGAAAGCGTGTTGTGGGTAGAAGCTTTTTCGTCATCGTTACAACTGCATCAGACGCCGCTGTCTATCGCGCCCATTTTCAACAAGCAGCGTGAAGGGGTGCCGCGCACGTGGATATTTACTTCCGCGACGCTGGCGGTCAAAAATGATTTCAATCATTACAGTGCGCAAATGGGTTTGTGGAACGAGCCTGCGCATTCTTGGCCGAGTCCGTTTGACTATGACAGCCAAGGCTTGCTGTATGTGCCCACCGGCTTGCCGCAACCGAATTCACCGGAATACACCGACGCAGTCATTGATGCGGCGTTGCCTGTAATCGAAGCAGCTGGCGGCGGGGCATTTTTATTGTGCACAACAATACGGGCAGTCAATCGCGCAGCAGAGCGCTTGCGTGAAGAATTTGAACGCAGGAAATTGCCATTCCCATTGATGGTGCAGGGCGAGGCGGGGCGCACCGAATTGCTGGACCGATTCCGCGCAGCCGGCAATGCAGTATTGATAGGTAGTCAAAGCTTCTGGGAGGGTGTCGATGTACGCGGCGATGCGCTATCGCTGGTGATTATCGACAAATTACCCTTCTCGCCGCCGGACGATCCAGTACTGGCGGCGCGCATAGAAGCGCTGGAGCGCAAGGGCATGAACGGCTTCATGCATCATCAATTGCCGGCGGCCATTATCAACCTGAAGCAGGGCGCTGGACGCCTGATCCGCGATGAAACCGACCGTGGCGTGCTGATGATTTGCGATCCGCGCCTTATTTCTAAGCCCTATGGCAAACGGATATGGCAAAGTCTGCCTTCGTTCAAGAGAACCCGCGAACTGGATATGGTGCGCACGTTTTTTGCATCGACTTTAGTGGTGGCCGAGGATGCAGAGTAATAATTAGACGGGTTGCAACTATCTGCCCGGCAACCTTGCTCAGTATGAAAGCTTGTTTAGGAAGCGGGATTGCTTCAGGTAAAATTCATCCATGAAAATTCTTATCAGTAATGATGACGGCTATCTTGCGCCCGGACTGATCGCCTTGGCCGAAGTGCTGGCGCCGATTGCCGATATCGTCGTCGTTGCGCCGGACAGTAATCGTTCCGGCAGCTCCAATTCCCTGACACTGGACAGGCCACTGTCCGTCTATCAAGCGTCGAACGGCTTTTACTTCATCAACGGCACGCCATCGGATTGTGTCCATATTGCGCTGACCGGCATTATGAGCTTCCGGCCTGACTTGATTGTCTCCGGTATTAATCAGGGGCAAAACATGGGCGACGATACGCTGTATTCCGGTACGGTCGCAGCAGCGACAGAAGGGCATCTGTTCGGTATTCCGGCGATCGCGTTTTCCCAAGTGGATAAAGGATGGGCGGAAATCAAGTCGGCCGCACGCGTGGCACGAGATATTGTTGAACGTCGTTTCGATGCACTGGCCGAGAATTTTCTGTTGAACGTCAATATTCCCAATTTGCCCTATGAACAGCTGAAGCCTGCTCTTGCCACCCGTCTGGGAAAACGTCACCAGTCGGAAGCCGTAATCAAGACACAAGATCCGAGTGGCCGGGATATCTATTGGATAGGTCCGTGCGGTAGTCAAAAAGACGCAGGAGAAGGCACTGATTTTCATGCAACGGCAGGCGGTCATGTGTCTATCACGCCCCTGCAAATTGATTTGACGCACAATGCGCAACTCGCAGTATTGAAGAAAGTGTTGGGATGACGGACAAAACCAAGCGTTTCCCATTATCGCTTTCATCGGTTGCGGAGAAAGCCCCGCGCAATGGTGCCCGCAGTGAGCCGCATCGCAATGCGAATGGAAAAACCGCCACGCCGCAAACGGCCACGCTGAATGCCTCTCGTCATGCAGTGACTCCCGTCGCACGAATGGCATCGAGTTCGACAAACACACACCGGCAGACACAGATTTCCCATAGCGCTACCGCGCCCGCAGCTGGCAGTCGAGCCACGCCCTTGGTTTCCGATGCGATACGCAAGGCCATGACTGCGCGCGTGGCCAAGCAAGGCGTCAAGGACAGCAAGGTATTGGCTGCAATGGAGGCTGTGCCGCGGCATTTATTCATGGAGCCGGCTTTGGCAAGCCAGGCTTATATCGACGCTTCCCTGCCTATCGGCTATCACCAAACGATTTCCCAACCTTACATCGTCGCAAGAATGATTGAAGTCATGCGGAACAATATTGCCGGTGGTGTACTCAATCGTGTGCTGGAAATCGGTACCGGTTGCGGTTATCAGGCGGCAGTCTTGGCGCTGGTCGCGAAGGAAGTTTATTCAATCGAGCGCATCAGGGGTTTGCATGAGTTGGCCAAGACCAATTTGAGGCCCATGCGTGTAGCAAATATCCGCTTGCATTATGGAGATGGTATGCTTGGTCTGCCACAGGCAGCCCCGTTTGACGGCATTATTTTAGCCGCAGCCGGACTGGAAGTGCCACAGGCCTTGCTGGAACAAATGACAATAGGTGGTCGCCTGGTTGCCCCAGTCGGTGATCGTCATCAAGTTCTGCAATTGATAGAGCGCATCAGCAAATTTGAATGGAAAAGTTCGACGCTGGAGGATTGTCATTTTGTGCCACTCCGTCCAGGTACCGTAACTTGAACGCCGCGCACAAACACCGGTAAAAAATAATTGAACGTAAAGAGAATGAAAAAAATTCGACTCACATTGTTGGCATTGCTGATTGGCTCCTTGGCTGCTTGCGGCACGCCCCATCGCGCTGCCCCTGTAACAGAACGCACCATAGGCGGCACGTCTTCCTCTGCCAAAGCATCGGCAGAAGATCGCAATTTTTATACCGTCAAGAAGGGGGATACTTTGTATCGCATCGCCCTGGATTTCGGTCAAAGCTACAGCGAACTGGTGACTTGGAACAAGTTGTCCAATCCAAACGATATCAAAGTGGATCAGGTGTTGCGTGTAGCACCGCCCGAATCGCCATCGCCGCGCAGCAGTGGCGGTGCACAAATAGGCGCGATCGCAACTCCTTCAGGTACCGAGGCGAGAACCTTATCGACGCCGCCGTCGATGACGAGTGGTAATAAAACTGCGCCGCGTGGCGAAAAACGCCCATATTCCGACAGTAATCTGGCCGAAATGCAGAAATCCGAAGGTACTACCGCCACCGCAACACCGCCATCCAAGCCCGTCGAAACTGCTGCAGCAGCGACAGATGACGAAGCTGTGTCATGGATGTGGCCGGCAGATGGCAAGGTCGTCGCCACTTTTGATGATAATAAAAAAGGTATCGATATTGCCGGTAAATCAGGCCAGCAAGTGCTGGCTGCCGGCTCCGGAAAGGTCATGTATGCCGGCAGCGGAATTCGCGGTTACGGTAACCTTGTCATTGTCAAACATACCAGTACCTTGCTGTCGGCCTACGCGCATAACAAGGCGATTCATGTGAAAGAAGGCCAGAATGTCAGCAAAGGGCAAAAAATTGCCGACATGGGCGATTCAGACGCAGATGCAGTCAAACTGCATTTCGAAATTCGCCAGCAAGGCAAGCCCGTCGACCCATCCAAGTTTTTACCAAGCCGCTAATGACACATAACCGGAATGCCCAGGCAGACGACGAGGAAAACGCTGAGCTCGCGTCCTCGGGGCTATCTTTCCATTCCGGTAATGATGAAAAGGATGATGACGATGAAGTCGAAGCCGTCGAGGCCGATGAATCGCATGAGCAGCTTGTGGCAACAGTTGAAGTTGCCGGCATTGATGAGCTTAAAAAGGTTCTGTCGACGGAACTTTCCACCGATGCAACTCAGCATTATCTGAATCAAATTGGTACACGTCCGCTGCTGACAGTGCCGCAAGAAGTACACTTTGCGACATTGGCCAAACAAGGCAATTTCGAAGCACGCCAGAAAATGATTGAGCACAATCTAAGGCTGGTGGTGTCCATTGCCAAACACTATGTCAATCGTGGCGTGGTTCTGCTGGACCTGATCGAAGAGGGCAATCTTGGTTTGATGCGCGCTATCGATAAATTCGAGCCGGAGCGTGGCTTTCGTTTTTCTACCTATGCGACCTGGTGGATACGCCAGAGCATAGAGCGTGCGATCATGAATCAGGCACGCACAGTGCGTTTGCCTGTGCACGTGGTGCGCGAGTTGAATCAAACGCTTCGTGCAAAATTCCATCTTGAAGCGCAGCATCACGACGGCAAGGATGCAACTGCCGAAGATATTGCGCATCTGGTAGATCGTAGCGTAGAGGACGTGCAGGATATTCTTGCCTTGTCCGAGCATGCCAGTTCGCTGGATGCGCCGCTTGATGGGGACCCTCAATCCAGCCTGATGGATCTGCTGCAGGGTGATCATGCGAACGATCCCGATGCGGTGGCCGAACATCACGAAATGACGGTGCTGGTACGTGATTGGCTGGATAAATTGCCGGATAAGCAGCGCCTGGTGATTACGCGTCGCTTCGGTCTTGATAATGATGATCCTGCAACTCTGGAAGAGTTGGCATTAGAAATGCATGTCACACGTGAACGAGTCAGGCAAATTCAGCAGGAAGCATTGATTAAATTGAAGCGCTCGCTGACCAAGACCGGTGTAGGAAAAGATTCGCTGTTTTAACGCAAGACTATGGCGAGAACACATTGGATTTGCCGCGAAAGAGCGGCAGTTTGCTATCATCCGTTTTCTTTTGACACCTCTCGTTCCTATTTTTAATGCAAGTCCGGTATTGCCGGGCTTGCTCATCTGATTCAATCCCTATGCAGCAAACTATTATTGATATCGAGTCCCTCGACATGGAAGCACGCGGTGTCGGCCATCTGAAAAATGAAGATGGTACGCCCGGCAAGGTCGTGTTCGTCGAAGGTGCATTGCCGAGAGAGCGCGTGGTCTACTCTTCCTATCGCAAGAAGGCGAATTGGGAAGCAGCAAAAATGATGGTTCTGCTCAAGGAGTCATCACTACGCACCAAACCTAAATGTGCCTATTTCGGCATTTGTGGCGGTTGCTCCATGCAGCACCTTGAGCCGAGTGCACAGGTCGCGCTGAAGCAACGCATTCTCGAAGACAATCTCAAGCATATCGGCAAGGTGAAGGCCGAAACCATGCTGCGCCCGATACATGGGCCAACCTGGGGCTACCGTTACCGAGCGCGTATTTCGGTACGCAATGTGCCGAAAAAAGGCGGTGTGCTGGTTGGTTTCCATGAGCGAAAATCGTCCTACATTACGGACATGAAGACCTGCGAAATTCTGCCCGCGAATGTCTCGGCGATGCTGGTGCCTTTGCGCCAGTTGATCGCCTCGCTTTCCGTCATTGATCATGTTCCACAAATTGAATTGGCAATAGGCCAGGGAGCTGAAGAGAAAATTACCGCCATGGTATTGCGCATCATGACCGAACTCTCAAGTGCCGACGAAGAGAAACTGAAAACGTTTGCCGATCACTACAAGGTGCAATGGTGGTTGCAGCCAGCGGGCCCCGATAGTGCCTATCAGTTTTATCCAGCAGACGAAAATCTGCACTACGCCTTGCCTGAATTTGGCGTCACGATGCCTTTCAAGCCTACCGATTTCACGCAAGTGAATCATCAGATCAATCGGGTACTTGTTGCGCGTGCATTGCGTTTGCTGGATACGCAAGCGACGGACCGCGTCGCCGATCTATTCTGTGGCCTGGGTAATTTCACCTTGCCGATCGCAACGCAGGCGCAAGAAGTTGTGGGCATTGAAGGCAGTACAAGTTTGACCGAACGCGCGCTAGAAAACGCACAGGCAAACCAATTGGCTGACAAAACCTCGTTTTACTCGCGCAATCTGTTTGAGGCGAAAACCGATGATTTTATTGCGCTGGGTAAATTTGATCGCATGTTAATCGACCCGCCTCGCGATGGCGCGTTGGCCGTATGTGAAGCCTTGGCCGGATTGCATGCTGTGCGGCCTGACCTGATGCCTAGTCGAATTGTCTATGTGTCATGCAATCCGTCCACTCTGGCGCGTGATGCGGCAGTATTGGTCAATGACGGTCCTTACCAGTTGAAAAATGCCGGTGTGGTCAATATGTTTCCGCATACTTCACATGTCGAATCGATGGCGGTTTTTGAGCTGAATCAGTCAAAAAATCCTGCCGCATAAGTTCAATTGTATGCATTGAAAAGCCGACTTTGATGTCGGCTTTTTTGTGTTTATTGCAAGAATTTCCGAATGAATTTAGGCGCTGCACATTAACTAATTATCATGGAATTTAAACAAGTATGACTTATTCTAAGAAGGTATCAAGGTCTGCCGTTTAATGGTTTTCTTTGGATTTGATGGTTGATGCGTAAACAAATTTTGGCGCGAAAAGGCCGTGCGCTTGATGATCGATCTCAGGCGCACTATGGCTCAGGCATAAAACCAGACGGCCCTGCTCATAAATAGGGTGTTTCATGCTAGAATCGAAGGTTAATTGAGTTCTCAATTTTTCGTCTTAACCCTTTCTTTTTATTGGAGTTTTTTCAGATGGCAATCGAACGCACACTGTCGATTATTAAACCGGACGCAGTCGCTAAAAACGTAATCGGTCAGATTTATTCCCGTTTCGAAGGCGCTGGCTTGAAAATCATCGCTGCTCGCATGACGCAATTGTCGCGCGCTGAAGCCGAAGGTTTCTACGCTGTACATAGCGCACGTCCTTTCTTCAAGGATCTGGTCGACTTCATGATTTCCGGTCCGGTGATCATTCAAGTTCTGGAAGGCGAAAATGCCATTGCCAAGCACCGCGACCTGATGGGCGCAACCGATCCTAAGAAAGCAGAAAAAGGCACTATCCGTGCTGATTTCGCTGACTCGATCGATGCAAATGCAGTGCACGGTTCCGATGCAGAAGAAACAGCGAAAGTTGAAATCGCTTATTACTTCCCTGCGTTGAACGTTTACTCGCGTTAATTCGCGAGTTTATTTCGCGTTTAATTTGTAATGCCGCGCTTCGTTAATGTATTTTCATTGACGATCAAGCGGCAACAAGAAGTGTTTTTATGACGATTCTCACCAATCTGCTGGATCTGGATCCTGCACAGCTCATCGCTTATTGTGGCGAGCTGGGTGAGAAGCCGTTCCGCGCAAAGCAGTTGCAGCGCTGGATACATCAATTTGGTGCCAGTGATTTTGACGCGATGACGGATTTGGCCAAGTCGCTACGCGACAAGTTGAAGACGCGCGCGATGATTGCTGCGCCCGCTGTGATTTCCGATCACACCTCATCTGACGGGACGCGTAAGTGGTTGATCGACGTAGGGCAGGGGAATGCAGTCGAGACTGTTTTCATCCCCGAGGAAAACCGCGGCACCTTGTGCATTTCGACACAAGCGGGTTGTGCGGTAAATTGCCGGTTTTGTTCAACCGGGAAACAAGGTTTTAACCGCAATCTGTCAGTAGGCGAAATTATCGGCCAACTGTGGATGGCAGAATTTGAATTGCGCCGGACCAAGGGCATAGAACCTGGTCCAAAAGGCGAGCGCCAGATCACCAACGTCGTGATGATGGGTATGGGCGAACCGTTGCTGAATTACGAGCCGACGGTTACGGCACTCAAGTTGATGCTGGACGATAACGCGTATGGTTTGTCGCGGCGTCGTGTGACCTTGTCGACCAGTGGCGTTGTGCCAATGATCGATAAGCTTTCGCAGGATTGTGCGGTGGCATTGGCGGTATCGCTGCATGCTTCGAACGATTCCTTGCGGGACGGTCTGGTGCCATTGAATAAAAAATATCCGTTGAAAGAACTGATGGCGGCATGCAAGCGCTATCTGGAATTTGCGCCGCGTGATTTTGTGACGTTTGAATATTGCATGCTCGATGGTGTCAACGACAGCGATCAGCATGCGCGCGAATTGCTGGCGCTGGTGCAAGGTAAAGACGGTGTGCCATGTAAATTCAATCTGATTCCATTCAACCCCTTCCCTGAGTCGGGTTTGACACGTTCCAATAACCCTCGCATCAAGGCGTTTGCCAAGGTGTTGATGGATGGTGGGATCGTGACGACGGTTCGCAAGACCCGCGGTGATGATATCGATGCAGCTTGCGGTCAATTGGCTGGCGAGGTGCAGGACCGCACACGGGTGCAAGATCGCATGAAAAAAATGGCCGAGTATCAGGAAAAATTCGGTAAGGATTTTGGACGTATCGTGGAGATTCCATCTTGAAAATAGCGCGTCCTGTAACCTACTTCGGCATCACTCTATTCTCTATGTGCTTGTTGGCTGGGTGCGTAACTAGTAGCACCACCAGTTCGTCCAAACAAGATGGTGATGCGATGACTGTCGCCGGTCCCGATAAGTCAGATAATCAGAGACGTGCCCGTATTCGTCTGCAATTGGCAAGCGAGTATTATCAGCAAGGTCAGATGAATGTTGCATTGGATGAAGTCAAGCTGGCATTGCAGACAGACTCCGAATTTTCCGATGCATATAGCATGGCTGGATTGATTTACATGGATCTGGGCGAGACCCGTTTGGCCGAGGAGAATTTCACGCGGGCTTTGCGCTTGGCGCCCAACGACCCGGACTTGAGTAATAACTATGGCTGGTTTTTGTGTCAGAACGGCCGTGCTCAGCAGTCAATAGCGTATTTTGAATCTGCTATACGCAATAAGGCGTATCGCTCACCTGCCAAGGCATTGAATAACGCAGGTACCTGTAGTTTGATTCTGAAAGATGCAGTGACCGCAGAGCGTTATTTTAATGAAGCCTTTCGCTACGACCCGGGTAACCCGACAACGAATACCAATTTGTCGCGCATCAACTATGAGCGCGGAGATTTTGAGCGAGCCCGTTTTTACATTACGCGCGTTACGAAGGCGGATGTGCTGACCGCAGAAGTGTTGTGGTTGGCGATTAAGGTTGAGCGCAAGATGGGCGATCGCGCATCTGAAGCCAGTTTTGTGACGCAGTTGCGTCGCCGTTATCCAAACTCAAATGAATTTGCGGCTTATCAGCGTGGAGCCTTCAATGAATGATGAAGTATCAGTAAGCGAACAGGTGGAAAAAACTGCTTCAGCCTCTATAACTGCCGAAGCGGTTGCGAATACCGTCGAGTCCATAGTGCCGGCAGGAGCGCAACTTGCAGCGTTGCGAGAGGCGCGCGGTTGGACAACTGCGGAAATCGCGAGTCAGCTCAATCTTGCCAACAGGCAGATTCAGGCGCTGGAAGCGGACAATTATGCGGCTTTGCCAGGCATGGTCATCGTGCGCGGTTTCGTGCGCGCCTACGCCAAGGTATTGCAGACGGATCCTGCGCCTATCCTCGCCGCGATTGTTGATGCCAATGCTGAGCCAGTCGCGCAACTTGCAGAACGTAATACACTTTCGGCTTCGTTTTCTGAAACCAAGCTGTCGCCTTCCGGTCCGCGTGGTTTTTCATTCAAGGTGATAGTGGGCGCCGTACTTATTGCGGTGCTTGGCGTCGCAGTCTTTGCCGGACAGCATTTTGGCTGGATCCCGTCGTCAATGACGTCGCAGACATCCAAAGTCGAAGAAAAACTTGCCCCGATAGAGACTGGGGAAATCGTCGAGGCGCCTCCCTCGCAAGCTGAAGTAATTGAAACAACGGTGGCGCCCAGCACCAATGAGTCGAAACCGGCGAATATGACTTCGACGATATCGACGCCAGTGCCGGCTGCCTCAGCTCCAGCTGCGCCGGAATCAAAGGCGGCAGTTGTTGATGCGAAGCCTGCTGCAGCACCTGTAGTGCCAGCACCAGCTGCGGTATCGAAACCAGTTGCGGCAGCAGATGCGAATAAAATTCCCGTCGCGCCGCCGCTTGCTGTTGCCGTTCCGGTGAACAGTAAAGACGCATTGGCGATCAAAGTGCGGGAGGATTCATGGGTAGAAATCAAGCGCGCAGATAATAGCGTTCTGGTTTCGCGTCTGCTGAAAGCTGGCACATCCGAAGTCGTTGCCGTCACAGAGCCTGTATCCATGGTTATCGGCAATGCTGCTGGCGTGGACGTGAGCTTGCGCGGCAAGCTTATCGATGTTGTCACTGGCAATTCCAGTAATGTTGCTCGTTTGAATTTGAAATAATTTGCGTATGTCTTCCTCTGATCCGATTGCTACTGGTTCTTTAGCGCGTCGTAAAAGTCGTATCGCGGTGGTCAGTTACGGCGGCCGCGAAGTGCGTATCGGCGGCGATGCGCCCGTGGTGGTGCAGTCTATGACCAATACCGATACCGCAGACATCATCGGCACTGCAATCCAGATCAAGGAATTGGCGCGCGCCGGTTCTGAGCTGGTGCGTATTACCGTGAACACGCCCGAAGCTGCAGCGGCTGTTCCTGAAATTTGCGAACAGCTCGACAAGATGGATATTGTCGTGCCGCTGGTGGGTGATTTTCACTACAACGGCCACAAGCTTTTAAATGACTATCCTGATTGTGCAAAAGCGCTGGCGAAATATCGTATTAATCCGGGCAATGTCGGCAAAGGTAACAAGCGCGATACGCAGTTTGCCCAGATGATTGAAACTGCATGCCGTTTCGATAAGCCGATACGCATAGGCGTCAATTGGGGCAGTCTGGATCAAGAACTGCTGGCGCGCATCATGGATGAAAACGCTGCAAGAGCGAATCCATGGACTGCACAGGCGGTCATGTATGAAGCCTTGGTGACCTCTGCAATTGAAAACGCCATGCGTGCCGAAGAAGTGGGCCTGGCCGGGGATCGCATTATTTTGTCGTGCAAGGTATCGGGCGTGCAGGATTTGATCGCGGTTTATCGCGAACTCGCGCGTCGCTGTGATTACCCGCTGCATCTCGGTTTGACTGAAGCGGGCATGGGTAGTAAAGGCATCGTCGCTTCGACCGCTGCGCTGTCTGTGCTTTTGCAGGAAGGCATAGGAGACACGATCCGCATTTCGCTGACGCCTGAGCCGGGTGGCGATAGAACGCGCGAAGTAATCGTAGGTCAGGAAATTTTGCAAACCATGGGTTTGCGTAAATTTACGCCTATGGTGATCGCATGCCCAGGTTGTGGTCGCACAACGTCGACGGTATTCCAGGAATTGGCAGATGGTATTCAGACATATCTGCGTGATCAAATGCCTGTCTGGAAAAAACAATATCCTGGCGTTGAGGCGATGAACGTGGCAGTGATGGGTTGTATCGTCAACGGTCCTGGTGAATCGAAACACGCAAACATCGGCATCAGCTTGCCGGGTACTGGTGAGTCGCCAGCGGCGCCAGTATTTGTTGATGGAGAAAAAACCGTCACGCTCCGTGGCGATAATATTGCCGCAGAATTTCATGCGATCGTACTTGATTACGTCAAGACGCGTTACGGTAAAGAAAACACCGCCGCATAGTTTTATGCGCTGCTGAAAATAAACGATGTTGCTCACGAATCGTGCAGCGTCAAACAAGTTAAAGATAAGTTTTTAAAAATAAATGTCAGATACCAAAAAAATAGAAAAAATTGTCGGCGTGAAGGGAATGAACGACATTCTCCCAGTCGATGCGCCTATGTGGGAATTGTTTGAAAATACCGTACACACGGTTTTGAAAAGCTATGGTTTCCAGCAAATTCGCACGCCTATCGTCGAGCCAACAGCATTGTTCTCACGCGGCTTGGGCGAAGTCACCGACATAGTCGAGAAGGAAATGTATTCCTTTACCGATTCGATGAACGGCGATGAATTAACCTTGCGTCCGGAATGCACTGCAAGCGTTGTGCGCGCCGCGCTGGAGCACAATCTTACTTACGACGGCCCCAAGCGCTTGTGGTATTCGGGCCCGATGTTCCGTCACGAAAGACCGCAACGCGGTCGTTATCGTCAGTTCCATCAGATAGGAGCGGAAGCGATCGGTTTTTCCGGCCCGGATATTGATGCAGAACTGATCATGATGTGTCAGCGTTTGTGGGATGACCTTGGCTTGCAGGACGTGCGTCTGGAATTGAATTCCATTGGCAATGCCGAAGAACGCAACAAGCACCGAGCGGACTTGATTGCCTACTTTGAACAAAATGCTGAATTGCTGGATGCCGAAGCGCAAAAACGTTTGCACAGCAATCCCTTGCGTATTCTTGATACAAAAAATCCGACCATGCAGGATATGGTCAATGCGGCACCTAAGCTGCTCGATTATCTGGGCGAAGATTCGCGTGCGCATTTTGAAGGCGTGCAAAAAATCCTGAATCACAATGCAATTCCATTCACAATCAATCCGCGCCTGGTGCGCGGCATGGATTATTACAATCGTACCGTGTTCGAATGGGTAACCGACCAACTCGGTTCGCAAGGCACAGTGTGTGGCGGCGGGCGGTATGATCCGCTGGTCGAAATGTTTGGCGGCAAGCCTACGCCAGCCTGCGGTTTCGCAATGGGCGTCGAACGCCTGCTTGAACTGATGAAAGCTAGCGGTGAAAAGTTTGCGCCGAATCAATGTGACGTTTACATCGTGCATCAAGGCGAGCCAGCTCAGCTGCAAGCCTCGGTGGTCGCAGAGCGTTTGCGCGATGCAGGTTTGGATGTGCTGTTGCATTGCGCATCGTCAGCCGGTATCGGTAGTTTTAAATCTCAGATGAAGCGTGCAGATAATAGCGGTGCAGCTTATGCGGTGATCATTGGCGAAGATGAAATCGCACAAGGCATGGCCGTTGTTAAAGAAATGCGCGATTCAGAAGGCAAGCAATCGAATGTTGTATTCGAAGGCATCGCCGATTATCTGGTCGACCAAATTGTTGGCGATGATCACGATCATGATCACGGCGACCACGTTCACTATCACCATTAATTCACCACTAATATCAGACCATCATGGCATACGATCACGCAGAAGAAGAGCAACTAGCCAGCCTTAAAGCCTGGTGGAAACAATACGGCAATCTGGTTACATGGTTGTTGATTATCGTGTTGGCTGCTTACGCAGCTTGGGCGGGTTGGGGCGTCTATCAGCGCAATCAATCGGCGCAAGCAGCGCAGCTTTATGAAGAGTTGCAAAAAGCAGTAACGGCGCAAGACAAGGACAAAATTCAGCGCGTCGCTACCGATATGCAAGAGAAGTTTTCTAGTACCGCTTATGCGCAAATGAGTGGATTGGCAGCTGCTAAATCAGCTTTTGATGCGAACGACTTAAAAACCGCAAAAGCGCAGCTGCAATGGGTTGCCGACAAGGGCAGCGATGCATACAAGGCCATTGCCAAAATTCGCCTGGCCGGTATTTTGCTGGATGAAAAAGCATACGATGAAGGATTGAAAGTCCTGTCTGGCGATTTCCCTGCAGAGTTTGCCGGTGTGGTGAGCGATCGCAAGGGTGATATTTATGTTGCTCAAAACAAGCTGGATGAAGCGCGTACCGCTTATCAGACTGCATTGGAAAAAACCGATGCACAGAATCCGGGACGTCAGTTGATCCAGATAAAACTGGATGCAATTGGCGGCGCTGCTGTAAAAAAAGCCGCATAAATTAGCTGCACACATTGGCTGCACAAACGCTTAAGGAAAAAGATGCGTATCAAATTGAATTCCAGCTTGATGACCACGTCCAAAATTATGGGTGTCGGCTTACTGCTTGCAGTGAGCGGATGCTCAACCTTGTCGTCCCTTAATCCGTTCGCCAGCAACCCGTCGACACGTAATCAGCCGGCTGCGCTGAAAGAAGTCAAGCCGACAGCAACTGTGCGTACGATTTGGTCGGAACGCGTCGGCAAGGCAGATCAATATAGTTTCGCTCCTGCGGTAGTCGGAAGCGATGTATTTACTGCTGCTGCTGATGGCACGATCATGCGAATTAATGCCGCTACCGGGCGTTCAGTCTGGAGCATCAATGCTGGAACCAAGCTGACTGCTGGTGTTGGCAGCGATGGCGATACCATAGTCGTGGCGGGTGAAAAAGGCGTCGTGTTGGCATTTGACGGCAACGGCAAACAACGCTGGAAGGCGCAAGCCAGCAGCGAAGTTTTGTCTACACCTGCAGTTGGCCAAGGCGTGGTGGTCGTGCGCAGTCTGGATAATCGTGTTGTCGCACTGGACGCCGAGACAGGTACGCGTAAATGGTTCCTGCAGCGTACGGCGCCGGCACTGACCCTGCGTACTTCGCCTGGCATCACGATTGTGAACTCGACCGCTTTCGTCGGTTTGGCCGGAGGGCGTCTGTTGGCCGTTATGCTGAATAACGGTGCGCCGCGCTGGGAAGTCGCTGTCGGCGATCCGCGTGGTACGACAGAACTAGAACGTATCGCTGATATTTCCGGCTCACCGGTTGTGTCCGGTCGGGATGTGTGCGCAGTGGCTTATCAAGGCCGGGTTGCCTGTTTCGATGCAGCAAGCGGTACGCCACGCTGGGCTAAACCATTGTCCAGCGATGTGGGCGTGGCAGTCGACGAGCGTTTTGTCTATGCGGCCGACGAACGCGGTGGCTTGAGCGCATTCGCGCGGGATGGCGGCACCAGTATCTGGCGCAATACGCAATTGGCAAATCGTCGCTTGTCTACTCCAATCAGCTCAAGCCGTTTGGTAGCGGTAGGCGATTACCAGGGTTATATCCATTTTTTCTCGAAAGAAGATGGCTCGTTAGCGGCGCGTATCAGCACCGATGGCAGCCCGATTCTTGCCGCACCGGCAAGCGCTGGCGCGAATTTTATTTTTCAAACTCAATCAGGAACGTTGGTCGCAATTGCGGCCGAGTAAAACAATTAGATGAAGCCGGTTATTGCACTTGTAGGTCGACCTAATGTCGGCAAATCCACGCTCTTCAATCGACTAACCCGGTCGCGTGATGCGTTGGTCGCTGATCTTCCGGGCTTGACGCGTGACCGGCACTACGGCGAAGGTCGTGTGGGCGAACGTCCTTTCTTGGTCATTGATACTGGCGGTTTCGAGCCTGTTGCCAAGGAAGGCATCATGCATGAAATGGCCAAGCAGACCAAACAGGCGGTGGCAGAAGCGGATGTCGTGATTTTCATTGTCGATGGACGCCAAGGGCTTACGCCACACGACAAAACCATTACCGATTTTTTACGTAAAACCGGTCGTTCCGTGATGTTGGTCGTCAACAAAGCAGAAGGCATGAAATACACCACGGTGACTGCCGATTTCTATGAACTCGGCATGGGCGATCCGTATGTGATTTCTGCCGCGCATGGCGACGGCGTTACCGATCTGGTCGAAGAATCTCTGAATATAGCTTTCGCCCAACGTCCGCCGGAAGAAGAAATTCCTGAGTCGAAAGATCGCAGCGTCAGATTGGCGATTGTCGGGCGCCCTAATGTGGGCAAGTCCACGCTGGTCAATACCTTGTTGGGTGAAGAGCGCGTGATCGCGTTCGATTTGCCGGGTACCACGCGAGATTCAATCGAGATTCCGTTTGAGCGTGAAGGCAAGTTGTACACATTGATCGATACGGCTGGCATTCGTCGTCGCGGCAAGGTATTTGAAGCGATCGAAAAATTTTCAGTGGTCAAAACGCTGCAATCGATTTCCGAAGCGAATGTCGTGCTTTTGCTGCTCGACGCGCAACAGGATATTTCCGAGCAGGATGCGCACATTGCGGGGTTCATACTTGAGTCGGGCAGGGCGCTTGTAGTAGGCGTGAATAAATGGGATGGTTTGACCAGTGATAGACGCGACGAGATCAAGATTGATCTGGAACGCAAACTGGGTTTTCTGTCGTTTGCCAAAACACATTTTGTCTCAGCGCTTAAATCCAGTGGCATCGGCCCGATGATGAAATCGGTCGACAATGCCTACGCTGCGGCCATGTCGAATCTGTCTACACCCAAGCTGACCCGCGCGTTGATCGAGGCCGTGGAACATCAGCAACCGCGTCGCAAGGGCTCCATCCGTCCGAAACTGCGTTATGCGCATCAGGGCGGCATGAATCCGCCTATCGTTGTCATTCACGGCAATGCGCTTGATTCGATAGACGCGAATTACAAACGCTTCCTGGAAAAGCATTTTCGCGAAACTTTTTCTCTGGTTGGGACTCCACTACGTATCGAGTTACGTTCCGGCAAAAATCCTTTCAGCAGGTCAGAAAAATAAGCCTTTTTGGCGGAAAAGTTTGAAATCGATTACATTCCCACTGAGAGAGGCACTTGAAAATAAGCAATATGCCTCAACCTCCTAATCACAACAACACAATGGAGCTGTCATGACCAACAAAGGGCAACTGTTACAAGACCCATTTCTCAATGCCTTGCGCAAAGAGCACGTCCCCGTTTCGATTTATCTCGTCAATGGCATCAAACTCCAAGGTCATATTGAATCGTTTGATCAATATGTCGTTTTATTGCGTAATACTGTTACGCAAATGGTTTACAAACACGCAATTTCGACTGTCGTGCCTGCGCGCGCCGTGAACCTGAGCATTGAGTCTGACGCTGAATAATATCCGCATAATTTTGCCACGGGCGCGGTACTAGTATGCGTGCCGTACTGGTTGGCCTTGATTTTGGCAAAGGCGATTTTGCTGCGAGTCTGGAAGAGCTTTCTCTTCTGGCTCGATCAGCAGGTGCCGAACCTATCATGACAATTACTGGCAAGCGTTCGAGTCCGGATGCTGCCTTGTTTGTCGGTTCAGGGAAGGCAAATGAAATAGCGGATGCGGTGGTCGATCATGAGATCGACATCGTGATTTTCAACCATGCATTATCCCCAGCACAGCAACGCAATCTTGAGCGCCATTTAAAGATCCGAGTGGTTGATCGTACCAGCCTGATTCTCGATATTTTTGCGCAGCGCGCGCAAAGTCACGAGGGTAAAGTTCAGGTTGAATTGGCCCAATTGCAACATTTATCCACGCGCCTGATTCGCGGCTGGACGCATCTGGAGCGGCAAAAAGGCGGTATCGGTTTGCGCGGCCCGGGCGAAACGCAATTGGAAACAGATCGCCGTCTTTTGGGCGAGAGAGTCAAGGCTTTGCGAGCCAAGCTGGAAAAACTCCACAAGCAGCGTGCGACACAACGTCGCGCACGCGGACGTAACAATGCGTTTTCCGTTTCTCTGGTCGGTTATACCAATGCGGGTAAATCAACGCTGTTCAATGCGTTGACTAAAGCCAAAATGCTGGCTGCCGATCAATTGTTTGCCACCTTGGATACCACCTCGCGCCGTATTTATTTAGGTGAAGCTGGTAATGTGGTGATCTCCGACACGGTCGGATTCATCCGTGAGTTGCCGCATCAACTGGTCGCTGCATTTCGCGCTACGCTGGAAGAAACCATCCATGCCGATTTGCTTTTGCATGTAGTCGATGGCGCGAGCCCGGCCCGTATGGAACAGATCGAAGAAGTGAATATGGTTTTGCGAGAAATCGGCGCTGATCACATTCCGCAGATTCTGGTTTGGAACAAGATTGACGCGGCAGGGCTGGAACCTGCTTTGGAACGTGATGAATATGATAAAATCCGACGTGTTTTTATTAGTGCCCAGACTGGAAGCGGATTGGATCTACTGCGGGAAGCAGTAGCCGAATGTGCGAAGCAGCGCACCGCTGGACTTGAAGATGTATCGCTAACTGCGTCTGACGAAGTCAACCTATAACGAATTTATTTGGTATTCCAACCCACTATTTTTCAGCCCGGACCACAAAAGAATGCTTGTTTCCCTACTTAAAAAATTTGGCTTGAAATTTTCGCTCAACGACCCTCGCTGGGGTCGTGGCTCTGACGACAATAAGAATCAGGATGGTAATAAAAGACCGAACGATGGTCCGCCAGATCTGGATCAATTGTGGCGTGATTTCAATCAACGCCTGAGCAACCTGTTTGGTAACAAGAAGAACGGCGGCGGCAACAACGGTAACGGCGGTAACTCCGGTGGTACCGGATTTAAACCTGATATGCGTGGTGCCGGCATCGGTGCGGGCGTCATTGCTGCGATCGTTGGATTTCTGTGGCTGGTCAGTGGTTTTTTCATCGTTCAGGAAGGCCAGACCGGTGTGGTTCTCACATTCGGCAAATATAGCCACATGACGCCAGCCGGTTTTAACTGGCGCTGGCCAACTCCGATTCAAAGCCACGAAACTGTGAATGTATCGCAGGTTCGCACTGTCGAAGTCGGTTACCGGGGGAGCGTCAAAAATAAGCAGCAGCAGGAATCATTGATGCTGACCGAAGACGAAAACATTATTGATATCCAGTTTGCTGTTCAGTTCACATTGAAAAATGCATCCGAATGGGTATTCAATAATCGCGAGAAGGAAGAAATGGTCAAGCAAGTCGCAGAAACTGCGATACGCGAAGTTGTCGGTCGCAACAAAATGGACTTTGTCTTATATGAAGGTCGCGAAAAAATCGCCTTTGACAGCAGTCAGCTGATGCAGCAAATTGTAGATAAATACAAGGCGGGCGTGCAGATCACCAATGTAACGATGCAGGGCGTACAACCACCAGAGCAAGTGCAGGCTTCATTCGATGATGCTGTGAAAGCCGGTCAGGATCGCGAGCGTCAAAAAAATGAAGGCCAGGCGTATGCCAATGACGTGATTCCGCGTGCTCGTGGTGCGGCATCGCGTCTGATGGAGGAGTCGGAAGCTTATCGGGCGAGCGTGACAGCCAATGCGCAAGGTGAAGCTTCACGCTTCAAGCAAGTGCTGGTGGAATATCAAAAAGCACCGGCTGTGACACGTGACCGTATGTATATCGACACGATGCAGAAGATATTCTCGAGCACAACTAAAGTGATGGTCGATTCCAAGGGCAGCAATAATCTGATTTATCTGCCATTGGATAAGTTGATTTCGCAGACATCTGCCGACGCTGCAGCGAACGCGCCATCTACAGCAGCCTCTACTACACCCGTAGTACCATCTGGTTCAGTCGCATTGGAGACGCAATTGCAGCAGGAATCCCGTACCCGTGATAGCCGTATTTCCCGTGATCGGGAGGCTCGATAATGAATCGCCTAATTTCTGTTGTAATCGCATTAGCGATCCTGGTTGGCGTATTTTTTTCGACCATATTTGTAGTGGATCAGCGTCAGTACGCAATCGTGTTTGCGCTGGGTGAAGTAAAAACAGTCATCAGCGAACCTGGTCTGCATTTCAAGTTGCCGCCCCCGTTCCAGAATGTGATTTTCCTTGATAAACGTATTCTGACACTGGATACACCAGACGCTGATCGCTTCATCACTGCGGAAAAGAAGAATATTCTGGTCGATGCTTTCGTGAAATGGCGTATCGTCGATCCACGTTTGTATTACGTCAGCTTTAGTGGCGATGAACGCAGTGCGCAAAATCGCATGGCGCAAATCGTCAAGGCTTCGCTGAACGAAGAAATTACTAAGCGCACAGTGCGTGAAGTAATTTCCGGTGAGCGCGGCGCGGTCATGGACGGCATTCAGAAAAAAGTAACGGAAGAAGCGAAGCAGATCGGTGTCGAAATTGTTGACGTACGTTTGAAGCGTGTTGATTACGTCGATCAGATCAATGCCTCCGTTTTTGAACGCATGAAGTCCGAGCGTGCACGTGTGGCCAATGAATTACGTTCTACCGGTGCTGCGGAATCCGAGAAGATTCGTGCGGATGCTGATCGTCAACGTACCGTGATTCTGGCTGAAGCGTATCGCGATGCCGAGCAGGTTCGCGGTGAGGGCGATGCCAAAGCGTCGCAAATTTACGCACAAGCATTTGGCCAAAGCCCTGAGTTCTACAAGTTCTATCGTAGCCTCGAGGCCTATCGTGCCAGCTTCAAGACGCGTAACGATATGCTCGTGATTGATCCGAATTCTGAATTCTTTAAATACTTCAAAAATCCGACGACTGGCAGTAGCGCTCCGAAGAAATAATCTGTCTGCCGTGAATGTATAGAGATTGACCTCTCGGGACCTAAGATCCTGTCCATTCACGGTGGTAGTTTCTTTTTAGAGCCATTGCCTTATAACAAGAGCGAATAATTTTGACAGGCAGAATCTGCTTTGGGATTTTGTCTTGCCACATATGTGGGCAATATTAGTCGTGTTCTATTTTCTTTTTTTGACCTAATTCATTTCCCGTCATGCCTAATTGGCTATTGCCTGAAAATATTGCCGATGTTTTGCCGTCTGAAGCGCGCAAGATTGAAGAACTGCGCCGTTTAATCATCGACAGCTTTCACCTATACGGCTACGAGCTGGTTATGCCACCGATGCTGGAATATCTGGAGTCACTGCTTGCAGGTGCGGGTCAGGATATGGATTTACGCACCTTCAAGCTGGTCGATCAACTGTCGGGTCGCACCTTGGGTGTGCGTGCAGACATGACCACACAAGTGGCACGCATAGATGCGCATCTGTTGAATCGCAGCTCGGTAACACGCTTGTGTTATTGCGGTAGCGTACTGCAAACGCGTCCTAACGGTTTGCATGCAACGCGCGAACCTTTGCAAATCGGTGCCGAAGTATACGGTCACGCCGGTTTGGAGGCCGATGGCGAAATTCAGGAGCTGGCACTGGCCTCTCTGGCATTGGCCGGCTTTACGCATGTGCGCTTGGATTTGTGTCACGTCGGGGTGTTGCGTGCGCTGCTGGAAAACGATGTAAGCGCGCAGAAGGATGAGCGCGCACTGTATACTGCGTTGCGTGCGAAAGACGTGCCTGCTTTGGAAGAGATCACCGCGGCCTACGGCGCCGAAACGCGTCGTGCCTTGCTGGCATTGCCAGGTTTGTATGGTGATGTGGCTGTCATTGCGAAGGCGCGCGAAGTATTACCGAACTTGCCTGGGATTACCAAGGCTCTGGATGAATTGAATGCCTTGGTCAGCCTCGCAGGAAATGCCAACGTGACGATCGATCTGGCAGACTTGGGCGGCTATCAATACGAGAGTGGCGCGATGTTTGCGATCTATGTTCCCGGCCTGCCGAACGCGGTTGCACGTGGTGGTCGGTACGACCATGTAGGTGAAGCATTTGGCCGCGCCCGTCCGGCTACCGGCTTTTCGATGGATTTGCGCGAATTGGCGCGACTGTTACCAGTAGCTGAGCCCAAGCGTGCGATACGCGCACCATGGGGACGCGAACCGGCATTAGGTAAAGAAATTGGCGCATTGCGCAAGGCTGGGGAAGTCGTGATTCAAAGTCTTTCCGGCCACGAAAACGATCAGGATGAGTTCGAGTGCGATCGCGCACTCGTGCTTGAAGATGGCAACTGGATTATCAAAAAATTAGGTTAAGTGATGTCTACAAAAAGCATGGCAAAAAACGTCGTAGTAATCGGTACCCAGTGGGGCGATGAAGGCAAGGGCAAGATCGTCGATTGGCTGACCGATCATTCGCAAGGCGTGGTGCGCTTTCAGGGCGGCCACAATGCGGGCCATACGCTGGTTATCGGCGGTCACAAAACCGCATTGCAACTGATTCCATCCGGCATCATGCGCGACGGCGTGGCGTGCTATATCGGTAATGGTGTGGTGCTGTCGGTCCCCGACGTGCTGCGCGAAATCGACAAGCTGGCTGCGATCGGCGTAGAAGTGCCGTCGCGTCTGAAAATCTCGGAAGCTTGCCCGATCATTTTGCCTTATCACACAGCACTCGACGTTGCGCGTGAAGTAGCCCGTGGCGATGCGAAGATTGGCACCACTGGCAAAGGCATCGGGCCGGCATACGAAGATAAGGTTGCACGTCGCGCCATTCGTGCAGCCGATCTGCTGAACGAAAAACGTTTTGCAGAAAAGCTGCGTGAAAACCTCGACTATCACAACTTCGTTTTGGCTAATTACCTGAAGGTCGCGACAGTCGATTACCAAAAAACATTGGATGATGCGTTGGCCGATGTACCGCGCCTGAAACCAATGGTAGGTGATGTCTCGAGCGCGCTCTATGCAGCATTCAACGCAGGTGCGAACCTGCTGTTTGAAGGTGCGCAAGGCAGCTTGCTCGACGTTGATCACGGTACTTATCCCTACGTCACTTCCAGCAACTGCGTGGCAGGTAATGCGTCGACCGGTTCGGGAGTTGGTCCAGGCATGTTGCATTACATTCTGGGTATTACCAAGGCATACACCACACGCGTAGGTTCAGGTCCGTTCCCATCCGAACTGCCAACCGATGCAGGCGTCGGCAAGCATCTGGCAACCGTTGGTCATGAGTTCGGTACGGTTACCGGCCGTGCGCGTCGTTGCGGCTGGTTCGATGCCGCATTGCTGAAGCGCTCGGTCCAGATCAATGGCGTGACCGGCATGTGCTTTACCAAACTGGACGTGCTGGATGGTTTGGAATCGCTGCGTATTTGCACGGGTTATAAATTGAATGGCAAAACGGTTGATATCTTCCCGGTTGGTGCGGAAGATGCAGCAGCCTGCGAGCCGATTTACGAAGAAATGCCAGGCTGGAAAGAAACAACAGTCGGTGCAAAAACGCTGGAAGCCTTGCCGGCAAATGCACGTGCTTATATCGACAGAATCGAGAAACTCGTAGGCGTACCTATCGACATGATTTCAACCGGTCCTGATCGAGAAGAAACCATCGTATTGCGTCATCCGTTCAAATAAGATTAATACGAACAGTCGGCAGTATGTCTGAAGCCAGCGATAAGGATTTATGGGTTGCATGGGATGAATATCACCATGCAATCGAACGTCTTGCTTTGCTAGTGTATGAGTCTGGCTGGAAATTCGATCAAATACTTTGCCTGGCGCGTGGCGGTTTGCGTCCAGGCGATGTCTTCTCCCGCATTTTCGATGTTCCACTGGCGATACTCTCGACCAGTTCTTATCGCGAAGATGCCGGCATGACGCAAGGCATGCTGGATATCGGCAGGCACATCACGATTACCAACGGCACCTTGAGCGGCCGCATTTTGCTGATTGATGATCTGGTTGATTCCGGCGTGACGCTGGAAAAAATTCAATCGCATCTCGCACAGCAATTCCCTGAAGTGACAGAAGTAAAGTCTGCCGTCATCTGGTACAAAGCTTGCTCATCAGTCAAGCCTGACTACTATCTTGAATATTTGCCGCACAATCCATGGATACATCAGCCGTTTGAAGAATACGATGGGCTGCGTCCGCAACAATTAGCGGCGTGGATGAAAAAAGGCGAAGTTGAATAGTTGCGTGTAGTGATGCTGTCATGCTCGGCTGGCAATATGCGGTGAGCGGGGTGGGTAACACAGAGCGATACTAGGAAAAAATGCGAGCAATCGGATATCAAATCGACTGCAATATATGACTGCAAGAAAAAGCAGTCTGAAAAAGAAAAACCCCGTTGACGAATCAACGGGGTTTTAATAACTTGGTGCCCACGGAGGGACTCGAACCCCCACACCTTGCGGCACATGGACCTGAACCATGCGCGTCTACCAATTCCGCCACGTGGGCCTACAGAAAGATCAGCAGTATAGCGGAAAACATTTGAAAGTCAATCACGGAATGCAATGAATTTGCATGATTGCTGACTTATTGTGCAAACATTGTCACCGTCCGTTACACTGACTCCCGTTCCAATAACAATTAACTGAAACAGCTTTTGAGCCAATACTCTTATACCATTCCCAGCCGTGAGGAAATTCTCGGCATCTTACGCACAGCGACCACGTCGCACGATGCGCCATCCCTTGCCACCGCACTCGGCGTAAAGCCTGATGAGATGGACGGCCTCATGCGCCGCCTGAACGCCATGGAGCGCGATGGCCAGATCAAGCCGGATCGTTCCGGTAATTATCAACTCGCGAACTCGTCCAATTTTATTGAGGGCCGCGTCAGCAGTCATCGTGATGGCTTCGGTTTCCTGATTCCTGATGACGCCAGTGCGGACATCTTTCTGCCAGAAAAAGAAATGCAGAAAGTCCTGCACGGTGATCGTGTACAAGCACGCATCATCGGTACCGACAGACGCGGTCGTCCTGAGGGCACCATCGTTGAAGTTGTATCGCGTGCGAACACCCATGTGATTGGTCGTTTGCTGAATGAAAACGGCATATGGGTAGTCGCACCTGAAGATAAGCGCATTGGCCAGGACATCATACTTGCGGGTTCGCCAGGCAAGGCTAAAACCGGTCAGGTGGTTAGCGTAGAGCTCACAGAGCAGCCTTCGCGTTTTAGTCAGCCTGTAGGCAAGATCGCCGAAGTACTGGGTGACATCGATGATCCAGGGATGGAAATTGAAATCGCCGTGCGCAAGTACGGTGTGCCGCATGAATTTTCAGAAGAAGCCAAAAAAGCAGCAGCCAAATTGCCAAGTGAAGTCCGCGCTATCGATATAAGCGATCGCGTCGATTTGCGTGATGTACCGCTAGTGACTATCGACGGCGAAGATGCGCGTGACTTTGACGATGCAGTTTATTGCGAGCCATGCAAAATTGGTAAGGCAGATGGCTTCCGGTTGATCGTTGCCATTGCTGACGTCAGCAACTATGTCAAACCAAACGAAGCGCTGGATGTCGATGCGCTGGAACGCAGTACTTCCGTGTATTTCCCGCGTCGCGTGATTCCCATGCTGCCGGAAAAATTATCGAATGGCTTGTGTTCGCTGAATCCGGGTGTTGATCGTTTGACCCTGGTGTGCGATGCAGTGATCACGGCTAAAGGTGAAATCAAGGCTTACCAGTTCTATCCAGCCGTGATTCATTCCGCCGCACGTCTGACGTATACCGAAGTTGCCGCTGTCCTTGGTAATACCAAAGGCATAGAAGCCGCGAAGCGCCCGGCGCTGGTGCCGCATCTGTTGAACCTGCACGGCGTATATCAAGCCTTGCTGCAAGCGCGTCACGCGCGCGGTGCGATTGATTTCGAAACGACAGAAACCTACATTGTTTGTAACGAAGTCGGCAAGATTGAACAAATTCTGCCGCGCACGCGTAACGAAGCGCACAAGCTGATTGAAGAATGCATGCTGGCCGCCAACGTATGTGCCGCTGATTTGCTGGAGCGTCACAAGCATCCAAGTCTGTATCGCGTGCACGCGTTGCCGACCAAGGAAAAATTGAATCAGGTGCGTACCTTCCTGAAGCAAGTCGGCTTGAATCTGGGCGGCGGCGACAAGCCTAGCGCATCCGATTATGCCGAGTTGATGCCGAAGATCAAGACGCGTCCCGATGCATTGCTGCTGCAAACGATGTTGCTGCGGTCGATGCAGCAAGCGGTTTACAGTCCTGAAAATATCGGTCACTTTGGCTTGTCGTATGAGGCTTATGCCCATTTCACTAGCCCGATTCGCCGTTATCCGGATTTGCTGACACATCGTGCTATCAAGGCGATTTTGCAAGGCAAGCGTTATACGCCTAAGGGCATAGACACCAGCGTGTTGAACACGATGTTATCGCCTGCAGCGCGCAAGAAGCATGCGCAAGATAAAGCCGAAGGCAAGCAAAAAGCTGAAGGCGATCTGGCGATCTGGGAAGCACTGGGCATCCATTGCTCCGCCAATGAGCGACGTGCCGACGAAGCGTCGCGTGACGTAGAGGCATGGCTCAAGTGCTACTTCATTCGCGACAAGCTGGGAGAAGAATTCACTGGTGTGATTTCCGGTGTGGCAACCTTCGGTATTTTCGTGCAGCTGGATTCACTGTTCATTGAAGGCATGGTGCATGTGACCGAGCTGGGTGCCGATCACTTCAAATTCGATGAAGCACGTCACGAGTTGCGTGGCGAGCGCACGGGCATTCGATATCAGTTGACTGATAGGGTGACGGTTCAGGTCAGTCGAGTCGATCTGGATGCACGCAAAATCGATCTGCGCCTGGTTACCGAGCCCGGCATCCGTACGGTCTTGAAGAATGAAGCTCGCCGTGCCGATAACGAGCACCTGCAACGTACGCAAAAAGCGGAACAAAAAGGTGTTGCAGGCAATAGCGCTAAAAAGAGTACCGTGAAAACCGGCACCAGCACGGCTAGCGCGCCGCCTGCCAAAAAAACCAAAGCCAAACGTGCGCCGGCGACGCCAAACAAGCAGCGTCCACCGGCAACCAAACCAAGCAAGAAGAAACGATAAAAATGAAGAGCAAGATGATTTTCGGCTTTCATGCCGTGACAGCGCGTTTGCGTCATGAAGCCTCTTCGGTAGAAGAAATTTATATTGACGCCAGTCGTCACGACCAGCGTATGAAGGATTTGATACGCGCTGCCGAAGCTTCCAAGGTAAGAATTATTTCAGCCGATGACGCACGCCTGAGCAGTATCGTTGGCACGCGTCGTCACCAAGGTGTCGTGGCCAAGGCCGGCGAACTGTCGCTGGCACGCAATCTGGATGAGTTGCTGGATGCAGTCGATGGTCCGCCGTTGTTGCTGGTACTTGACGGTATTACCGATCCGCATAATTTGGGTGCTTGCCTGCGTGTGGCGGATGGCGCAGGTGCGCACGCGGTGATTGCGCCTAAAGACCGTGCAGTAGGTTTGAATGCGACAGCAGCCAAAGTTGCCAGTGGTGCGGCGGATACGGTTCCATACATTACGGTAACGAATCTGGCACGTACCCTGCGTGAACTCAAGGAGCGCGACATCCTGTTGATCGGCACCACCGACGATTCTGAAAAAGGGCTGTATGAAGCCGATTTTTCCGGCCCGGCGGCATTGATCATGGGCTCGGAGGGTGAGGGCATGCGTCGCCTGACCCGCGAAACCTGTGATGTGCTGGTTGGCATCCCCATGTTCGGTTCGGTGGAAAGCTTGAATGTTTCCGTGGCTTCGGGCGTTTGCCTGTATGAAGCACGCAGGCAACGGATCGCCAGCGGTTCATAAGACGCGATGTCATAAACGCGATGGATGTAGCAGTCATCCATCGATCAATACATAAAAGCCGTACAACTCATGATGGAAGGCTACTCAGCGTCCATCATGACTTGCTATAACAGGCTAATATTGTTGCTTCAGCATTTTTCGCATATCCATATTCCATGTTTAGTCGTATTCGAGAAGATATCGCCAATATCATTGTCCGCGATCCCGCCGCGCGCAGTGAATGGGAAGTCATAACCTGCTATCCGGGTTTGCATGCCATCGTGATGCAACGCTGGGCAAACTGGTTCTGGCGCAATGATTTGAAGTGGCTGGGACGGTTTACCTCGCATATTGCACGCTGGTTGACCGGGATTGAAATTCATCCGGGCGCAAGAATCGGTCGCAGGGTTTTTATCGATCACGGTTTTGGCGTGGTGATCGGTGAAACAGCTGAGGTTGGCGACGACTGCACGATTTATCAGGGCGTCACCCTAGGCGGGACTTCGCTAAGCAAAGGTGCGAAGCGCCATCCTACGTTGGGCAACGGTGTGATCATCGGCGCTGGCGCTCAGGTGCTGGGTGCATTCACGGTTGGCGAAGGCGCCAAGATAGGATCGAATGCCGTGGTCGTGAAGGAAGTCCCTGCGGGTGCCACTGCAGTAGGCAATCCGGCGCGCATCATCCTGAAAGACAATGCGCGGGATGAAGCAGCGGCGCGGATGTTTGCAGCCTATGGCGTCACACCGAATGGCGATGATCCCTTATCCAAGGCCTTGCACGGCTTGATTGATAATGCCGCGACGCAGGAACATCAGATCGAAAGAATTCTGGCAGCTTTGAAATGCGCCGGTATTGATTGCGAAACCTTGCTTGCTACAGAAAAATTCGATCCGGAAGAAATGAACAAGCTGGTCGAATAACAATCACTGAATAAGTACTTTAAATGAATGATGATGTAAGTAATTCTGTATCTCTGGAGCAGACAGCCAGTGAGCAATTCCTGTTGGATGCGGGAGAAATCCGCGTGCTGGCAGTACTGGCTGAAAAAGAAGCGCTCACGCCGGACAGTTATCCGATGTCGCTGAATGCGCTGACGAACGGCTGCAATCAATTAACCAGTCGCGATCCTGTGATGTCCCTGAGTGAATTGGACGTACAGGCAATTCTGCAACGTTTGATGGATGAGAAGTACGTTGCCGAGGTTAATCAGGCTGGCGCACGCGTCAGCAAGTATCAGCATCGCTTGCGCATGAAGTGGTCGCTGGAACAGGACAAGCTGGCGGTGTTGACCATTCTTATGCTGAGGGGAATACAGACTGCCGGGGAAATCCGCACGCGTTCCGGGCGCCTGCATGAATTTTCTTCGATTGCTGATGTCGAGGCGGGATTGCAGTTTCTGATGGATAAATATCCACCGCTGGTTGCGCGTCTACCGCGTGCACCAGGAACCAAGGAGGCGCGTTATGCCCCCTTGTTATCAGGCGAGGTTTTTTCTGAGTCGAGTGAAGCGTCAGCGCTTACCGGCACTTCAACTCATGTGAGTCGGCAAGATCGCATGACTCAGCTTGAAGAAGAAGTCAGCGCTTTGCGGCAGCAAGTTACTGCATTATCAGAACAGTTTCAAAAATTCCAAAAACAGTTTGAATAAAGCCGCATGGATGCGCTGCTCATGGTCATTGAGTGGCTGTGAGCAGTCGCCTTATCGATGTCGGAAGAATGTCTTCTAATTGCCGATTTCAACACCATACAAATCAAAGCGACGGATTGTTCCTGTCGTATCTAGGGCGAGCCAGTCTCCCCGCGGCTCAGCACCATCCAGATCCCAGTCCGATAAGACATAGCGCACACGGGTCTTGCCATTTGCCTGATAGTCATGGCGCGCCGGCCTGTGGGTATGGCCGTGGATCATGATCGCTGTTGCCGTTTGCGCGAACAAACCGGCAATGGCTTCATTGTTGACATCCATGATGTCGTAAGACTTGTCACGCTGAGCAGCACGACTGCCGGCACGCAGATTTTCGATGATGGCTTTGCGTTGTATCAGCGGCAAGTTGAGAAAATTCCTTTGCCATTCAGCATCTCTGACCTGAGCACGAAACTGCATATAAGCCGCGTCGTCGGTGCAATAGGCATCGCCATGCGTAAGCACCAGCAAGCGATCGGCTATCGTCGTCACAAATGGATCGGGCAGCAGCGTCAGATTACAGCTTTTTGCGAATTGCTCGCCGACCAGAAAGTCGCGATTGCCTGCAATCCAGAAGACCTCAATACCACGGTCACTGAGATTCCTGAGCTCCGTTACGACTTGTTGGTTGTATGCATCGGGTATGTCGTCATCGCCTGCCCACGCTTCAAAAATATCGCCCAGCAAATAAAGCCGTTGGGTTTTTGTTGCTTGTGTATGCAGGAAGTTGAAAAATGCCTCGGTCGTTCGTGGCATCGCAGCCTGCAAATGCAGGTCAGAAACAAAAAGCGCAGCCTGCAATGGCTGCGCTTGTTTGTTCGAAGCAGAGGATGAAATTGTCATATCGTGCGTCGAGAATGATGCGTTGTCAGAAGTAAAGATTAGATGACTTCTGCTTTTTCGATGATTACATCTTCTACCGGTACGTCAGCAAACATGCCGCTGCGGGTCGTTTTGACTGACTTGATTTTTTCGACGACATCGGTGCCATCTGTAACTTTGCCGAATACGCAGTAACCCCAGCCGTCTTGGCCTGGATAGTCGAGGAAAGTGTTGTTGTTGATATTGATGAAAAATTGGGCAGATGCAGAGTGCGGGTCCGAAGTGCGTGCCATTGCCAAAGTGTAGAGGTCGTTCTTGAGGCCGTTCTTGGCTTCGTTTTCAACTGTAGCGTTGGTTGGCTTTTGTTTCATGCCTGGCTCGAAACCGCCGCCCTGGATCATGAAGCCGTCGATCACGCGGTGGAAAATGGTGCCCGCATAGTGGCCGGAGTTAACGTAGGCCAAAAAGTTTTCAACCGTCTTGGGCGCTTTTTCTGCGTCGAGTTCGATGGTGATTTTGCCGTGGTTGGTGGTGAGGATGACTGCCATATTATTCCTTGAACTAGGTAAAGTGAAACTGACTAAGTGATGCTAAATGAGTGATGCCAAATGAGTGATGCGAACAATTATGCGTAATTTATTGAGTGATTATTTTGTAATAGTGGCGGATTCAATCACGACAGCCTGCACTGGCACATCCTGATAAGGGCCGCGATTACCGGTGCTGACTTGCTTGATCTTGTCGACGACTTCCGTTCCTTTGACGACTTTGCCGAATACGGCATAACCCCAGCCATCTACACCAGGATAATTCAACATGTTGTTGTTTTTCGTGTTGATAAAGAACTGCGCAGTTGCGGAATGTGGATCGCCGGTGCGAGCCATCGCAATGGTGTAAGTGTCGTTTTTCAAACCGTTTTGCGCTTCATTGCGAATCGGTGCGCGTGTTTGTTTTTCACGCATGTTTTTGTCAAAGCCGCCACCTTGAATCATGAAGTTGCCTATTACACGGTGAAAAATGGTGCCATCGTACTGACCACTTTTAACGTATTGCAAAAAGTTTTCGACCGATTTAGGAGCCTTCTCAGGATTTAATTCCAGTTCGATATCTCCCAAATTTGTTTTCAATACCACGTGAGGCGCATCTGCTGCATGCGCCAGTTGGAACGCGCCAGACAGAGATAGAGCAGCAAGCAGGGTCATGACACGACGGCGGGAAAATTTCATTTTGACTTCCTTTATTGATAGCTGTTGTGCGGTTAATTATTGCCATATGTTCATGACGACATGATGTCGAAATCAGGTTTGTCTTGTGTGATTCCAGGGATGCTGTGCGTAGCGATGCTGCAGTTGCGCGAAAGCCTACACTGTCATATTATGCCGTCCCGCTTGCGAGTTAGGCATCCGGTGGAATACTGTCACCAAATTAAGACTCGTTTTCCCCTTGCGAAATGCGTGGCATAGTGGAATTTGAATCGATTTAATCGACAACGTGTGGGACACAAGGTAGCAAAAATCAAACGGAATTCAAGTCTGCAGTAGAGCATTTCATCAATGCTATACTGCCGCAAAAATGTGCATTTTATCAAAAAGAAGTATGACAAAGTGTTTTGGCGACATAGTCGCCTCAGCGCCTGGATTTGCAGATACGGGTTGTAGGCCAGATGTATAAAGCCTGGCAACAAAAATCTTGCAGCAAATTCCTGGCCAAAACAGATAACCATTCATGAGTGCCCTGAAGATCTACAACACGCTGGCGCGTGAAAAGCAGTTGTTTACTCCGATTGATCCGGGCAAAGTCCGGATGTACGTGTGCGGCATGACGGTGTACGACTATTGTCACATCGGACACGCGCGCGTCATGGTGGTATTCGATCTGGTCCAGCGCTGGTTGCGCACTTCAGGTTACGAAGTGACTTACGTTCGCAATATTACTGATATTGATGACAAGATCATCAAGCGTGCAGCGGAAAATGGCGAGTCGATTTCAACGCTGACGCAACGTTTTATCGATGCAATGGATGAAGACGCTACCGCACTTGGTGTGCAAAAGCCGGATCACGAACCGCGCGCGACCAACTACGTGCCGCAAATGCTGGGCTTGATTGAAACGCTGGAGCGCAACGGCCTTGCGTATAAATCATCGGATGGCGATGTTAATTACTCGGTGCGCGATTTTTCCGGTTACGGCAAGCTGTCGGGCAAGTCGCTCGACGATTTGCGCGCCGGTGAACGCGTCGATGTTAATACCGGGAAGCGCGATCCGCTGGACTTCGTATTGTGGAAATCATCGAAAGAATCCGAGCCTGAAGAAGTCAAGTGGTCATCCAAATGGGGGAGTGGTCGTCCCGGCTGGCATATAGAATGTTCGGCAATGGCTTGCGATCTATTGGGTGAGCAATTCGACATTCACGGCGGCGGTGCAGATTTGCAATTCCCGCATCATGAAAACGAAATTGCACAATCAGAAGGGGCGAGCAAGCATACGTTCGTCAACTACTGGATGCATAACGGTTTCGTGCGTGTGGATAATGAAAAAATGTCCAAGTCCTTGGGCAATTTTTTCACGATACGCGAAGTGCTGGAAAAATTTGATCACGAAGTTGTACGCTTCTTTATACTGCGTGCGCATTACCGTAGTCAGTTGAATTATTCCGATGCACATCTGGATGATGCGCGAAATGCATTGACGCGCATGTATACAGCGTTGAAAGAGGTGGCGCCTGACGATCTGCCTTTGGATATGACGGAAACACACGCAGCGCGCTTTGCAGATGCGATGAATGATGACTTCAATACTCCGTTGGCAATTGCCGTTTTGTTTGAATTGGCAAATGAAATCAATAAAAATAAATCCGCCGTATTGGCGCGCCAGTTAGTCAAACTCGCTGGTATAGTCGGTCTTTTGCAGCGCCCGCCGCAGGAATTTTTACATGCCGGATTGGCAAGTACGGAAGACGGTGGCGCTCTGGAAACATTTGTTACCGAGCAAATTGCCGCACGCGTACATGCTAAAAAAGAAAAGAATTTTGCCGAGGCTGATCGCATTCGCGCGGGCTTGCTGGAAAAGGGCATCATTCTTGAAGATAAATCTGGCGGTTTGACCGAATGGCGAAGGGCTTAAGCTGGATGGTAAAGATGATTGCTGCTGATGAAACGCGCCTCCTGCCAGTTTACTGGGAGGAGGCGAAGGCCGAGCTGATGAAGCGCGACCGCATCATGCGCAAGCTGATTCCCCAGTTTGGCGACTTGCATCTGGTTGGCCGCAACGAACCTTTTTCGACGCTGGCACGCTCCATCATCAGCCAGCAGATTTCTGTAAAATCCGCAGATAGCGTTTGGCAACGCTTCCTCGAAGTGTGTCCAAAATGTACGCCAGCCCAGGTAATCAAGGCCGGCGACAAGCTCGCCAGCTGTGGTTTATCCAAGCGAAAATCAGAGTACATCCTCGATCTGGCCGATCATTTCAAGGCAAAACGTGTCAATTGTGACAAGTGGGCCGAGATGGCGGATGAAGACGTTATTGCCGATTTGATTCAAATTCGTGGCATCGGACGCTGGACAGCGGAGATGTTTTTGATATTTAATCTGCTCCGGCCGAATATATTACCGTTGGACGATCTTGGTTTGCTGGCTGGCATCAGTCGCAACTACTTTTCGGGCGAGCCGGTTTCTCGTAGTGACGCGCGCGAAGTCGCAGCGAATTGGGAGCCGTATCGCACAGTGGCAACCTGGTATCTGTGGCGCAGTCTGGACGCAGTACCAGCAACAAATTAAACATATACGAAATCCACCTCGTGTTGATCAGAAGGAGGCACGATGAGTAAAACGACTTTCCTGGGCTTTGAACAGCCGATTGCAGAACTCGATTCCAAGATCGAAGAGCTGCGCTTTGTACAAGACGATTCCGCAGTCGATATCTCGGAGGAGATTGATCGCCTGTCAAAGAAGAGCCAGCAGCTGACCAAGGATATCTACGCCAAGCTCACGCCTTGGCAGGTGTCGCAGATTGCACGTCATCCACAGCGTCCATACACCATGGACTATGTGAATGAAATTTTTACCGACTTCCATGAATTGCATGGCGATCGCAGCTATGCGGACGATTTGTCTATCGTAGGCGGTCTGGCTCGCTTTAACGGCATGCCTTGCATGGTCATTGGCCATCAAAAAGGGCGCGATACCAAAGAACGCAGCTTGCGTAATTTCGGTATGCCAAAGCCGGAGGGCTATCGCAAGGCGATGCGCCTGATGAAGCTGGCAGAAAAATTCGGTTTGCCGGTATTCACCTTTGTTGATACGCCTGGTGCATTCCCGGGCATTGACGCAGAAGAACGTGGTCAGTCGGAAGCGATTGGGCACAATCTCTACGTAATGGCAGAACTCAAAGTTCCGCTGATTGCAACCATCATCGGCGAAGGCGGCTCTGGCGGTGCGTTGGCGATTGCAGTTGGTGATGCGGTCCTGATGTTGCAATACTCGACTTATTCGGTGATTTCGCCAGAAGGTTGTGCATCGATTCTGTGGAAATCCGCAGAGCGCGCATCCGATGCAGCAGAAGCCTTGGGTCTGACAGCACATCGCTTGAAGGCGATGGGCTTGATCGACAAGATCATCAATGAACCACTGGGCGGCGCGCATCGCGATCCGAAACAGATGGCAGCATTGGTCAAACGTGCATTGGCGGATACCGTGCGTCAATTCCAGGGTATGAAAACCAAGGATCTGCTGGCAGCACGTCATGAAAAACTGATGAGCTACGGTAAATTCAAAGAGATTACTACACCGGAATGAGCCTTGACCACTAAAGACATTGCGGCAACGCAAAGTGAATGTGAACGCGCGTTAGGGGAAATCCGGACGCGCGTTTCTCTTTCCGGATCTGCTCCACAAAAGATCGCCATCGCTTACAGCGGCGGGCTGGATTCGGCCGCCTTGCTGCATCTGTTGCATGCGTACGCAGCGCAGCATGAACTTGAATTGTTTGCCTTCCATGTTCATCATGGATTGAGTCCGAATGCCGATCAATGGCTGCTGCATTGTCAGCAGCTATGCGCCAATTTGAACGTTGTATTTGATGTACGGCGTGTGCAGATAGCGAATCAGGAAAAGAGCGGTGTCGAGGAAGCGGCGCGCCATAGTCGCTATGCGGCCTTGGGTGATATGTGTCGCGCGCATGATGTACCTTTATTGCTGACTGCACACCATCAGGACGATCAGGCAGAAACCGTACTGCTGCAATTGTTGCGCGGTTCCGGTGTCGCAGGGTTGTCGGGGATGGATAGTGCCAATCATGCCGCGGATTTACTTGGTGATGCGACTTTGCTGATGGGCAGGCCGCTGCTGCAACTGACGCGTGCCGATTTGGAAAAAGTCGTCGCCCAGAATGCAATCGCTTTTGTCGAAGATGAATCCAATCTTGATCCACGCTACGCGCGCAATGCCCTGCGCCATCAGGTGATGCCGACGCTGGCACAACATTTCCCCGGCTTCCAGCAACGCTTTGCACGCACCGCGCAGCATGCACAATCGGCGCAGCGCTTGCTGGTCGAACTGGCTGCGCAGGATTTGAAGGTCTGTCTGGATGGCGAATGTCTGGATATCACCAAGCTGAAAAATTTTAGCGCTGATCGCATCGATAACATGTTGCGCTACTGGTTTGGCGTACGCGGTGTACGCATGCCATCGACATCCTGGCTCAATGAAATGCGGTCGCAACTGCTAGAAGCCAAACACGATGCCCAATTGTGCGTGACGCATGCGGATTGTCATATTCGGCGTCATCGCGACCGCGTCTTCATTACGCCGAAGCTGGCCCCTGAAACACTGGAGCAGCCACCGCCACCTTTTGAATGGAAGGGCGAAGCTGCGATTCATTTTTCGGAGTTCAGTGGCACCTTATATTTTGAAACGGCAGAGCAGGGCATAGCTGCCGACTGGTTGCGTTCACAGCTTTTGATGCTTCAATTGCGTAGCGGTGGCGAGCGCTTGAAACCGGCATGGAATCGCCCGACCAAAAGCCTGAAATACCATTATCAGGCGTGCGATGTTCCCGCATGGGAGCGCGAACGCCTGCCGTTGGTCTTTGCCGGCAAGCAATTATTGTTCGCGGCAGGAATCGGCATGGATTGCCACCAAATCAGTAGCGAAGCCGGTCCGCATATCCAATTTCGTTGGCAATTCGATTAGCGGCAATACCGTCTGCTCGCATTTTTGGTTACTTTGGTAAGCAGAAAGTGGCTGGTAGCCTTGTCGGCCTTGTCATTCTGCGCCGCAAGCTGTAAAGTCGTGGGTTAATTTTTCCAGCTTACTTCTTTTTTCAAGAGCGTTTTTCTATCCTTATGGCTTTAATCGTTCACAAATACGGCGGCACGTCGATGGGCTCTACCGAGCGCATCAAGAATGTCGCCAAACGCGTTGCCAAATGGCATGACGCTGGGTATCAAATCGTCGTAGTACCGTCGGCCATGTCTGGCGAAACGAATCGCTTGATCGGCCTAGCTAAAGAGTTGATGCCGCAACCAAATCCGCGCGAACTCGATATGCTGGCCTCGACTGGTGAGCAGGTTTCCGTTGCCTTGCTGGCCATGGCCTTGCAAGCTATCGGCAAGGAAGCGGTGTCCTATGCAGGTTGGCAGGTTGCGATCAAGACCGACTCCGCTTTTACCAAGGCGCGTATTCAATCGATAGATGACGTAAAGGTCAAAAAAGATCTTGATGCGGGTCGCATCGTTATCATCACCGGTTTCCAGGGGGTCGACGATGACGGTAATATCGCGACGCTGGGACGTGGCGGCTCTGACACTTCGGCCGTTGCCGTGGCGGTCGCGTTGCAGGCACAGGAATGCTTGATTTACACCGACGTCGACGGTGTGTACACGACCGATCCGCGTGTTGTGTCAGAAGCGCGTCGCCTGAATACTGTTACGTTTGAAGAGATGCTCGAAATGGCGTCGCTCGGTTCGAAAGTGCTGCAGATTCGCTCCGTCGAATTTGCCGGCAACTACAAGATGCCGACGCGCGTACTGTCGTCGCTGACCGACCCTTTGATGTCGCTGGAAGAAGAAGCAAAATCCGGCACCCTGATTTCGTTTGAGGAAGATACAAATATGGAACAAGCCGCTATCACCGGTATTGCATTCAATCGCGATGAAGCGAAGATCACTGTGTTGGGTGTGCCTGATCGTCCGGGCATTGCTTACCAAATCCTCGGCCCGATTGCTGCAGCAAATGTGGAAGTCGACATGATTATTCAAAATCAATCAGTCGACGGCAAAACTGATTTTACCTTCACTGTCCCGCGCAGCGAGTATGCAAAGGCGGTCGATGTATTGAATGACAGCGTCAAGGCACATATTGGAGCCGCCAGCATTCAAGGCGACACCAAGGTATCGAAAGTATCAGTCGTTGGCGTCGGTATGCGCAGCCACGTTGGCATCGCTTCGCAAATGTTCCGTACCTTGTCGGAAGAGGGTATCAATATTCAGATGATCTCGACCTCTGAAATCAAGATATCTGTTTTGATCGATGAAAAATACATGGAACTGGCAGTGCGCGCATTGCATAAGACCTTTGATCTGGAAAAAAACAATTAAGTCATATTTTGATGGCACAGTTTGGTTGACCAGACATGCCTGAAAAGCTATGATACTGAACCTTGCAGTAGCGGGCAGTATAAAGCTACTGAAGTAATGTGGAGGCGTGGCCGAGTGGTCGAAGGCACTTCCCTGCTAAGGAAGCATACGGGCTTAAACCTGTATCGTGGGTTCGACTCCCACCGCCTCCTCCAAAAGATTAGAAGCCCTTGATGAAAATCAAGGGCTTTTTTCTTTGGTCGAATTGGAACAAGTCACTTTTACTGGAACAACGCATTTTGAACACGAAAAGAAGCAAGCGCTGGAACGGCAGCATGGATACGCTGGCGGTGGAGTATTTGAATGGTGTGGTTGCGCAAATGCTGGCCTATGGCGAACGCGTGCAATTCAGTTTGATCAGTGGGCAGAAACCGAACTACCAGGTCACGAATGCCTTTGATAAAAAGATGGCTTTCGATGGGAATAACCATTTGATGCACCCGCAAGAAGACGAGTTCGCGGGCAGCAATGCCACTAGTGTATTGACGCTGGAGCAGATCAGGGCGGCGATTGCTGGTGTGGGGATTAAAAAGACGGTAGGTACGCGCACCGCGCGTGTCAGCTCACGCAGTAGTGCCGGTAGCAGCCCTGCAGCCGCCAAGGTCGGGGATTTGATCGATATTCAGAAATATGAGTACTTCAAAAACAACATCCAAAAACTGCCCGAAGGTATTCGCGAATACTCACAGGACATTAGCAAGCTGATGAAGAGTGGCATGTCGGCCGAAGCTGCCTTTGGTGAGATCGTTCAACAATACTTCTGAAGATGATCATAATGGACTGGAGTCATCGGTTCCATGCATAAAAAAGCCCGCAAATGATTGCGGGCTTTTTATTTAGATCCATGTAAATGCGTCAAATTCTTCCGATTGAAGATTGACCTAAAGACGGCTATACCCGATATATTTTTTCACCTGTCTGAACGATCTTGAATTTGGCATCGGAGAGAGGGTCCAAGGCGCGGCCATCTGCGAGCTTGTAGGTTTTACTGCCTGGCGTTCCCTCATCCGTTGTTTCTACCGGGGTTTGAAAAACTTCCACATGGTAACCAGCCCCTGTTTTTCCTTTGGCGTCGAATTTTTCTACCAAATCCATAAGAGTCTCCTTTAGGTTGAGGATGGGATATCCGATCTCACAATAGCAGATTTTGTCGCTCATTTTGGCATCCGTTTATTGAAGTGTGAAATCCACAATGACGATCAGAAGAAGGTTGTTACTGTTGTAAAAATAAAGAGTTTCAATTTTGTTAATTAATTTTCTATTTATGAATTTACTGCCACTACCGGTTTGCGCAGAGGCTTAAGGTTTATTGATATGTATCAGCTTCGATACAAGCCACACATAACCTGGATACATTTTCTGAGCATCATGCGTTTGCACGAGAAAAATCGAGCGATGAGAGGCTGCGAACAGAAAATATGCAAATTAATGAAATTATTTTGGCTGAACCCTAAAGTTTCGGGAATGCTGACCGTTATCAATCTTAGATAACGGCATAAAAATATTTTAAATTTATTTTGCTTGAACCCTAAAGTTCTACAAAAGCGTGCCGTTAAAGAGACAAGAGGCTGATAAAAAGAAGTTTTTCCTGCCTTTTTATCAAATATTTTTAAGAATTTTGGTTAATAAAAATACATAAGAATTATTCTTCCAAGCTGTTTTTGGAAAAACTTTTGGGTTGGCAATAAATGCTCAGAAGTAATACACAAGCCATTCTCCGCTCAATTTCATGTTGAGCGTATCGTATGCTGGTCGACGTTTGTAGGACAAACGCCTACCGGCCTATTGTCGTATTCTCTGTATAAAAATACCGAGTAGTGCCTATTTCAGGCAATTGTTTCCCGAATCAGAATGGCTTCACTGGCTAGCAAATGTGGCCAAAGACATTCACAGGTAAGGGGATTCACATGACAAATAACGACATCATTGCAGAAATTCGTGACGCTAATCTGGGTTACCTGATGCTGGCGCAACAAATGATCCGTGCCGACAAGGCAACTGCAATCTTCCGCCTGGGCATCAGCACTGAAATCGCTGATTTGATCGAAGGCATGAACAATGCTCAAATTTTGAAATTGGCGGGAGCTAACATGATGTTAGCCCGATTTCGATTCGACGATGGCGCCATCCTTGGAATGCTGACCAATTACAACAAAGACCGTTCACTGGCGCATTCACATGCTGCGATCTTGATGGCGGGCCAAGCCGTTGAGCAAATAGCTTAAAGTAAACAGTTGCTGTCTTAGCTCCATCGATCAAATTGCTGTAAGTCTTCTGAAGAGCGCGAATATGGCCAAGAAAAGTGTTGTGACAGAGTCCCAAGAGATTCAGCTCGCCATAGAATTGATTAATCTCGGCGCGAGGTTGCAGTTGCTGGAGTCGGAAACATCACTTTCACGCGAACGTTTATTAAAACTTTATAAAGAGTTGCGTGGCGTTTCCCCGCCAAAAGGTATGTTGCCATTTTCGACCGACTGGTTTATTACTTGGCAACCGAATATTCATTCTTCACTTTTTATCGGCATTTATAAATATCTGGTTGAGCATGCACAGATCGTTGGTATTCACGCGATAATGAAAGCTTACAAGCTGTATCTGGAGCAGGTTGATGTCGGTGAAGATGGGGAGCCTGTCCTCTCTTTGACGCGCGCCTGGACCTTGGTCCGATTTTTCGATAGTAAAATGCTGGCGACGGCATGCTGTAGTGAGTGTAGTGGTCATTTTGTGGTGCATCGCCTGGATTTGAATGCAAATTACACTTGCGGTTTGTGCCATATGCCGTCCAGAGCCGGTAAAACCAAACGAGCCAAAATGGACGCGGCATTATTGGTGGCGTGACTGGATGGTTTAACTTCTGCAAAGAGTGTCTGAGTGAAGATTGTGCGGCGCTCCGGCGCAAAACCGGCGTCGCCTGAATCAAGAAATTTTCTTCAATTGCCCGCAGTGCGGGCTCTTCTTCTTCAAATTCTTTCTTTCTTCATTGTTTTGCTTCTCGCCCGAAGTTTGGGGGCGATGCTTGGCATAACCTTGCATATCCTGCTTATTGCCTGTCTTCAGGGGACGATCGCAGCCGGTTTCTCCTATTGGCGTGGTCTGGCTTCCTGGTGGTTAGCGATTCAGTTTTTCTTCCCTGTTATTTTAGTTTTCGGTTTGTTCTTGCAACTGCCGCCGACTCTTTTTCTGTGCGCTTTCGTAATTCTTCTTTTTCTTTACTGGAGTACTTTTCGTACGCAGGTTCCTTTTTACCCCTCGAATCTGGCGACCTGGAATGCAGTATCTGATCTGCTTCCCAAGGATAAAAGTGTTCGTTTGATTGATATTGGCAGTGGTTTGGGCGGCTTGGTATTGGATTTATCGAAACGCCGTCCGGACAGCTATTTTCTTGGCATCGAAATAGCACCGCTACCGTGGCTCATAAGCTGGCTTCGTGCATGGCTCATGCGGAGTAAAGCATGTTTCACGCGAGGAGATTATGGTCGTTTGAATTTCGCGGAATACGACGTTGTGTTTGCGTATTTATCGCCTGCAGCGATGCCTGCCTTGTGGGAAAAAGCGCGTGCTGAAATGCGATCCGGTTCCATGCTGTTGAGTTATGAATTTCCGATTCCAGATGCCCAACCTGCATTCATGGTTTCACCTGCTCTAAATCAGCCGAAAATTTATGGTTGGCGAATGTAAAGTCGTTGGTTATTTTGTGGGACGTCGCCATTCAAGTTCCTGCGATTAAAGCCGTTGAAAGGCATATAGTCATGCCGAAAAAATCGAGCCGAATGCATCACTCAAAAAAACAGCTCATCATCGCGGTTGCATAATGGCAATTGTTGAGGCAATAATGGCATCCTGAAACCAAAAATCGGAGCACACGCTTGTTAGTTATCATTGGATATGTTGTCGTCCTCGCATCGGTTTTTGGCGGGTTTGTCTTGGCAGGTGGGCATTTGCACTCGCTGTTTCAACCGGTCGAGTTATTGATGATCGGCGGTGCAGCGACTGGTGCATTTTTTGTTGGGAATAACGGTAAAGCGATCAAAGCAACACTAAAGGCATTGCCTAGTGTTCTCAAAGGTTCCAAATATACGAAATCTTTGTATATGGAATTGATGACTCTGTTGTTTGAAATTCTCACCAAGGTGCGCAAGGAAGGCTTGATGTCGATTGAGGGCGACATCGATGTGCCTGAAGAAAGCGCCATCTTCAGCAAGTATCCGGCCGTCCTGGCGGATCACCATATTATTGAATTCATCACCGATTATTTGCGATTGATGGTGTCCGGGAACATGGATGCATTCCAGATCGAAAATCTGATGGATAACGAAATCGATACTCATCATGCCGAAGGTGAAATTCCTGTGCATTGCATCGCGAAGCTGGGCGACGGTTTTCCAGCTTTCGGTATTGTGGCGGCGGTGATGGGCGTAGTGCATACGATGGCGTCTGTGGGTTTGCCACCGGCGGAGTTGGGTATTCTGATCGCGAATGCGCTGGTTGGTACCTTCCTGGGTATTTTGTTGGCGTACGGTTTTGTGTCGCCGATCTCCAGCGTCCTTGAGCAAAAATTGCATGAGTCTTCAAAAGTATTTCAATGCATCAAGGTCACCTTGCTGGCAAGCTTGAATGGTTATGCGCCCGCACTTGCAGTTGAGTTTGGCCGCAAAGTCTTGTTTTCGACAGAGCGTCCTTCCTTTAACGAACTGGAAGAGCACATCAAGCAATCGAAAACAAAATAAACAGATTCTAAATACATAAGAACCAAAGAATATAGAAGAACCTAACGGAGACTTACATGGCTGACGAAGGACTCCGTCCCATTATCGTAAAACGCATCAAGAAATCCGGGGGCGGCCATCACGGCGGCGCCTGGAAAATCGCCTACGCCGATTTTGTGACTGCGATGATGGCGTTCTTTTTGTTGATGTGGTTGCTGGGCTCTACGTCCAAAGGCGATCTGCAGGGTATTTCTGATTATTTCTCCAATCCCGTCAAAGTGGCGATGGCGGGCGGTTCTGGTAGCGGTGATGCAACCAGCGTGATCAAGGGCGGCGGCAAGGACATGACACGCGTCAATGGTCAGCAAAAACAAGGCGAGAGTACTGCCCCCTCTAAGAAAAGCGACCTGAAAGCTGCGGCAGCCGAACTTGAGCGGCAAGAGACAGAGCGGCTTAAATCCCTGAAGGCGCGGATTGAAGAGGCAATTGATGCCAATCCCAGCTTGCGTCAATACAAAAATCAACTTTTGCTTGATATAACCTCGGAAGGTCTGCGCATTCAGATCGTGGATGAAAAGAACCGGCCCATGTTCGCCTTATCCAAGGCTGAACTGCAGCCGTACACTAAAATTATTCTGCACGAGATTGCCAAGACGCTTAATGACATTCCCAATCGAATCAGCTTGTCCGGGCATACCGATGCAACTCCATATTCCAGTGGTGAAAAAAGTTATAGTAATTGGGAGCTTTCTTCCGATCGCGCCAATGCATCGCGCCGGGAGTTGATTGCGGGCGGTATGGCCGATTCAAAAATGTTGCGCGTTGTTGGTCTGTCTTCTGCAGTGTTATTTGATCCCACAGATCCACTAAGTCCAATTAACCGCCGCATCAGTATTATCGTGATGAACAAAAAAACAGAAGATTCCATCACCAAAGAAAATAGGACAGTCGAGGTTAAGGATGAAGAAACGGCAAAAGAGACAGTAGAAAAAGGTGTCAATATATCCGGCATCGTCCAGCCGGCACCTATCGTGACAGCGGTAGCGGCACCTGTGCCAGCGACTGTTTCAACTGCTGTTGCAACGTCGACTAGGCCTACAGCCAATGCAACAGCAACTGCGGCTGCCGCTGCCGCTGCCGCAGCTGCGGCTGCAGGTAGATAAAACAACGGCAAATAAACGAAATAATGACTGGGTATTTCCCATGACAATAAATAATTCGTTAGCGTCGCAACTCACTGATCTTTTGTCTGGTCTGGCGGATCACGGCAGTCAACATCTGACTGAAATCGAAACAGATCTGGTGCAAACTAATGCTCTTCTCGCGGAAGCGATCGAAAAGCTGAGTGCCAGCTTCATGGCAATTCATGCCGCCGTTACCGAGCAACAGAAAATGGTCGATGCGCTATCGGATGGCACGCTTGTGTCTCCCGAGGCGACACTGGCACTGAAAGCCAAATCGATGCAAATCGATCAACACGTGAATGCTGCGGTGACCGGTTTGCAGTTTCAGGATATGACCAATCAATTAATTGGGCGCACGGTGCGTCGTGTGGTTGGATTTCGTGATGTGCTTGAAGTAGCTGGCGCCAGCAGTATTGCCATTCCCGCCGATGCGAGCAACGATCAGTTGTGTGGCGTACTTAACCATATCAATGAAACCCTGAAGAAGGAAAGTCTGGATCTGGAAAAAGAATTATGGAAGGCCGTATGTCAGACGCATATGGAAAGTGGAGATATTGAGTTGTTTTGATTCGTAGAAAAAATTTGGATTAGCGGGTTTAATAACCTGAAACGTGTATTAGCAGGAGTGAAAATGGCAAAGACAATATTGGCAGTCGACGATTCTGGTTCATTGCGGCAGATGGTGGTCTTCAGCCTGCGTGCCGCAGGCTATCAGGTCACCGAGGCCGTGGATGGGCAGGATGGACTGGACAAGGCGCAGGCACAAATTTTTGACCTGGTGTTGACCGATCAAAATATGCCGCGCATGGACGGTTTTTCGTTGATTCGTGCATTGCGTGCATTGCCGACCTATCAGAAGGTGCCAATTCTAATGCTGACGACAGAATCCAGCGATGAAATGAAAGCCAAGGGACGTGCAGCAGGGGCAAATGGTTGGTTGGTCAAGCCGTTTGATCCGCAACGTTTGACCGAGGTTGTGAAAAAAGTCATCGGCTGAAAAGCGATGAGTGTAAGCATCATTATGAGCACACACAACGGAGTGGAATAATGACCATCGATATGAGTCAGTTCTTCCAGGTGTTTTTCGACGAGACCGAAGAACTGCTGGCTGAGATGGAAAAATTGTTGTTGGCGGTTGACGTATCGGCTCCTGATGCGGAGGACCTGAACGCGATTTTTCGTGCTGCCCACTCCATCAAGGGCGGTGCTGCCACGTTTGGCATCACCGATCTGACCGAAGTCACGCACGTGCTGGAAACCTTGCTCGATAAAATACGCAAGGGTGAAATGGCCTTGGTGCCGGAACACGTTGATGCTTTTTTGTCTGCAAAAGATATTTTAAAAATGCAGCTTGATGGTCACAGGCTGCATACGCCCGTCGATCTCGATGCGGTCTCTGAAGTTCGTCTGCGGCTGGAAGCCTTGTCGCAAGAGGAGGTAGCCGCCGCGCCAAAAGCAATCCCTGCAGCAGACTTTAATACTGCTCCTCTTTCAGCCAGGACAGATCGGCGTTTTCGCATTGAACTTCCACAGGTGCCGCTGCGCGATGTGGAAGCGCTTGCCGCAGAACTTGGTTTGCTCGGTGATATCAGCCAGGATGTATTACCGGATCAACGCGCATACTTCATTCTGAGCACGCACGAAGGTCCGGACGACATTGTTGCCATCTGTTCTTTTATTCTTGACCCGCAAGACCTCAAGATTACGGAAGAGTCCGTGCCAGTGTCGGCCGGGACGAAATTGTCTATTGACGAGCGTAGCCAAGCCGAGGCGGAACAGGGGTTTGGGTTCTTTGAGCCATTGCATTCGGCCATTGCGACCAAGGACCAGGAAAATGCACAAGGTTACGGTTTTTTCGCACCGTTCGTGCCTCTCGATATTGCTGCGCCTGTGGCAAGCAAGGCTACCGATTCTGAAGAAGATGAGGCGGATGATTCGCATCACGTCGTTGTCGCAGCCGATAAAAAACCAGTTGTGAAGCGCGAAGCCGATAAAGTCGCAAACAGTGCCGAATCTTCTTCAATTCGCGTTGGTATAGAAAAAGTCGATCAACTGATCAATCTCGTTGGTGAGTTGGTCATCACGCAAGCAATGATCGAACAGCGCACCGATTCGCTTGACCCAATGCTGCATGAGCGCTTGTTGAACAGTGTCTCGCAACTGACGCGGAATACGCGTGATTTGCAGGAGGCCGTAATGTCCATCCGTATGATGCCGATGGATTATGTTTTTTCACGCTTCCCACGCATGGTACGAGATCTCGCAGCCAAACTGGGCAAGAAGGTTGATTTCGTTACGCACGGTGCAGCTACTGAGCTTGACAAGGGCTTGATCGAGCGCATCGTTGATCCTTTGACACATCTGGTGCGCAACAGTATCGATCACGGCATCGAGATGCCGGACGTACGTGCAGCGGCAGGTAAAGCACCGGCCGGACAACTTTCACTTTCGGCCGGTCATCAGGGCGGGAATATCATCATTGAGGTGAGCGATGACGGTGGTGGTCTTAACCGTGACAGAATTCTCGCCAAGGCCAAGCAACAAGGCATGGAAGTTTCCGACGACATGCCGGATGAAGAAGTCTGGCAATTGATTTTTGCACCGGGTTTTTCGACAGCGGAAGCGGTGACGGATGTGTCCGGCCGTGGTGTTGGCATGGATGTAGTGAAACGAAATATTACTGCGATGGGTGGCGTGGTTGATATTCGCTCCAGCAAAGGTTTTGGCACGACCATATCGATTTCATTACCTTTGACTCTGGCTATTCTTGACGGCATGTCGATCAAGGTTGGGGACGAAATCTACATACTGCCGTTGGGTTATGTAGTGGAATCTCTGCAGCCTGATCCAGAGGATGTAAAGGAGATCAGCGGGCAGGGCAAGGTGGTCAAGGTGCGTGGCGATTACCTGCCTTTGATACCTTTGTACAAAATGTTTGAAATTGAGCCACGCTTTATTGATCCATCTGAAGGGATAGTAGTTATTCTTGAGTCGGAAGGGCGTAAAGCAGCGTTATTCATCGATGAACTGGTCGGACAACAGCAAGTCGTTGTCAAAAATCTGGAATCGAATTATCGCAAGGTGGCGGGCATATCCGGCGCTACCATTCTGGGCGATGGCGGTGTATCGTTGATCATCGATGTAGCAGCATTATTGCGTTCAAGTCGCCAATTGAACGATGAATCCATTTATTCCTGAAGAGGAGAATTTCCATGATTCACAATGTAAAAGACAATACGACGGGTGCTGAAACTGGCAATGAATTTCTGGCTTTCACGTTGGGTAAGGAAGAATACGGTATTGATATTTTGAAGGTGCAGGAAATTCGTGGTTACGAAGCTGTGACTCGGATTGCGAATGCCCCTGAATTCGTTAAGGGTGTGGTCAATCTGCGCGGCATCATCGTACCTATCGTTGACATGCGTATCAAATTCAATCTGGGTGAGCCGACCTATGATCAATTCACCGTTGTCATTATCCTGAATATCAGCGGACGTGTGGTTGGCATGGTGGTGGATAGCGTTTCTGATGTGATCACCTTGTCGCCAGAACAGATCAAGCCGGCGCCAGAAATGGGGACTGCGTTCAATACCGATTATCTGATTGGCTTAGGCACACTGGATGAGCGCATGCTGATTCTTGTTGATATCGACAAATTGATGTCTAGTGAAGAAATGGGATTGATTGAAAAAATTGCAGCATAGGCTGCAAACGTATTGGATTCGCAAGATTCAGATTCGTAGCGGTTCAGTTGCGAGGCGTCAAACAGGATTCAAGTTGTCGTAGTTCAGAAATCGACTGTGTAAAACAGCGGATGAAATTTTGGGAGATGGCATATCCGGTACTAACGATATGCCCAAGGTGAAAAGGAAATCAGCAGTATGAAACCGAATTCTCAAGCAAGATCAGAAGGCTCCAAAGAGTTCGAGTTTACGGCACGTGATTTTGAACGGGTACGTACGCTGATTTATAAAAAGGCAGGCATTGCCCTGGCCGAGAGTAAGCAGGAAATGGTCTACAGCCGTTTGGCGCGACGTTTGCGTGCGACCGGAATTGGATCTTTTGTCACTTATCTCGACAAGCTGGAGCAGGGTGGCGATGCGGAAGAATGGGAGGCGTTCACGAATGCCTTGACGACCAATCTCACCTCGTTTTTTCGCGAAGCGCATCATTTTCCGATTCTTGCCGAACATCTGAAAAAGTTAAAAGAACCTATCGAAATATGGTGCTCTGCCGCCTCTACTGGCGAGGAGCCCTATTCAATCGCGATGACCGCCTGCGAGGCATTCAATACCTTGACGCCACCGGTGCGAATCATTGCGACCGACATCGATACCAATGTATTGAACACGGGCGCCAATGGCGTCTATTCGATAGACCGCCTCGACAAGATGTCGCCCGAACGGGCCAAGAAATTTTTTCTGCGTGGTAAAGGTGAGCGAGAAGGCTTGGTCCGCGTACGTCCCGAGTTGCGCCAGTTGATCACTTTCAAGCAGGTCAACCTGTTGTCTGACAACTGGGGTATCAACACGCAATTCGACGTTATATTTTGTCGCAATGTGATGATTTATTTTGACAAGCCAACGCAGGGAAAAATACTGGATCGCTTCGCGCCGCTGATGAAGCCAGACGCCTTATTGTTCGCGGGTCATTCAGAGAATTTCCTGTACGTGTGTGATGCGTTCAAGTTGCGTGGAAAAACCGTCTACGAACTCGATCCGGAAAAAAAAGCACGCGCGCAACTACGTCGCGCATGAGATAGAACTTATGAATGAATTAACCAAAGAACATTTCGCCACGAATGTCTACTACGATCGGACATTCGATCGTGACGCGGCAAAAATTCTGCCAGGTGAGTATTACTACACCAGCAAGGATATGTTGATCGTTACGGTGCTTGGTTCGTGTGTCTCAGCATGCATACGCGATCGCGTCACAGGCGTGGGAGGCATGAATCATTTCATGTTGCCGGATGGCGGCAGCGATGCAGATAGCCCGATTTCCGCATCGGCACGCTACGGTACATACGCCATGGAAATTTTGATCAATGATTTGTTGAAGGCGGGTGCGAAACGCGAAAATCTCGAAGCCAAGGTATTCGGTGGCGGTGCCGTGCTACGCGGATTTTCATCCATGAATGTGGGCGAACGCAATGCCCAGTTTGTGCGTGATTTTCTCAAGGTCGAGAATATACGCGTAGTCGCGGAAGATTTGAATGACATCCATCCGCGCAAGGTTTATTACTTTCCGCGTAGCGGCAAGGTATTGGTCAAAAAATTGAAACAATTGAATAACAATACGCTGGTCAATCGCGAACAGGATTACGCCAATCGCTTGCAGACAAATAATGTCGCGGGTGATATCGAGTTGTTTTCCTGATTCGATTTGACTCTATAAAAACAGTTATACCAAGGTGGCGGTATGAAAATTAAAGTATTAATCGTGGACGATTCGGCGTTGATCCGCAGCGTGATGAAAGAGATCATCAATAGCCAACCCGATATGGAAGTGGTCGGTGTTGCCCCTGATCCGATTGTGGCGCGTGACTTGATCAAGCAAACCAACCCTGATGTGCTGACGCTGGATGTAGAGATGCCACGTATGGATGGGCTCGATTTTCTTGAGAAGCTGATGCGCTTGCGCCCAATGCCAGTAGTGATGGTGTCGTCGTTGACTGAACGCGGTTCGGAAATTACACTGCGGGCGCTGGAGCTTGGCGCTGTTGATTTTGTCACCAAACCGAAGATGTCGATCCAGAGCGGCATGCTGGAATACACGGAAATGATCGCGGATAAAATTCGCGCCGCTTCCAAGGCGCGCATCAAGCCGCGCCAGATCACGTCGTCGGAGCCAGGCAAGGTTGGCGAGAGTGCCTTGCCTTTGATACGTAATCCGCTGACCAGTAGTGAAAAACTGATCATCATCGGTGCTTCGACTGGCGGCACCGAGGCGATCAAGGATTTCTTGATGCAGATGCCATCTGATTGCCCGGGTATTTTGATTACACAACATATGCCACCTGGCTTTACGAAATCGTTTGCGCAGCGATTGGACAGTTTGTGCAAAATCGATGTCAAAGAGTCTGAAGGCGGTGAGCGTATTTTGCCAGGGCATGCCTATCTCGCACCGGGCCATTCGCATTTGCAATTGGTACGTAGCGGCGCCAATTACATGACCCAACTTGATCAAGGACCACCGGTGAATCGTCATCGTCCGTCGGTGGATGTACTGTTTCACTCGGCTGCAGTGCATGCAGGGAAAAATGCTGTAGGTGTGATTCTTACCGGTATGGGTAAGGATGGTGCACTCGGCATGCTGGAGATGAAAAATGCAGGTGCTCACAATTTTGCCCAGGACGAAGCTTCCTGCGTCGTATTCGGCATGCCGCGCGAGGCAATAGCAGTCGGGGCGACACATGAAGTGGGACCTTTGAACTCATTGCCGGGTATGGTTTTAGGCTATCTTGCAACACATAGCAGTCGCGCTTTACGCGTCTAAGCCCAGGATTAATATTGCCGAGCTGGAATTCTTCCAACTCTGCGGCGGCATCAGTGCATAATAGTGGGGTTCGAAAGAGAGCGAATTGCAAACCGGTTCAATCTCTTTCAAGATCGATAACGATTCAAAGAATTAATGGAGTAATTCATGGCAGGTCCAAACACCAAATTTTTAGTCGTCGATGATTTTTCAACAATGCGTCGTATCGTCCGCAATCTTTTGAAAGAGCTGGGCTATACCAACGTTGATGAAGCGGAAGACGGTGCCATGGCACTGGCCAAGCTGCGCAGCGAACAGTTTGATTTCGTTGTGTCCGACTGGAATATGCCGAATATGGATGGCTTGACGATGTTGCAAAACATTCGTGCCGATCCGGCTCTTTGCAAGTTGCCGGTGCTGATGGTGACTGCAGAAGCCAAAAAGGAAAACATCATCGCAGCCGCACAAGCAGGCGCGAACGGCTATGTTGTAAAGCCATTTACAGCCGCGACTCTGGACGAAAAACTCGCGAAGATTTTCGAAAAACTGGCCGCTGCCGGGGCTTGAGTTGAGCACGACTTCGCGGGCAGGCGCAGCGTCTTCCGAATTGATTGAGGCAGGCGGCGATACTTCGCATGACGAAGTATTGTCGCGCGTGGGGCACATGACGCGCGCTTTGCACGATAGTTTGCGCGGCCTGGGTTTCGATCAATTGATAGAGCGCGCTTCGCACGATATTCCTGACGCACGCGACCGTCTGGACTATGTGGCTCGCATGACCGAGCAGGCGGCACAGCGCGTGTTGAACGCGACTGAGGCGGCTGGCCCGCTGCAAGATCGGATTCAGGCAGATGCCGCCAGTATGTCCAGCGAATGGCAGCAGACTCTGCAGGGTGCGTTTTCAGAAGAAAAATACCGTGTCATGGCAGCGCGTACCGTCGCTTATCTAGACCAGACCCAAGGCGCAACTGCGGAAACCAAGCAGCATCTGATGAATATCATGATGGCGCAGGATTTTCAGGATTTGACCGGGCAGGTCATTAAAAAAGTGACGGAGTTGGCGCACGGCCTTGAACAGCAGTTGCTGCAATTGCTGGTCGATTATGCGCCGCCGGAAATAAAGCGTGAAGTTGATACTGGTTTGTTGAACGGACCGCAAATCAATCCGATTGGTAACGACGTTGTTGCTGGACAGGCACAAGTAGACGATCTGCTCGATAGCCTGGGCTTTTAATACACAGGGGCAGCAATTACTGCGCTCCTTTTTGTTTTAGTTTTTTCCTTTCTCCTCGCCTCCATGTCTGAAAACAAATTCATTGTTCGAGAACCGCTGCTGAGTGCGGCGCAGCAAATTGTCGGGTACGAACTTCGTTGGGATGGCAACAAGCATGGCGACGGCATGGCCAGTGATGATGATTTGCTTGAACTGGTTACATTTGTGGCCGAGCAATTATGCGATGAAGAATCCGGTTGGCTGCTGAACGACAGTGTGCTGTTTCTAGAAGCCACACCGGCATTGATTACTTCAGCCGTGGTGCAGACCCTGCCGCCAAAAAATGTAGTGTTCCGTTTGACCGCCGCTGATCTGGCTGATGCTGATACATACAAAGCCGTGGTCGGGTTGCGAGAGCAAGGCTATGGTATTTCGCTGTGTGATGCCGAGACAGTAGCACCTGACAGTCCTTTGCTTGCTATCGTCAGCCACGTCGAAGGCTCGCTCGGCGGTGACGGCGCGTTTGCAGGTGTCGCCAGCGTTGATGGAAAGCCTTCACCTATCAAGGTTGCACGTCATATTGCCGACTGGCAGGAATACGATGCCTGCGTTGCTGCCGGCTTGCAAACCTTCATAGGCAATCTTTACCTGACACCGCGCGCCAGCGTAGAGAAGCAGGGCTTGAATTCGGCGCAAACCATCATTGTGCAGTTGATGCAGATGGTGCGTAAAAATGCAGATGTGCGCGAACTTGAGAATGTCCTCAAGCGTGATGCCACTCTGTCATACAAACTGTTCCGTTATATCAACAGCGTTGGCTTTGGCCTGGGTGCAGAAATCCAATCCTTGCGGCATGCGGTTACCATGTTGGGCTATTCACCCCTTTATCGCTGGTTGTCGCTGTTGTTGGCGACCGCCAGTACCAATAGTCATTCTGCCGTGTTGATGCAGACAGCGATCGTGCGCGGGCGTTTTGCCGAATTGGCGGGAAACGGCATTTTGCCCAAGCTGGAAGCCGAGAACCTGTTCGTGGTCGGCATGTTTTCTCTGCTGGATCGTTTGCTGGGTATTCCGATGGAAGAAGTCCTGGAAAAGATCCAGTTGTCCGAACTGGTCTCCCAGGCTTTGCTGACACGGGAAGGCATGTACGGTCCCTTCCTGGCATTGGCAGAGGCTTGTGAACCGGATAATGGCGACATCGGCGCACTTGCCGATTCCTTGTTCCTCAATGCGCGACAGGTCAATGAGGCACATTTAGCCGCATTGGCATGGGCCCAAGCTATCAAAATCTAAGCTGTTTTCAAATATACCCGCTAGGCAATATTTAAAAAGCGGGTATTTCCCACCCTATTCCCTCGATCACCCAGAAGCTTTCTAGCCAATAATCGACTCATTGGTCCGTATGGCGTCGTGTTGAACGCCTGCCGGACTACCTCAGGAGTCGGCTTTGGCTGAAGAAAGTGATCTCGAAAAGACAGAACCCGCGTCACCGCGCAAGCTGGAACAGGCGCGGGAGAAGGGTGACGTCCCGCGTTCGCGCGAACTGGCGACCTGTACTTTGCTGCTGGGCGCGAGTGCGGCCTTCTGGTTCACGGGCGGCAATATGATCACCCAACTCAATGAAGTACTCGCTTCCGGTCTGAGCTTTGATCGCGAAATGGCTTTTGATATGGAATTGCTGCTGGCGCATGCCGCAGCCAGCATCATCAAATTACTTATCGCATTTGCACCTGCCGCCCTGATCCTGATCGTGGTCGCCCTGGCATCCCCCATGCTGATTGGCGGCTGGTTGTTCAGCGCAGAAGCTTTGCAACCTAATTTTGGTCGCATGAACCCGATCAAAGGTATAGGCAATATGTTTTCCACCCGTTCCGCGGTTGAACTGGGCAAGGCGATCGGCAAGACTTTACTGGTCGGCGGGATTGCGTGGATGGTCATCAAATACGAAATCGATGCGGTGCTGGCACTAAGTGTAGAACCGTTGAAGTCCGGCATGGAACATTTGGGGCACTTGCTGATGGTCAGCTTCATCTTCATCGTGAGCGGCTTGATCATCATTGCGGCAGTGGATGCGCCTTATCAAATGTGGTCCCATGCGAAGAAATTGATGATGTCGCGTCAGGATGTGCGCCAGGAATCCAAGGAGTCTGACGGTAATCCTGAAATCAAAGCCAAGATTCGCCAGCAACAACGCGAAATGGCACGTCGTCGCATGATGTCCGAGGTCCCGACTGCAGACGTGGTCGTGACCAATCCGACGCATTATGCAGTTGCACTCAAATACTCAGAAAAAGGTAACCGCGCGCCGATAGTCGTTGCCAAGGGGGCGGATGAAGTCGCGGCAAGAATTCGTGAGCTCGCGATGGAAAACAATGTCGTGATGATGGAAGCGCCACCTTTGGCGCGTGCCTTGTTCCGCCACGCGGAACTGGGGGACGAGATCCCTGAAGCCTTGTACATCGCAGTGGCTGAAGTTCTGGCCTATGTATTCCAGTTGCGCGCGTATAGCAAAAACGGTGGTTCACGTCCGAAAAAACCGGGTGATATCGATGTGCCGCCAGAACTTGATCCTCTTAACCCCGCTGCAGAAGATGCAGACACCAATGGCCTGCCACAATGAATAGCATGAAATTATCAGCCTGGATGTCGGGCCCTGGTTCAAAAGCGATCGCGGCTCCGCTGATCATCATCATGATGTTGTCGATGATGATTTTGCCGCTGCCGGCCATCGTCCTCGATATTTTCTTCAGCTTTAATATCGCGCTTTCCATTATCGTGTTGCTGACCGCTTTGTACACGGTCAAGCCGCTGGATTTCATGGTGTTCCCGACCGTTCTGCTGGTCAGCACAATGTTGCGCTTGTCGCTCAACGTCGCTTCCACGCGCGTAGTGTTGACCGAAGGTCACAACGGCCCGGACGCAGCCGGCAAAGTGATTGAAGCATTCGGCCACTTCCTGATCGGCGGTAACTACACAGTCGGTATCGTCGTGTTCGTGATTTTGACCATCATCAACTTCACCGTTGTGACCAAAGGTGCAGGTCGTATCGCCGAGGTTGGTGCGCGTTTCGCATTGGATGCCATGCCTGGTAAACAAATGGCGATTGATGCCGATTTGAACGCCGGTTTGATCGGTGAACAAGATGCGCGTCTGCGCCGCACGCAGGTCGCGCAAGAAGCAGAATTTTACGGCGCGATGGATGGTGCAAGTAAGTATGTGCGAGGTGATGCGATCGCCGGCATTATCGTCACCGTCATAAATGTTGTCGGCGGCTTGATCGTCGGTATGGTCCAGCACGACATGGGATTTTCTTCCGCACTGGAAAACTACACCTTGCTTGCTATCGGCGATGGTTTGGTCGCACAGATTCCTTCGCTGATTATTTCAACCGCTGCCGGTATCGTGGTGTCGCGGGTTGCCAGTGAGCAGGATATTGGCGGCCAACTGATTGGTCAGCTGTTCGCCAAGCCACAAGTTCTTTACATCACGGCAGCCATCATCGGCGGCATGGGTTTGATCCCGGGCATGCCACATATCGCCTTCCTGTTCCTTGCCGGTGTGATGGCAGGCGCTGCCTATCTGGTTTCGCAACGCGCGTTGAAGGCACCGGAAGTCGAGCCTGAAGTGACGGCACCGCCGCCAGCGCCTGAAGTCGAAGAAGCAACCTGGCAAGACATCGTGCAAGTCGATACCCTGGGTCTGGAAGTAGGCTATCGCCTGATTCCATTAGTGGATAAATCTCAAAGTGGCGAGCTGCTGCGTCGTATAAAAGGTATACGCAAAAAATTCGCACAGGAAGTCGGTTTCCTGTCGCCCCCAGTCCATATACGCGACAACCTTGAGTTGAAGCCATCCGCCTATCGCATCACGCTCAAAGGTGTGGAAGTCGGTAGCGGCGAAGCACACGCGGGCCAGTTCCTTGCGATCAATCCAGGCATGGTGAGCGGTACCTTGCCTGGTCAGGCAACCAGTGACCCAGCCTTTGGTTTGCCGGCGACATGGATCGATGCAAATTTGCGCGAGCAGGCACAAGGCATGGGTTACACCGTCGTTGATGCCGGCACCGTGGTGGCAACGCACTTGAATCATTTGATCACGACGCACGCAGCAGAATTGCTTGGTCGCCAGGAAGTGCAGCAACTGCTCGACCATCTGACCAAGGAATCGCCAAAACTGGTGGAAGACCTGGTGCCAAAAATGATCCCGTTGTCGACGCTGCAAAAAGTTTTGCAAAACCTGCTGGTCGAAGGCGTGCACATTCGCGATATGCACACCATCATCGAAACCATGACCGAGCATGCGAGCTTTACGCAAGACGTCAACGAGCTGACCGCGCTGGTGCGTGTGGCACTCGGTCGCGCGATCGTGCAGCAGCTGTTCCCATCGACGAATGAATTGTCGGTGATGACGCTGGATAACCGACTCGAACGTCTGTTGACGCAAGCGTTGAGCGCAAGCGGTCCGGAAGGCGCGGGCATCGAACCCGGTCTGGCCGACACCATCGCTGCACAGGCGGAAGCCGCCACGCGTCAACAGGAGCAAATGGGATTAACGCCGGTACTGTTGGTGCCGGCACAGTTAAGGGCATTGCTGGCGCGCTTTCTGCGCCGTGCATTACCGCAGTTGAAAGTTCTTTCGCACGCAGAAGTGCCCGATTCAAAAACGATCAGAGTTACTAGCTTAGTTGGAGGCCAGATATGAATGTCAAAAAATTCACAGCAAGCACGTCGCGTGGTGCATGGAGTCTGGTGCGTGAAGCATTGGGCCCGGATGCCGTTATTCTCTCCAACCGTGCAGTGGAGGATGGCGTCGAGATTCTCGCGCTGGCTGGCGAAGACATGGCGGCACTGGCCGAGCCTATGGTCGAGAAAGCGATTTCCGAAACCACTCTGGCCGCGTTGTCACCCAAGCACAAACTGACGCATGCTCAGCCCGCACCGTTGGCTATTCCTGCTCCTGCAGTGGCCTCGGAATCTGTACCTGCAGCACCGGTATCGCAATCCGCATTGGGTGACATCAACACGGCCGAGTTGCATGACGTGATGAAAGAAATCCGCTCCATGCGCGGCATGCTGGAAATGCAGTTGGCTGAATTGGCATGGACCGATCAGCACAAACGCGAGCCAGCCAAATCCAGCGTCTTGCGCGAAATGCTGGCCGCCGGATTCAGCGCCAGTCTGTCGCGCTATCTGATTGAAAGAATGCCTGCTAATGCCAGCAAGGATAGCGGCATGGAATGGATCAAGACCATCCTGACGCGCAACCTGGCGACCATCGGCAATGAAAACGAAATTCTTGAAAAAGGCGGCGTGTATGCATTGGTCGGCCCTACCGGCGTAGGCAAGACCACGACTACTGCAAAACTGGCGGCGCGTTGCGTGATGCGCCACGGCCCCGGCAAACTCGCATTGATCACGACCGATGGTTATCGTATCGGCGGCTACGAGCAATTGCGCATTTACGGCAAGATCCTCGGTGTAATGGTGCATTCGGTCAAAGATGAAGCCGACCTGCGTATCGCCCTTGATGAACTCAAAGGCAAGCATACGGTATTGATTGATACCGTCGGCGTCAGCCAGCGCGATCAAATGGTGGCGGAACAGATTGCCATGTTGAGCGGTGCCGGCAGTCAGGTCAAACGCCTGTTGTGCCTGAACGCGACATCGACCGGCGAAACGCTTAATGAAGTAGCGCGTTCTTACATGGGCGATGGCCTTGCGGGTTGCATATTGACCAAATTAGATGAAGCTGCAACCATCGGCAGTGCACTAGATGTAGTCATTAGACAGAAATTGAACTTATACTACGTAGCTAATGGACAACGCGTGCCGGAAGACCTGCACGTCGCGAACCAACAGTACCTGGTGGACCGTGCATTCAAGCTCAAGCGCGAGACGGCACCATTCCAGTTCAACGATGCGGAAATACCTTTGGTAATGGCAAATACGGCAAGAGCAATGAACGACAAAAGTTTGCGTGAGGTGATTCTTGGCTAGTTTCGAATGTGATCAGGCAGAAGGTCTACGGCGCATGCTCGCCGGACCGAAGCCGCGCATTTTCACATTTTTATCCGCTACGTCGATTGCGGATAAAAGTGCAATGCTGGTCAATTTGAGCGCTTCACTTGCTTCCAGCGGCAGCGATGTCGTATTGCTGGACGCGTGCATGTCGAAGAATGGCATCACACGTCGCATGGGTGTTGAAGTACATGCGACCCTGCTTGATGTGGCGCGTCAACAGCGCGCCCTGAATCAAGTCGTGCAAGCCATGCCGCAAGGCTTTGGACTTGCATCTTTGACTAGCGGTTCGGTGCATGCTGCCTCGCGTGATGCTGACCAGTTGCGTCGTCTGTCGAACGCCTTCGGCGTACTGGCTGCACAATCCGATGTATTGGTGGTGGATGCAGAGTTGGACGAGAGTGATAATTTCACGATTCCTGGCATGGCCAGCGGCGACATCGTGATTCAGGTCGCCCCCGGCGCGGCTTCGATCAAGGAAGCCTACTCGTTGATCAAGCGCCTTAACAATCAATTGGGTCGTCGACCTTTTGGCATCCTGGTGACGGGAGCCGACGAGCGCGAGGCCGCACTTGTCTATCAAAACATGGCGCAGGTTGCCAGCCGCTATCTGGCGGTACAACTGCATTCCATAGGTTCAATTCCCTCGGACGAAAACACGACACGCGCTGCGCGTTTGGGGCGCGCCGTGATTGATGCATTTCCCATGGCCGGCGCGTCGGTTGCGTTCCGTCGGCTGGCAGAGCGTTTTGCCTTGTCCGCGCATGGCGCCAAGTTCGGGGCTTGATCGATGTACACGGCAGAAGGAAAATCGGATAGGGATCATCTGGTAAGTCAGCATGCACCGCTAGTCAAGAAACTCGCGCACCAGATGAAAGCCAAATTGCCTCCCAGCGTAGAAGTCGACGATCTGATCCAGGCAGGCATGATTGGTTTGCTGGACGCTGTCAGCCGTTACGAAGAAACACATGGTGCCCAGTTCGAAACCTATGCCGTGCAACGCATACGCGGTGCCATGCTGGATGAATTACGCAGCAGTGACTGGATGCCACGCAGCATGCGTCAGAACATGCGCAAGATCGAGGTGGCGATGAACAGTCTGCAGCAAAAGCTGGGCCGCCCACCGAATGAAAGCGAAGTTGCCAAGCAACTCAAGTTATCGCTGGCCGATTATCAGGATTTGCTGAGTGACGGCGGCGGGCATCAACTGGTGTATTACGAAGATTTTCACGATAGTGAAGATAACGAACACTTCCTTGATCGTTATTGCACCGACGAGTCGCCCGATCCTTTACAGAATTTGATGAACACCGGTTTCCGCTCGGCGGTTATCGCAGCCATCGAGGCATTGCCGGAACGAGAAAAAATTCTAATGAGTTTGTACTACGAACAGGAAATGAATCTGAAGGAAATCGGGGCCGTGATGGGTGTCACCGAATCACGCGTGTCACAATTACATAGCCAGGCCATCGCCAGGATGCGTGCAAATTTGAGGGAGAGAGCGTGGACTGGGGTAGCTTAATTGGCATAGCGCTTGCGCTTGGCGGCTTGCTCGCCGGACAACTGCTGGAAGGCGGCAAGCTCAGTTCACTGATTCAGCCGGCCGCGTTCATCATCGTGGTGGTGGGCACCATGGGTGCAGTCTTGCTGCAAAGCGGCTGGCCGACTTTTGTGCGCGGTATCAAAATGGCGAGTCGCGTGTTCGTGCCACAGGATGATGATTATCCAAGTCTGATGCGCGAGATGACGAACTGGAGCACGATAGCCCGCCGCGAAGGCCTCCTGAGCCTGGAGCGTGTTATCAAGGACGTCAAAGATCCTTTTATTGCGCATGGCTTGCGCTTGATCGTCGATGGCGTCGATCCGCACAAATTGCGTGGCGTGCTCGACTTGGAAATCGACGCATATGAAACGCGCGAACGTCTGGCTGTAAAAATCTGGGAGTCCGCAGGCGGTTATGCACCCACCATCGGTATTCTCGGTGCAGTACTGGGTTTGATCCATGTGATGGAAAATCTGTCTGATCCTAGTCGTCTAGGTAGCGGGATTGCCGTGGCCTTTGTTGCAACGATTTACGGTGTCGGGTTTGCCAATCTGGTGTTTTTGCCGATTGCCAGCAAACTCAAGGCGATCGTCGCCCGCGATGTCTTCAAGCACGAGATGCTGGCCGATGCGTTCTCCGGTATTGCTGCTGGTGATAATCCTCGCTTGATCGAAGAGCGCATGAATATCTACCTGATGTAACTTGCTTACAGTCCAGACAACGCACATGGCCCGCAAAAAACACGAAGAAGAACACGAAAACCATGAACGTTGGCTGGTGTCTTATGCCGACTTCATTACCTTGCTGTTCGCCTTCTTTGTCGTCATGTACGCCATTTCATCAGTCAACGAAGGCAAGTACCGCATTCTTTCCGACTCTCTCGGGATTGCTTTCGGCGGTGCTACACCCAAAACGCCAGCTTTGAAAGATCCCATCGAGGTCAACCGTCCGGCATTGAACAGCCGGCCGATTCTTACCCCGGCACAACGCGCCAGTGACGCCGCCGTCAAACGCGAAAAAGCACAGATGACGAATATCGCGCGCGATATTCTGAAAGCAATGGCACCGTTGATCAGTCAGGGCAAAGTGCGCGTGACACAAACTAGTCGCGGCGTCAGCGTAGAAATCAATGCCAGTTTATTGTTTGCTCCAGGTGAAGCAAAGCTGAGCCCCATATCGGAAAAAGCTTTGCGCGCAGTCGGCGAAGTATTGAACAAGGTCGACAACGATATCCAGGTCGAAGGTCACACCGATAACGTGCCTATCAGTAACGCGATGTTCCCATCCAACTGGGAATTATCTGCCGTACGTGCGAGCAGCGTTGTCAGGTTGTTCCTGGATAATGGCATGGATGAAAAACGCCTGGTCGCGGTGGGCCATGGCGCCAATCAACCGGTTGCCAGCAACGACACGGCAGAAGGGCGCTTGCGCAATCGTCGCGTGCAGCTGATGATTCTTTCCGGCTTACCTGAAGTCGTGACCGAAGTCCCTGTCTCAACAGAAAACTGAGCACGCGATTGATCGCAACGCCACGTTCACAATCATAGATTCACATTATAAAAAATCATGAGCATCATAGACAAAGCGCGATCAGATCGCAGAATCGCAGCGCTCTCCACACGCGTTCAGCAACAACTTAAAATCAAATTCAAAAAATCCGACGAACGCGGATGGCATTCAACTGTCAACGGAGATGCGGCTGTCATCGAATACACAGCCTGCCGCCACCCAAGCGCTGCCCTTGCACGTGAACTCTTGCAGCTTGAGATGCAATTGTCCGGCTATCGTCGCATCAAGTTGGGCATCTCTTCTGTAATTGAAAATGACGTCATGCCTAACTTCATTAGCGTGCTCGACACCGAACTTCAACGTCAAAAGTTGATTCCGAAATTCATTGAGCTCGGTTTTCAGCAGGAACAGTTTTATCGGGATTTCGATAAGAATACGCATGCCTACCTGAATCATGTGTTGACCGGACCGCCGGAAAAATTTGCAGATGTCGTGCCTTTGTTTGTCATGTTGATGAGCGTCGCCGATGCATTGGCAGTGGATGCATATCAAGAGATTTACGAGAAGTTTTTGCTTTTGAACAAAGGCACGTATGCCAAGCAGTTACTAACCATCGAACAGTTGCTCAATGACTGGGGAAAAACGACATCGATGGATCAGACTGATACGGTCAAGAAGATCATGTTGATGATCGAGCCGAAAGCCAATTTCAGCTGGTTCGGCTTTACAGATGAAAGCGGATTTCCAGATCAGGGTTTCTTTGTCGATGAAGTGTTTTCGGTCAGGCTGTTGCCGACCTGATGTTTCAATCACTTTGAACGAAGAATATTGACGCAGGAATTTGGCATTCACTGCTCCTCAAGTATTAGTTGTCACGCGTTTTTTTCGAGTGTCTGACAAGTTGAGAGGTCAGCTTCCCCAATTGTTTGTAAAGCGCGCCATAGCGGCGACTCCATTTACTGACTGCGCGATATTGATTTAATACTGTTGCTACATCGCCGCGTGCAATGGGCCCCGTCAGTGCTTTTTTCGGTCCAACTTCCAAAACATTCTCAGTCGTTTCCCGAACTAACGACGCCATCATCTTGAGCGCCACGCCTTGCGGAATTCCAGCTTGTCCATAAGTTTGCACCGCAGTGTCTAGTAGCGTCACCAGATAGTTGGATGCGAACACGGCTGCGGCGTGATACAGGATTTTTTCTTCGCTCTTGATCGCAACCAACTGCGCACCAATTGCTGTGAATAGCGGCGTCAATACATCGAGTGCGCGTTGATCGCCTTCGATACCACAGTAGGTGCCGGCGAAATCATGGATGATCTTTTTCGGTACTGCAAAACTGCGGATGGGATGAATGCTGGCGATTGCTGCGCCACGCGCGCTTGCCGCTTGCAATATTGTTGCTGGCAGAGCGCCGCTGCAATGGAAAACGATGCTGTTTGTGGAAAGGCAATCGGCGTTTGCCAGCGCCGCGCAGCAGGCTGAGATTTGATCATCAGGAGCTGCGATCAGGAAGATATCGGCAGGGTGCAGATCCGCGCAGTTATTCGCTACGCGTCCTGCGCCTATGAAAGCAATGGCATTCGTTGCGCTTGCTGTGGACCGATTCAAGATATCTTGAATTTCGATCACATGCTGATCGTGCCACAAGCGTCCCAGTGTCTGGCCGACTTTGCCACAGCCGATGATACTCAGTGTCGCAGGTTGGTTCATGCTGGTCGCTTGTGATTGGTTTTACTTACTTGCCGGCTTTTTCTAACGCTTCCTGCTGCTCGAGCCATTCCGCTTCCAGTTGCGTGACTTCCTTGGTGTAGAAAGACTGGTCTGCCAGTAGCTGTTTCAATTCTTTTTTCTTGGCTGCGTCATAGATCAACGGATCAGCAAGCGCTGTTTCTACAACGGCTTTTTGAGCATTACGCTTGGCGATTTGCTCTTCGAGTTTCTTGATTTTGAGTTCTATCGGCTTTCTGTGGGCTGCCAGTTTTTGACGATCTTCTGCTTCCTGTTTTTTCTGCTCACGTTTGTCTACTGCCGATGCCGCAGGTGCCGCTGGTGCGATGACGCTGGCGGATTTCTCTTTGACGACTGGCAGCGCTGCTGCATTGCCGGCTGCGGCATTTTTTGTCGCCAGTTTTGTCTTGAATAACCAATCCTTGTAATCATCCAGATCGCCATCGAAGGGTTGCAGTTTGCCGTCGGCGACGATGATGAATTCGTCTGTTGTTGCGCGTAGCAAATGTCTATCATGTGATACGACCATCAGCGTGCCTTCAAACTGCGCCAATGCCATCGTCAGCGCTTCGCGCGTTTCGAGATCCAAATGGTTGGTTGGTTCATCGAGCAGCAAGAGGTTGGGGCGCTGCCAGACGATCAGGGCCAGGGCCAGACGTGCTTTTTCACCGCCGGAGAACGGTGCGATCTTGCTGGTGACCATTGCACCGTTGAAGTTGAAGCTGCCGAGGAAGTTACGCAGTTCCTGCTCGCGCACGGTCGGTGCTATGTGTGCCAGATGCCAGAGTGGCGACTCTTCATGGCGCAACATTTCCACTTGATGCTGGGCGAAGTAACCTATCGCCAGTCCTTTGCCGAATTCTGAAACGCCACTCAGCGGCGCAAGTTCTGCTGCAATGGTTTTGATCAGTGTCGATTTGCCGGCGCCGTTGACGCCTAGCAGCCCGATGCGCTGGCCGATCTGCAGTGAGAAGTTGATGCCGGAAACAATTTTCTTTTCCGTGATCGAATAATCGGTTTCATTCTCGATGCGGTAACCGGCGTCGACGTTTTCCATGACCAGCAACGGATTCGGTGCAGCAGCCGGTTCGCGGAACTCAAATGAAAACTCGGCAGCAGCACGCAAGGGTGCGAGTTCTTCCATTTTCTCCAGTGCTTTCATCCGGCTTTGTGCCTGACGCGCTTTGCTGGCTTGCGCCTTGAAGCGGTTGATGAAGGATTCCAGATGTGCCCGTTGGCGTGTTTGTTTTTCCAGTGCGCTTTGCGCCAGGATCATTTGCGCTGCACGTTGACGTTCGAAACCGGAGTAGTTACCCGAGTAACGTTTCAGCTTGCGCTCGTCGATATGCACGATGACGTTTACGACGGCATCCAGGAAATCCCTATCATGCGAGATCACGAGCAAGGTGCCTGGATAGCGTTTGAGCCAGTCTTCGAGCCAGATGATGGCGTCCAGATCCAGATGGTTGGTCGGTTCATCGAGCAACAGCAGATCCGAAGGGCACATCAACGCTTGCGCCAGATTCAAACGCATACGCCAGCCGCCTGAAAAACTGGCAACCGGTTGTTCCATCTGCGCCATCGTGAAGCCCAGGCCAAGCAGCAATTGTTCGCCGCGCGAGCGCACGGTGTAGGCATCGGCATCGGCGAGAGCGCTGTACAACTCGCCTATCAATGTGCCGTTGTCGATGGTGTCTGGTTCGCTTTCGAGAAAGGCCAGCTCTTCTTCAAGGCGGCGCAAGGTGACGTCGCCGTCAATCGCGTAATCAATCGCCGAGCGTTCCAGTGGTGGGGTTTCTTGCGCGACGTAGGCGACGCGCCATTTGGATGGAAAGTCGATGGTGCCAAGGTCGGCGTGCAACTCGCCACGCAGTAATCCGAACAGGCTGGATTTGCCTGCGCCATTGGCACCGATCAAGCCGATTTTATCGCCAGGATTGAGGGTAACGTCGACTTTGTCGAGCAGTGGCTTGATGCCACGCATGAGTGAAACTTGTTGAAAACGGATCATGTGGTGTGTAAGTGGATCGCGCGGGCGACCGACTTTGCTTCTTCAATAAACGATTTAAAAATAAGCGGCAAGAAAAGTTTCTTGTTAGCCGAAAGATGGAACTGCAAGTTTTGTACCTTGCGTATGCGAAATGTCAGTTCGCTGGTGCTACCCGGTTCCCGCAACTGCGGGAACGAGCGTGTAAAAATTATTGCAATTGATCGGCGGTGACTAAAAACACCATGTCATCGCCGGCACTGGTCGTTAGCCAGGTCAGATTCAGTTCCGGGAAGGCGGCTTCTGCAAACGCGCGTTCATTGCCGATTTCCACCATCAAGATACCTTTTGGGGTCAGGCGTTTTGCTGCGCCAGCAACGATTTTGCGCACCAGATCCATGCCGTCTTCGCCCCCAGCCAAAGCAATGTGCGGTTCACGCAGATATTCTGGCGGAAGCTTGCCCATCGAAGTGGAGTTCACGTAAGGCGGATTGGTGACGATCAGATCGTATTTGTTTTCAGGCACGTTCGTGTACAGATCAGATTCGATCAGCGTGATGCGATCCTTTAACTCGTATTCCTCCACGTTGCGTTTTGCCACGGCGAGCGCATCGGCGGAAATATCGACTGCATCGACTTGCGCATTCGGGAACGCGTCGGCGAGCATGATAGGCAGGCAGCCGGAGCCTGTGCATAGTTCCAGAATGTTGGTGATTTTGTCCGGATTGCTGACCCATGGCGAAAATTGATCGGGGATCAGCTCGGCGATAAAGGAGCGTGGAACAATGACGCGCTCATCGACGTAAAAGTGATAACCGCCCAACCAGCCTTCGTTGGTGATGTAGGCGGCAGGCAAGCGCTCATCTGCGCGCTGTTCGATCACGCGCAAGACAGCGTCGACTTCGTGCTGCAATAAGTGCGCATCAAAAAATGGATCGAGTTTGTCGAGCGGAAGTTTCAATGTATGCAGGATCAGGTAAGCCGCTTCATCCAGTGCATTGGTGCTGCCGTGGCCGAAGAATAGCTTCGCGGTGTTGAAACGGGTCACTGCGTAACGCAGCAGGTCGCGAATGGTAGAGAGGTCTTTAGGCTTGATAGGCATGGTTCTATACAACTACTAAAAAGGATGAAGCCCGATATGCGTTTTACGCTTATCGGGCAGGGCAATTTTTGATCATGATGCGCAACGTTTCAGCACATCTTGATCTTTCGATTTTTCAAGGCAGTTTCGCTAAATTCTGCGTTAGCTACCTTGATGTGCTTCTTACAGCAGTAAGTTTTCCATCGTGCGGCGATAGATGTTTTTCAGTGGATCGATGAACTGCACTTCAATATGCTCATCGATTTTATGAATGCTGCCATTCGGAGGACCGAATTCGACGACCTGCGGGCAAATTTGCGCGATGAAACGACCGTCGGAGGTGCCGCCGGTGGTCGACAACTCTGTCGTCACGCCGGTTTCCGATTTGATGGCGTCTGCCATCGCATCACTCAATGTGCCTTTAGGCGTCAGGAACGGGTAGCCGCTGATGGACCATTTCAAATCGTATTCGAGGCCGTGCTTGTCGAGAATTGCATGCACGCGTTGTTGCAAACCTTCGACCGTGCTGGCCGTGCAGAAGCGGAAGTTGAAGTCGATCACCACATTGCCTGGAATGACATTCGATGCGCCTGCGCCGCCGTGCATATTCGATACCTGCCACGACGTAGGCAAATAGTATTCGTTGCCGTCATCCCATTTCTCTGCGACCAGCTCTGCCAAAGCAGGTGCGCATTCATGGATAGGGTTGCGTGCCAATTGTGGATACGCGATGTGCCCTTGTATTCCTTTGACAGTCAGTTTGCCGGACATGCTGCCGCGCCGACCGTTCTTGATCGTGTCGCCCAAGACATCCGATGAAGTCGGTTCGCCGACCACGCAGTAATCAAGTTGTTCGCCACGCGCCTTCAATGCATTGCAGACAATTACGGTGCCATCTGTGGCCGGACCTTCTTCATCGCTGGTAATCAGGAAACCGATCGAACCCTTGTGATCCGGATGCGCTTGCACGAATTCTTCTGCGGCAATGACCATAGCCGCGATCGATGTTTTCATATCCGCAGCACCGCGACCATACAGTTTGCCGTCGCGATGCGTCGGCACAAATGGCGGCGAGGTCCATTGATCCAAGGGGCCCGTAGGCACGACGTCGGTATGACCTGCGAATACCAGCAGCGGCTGTGCTGTTCCCTTGCGTGCCCACAGATTGGTCACGCCATCGGACTCGATGGTTTCGCAGACAAAACCCAGAGGCGATAGCAATTCGATCAGGCGGGATTGGCAGCCTTTGTCTTCCGGTGTGACAGATGACAGTGAAATCAGTTCTTCAGTGAGAGCGAGCGTCTTGCTCATAAAATTAATCTTGAAAAATGTGTTGATAAAGATCGGCGGAGAAGCCGACTGTCGATTTTTTGTTCTTGACCAGTACCGGACGTTTGATCACGGATGGCGATTCCAGCATCAGTTCGGTGGCGCTGGCATTATCGATAATGGATGCCTTGCGTTCATCCGGCAGATTGCGCCAGGTTGTTCCTTTGCGATTGACCAGCACGTCCCACTGCACATCGCGTAACCAGCCTGCGATCAGCTCGCGCGTAATGCCATCTTTCTTGAAGTCATGAAAGACAAAGTCGGTGCCATTGTTGCTGAGCCAGGTGCGTGCTTTTTTGACTGTGTCGCAATTGGGGATGCCATACAGAGTGATCGTCATGCTTACATTTTCAATGTGAATTCAGTGAAGCTGGGGCCTTGTTCCTCTTCCGGCTCTTCCACTTCAATTTTTTGTGCCGAATTATTCAGCAGCCAGAACAAATTGCTGGCAGAGTCGGCGTGCGCCAGTGCTTCGTCCTGCGTGACGACACCATCCTTGATCAACTGCATCAAGGCTTGCTCAAAGGTTTGCGAGCCTGGCGACATGCTCTTCTCGATCGCTTCCTTGATCTGCGTGATTTCGCCTTGCTCGATCAATTCTGCTATGTGACGCGTATTCATCATGATCTCGACTGCAGCGCGACGACCACCGTCGATGGCACTGATCAGGCGCTGCGAAACAATCGCGCGCAAAGTCGATGAAAGATCCGTCAGCAGCGACTGGCGATTTTCAATTGGATAGAAATTGATGATCCGTGTCAGTGCCTGATAACTATTGTTCGCATGCAGTGTCGCCACGACCAGATGCCCGGACTGCGCGTAGGCGAGCGCTGCCGCCATGGTTTCCTTGTCGCGAATCTCGCCGATCATGATGCAATCGGGTGCTTGCCGCAATGCGTTGCGCAAGGCCACCGACAGGTTGGCCGCATCGCTGCCGATTTCGCGCTGATTGACGACCGAACGTTTGTTCTTGAACAGATATTCGATCGGATCTTCCAGCGTCAGGATATGACCAGTACGTAGCGTATTGCGATGGTCCAGCATCGACGCAATCGTCGTAGACTTACCCGAGCCGGTGGAGCCGACAACCAATAACAGGCCGCGCTTTTCCATGATCATGGTAGCCAATGCAAACGGCAAGTTCAGCGTATCTAGCGCGGGAATTTCGCCCGGGATGTAACGCAATACGGCAGAAATACTGCCGCGCTGGCGAAATGCCGACAAGCGGAAGCTGCCAACGCCAGCGACAGGAACACCAATATTGAGCTCGTTCTCGCGTTCGAGTTCTTCCATCTTTGCTGCCGGCACAACTTCCGCCAGCAACGACATGATCGCTTTCTGGTCCAGCTTCTGCTGGTTGATCGGCATCAGGCTGCCATTGATCTTGATATGGATCGGCGAATTGACTGCGATAAACAAGTCAGATGCTGCTTTTTCCTTCATCAGGAGAAATAACCGATCCATTGCCATGAGCGAATCCTTAGGTGGACATCAAAACGCGAGTTACAGTTTGCTGTTGCAATCAGTCACGCAGCAATTCGTTAATGGCTGTTTTCGAACGCGTTTGTGCATCCACACGTTTGACGATCACAGCGCAGTACAAGCTGTATTTGCCATCGGCGGAAGGCAGGTTGCCGGATACGACAACGGAGCCTGCAGGAATGCGGCCATAGGTGACTTCACCGGTTGCGCGGTCGTAAATTTTGGTCGATTGGCCGATGTAGACGCCCATCGAGATGACCGAGTTTTCTTCGACGATGACGCCTTCAACGATTTCCGAACGGGCACCGATGAAGCAGTTGTCTTCGATGATGGTTGGGTTGGCTTGCATAGGTTCCAGCACGCCGCCGATACCGACGCCGCCGGACAAGTGCACGTTCTTGCCGATTTGTGCGCATGAACCCACTGTTGCCCATGCATCGACCATCGAGCCTTCATCAACGTAAGCGCCGATGTTGACGAAGGACGGCATCATGACAACGTTTTTGCCGATGAAGCTGCCATGGCGTGCGACTGCAGGCGGGACGACGCGGAAGCCGCCTTTGGCGAAATCTTCAGCGGTGTAGTTGGCAAACTTGGTCGGAACCTTGTCGTAGAACTGCATATGTTCGCCGGATGGCATGGCGATGTTGTCTTCCAGACGGAACGACAGCAAGACTGCTTTCTTTACCCATTGATTGACAACCCATGCACCGCTGTCTTTTTGCGCCACGCGCAATGTACCTTCGTTCAATTGCGCGATGACTTGCGATACGGCGCTACGTACATCAGCAGGCGCGTTTTTAGGTGAGAAGTCTGCACGGTTTTCCCATGCCTGGTCGATGATCTGTTCGAGTTGTTGTGTCATGTGAGTACTTATCGGTTGATGATAAAAATAAAATGATTAAAGGCTGGAATGCAGAAAATGATCAGGTACTTGTGCCAGATAATTTCTTGGTAAATTCGACGATACGTTGTGCGGCTTCCAGGCATTCTTCGACTTCGGCTACCAGCGCCATGCGTATGCGATTTTGCCCGGGATTGATGCCATGTGCTTCGCGGCCCAGATAGCTGCCCGGCAATACTGTGACATTATATTCGGCATAGAGGCGCTTCGCGAATTCGATATCGTTGACGGCAACCAGTTTGTCGACTTTGGCCCACAGGTAAAAACCGGCGTCCGGCAACTCGACATCCAGTACTTCCTGCAGCAATGGCGTGACTTGCTTGAATTTCCTGACGTATTTTTCACGGTTGTCGATTACGTGTTGCTCATCGTTCCATGCAGCAATCGAGGCGCTTTGTACGGATGGGCTCATCGCGCTGCCGTGATAGGTGCGGTAGAGCAGGAATTTCTGGATGATCTCTGCATCGCCAGCGACAAAGCCGGAACGCATGCCCGGCACGTTGGAGCGTTTCGACAGACTGGAAAAACCGATCAGGCGCGGGTAGCCTTTGCGTCCCAGTTTGTGGGCGGCTTCCAGTCCGCCTAAAGGCGCTTCGGCCCCGAAATAAATTTCGGAATAGCATTCGTCGGCTGCGATCACGAAGCCGTAGCGATCCGATAAGGCGAACAGTTCGGCCCAATCATCCTGCGTCAATACCGCGCCGGCCGGATTACCTGGCGAACAAACGTAGACTAGTTGCACGCGCGACCATACTTCATGCGTTATGGCCGCAAAGTCAGGCGCAAAATTGCGCGCCGGATCGCAATTAACAAAGTAAGGCTGGGCGCCAGCCAGATAGGCGGCACCTTCGTAAATTTGATAGAGCGGATTCGGGCACACAACCAGTGCATGCTTGCTTGGATCGATGACGGTTTGCGCCAGTGCAAACAACGCTTCGCGTGAACCGTTGACCGGCAGCACTTGCGTGGCCGGGTCCAGCTTGGGCAGGTTGTAGCGACGCTCCAGCCAGCCAGCAATCGTCGCGCGCAAGGCTTCCGTTCCCGCCGTGGTTGGGTAAGTCGCCAATCCATCCAGATTGTCGGCCAGCGCCTTTTGGATAAACGCCGGCGTTGGATGCTTGGGCTCACCGATACCGAGGCTGATAGGGCGATAGGCGGCGTTCGGCGTGATACCGGCAAACAATTGTTTGAGTTTTTCGAACGGGTAGGGTTGCAGCTGATTCAGAAGTGGATTCACGGCGGAGAGCGAAAAATGTGCGATCAGTGTTAACAGTGGGTGTTAATTGATGCAAGGTTCAAAGTGGCAACATTATACCGCTCCGGAGGCTGTAACCGTAGCGCGTCTGATGTCTTGCAAAACGTTGCCTTCCAAATGCTAGTAAACGTTATTGCAAATGCTATGATTACCCCCTTTCGCGGGCTCTTTTGCCGCATCCGCCGACTCGGTCGGATACTTAATTTCTGTTGTATATCCTGGGAACGGTTGCTAACGTGCGTTTAACTTCGATTAAATTGTCTGGATTCAAGTCTTTCGTCGATCCAACGAACTTTCAGGTGCCGGGCCAGTTGGTGGGTGTAGTTGGTCCTAACGGTTGCGGCAAATCCAATATTATCGATGCTGTACGCTGGGTTTTGGGTGAATCCAAGGCTTCCGAGCTGCGCGGCGAGTCAATGCAGGACGTTATTTTTAACGGTACCAACACCCGCAAACCGGCAGGGCGCTCATCGGTCGAACTGGTATTTGACAATGGCGAAGGCAAAGCTGCCGGCCAGTGGAGCCAGTACGCAGAGATCGCGGTCAAGCGCACGCTGACACGCGACGGTACGTCGACTTACTACATCAATAATCAGGCGGTACGCCGCCGCGACATCCAGGATATTTTCCTCGGTACGGGTCTTGGTCCACGTGCGTACGCGATCATCGGACAGGGCATGATTTCGCGCATCATTGAGGCGCGTCCGGAAGAACTGCGTATTTTTCTCGAAGAGGCTGCCGGCGTATCGAAGTACAAGGAACGTCGCCGCGAAACCGAAAACCGACTGCAAGACACGCGCGAAAATCTGCTGCGGGTGGAAGATATCCTGCGCGAATTGAATGCCAACCTGGAAAAACTGCAAAGTCAGGCCGCCGTAGCGCAAAAATTCCACGAACTGCAAGCCGATCAGGATGAAAAGCAAAAGTTGCTGTGGTTGCTCCGCAAGAATGAAGCCAAGACCGAGCAGGATAAATTCTTCCGCGATATCGAGAAGGCGCAACTCGAACTGGAAGAGCAAACCGCCAAGTTGCGTCATGTTGAAACTGAACTCGAACACATGCGCCAGGCGCATTACGGCGCGGGCGATCGCATGCATCAGGCGCAAGGCCATCTGTATCAGACCAATTCGGAAATCGGCAGTCTCGAAGCACAAATCAAGTTCGTTATCGAATCGCGCAGTCGCCTGCAATCTCAACTCAATTCACTGACCGCGCAACGCGATCAATGGCAGCGCCAGGGCACGCAATATCAGGACGATCTGGTCGAAGCTGAAATGCATCTGGAAGAGCAGGCGATGCGTGTCGAACAGGCACAGGAAATCGCGCATCGTGAAAACGATCGTATTCCTGCATTGGAGCAAGCATGGCGCGAAGCGCAATTGAAAACGACTGAGTCTCGCGGCAAAATCATGCAGGCGCAGCAGCAGATCGAACTTGAATCTGCGCATCAACGCAACGCTTCCAATATCCTGTCCAGCCTGACGGTGCGTCGCGAGCGCTTGCAGCAAGAAAAGCAGGGCCTCAATTTGCCGGACAGCACGCATCTGTCTAATCTGAAGATGCAACTGGAAGAAAAGCAGGCCACACTCGAAGAGGCGACAGAACAACTGGAAGTCGCACAAGAACAGTTACCCAAACTTGAAGAAGAGCGCCGTACCGCGCAACAGCAGGTCAATACCGAAACGGCTAACAACGCGCAACTCGAAGCGCGCCTGACTGCATTGAAGCAACTGCAGGAAAACATACAGACGCAAGGCAAAGTCCAACCGTGGTTGCAGAAGCACGAGTTGAGCGAGCTGCCGCGCCTGTGGCAAAAACTGCATATCGATCAGGGTTGGGAAACTTCGCTGGAATCGGTATTGCGCGAGCGCACATCGGCGCTGGAAATGTCCAATCTCGATTGGGCCAAGGCTTTCTTCAACGATGCACCGCCGGCCAAGCTGGCTTTGTTCACGCCGAATGCAGTGCCATCGGAAGCGAGCCCTACGCAAGCCGGCCTCAAGCCTTTCCTGAGCCTGCTGCAACTGAATGATCCTAGCCTGCGCGCATTGATGCAGGATTGGCTGCATAACGTTTATGTTGCTGACGATGTAGCCGCGGCTTTCGTTGATCGCAATAAATTGCCTAATGGTGCGTATTTCGTCACCAGGCAAGGGCATGTCATCAGCAAATCAAGCGTGCGTTTCTATGCGTCTGATTCCGAGCAGGATGGCATGCTGGCGCGCCAGCAGGAAATCGAAAACATCGGCAAGCAATTGCGTGCGCAGCACATGCTGGCAGACGAAGCGAAATCGCGCTCTGTCCGTGCCGAATCCGCACTGACGCAAGCGACGCAGCGCTTGCAAGAGATACGTCAGCGCGTCAACACGCTGACGCAAGCGGTGCATGGCTTGCAAATCGATGTGATGAAATTATCGGAAGTGCAGGAGCGTTTCAACCAGCGCAGCACTCAGATCGCAAGCGATCTGGAAGAAATCGCTGCACAGGAAGCCGAACAGCAGCAAGTCAAGGCAGAGTCGGAAGCCAAGTTCGAACAACTCGATGGCGAGCTGGCTGAATTGCAGGAGACGCATGAAGAAGGTCAAACCGATTACCTGAGCAAGGAACAGCAGTTGAATGATGCGCGCCAGCGTGCGCGTGAACTGGAGCGTTCGGCGCAGGAAGCGGAATATGCAGAGAAGTCGCAACGCAGCAAGATAGAAGAATTGAAACGCAGTATCGCCACCGCACTGGAGCAGGCGGCGCAGCTGTTTGCCAACATGCAGCAAGGTAGCCTGGAACTGGAGAGCCTGGACGATCAGGCCGCGCAAGCCGGTTTGCAAACGCTGCTCGACAAACGCACCGATCAGGAGCGTGCGCTGGCCGATGCGCGGCACGAACTCGATCAGCTGACACAGCAATTGCGCGGTCATGACGAAGCGCGCATGCAGGCTGAACGCAGTTTGCAACCGCAACGTGATCGCATTACTGAATTGCAGTTGAAGGAACAGGCGGCACGCTTGAATCAGGAACAGTATGCGCAGCAGCTGATCGAAGCCCAAGCAGATGAAGCGGCGTTGATGGAAAAACTCAATGGCGATACCCGACCTTCCTACCTGCAAGGCGAGGTAACGCGGTTGACCAATGCGATTGCTGCGCTGGGCGCGGTCAATCTGGCGGCGCTGGATGAATTGGCGACCGCGTCGGAACGCAAAAACTTCCTTGATGCGCAAAATGCCGACCTGACCGAAGCAATCAATACGCTGCAGGATGCGATTCACAAGATCGACAAGGAAACGCGCGACTTGCTGCAAGACACCTTCGACAAGGTCAATCATCACTTCGGGGAACTGTTCCCGATTCTATTCGGTGGCGGTCAGGCCAAATTGACTATGACCGGCGAAGAAATTCTGGACTCGGGCGTGCAAGTGATGGCGCAACCACCGGGCAAAAAGAATGCGACGATTCATCTGCTGTCAGGCGGCGAGAAGGCATTGACGGCGACGGCGCTGGTGTTTTCGATGTTCCAGCTGAACCCTGCACCTTTCTGTCTGCTCGATGAGGTCGATGCGCCGCTGGATGATGCCAACACTGAACGTTTTTGCAATATGGTCAAACGCATGTCGGCGCATACGCAATTCCTGTTTATCTCGCATAACAAGATTGCAATGGAAATGGCACAGCAACTGATCGGTGTGACGATGCAGGAGCAGGGCGTGTCGCGGATTGTTGCGGTGGATATGGAGTCGGCCACCAGTTTTGCGGCAGAAGCACAGACCGTCTGAGTTTTTGCCGAGACGCAATGAATAATTGATATTGGCTGACAAGTGATTTTTCGAGAGCGGATTGCGTGGGCGATCCGTGCTCCCGGACTTAACCTGAATACAGGTTGTACGGTATCCTGAACGCTGGTTGCCGCTAGTTGCGGCACGCTGTTTCATAGAATATCGCCCGACCATTGAACCCTGGATTTTTATGACTTACTCTGTTTTATATGATTTTTTCGGTGGCATCTTTTGCCCTATGGATGTCTGCATGATGAAAAATCAATTCCCTATTCAAGGTGCCGTATGACAGACCTGCAAACCAGCCTTATGGTAATTGGCGGCGCGATTGTGGTCGGCGTCATTTCCTACAATAAATGGCAGGAATACAAAGCCAAAAAAAGTGTGGAGCGCGCGTTTTCCTCGTCACACGACGATGTCTTGATGGGGACTGCCGAGCAAGATGCCGCGCCAGTGTCTGCGCCAACCTTTAATACGGACCGGCGCGAACCGACCTTGTCATCCGCCGAGCTAACCCATGTTGAGGCAGATCCTTCTTCCGAAGGCATGGCATCTGAAGCGCGCGTGCAAGAAGAACTCGATGCGCCGATTGACATGATGCAACCGGTAGAAGAAAAGGAATTGCCGGTCGATTATCTGATCGATTGCACGATTCCTCTGACCATGACGACGCAACTACGCGGCGAAAAAATTCTGCCCGCTTTGCAATCCTTGCGTCATGTCGGCAGCAAGGCAGTACATTTTGCCGGCCAGCATATCGATGGCGGCTGGGAAGCGATCACGCATGGCGGCATTTACAAATCCCTGATGGCGGGTGTGCAACTGGCTAACCGCAGCAATGCATTGAACGAACTTGAATATTCCGAATTTGTCATGCGCCTTCGCCAAATCGCCGATGATTTCGACGCTGATCCTGATGTGCCGGATATGTCGGAAGTCATGGTGACAGCGCGTTCACTGCATCATTTTGTCACCGAGTACGATGCCAAGCTGAGCGTCAATGTGCAATCCAATGGCGCGCCGTGGTCGGTCACGACCTTGCTGGCAGCATTGGAGCGGCAGGGCTTCGATGTGCGTCCCGAAGGCCGTCTGGTGATGCCTGATGGTGATGGCGGCGTGTTGTTCTCGCTTTCCACCAATGTCACTTTGGCGGAAGAAACGACCAATCGTCTGACCTTGTTGCTGGATGTACCGGTTGTCGCGCCGGAACGCGATGGCTTCGGTGCCATGATCGCTTGCGCACGGTCGCTGTCTGCGCGTCTCGACGGCACCGTCGTCGATGACAGTACCCAGCCCTTGTCTGATGCGTCGCTGAATGAAATCGGCGGTCAGATTGAAGTGTTCTATGCCGATATGGAAGCAGCGGATATTCCGGCAGGTTCCAACCGGGCATTGCGTCTATTTAACTGATTATGCAGCCGGATCTGTTTTCCACGGCATCGCAACATACGGATACTGCGCAGTCTGAAAAAAAAGCGCCAGAGATGCCAGATGCCAGCAATCCGCCTGCACGTGCCGCATGGTTGCGCGATGAATTGAATCGTCACAACTACGCCTATCACGTACTCGATAATCCATCGATTCCGGATGCGGAATACGACAAGCTGTTTCGCGAATTGCAGGCGCTGGAAGTAGCCCATCCCGAATTACTGGTTTTCGATTCACCTACGCAACGCGTCGGTGCATTGGCAGCATCGGCCTTCCCCCAAGTTACGCACTCGGTCCCGATGCTGTCGCTGGGTAATGGATTTGACGATGCTGATATCGTCGCTTTCGATAAGCGTGTCAGCGATGGTTTGCACAGTGCAGAGGAAGTCGAGTACGCGACCGAATTGAAGTTCGACGGGCTCGCAATCAATTTGCGCTATGAGGACGGGATACTCGTGCAAGCTGCCACGCGCGGCGATGGCGCGACCGGTGAAAACGTCACCGCCAATATACGCACCGTACGCGAGATACCTTTGCGCTTGCATACCGCGACGCCACCAACGGTATTGGATGTGCGCGGTGAAGTCATGATGTACAAGGCCGATCTGGCCAAGCTGAATGCACGTCAGCGCGAGTTGGAGGCGAAGGAGTTTGCCAATCCGCGCAATGCTGCCGCCGGCAGTTTGCGTCAGCTCGATTCGCGTATTACCGCGCAGCGCACCTTGCGCTTCTTTGCCTATGGCGTCGGTTTGCTGGAAGGCGCCGATATGCCGACATCGCACTCCGCCTTGCTGGATTGGTATGCAGAACTCGGTATCCCGGTTTGTGCGGAGCGGGCGGTGGTCAAGGGTGCGCAAGGCTTGCTCGAATTCTACAAAAAGACAGCAGAAAAGCGTGCACAACTGCCTTACGAAATCGACGGCGTTGTGTACAAGGTCAATCACCTCGACCAACAACAGCAACTCGGGTTTGTTTCACGCGCACCGCGTTTTGCCATTGCGCATAAATTCCCGGCAGAAGAAGCACTCACCACGGTGCAGGGCATAGAAGTGCAGGTCGGTCGCACCGGTGCCATTACGCCGGTCGCGCGTCTGGCACCGGTGCTGGTCGGTGGGGTGACGGTCACCAATGCGACCTTGCATAATGAAGATGAAGTCCGTCGCAAGGATATACAGATAGGCGATACGGTAATCGTGCGGCGTGCTGGCGATGTCATTCCAGAAGTGGTGTCCTATGTGCCAGAGTTGCGGCCGGCGCATGCGCAGCCTTTTGTAATGCCGACAAATTGTCCTGTCTGCGGTTCACCCATCGTGCGCCTGGAAGATGAAGCTATCGCGCGCTGTTCGGGTGGCTGGATCAAGTGTTCGGCGCAACGCAAAGGCGGCTTGCTGCACTTTGTTTCCCGTCGTGCGATGGATGTGGAAGGGCTGGGCGACCAACTGGTAGAACAATTGGTCGACAAGCACATCATCACGACCGTCGCAGATTTATACAAGCTGGGTTTTCGCGCGCTGGCCGAGTTGGATAGAATGGCCGACAAATCTGCGCAGAATGTCCTTGCCGCTTTGGAGAAGTCCAAGACCACGACGTTTGCGCGTTTCATTTATGCGCTCGGCATTCGTCATGTAGGCGAAGCAACGGCCAAGGAACTGGCGCGTCATTTCGGCAATCTGGATGCGCTATTGGCTGCGTCCGAAGAGCAATTGCTTGAAGTCTCAGACATTGGCCCGGTGGTGGCGAAATCGATCAGGGCATTTTTAAGCGATCCATTGAATATCGAGTTGCTTGAACAGTTGCAGGCGGCAGGTGTGCATTGGCCGGAACATGTAGTTGAAAACAAGCCCAAACCTTTTGCCGGGAAGACTTTTGTGTTGACCGGCACCTTGCCAACCTTGAGTCGCGACGCCGCCGCTGAAAAAATTGAAGCAGCGGGCGGCAAGGTTGCCGGTTCTGTGTCCAAAAAAACCAGCTACGTTGTCGCGGGCGCAGAAGCTGGCAGCAAACTTGCTAAAGCTGAAGAGCTGGGCGTGACGATACTCGACGAAACCGCATTCCTTCAATTATTGGATAGTGATGAACAAGATTAAAAAAGCAGTTTTCCCGGTGGCTGGCTTGGGCAGTCGTTTCTTGCCTGCTACCAAGGCGCAACCAAAGGAAATGCTGCCTATCGTCGACAAACCGCTGATTCAGTATGCAGTGGAAGAAGCCGTCGCCGCCGGGATTACCGAGATGGTGTTTATCACCGGCCGTAACAAGCGCGCGATCGAAGATCATTTCGATACGGCCTACGAGCTGGAGGCAGAACTGGCGGCAGCCGAAAAGAATGCATTGCTGGATCTAGTGCGCAATGTCATTCCCAAGCACATCAACTGCATTTACATACGTCAGTCGGCACCGCTGGGTCTGGGGCACGCAGTGTTGTGCGCGCGTCCTGTGATTGGCAACGAGCCTTTCGCGGTCTTGCTGGCAGATGACTTCATGGATACCGAACCAGGGACCCGCCCGGTGCTGGCACAGATGACAGATATCTTCGAGCGCGAAGGCCACAGCATCCTGGCGGTGCAGGATGTGCCGCGTGCCGAAACCAAGCAATACGGCATTGTCAGTGCAACGCCGTATCAATCCAATCTGGAATTGGTCAACGCGATCATTGAAAAGCCGCAACCCGATGTTGCGCCATCGACGCTGGCGGTGGTTGGACGTTACGTTTTGACCAACAAGATATTTGAACACCTGGAAAAAATCGGCAAAGGTGCGGGTGGCGAAATTCAATTGACCGACGGCATTGCATCCTTGATGCAGGCGGAAAAAGTGCTGGCTTATCGTTACACCGGACAGCGCTATGATTGTGGTTCCAAGCTGGGTTATTTGAAGGCGACGATGGCGATGGGGCGCAAGCATCCGGAAACCGGCGTCGCATTTGAAGAGTATTTGAAGGCAATGAAATGAGCGTCAGAGAAATCCTGAAGATGGGCGATCCGCGTCTGTTGCGGGTGGCGGAACCGGTGACCGAGTTCAACACGCCGGAACTGCACAGCTTGATCGCCGATATGTTCGATACCATGCACGCGGCCAATGGGGCCGGTCTGGCCGCACCACAGATAGGCGTGAATTTGCGTTTGGTGATCTACGGTTTCAAGCAAAATACGCGTTATCCGGATGCGCCACCAGTGCCGGAAACGGTCTTGATCAATCCTAAGTTTCGTCCGCTTTCAGCAGAGCGCGACGAAGGTTGGGAAGGGTGTTTGTCCGTGCCGGGGTTGCGCGGTGTGGTACCGCGGTTCAGTGCCCTGCATTACGAAGGTTTTGATCAATTTGGTAATCTGATTAGCCGCGATGCAGAAGGCTTTCATGCGCGTGTCGTGCAGCATGAGTGCGATCATCTGGACGGCATTTTGTATCCGATGCGTATCGAAGATTTCACGCAATTCGGTTACGTCGACGTGCTGTTCCCGGAGATGGATCCCAATGAGGATGACTGATTTTTCAGACTTGAAGCGGTGAATTTCTTCGCTACGAAGCCATTCAAAACTTCACTCAAAATTCTTCGCCTTCATTCAGGTAACGCCATTCACCCACAGGCAAATCCCCCAGTTTAACGCGCCCTATGCGCACCCGTTTCAAGCCCACTACTTTCAGGCCGACGATCTCGCACATGCGGCGAATCTGGCGTTTTTTGCCTTCACGCAAAATGAAGCTCAGCTGATCCTCGTTCTGCCATTTGACTTGTGCCGGCAGCAGTTTTTTTCCATCCAGTACCAGCCCATGATTAAGTCGCTTCAGATCCGATTCAGGCAATGTTCCCGGTTTGATGTATTGCACGCGCACCAGATATTCTTTTTCTACGCTGGTGGTTTCGCCGATCAGATGTTTTGCAATACGGCCGTCTTGCGTCAGCACCAGCAACCCAATGGAGTCGATATCCAGACGTCCGGCAGGAACCAGGCTACGTAACTGCGTGGGATGAAATTGCGTGGTCGACTTGTCTTCTTTCCAGCGATTTTCTGCCTTGATTAACGCGACGGCTGGCTTGTAACCGTCTTCCGCTTGGCCGCTGACGTAGCCCATAGGCTTGTTGATCAAAATCGTCACGCGTTTTGATTGCTCCGCGGCGGCTTGTCTTTCAACCGTGACTCGTTGCGTCGGCAGGATTTTGGTGCCGAGTTCGGAGACGACTTTGCCATCCACTCGGACCCAGCCCCGCGCGATCCATTCATCGGCTTCGCGACGCGAGCACAGGCCAAGTTCGGACATGCGTTTGGAAAGGCGTAAAGGTTCTGTCATGGTGATACGTTTTATAAAATTAAAAATAGTGATGGAAGGCAGCGCTGGATATCCAGTCTGAGCAAGACGGTGACACGAATGCCGACTTCAGACGCGTAATGCATCCAGCAGATCGCTTTCGAGCTGGATCTGGCTGCGTGGATTGTTCAGGGCCGGGCCATCGATGAGGAAGACGTCTTCGACACGTTCGCCCAGCGTCATGACTTTGGCAGTATGCAGATTGACTTTGTACTTGGTCAGTACATTGGCGATTGAATATAGCAAACCATTTCTGTCATTGGCGGACACGGTCAGCAAATAATATCGGCCCCGTTCATCAGGCCGCAGATCGACGGTCGGCGTCGCCGGGAAGTTACGGCACAAGCGTGACAAGCGACCTTTGCTGGGCAAAGGCAGATCACTTTGTACAGTCAGCATTTTGGTCAGATCATGCTCAATCAAACTGATCAAATCGCGATAGCTATCGGCGAACGCAGGCTCGGTAATCAGGAACGTATCAAGCGCATAACCATGTTTGGTGGTGTGAATCTTCGCGTCGAGAATGCTGAAATTCTTGTGGTCGAAATAACTACAGATACGTGCGAACAGATCGGGTTGATCTTTGACATAGACGGTTACCTGCAGGCCTTCGCCTATTGGTGCCAAGCGACATTTGACCACGGGTGTTGCGCTGTCAATTTTGTCGTACAGCACGCGCGTCTGCCATGCAATATCGGCCGCATCGTGGCGCAGAAAATAGACGACGTCGAGCTGTTCCCATAACTTTACATGCGCCTTGTCCGACAGGCCGAACAGGCGCAAGGACTTGAGTGCTTCTTCCTGGCGATTCTTGAGCTCGCGATCGGCCGACGGTGCTTGCCCGCCAAACACACGTGAGGTCATGTGATACAGATCTTCCAGCAACTTGCCTTTCCAGGCGTTCCAGACTTTCGGGCTGGTGCCACGTATGTCGGCCACCGTCAGCAAATACAGCGCAGTTAGATGACGTTCATCCTTGACCAGCGTGGCGAATGTGCGGATGACTTCAGGGTCGGATAAATCCTGTTTTTGTGCGACCTGGGACATCGTCAAATGATTCTCGACAAGGAATACAACCATCTCGGTGTCCTCAACTGACAAGCCATGATCCACACAAAAATTGCGTGCATCTTCCATCCCCAGTTGCGAATGATCGCCGCCGCGACCTTTGGCAATATCGTGGAACAGCGCCGCGATATACAGTAGCCACGGCTTATTGAAGTCGGCGGCGAGCTGACTGCAAAACGGGTATTCGTGCGCATGCTCGCTCAGCATGAAGCGCCGCACATTGCGCACCACCATCATGATGTGCTGATCGACCGTATACACATGGAAAAGATCGTGCTGCATCTGGCCGACGATCTTGCGGAAGTTCGGCAGATAGCGGCCCAACACACTGGTCTGGTTCATTCTGCGCAGTGCATGCGTGATGCCTTGCGGTGCCTGCAGGATTTTCATGAACAGCGCGCGATTCGCCGGATCGCGACGGAACTTGTTATCGATCTTGAAGCGCGAATGCCACAACGCGCGGAAGGTGCGCGAGGTCATGCCCTTCAATTCAGGATGTAATGACAACAGGAGGAAAACTTCCAGCATGGCCGACGGTGTCACCTCGAAAGTATCGTCATGCGTAATATCGATAAAACCGTTCACTTCATTGAAGCGCTCGTTGACCGCGACCGGTGACGTCATCTGTGGGAATAATTGCGCTTCGATATTTTGCAGCAGAATCGCGTTCAGTTGCGTGACCGCTTTGGCCGCGAGGTAGTAACGCTGCATCAGATATTCGCTGGCGCGGCGCGTTTCTGTCGACTTGAAGCCGATGGATTCAGCAATTGCAGTCTGGATATCGAATACCAATCGATCTTCGCGACGATTGGCGATGATATGCAAGCGGATGCGAACATCCTTGAGCGCGCGTTCCTTTTGCTTGAGCTGGCGCGCTTCGGTAGGCGTGATCAATCCGCGCTCTGCCAGGGCCGGCCACGAGTCGCCGAGGCCGGCCGCCTTCGCAACCCACAAGATCACTTGCAAATCGCGCAAGCCTCCCGGACTTTCCTTGCAATTCGGTTCCAGGCTGTAAGGGGTATCTTCGTACTTGGCATGGCGCTGGCGCAATTCCAGCGTTTTGTCCTGAAAAAAAGCCCGCGGATCCATTGCGGCGTCGCAGCGTTCTTTCAATAATTCAAATTGCGCCTTGTTGCCCATGATTAGGCGGGCTTCCAGCAGGCTGGTTTGTACGGTGATGTCGGCAGCGGATTCCGACAGGCATTCATCAATGGTGCGTATGCTGTGGCCGATTTCGAGTCCGATGTCCCAGAACAACTGGATCAGTTCTTCCAGCTTGCCTTGCAGTGCTTCGTCGGGCGCATCCTGCAGCAGTATCAGGACATCAACATCGGAGTGTGGAAATAACTCACCGCGACCATAACCGCCGACCGCGACCAGGGCGGCCGATGCCGGCAGGTCAAACGTCGTCCATGCCTTCGAAAGGGCGCTGTCGACTTTGTCTTTTAAATGTGTCAGCAGTTGTTCTGCTTTGCCATCTTGCAGAAATTGATCAATGACGGCTTGTCGTTCGGCTTTGAGCTGTTCTTTCAGTTCGATGGCAAATGACGGCATGGATAATCAGACGTTGGCAGGTTGTGGGATGTCTGTTGGCGGCGCGATAAACGCAGGCGGTGGCGGTGTGCCGGTCGATTGCGTCAGGATTTCATAACCGGTTTCCGTCACCAGTATCGTATGTTCCCATTGCGCGGAAAGACTGCGATCCTTGGTTTTGATGGTCCAGCCATCGCCCATTTCGCGGATCTCGCGACGACCAGCGTTGATCATGGGCTCGACAGTAAAGATCATGCCGGCGGCGAGTTTTTCCAGCGTGCCGGGACGACCGTAATGTAAAACTTGCGGCTCTTCGTGGAATACCTTGCCTATGCCGTGGCCGCAGAATTCGCGCACGACGCTGTAACCGGCTTTTTCCGCATGCTGCTGAATCGCGTAGCCGATGTCGCCCAGATGCGCGCCCGGTTTGATCTTCGCGATACCCAGCCACATGCATTCATAAGTTACTTCGCTCAGGCGCCTTGCCTGGATCGACGGTTCGCCGATCAGGAACATGCGGCTGTTGTCGCCGTGATAACCGTCCTTGATGACGGTAATGTCCAGATTGACCGAGTCGCCGTTTTTCAATACTTTGTCACCCGGAATGCCGTGGCAGATCACATCGTTGACAGATGTACAAATTGCTTTCGGATAGGGCGTGTAGCCAGGCGGGCAGTAGTTCAGCGGCGCGGGAATGGTGCCTTGTACATTGACCATATACTCATGGCAAAGACGATCCAGCTCGCCAGTAGTCACGCCTGCTTTGACGAAAGGGGTGATGTAATCCAGGACTTCAGCGCCTAGCCGGCCGGCAACGCGCATGCCTTGGATATCTTCTGCAGTTTTAATTGATATATTGCTCATGGGAAGCTGAAAAATTCTGAGTTAGATGCTGCGTTATTCGCTGAATTGCCAGCATGAATTAAAAATAGATAGGGAATTATAGACGAGCGCCCACTTATTCGCCCACGAAAGTGGCGCGGTACTTGAAACAAACGGCTATTTCAGGGTAGAATCTCGGGCTTGCCTGAATTGGTTTTCAAGCAAAATTTTTTGTAAATCGCGAATCCGCTCGAAAAGGGTGCCTGAAATCAAGACTGAAATCAGTCTGAGTCCGGTGACTGAGCAGATTCCAGACCCCAACCCTGGAGAAAATTATGTCCGTAACTATGCGTGAAATGCTGGAAGCCGGTGTCCATTTCGGTCACCAAACCCGCTTCTGGAACCCAAAGATGGCCCCTTACATTTTCGGCCATCGCAACAGAATTCATATCGTCAATCTGGAAAAGACCCTGGGCATGTACCAGGAGGCGATGAAGTACATCAAACAATTGTCTTCAAATCGCGGCACCGTGCTGTTCGTTGGCACCAAGCGTCAAGCGCGTGAAACCATCGCCGCTGAAGCAGCGCGCGCTGGCATGCCTTACGTTGACCAACGCTGGTTGGGCGGTATGCTGACCAACTTCAAAACGATCAAGACATCGATCAAGCGTTTGAAGGAATTGGAAGCGTTGATCGAAGACGGCTCCGTGCAAAAACTCAGCAAAAAAGAAGCGCTGATGTTTGAACGCGAAAAAATCAAGCTGGAAAAATCCATTGGTGGCATCAAGGACATGGGCGGCATTCCTGATGCAATCTTCGTGGTTGATGTCGGTTACCACAAAGGCGCAATCACCGAAGCAGCTAAACTGGGTATCCCGGTTATTGGCGTGGTTGATACCAATCACTCCCCAGAAGGCGTTACCTACGTTATTCCAGGTAATGATGATTCGTCCAAAGCGATCATGTTGTACGCTCGCGGCGTGGCAGATGCAATCCTCGAAGGCCGCGCTACCGCGACTAACGATCTGGTTGAATCGATCAAGGGCGGCGACGACTTCGTTGAGGTCAGCGAGCAGGCTTAATACCCTGGCTCTGATGGTTTGAGCGTCAGAAATGAAGGGGCAACAGCAGTTCGCCCCTTTTTTTCGAGCACATTTTGAACGTAATAAGATAGAGCGCGTCAGAACGACGTTCGCTCTTCAGGAATTGTTAGGAGATTGTAATGGCCGTTATTACTGCAGCAATGGTTGGTGAACTGCGTGCGCTTACCGATGCACCTATGATGGAATGCAAAAAAGCATTGACGGAAGCCGATGGCGATCCAGTCAAGGCAGAAGAAATCCTGCGCGTCAAACTGGGTGGCAAGGCATCGAAAGCCGCTTCCCGCGTTACAGCTGAAGGCGTTGTCGCTACTTTCGTGTCCGGCAACGTTGGTGCATTGGTTGAAGTGAATTGCGAAACCGACTTCGTCACCAAAAACGACGAATTCCTGGCATTGGCTAATGCTTGTGCCAAGTTGATCGCTGAACACAATCCGGCTGACGTCGCTGCATTGTCGGCATTGCCGCTTGATGGCTCAACGGTTGAGACCCAACGCGCTGCGTTGATCGGTCGTATCGGCGAGAACATGTCTATCCGTCGTTTCCAGCGTTTTGAAACGACTGGCAAACTGGCCTCCTACCTGCACGGCACCCGTATCGGCGTCATGGTCGATTTCGATGGCGCTGACGAACAAGTCGGTAAAGATGTCGCCATGCATATAGCAGCTATGAAGCCGGTAGCCTTGTCGTCAGACAACGTTCCTGCTGAATTGATCGCTAAAGAGCGTTCGGTTGCAGAATTGAAAGCTGCCGAATCGGGCAAGCCAGCTGAAATCGTCACCAAGATGGTTGAGGGTTCGGTACAGAAATACCTGAAAGAAGTCTCCTTGCTCAACCAGACATTTGTTAAAAACGACAAGCAAACCGTCGAACAAATGTTGAAAGACACCAAGTCCACTGTGAAAGCGTTCACGATGTACGTGGTGGGTGAAGGCATTGAGAAGAAGCAGGACGACTTTGCTGCAGAAGTTGCAGCACAGGTTGCAGCAGCAAAACAGGCGTAAGCGAAAAAAATCGGGCCGGAAGGCCCGTTTTTTTAGCGCCATCAAGTATGCTTCGATGTGCGCCAATAATGATGATTTTGCTTCAGCATCGCCATCCACAATATGGCGATGCTGAAGCAGAATCTGGTAAGAACTGAAGTAAAACCATCGCCTCAGTAAAACCGGATAAAACAAGGAACCCTGCCCATGACAAGCCCAGCCTACAAACGCGTTCTTCTCAAACTTTCGGGTGAGGCGTTGATGGGGGATGACCCGTACGGTATCAATCGCGCCACGATCGAACGCATGGTGGCCGATGTATCGGAAGTCGCGAAATTGGGTGTGGAACTGGCAATCGTGATCGGCGGCGGCAATATTTTCCGCGGTGTGGCGCCAGGTGCGCAAGGTATGGACCGCGCCACGGCAGATTACATGGGGATGTTGGCCACTGTAATGAATTCGTTGGCACTGGCCGATGCGATGCGTCAGGCTGGCATCACCGCACGCGTGATGTCGGCGATTGCGATTGAACAGGTCGTCGAACCGTATGTTCGCCCCAAGGCATTGCAGTATCTGGAAGAGGGCAAGATTGTTGTCTTCGCAGCCGGTACCGGCAATCCATTCTTCACTACTGATACCGCAGCTGCCTTGCGCGGCTCGGAAATCGGTGCGCAAATCGTATTGAAGGCGACCAAAGTCGATGGCGTGTACAGCGCAGATCCAAACAAGGATCCGGATGCAACGCGTTACTCAACCATCACTTTCGATGAAGCCATTTCGAAGCATTTGCAGGTGATGGATGCGACCGCATTTGCATTGTGTCGCGATCAGAAGCTGCCGATCAAAGTATTCTCCATCGTCAAGCCCGGCGCGCTCAAACGCGTGATCATGGGTGAAGATGAAGGCACATTGGTACACGTATAAAATACGTATTCATAAGCGAATTCATATATAAGTTTCGCTGAATGTAGTTGAGTTCAGCGAATTCAATTTTCGTTTAACTCGCAGTAGAAGAGGAGAACAGTAATGACTGTTGCAGAAGCAAAAAAGACTGCTGATCAAAAAATGCAAAAGTCGATCGAGACTTTGCGCGCAGATTTGGCAAAAGTACGTACCGGCCGCGCTCACACCGGCATATTGGATCACGTGATGGTTGAGTATTACGGTAACCCAACCAGTTTGACGCAGGTTGCCAACGTGACGCTGGTCGATGCGCGTACGATCGGTGTTCAACCTTTCGAAAAGAAAATGGTTGCGGTTGTTGAGAAAGCGATTCGTGATGCTGACCTCGGCTTGAATCCATCAACCCAGGGCGAAATGATCCGTGTACCGACACCACCTTTGACTGAGGAACGCCGCAAGGAAATGGTCAAACTGGTAAAGAGCGAAGCCGAAGATGCAAAAATCGCGATTCGTAATATTCGTCGCGACGCCAATGAGACACTGAAAAAGCTTTTGAAAGAAAAAGCCTGCTCGGAAGATGACGAGCGTCGCGCGCAGGACGAAATCCAAAAGCTGACCGACAAGTTTGTGTTGGAAGTCGACAAAATGGTCGTCGAAAAAGAAAAAGAAGTGCTGACAGTTTGAGTCGGCTCTCGATTCTTTTGTCACTCCTTTCATTTCTGGTCTCCCATCCATGACATCGTCAAGCTCAACCCAGGTCGTGCCGGACGTATCACTGGTGCCTCGTCATATTGCCATCATCATGGATGGCAATGGGCGCTGGGCGACCAAGCGTTTCATGCCGCGTGTGGCGGGTCACGTCAAGGGTGTAGAAGCCGTTCGCGGTATCGTCGAGGCTTGTGCGGTGCAAGGTGTCGAGTACGTCACCTTCTTTGCATTCAGTTCGGAAAACTGGCGTCGTCCCGAAGACGAAGTGTCATTGCTGATGCGCCTTTTCGTGACGGCACTGGAACGTGAAGTGTCAAAGATGCATGCGAACGGCATACGTCTGAAAATTGTCGGCGATCTCGGGCGTTTCGACGAAAAATTACAAAAGATGATCGCCAGTGCGGAACGCAAGACCGCTGCCAACAATCGTTTGACGGTGACCATATGCGCCAACTATGGTGGCCGCTGGGATATCATGCAGGCTGTCAATCAGATGGTGGCAGCCAACCCCGGCGCAAGCAATTTCAGCGAAGAGCAACTGGCGCCATACCTGTCACTCGCGTATGCGCCAGAACCTGATCTGTTCATACGCACCGGCGGCGAAGAACGCATTTCGAATTTTCTGCTGTGGCAGCTTGCATATACTGAGCTGTATTTTACCGATACCTACTGGCCAGACTTTGATGCGGCTGCGTTGGAAAAGGCAATTTCATCCTATCAGCAGCGTGAACGACGCTTTGGCCGCACCAGCGCCCAATTGACTGAGCAAACTCCGGCGGCCAAATGCTAAAAACGCGCGTCATCACTGCATTGATTTTGCTGGCAGTGCTGTTACTGGCGATTTTCTCTGGCTCATTTATCGTCTTTGCCGTCTTTACCGGTGTCTTCTTTGCCGCCGCTGCGTGGGAATGTCTACGCCTGTTCGGCAATAAATTTCCGGTGTTTGGCGCAGTGTTGTGGACTGCTGCATTTACCTATCTTGTGGTGACAGCCAGTTTCAAACAAAGCGTGTTGCTGTATGCCATCTGCGTAGCGATCTGGGCTCTGCGTCTGGTGCCATCTCTGGCATTTGGATTGCCTCCGCTTGATGGCTTGCGTAACCGCTTGCTTACCGGGATTTACGGTATCGCAGTGCTTGGCGCATTCGTTGCCATACTCAGTTTGTACAATCGTTCCACGCTGTACATGTTCTCGGTGATGGCACTGGTCTGGATTGCCGACATTGGTGCTTATTTCAGCGGCAAGGCTTTCGGCAAGCGCAAACTGGCGCCTTCGATTTCTCCAGGGAAATCGTGGGAGGGTGCGATTGGTGGCGGTATTCTGGTCTTGCTCGCAGGCGCTGTGACACTGGCTGTGCCCGCCATGAACGATACATTTGCCGTACAGCTTTATCTCAAATGGGGCTGGGCTGGATTCCTGGCTATATTGATATTGATGGTTGCCGCCAGCATAGTCGGCGATCTGTTTGAATCCCAACTCAAGCGCCGTGCCGGCATGAAAGACAGTAGCAATCTGTTGCCCGGTCATGGCGGCGTGCTCGATAGACTCGATGCATTGATCCCGACATTGCCATTGGCGGTGCTGGTTGGTTACTGGATGTAAGGCACAGATGCAGCAACAAATGCAGCACGTCACAATACTCGGCTCTACTGGTTCCATCGGTGTATCGACGCTGGACGTCATCGCGCGTCATCCTGACCGTTACCGTGTTTATGCACTCACCGCGCAAAATCGCGTCGAGGAACTGGCTGCACAGTGTGAGCAGTTTCGGCCGAGTATCGCGGTTGTCGGTAGCGCAGAAGCCGCACAAAAGCTGGAATCGATGCTGCGCCAGCAAGGCTTGCAAACAGACGTCGCCTATGGCACGGCCGCTTTGTGCCAGGTTGCCAGTGCGCCAGAGTGCGATTGCGTGATGGCGGCGATTGTCGGCGCGGCGGGACTTGCCCCGACTTTGGCAGCAGCCCGTGCTGGCAAGAAAGTATTATTGGCCAATAAAGAAGCGTTGGTCATGTCGGGTCCTCTGTTGATGGAGGCGGTTGCTGCCAGTGGCGCGACGCTGATGCCGATTGACAGCGAACACAATGCTATTTTTCAATGTATGCCGGCGGCATATCATGGGCAAGATCAACGTTCACCATCGCAACATGGGATAGAAAAAATTCTGTTGACGGCATCGGGCGGACCTTTTCTGCATCGCGATATCAATACCCTAGATCAGGTCACCTGCGCCGAAGCGATTGCCCATCCTAAATGGGTGATGGGACGCAAGATCTCGGTGGATTCGGCCACGATGATGAACAAGGGCCTGGAGGTGATAGAGGCGCACTGGCTGTTCGGTGTGCCGGCCAGCCAGATCGAAGTCGTCATCCATCCGCAAAGCGTCGTGCATTCCATGGTCTCGTATGTCGATGGTTCGGTGCTGGCGCAATTAGGCAATCCCGACATGCGCACCCCTATCGCCCATGCAATGGCTTATCCGGAGCGTATTGATTCAGGGGTCGCACCTATCGATTTGATCAAGATTGCGCAACTCACTTTCCAGCATCCCGACCTGGTCCGATTTCCATGCCTGAAACTGGCGTATGATGCATTGCAGGCGGGCGGTTCGGCCCCAGCGATCATGAATGCGGCGAATGAAATTGCCGTGCAGGCATTCTTGGATGGTCGTATCGGTTTTCGTGTTATTGATCAACTGATCGCACGCGTAATGGCCGCTTTGCCCTCGGGTCCTGTAATGGATATTGAATCAGTTTTTGAGCAGGATCAGCGCGCGCGCGATATTGCCAACTCTTTTATATAAGCATGCACTTTCTCCAAACCATACTCGCATTTGCGGTTGTTCTCGGCGTCCTGATTATCGTGCACGAGCTGGGACACTATCTGGTCGCGCGCTGGTGCGGTGTCAAGGTGCTGCGTTTTTCCGTCGGCATGGGAAAGGTCGTGTATTCACGTCGTTTCGGCGCTGACCAGACGGAATGGGCGATTTCAGTTTTGCCCCTCGGCGGTTACGTCAAGATGCTGGATGCGCGGGAAGGTGATTTGAGCCACATTTCGCCTGAAGATATGAAACGGGAATTTACCCGTCAATCCGTTTGGCGTCGTATCGCGATTGTGGCTGCCGGCCCGCTCGCCAATTTTCTACTGGCGATCCTCCTTTTTGCCGGTCTCTACCTGTATGGGATTCCAGAACCTGCGCCGAAGTTGCGCGCCCCTGCCGAACAGACGGTAGCATATCAAGCGGGCTTGCGCGGTGGTGAACTGGTTACCGCCGTCAACGGCGAACCTATCCAGATATGGAATGACTTGCGCTGGCAGATGGTGCAAGGGGTAATCAACAACCAACCTGTCAAGCTGGATGTAGAGCGTGTGAATCCCCAGGCTCCTTCTGAAAAATTAATCAGTGTGCTCACTATTCCGGTCGACAGTATTTCTGCTGAAGAGCTGGAAGGCGACTTCCTGGTGAAACTCGGGATTGACTTGGCGCGCCCCCGCGCAATCCTGGGCCAGGTGGTTACGGACGGCCCTGCGATGCTGGCCGGCTTGCAGACAGGCGATCTAGTGACTGCCGTGAATGGCGTGGCGATACCGGATGGCCTTGCCCTGGTGGAAGCAGTGCGCGCATCGCCAGGTAAAACATTGAAAATCGATCTTTTGCGCAATGACAAAGCGCTGAGCGTGAATGTCATACCTGAAGAAGTGAGCAAAGACGGACAGGTTTTTGGCCGCATCAAGGTTGAGGTGCCTATGTCGCCGGATATGGTTCTGGCAAGTCACGGCCCGATTACGGCATTGGTCAAGGGTGTGCAGAAGACCTGGGATACCAGTGCAATGACGCTCAAGATGGTCGGCAAGATGATCGTCGGCGAGGTGTCATGGAAGAATGTAACAGGCCCGATCACGATCGCGGATTACGCAGGACAGACTGCGCGTATAGGCCTGATCAGCTATCTCAGTTTTATCGCCTTTGTCAGTATCAGTTTAGGCGTCATGAATCTATTGCCCATACCAGTGCTGGATGGTGGTCATTTGCTGTATTATGCTGTGGAAGTTTTGACGGGTCGCCCTGTGTCTGAACGCTTTGGCGCAATTGCGCAACGCGCTGGAATAGGGATATTGATGACCTTGATGTTGGTGGCGGTTTTTAATGACATTAACCGCCTGATCTCCTGAACCAGGTAAGTCTTATAACGAACCCGAGTCTGGTAGCCTTTAATCTACGATAGCCAATGAAATTATATTCAGAGCGTTTCTCTTTGCCGACTTTTCCACGTCACCTTATCGCTGTTGCTACCTTGGCATTGTGCTCGGGTTATGTGCATGCGGCTGATCCTTTTACTGTAAAGGACATTCGCGTAGAAGGTATTCAGCGCACTGAGGCTGGCACTGTGTTCAGCTACCTGCCGGTAAGGGTGGGTGAAACGTTCACGGATGAGAAGGGTGCGAAGGCCATCAAGGCGCTGTACGCTACCGGCTTTTTCAAGGATGTGCGCATCGAGGTTGAAGGCGATGTACTGGTGGTCTTCGTTGAAGAGCGTCCGGCAATTGCCAAAGTCGAATTTACCGGTACCAAGGAATTCGACAAGGACCAGTTAACGAAAGCGCTGAAAGAAATCGGCGTTGGTGAATCACGTATCTTTGACAAGGCTTTGGTAGATCGTGCCGAGCAGGAATTAAAACGCCAGTACCTGTCGCGCGGTCTCTATGGCGTCGTCATCACGACGACGGTGACGCCGATAGAACGTAACCGCGTATCGATTACTTTCGCCGTGGATGAGGGTGATGTTTCCCGCATCAAGAACATCAATATCATCGGCAGCAAAGCGTTCACCGAAAAAGAATTGACCAAGATGATGAGCCTGCGTACGCCGGGCTGGTTCACCTGGTACTCCAAGGCAGATCAATATTCAAAACAAAAGCTTGCTGGCGACATCGAAACGCTGAAATCCTTTTACCTGAATCGCGGCTATATCGAGATGCAGGTCGAGTCGACGCAGGTTTCGATTTCCCCGGATAAAAAAGATATTTACATCACCGTCAATATTAAAGAGGGTGAGAAATATACAGTCTCCGATGTCAAACTTGAAGGCGAAATGTTTGGCCGTCAAGAGGAATTGAAGTCGCTGCTGCAATTGAAGAAAGGGGATGTTTATTCCGGTGAAAAACTGACCGCGAGCACGAAAAATATTTCTGAGCGTCTCGGCAACTTCGGCTATGCATTTGCCAATGTAAATGCAAATCCGCAACTGGATCGTGAAAAGAAAGAAGTCGCTTTCACAATATTGATCGATCCGGGCAAGCGCGTTTATGTGCGCAATATTAATATTTCCGGCAACACGAAGACGCGCGATGAAGTGATACGCCGTGAGTTGCGCCAGTTTGAAAATTCCTGGTACGACGGCGAAAAAATCAAGATGTCACGCGACCGCGTGGATCGTCTGGATTACTTCAATGACGTTACTGTCGAAACACCGGACGTTCCAGGTAAAACCGACCAAGTCGACGTCAATCTCGCGGTTACTGAGAAGCCGACTGGCAGCATCATGCTGGGTGCCGGTTTCTCCAGTGCGGACAAGCTGTCGTTGAGTGGTTCGATTAATCAGGCCAATGCTTTCGGTAGCGGTAATACGGTTGGTATTGATGTGAATACCAGTAAATTGAATCGCACTATTGCATTCTCCAGCACGAACCCATATTTCACCGACGATGGCGTCAGCCGCAGCTACGAAATCTTTACACGCACGTCCCGCCCCCCAACTGTGAATACAGGCGATTACCGTATTCGTACCAACGGTGCGAATATTAAGTTCGGTGTACCGTTTTCAGAATATGACAGGGTTTTCTTTGGTGTTGGTCTCGAGCAGACCAGCGTTGAGACTTATACAAACGTTGCTGGTTACAACAATAGTCCCGACGCATACCGTCGTTATGTCGATGATATAAACGGTGTGCCAAATAGTGCCACGAATCCGCGCAGCGCATTCTCAGACGGTCAGCATGATGCTTCCGCCACGGCTATTCCTCTGACAGCAGCTTGGCAGCGTGATAATCGCGACAGTGCATTGGTACCGACCAAAGGGCGTTATCAGCGCGCCAATTTTGAGGTTTCGCCTGCGGGTGATTCGAACTACTTCCGTGCGACTTATCAGCATCAATGGTTCAAACCTTTGTTTGGTAGTAGTACAACGCTGGCATTGAATGGCGAAATCAACTACGGTAAGGGACTTGGCGGAAAAACCTACCCTATTTTCAAAAACTTCTATGGCGGTGGTATCGGTTCGGTGCGCGGCTATGAGAGTTCGTCACTGGGTCCCAAGGCTGCCAACGGTGATCCATTGGGTGGTTCCTCCAGACTGATTGCAAATGCCGAATTGCAATTTCCGTTCCCTGGATCAGGCACAGATCGCAGCTTGCGTTGGTTTACCTTCTTTGATGCTGGTAATGTATACGACGATGGATTTGCTGGCGGTGATTTGAAAACTTCGATAGGTATTGGTTTAAGCTGGATATCGCCGATCGGACCGTTGAAGTTGAGTTTCGGCAAGCCGTTGAATGCGGATGACAGTAGCGATCCGCTTCAACGTGATAAGACCCAGGCATTCCAGTTCCAGTTGGGCACAGGCTTCTAATCGCTTTAAGGCATAATAGAAAACTGGTAATCGAAATTTGAAACGCGGAGAATTATTTTGAAGTCGTTAACTAAACTATCAGTGGCCACCAAGGGCCTGACAATATTTGTAGCAGGACTGTTCTTTGTATCCGGTGTGCAAGCGCAGGAAATGAAAATTGGTGTGGTGAGTACCGAGCGTATTTTCCGTGAGGCAGCGCCCTACAAAGCTGCACAAGTCAAGATCGAACAGGAATTTTCCAAACGTCAAAAAGAATTGCAGGATTTGGCGAACCGTTTGAAAACCATGGCAGACAAGCTGGATAAAGACGCTGCCGTACTGTCGGATTCCGATCGTACCAAACGTCAGCGCGAACTGGCTGAAGTCGATAAGGATTTTCAACGTACGCAACGTGAATTCAAAGAAGATTTGAATCAGCGCCGCAACGAGGAAATGGCCAATGTCATCGATCGTACCAACAAGGTGATCAAGCAGATCGCGGAAGCTGAAAAATACGATATCGTGTTGCAGGAAGCGGTTTATATCAGCCCGCGTATCGACATCACCGACAAAGTGCTCAAGGCTTTGAGCAAATAAAATATAAAGGCAACGATGAGCACTCGGCTGGGAGAATTAGTCGAACGCTTGGGGGGCCGGTTGATAGGCAATGCCGACATTGAAGTTGTCGGCATTGCGCCGTTAAGCGATGCCGATGCATCGCACATCACGTTTCTTTCCAATCCCAAGTTTAGAGCGCAGGCTGCACAAACACGTGCGGCCGCTTTGATTTTGTCTGCTGCAGACGATGATGTCGTGGGCGCGAGTTATTCGGGCACACGAATTATCGCCCCCAATCCGTATGCCTATTTTGCGCATGCAGCGCAATTCTTTGCATCATTGAATGCGCGCGTGCCGACTCTGGGTATACATCCTACTGCCGCCGTTGACCCGCAAGCTCGGGTGGCTGCAAATGCCTCCATTGGACCACATGTCACGATCGACGCAGGCGCGGTGATTGAAGAGGGTTGCGTAATTGGTGCGGGCTGTTTCATTGGTGCCGATGCGAAAGTTGGGAGCGCAACGCTCTTCCATCCACGTGTAACATTTTTGGCAGGATGCCAGATAGGCAAACGCGGGATTATTCATCCAGGCGCTGTAATCGGTGCGGATGGTTTCGGTTTTGCCAATGAAGGCGGGGCTTGGATCAAGATTCCACAGACCGGGGCAGTCAAAATCGGCGATGACGTGGAAATTGGCGCGAATACTTCTATCGATCGCGGCGCATTAGCCGATACGGTAATTGAAGATGGCGTCAAACTCGATAATCAAATTCAGATCGGCCACAATTGCCATATTGGTGCGCACACGGCAATGGCCGGCTGCGTTGGTGTCGCGGGTAGTGCCGTCATCGGCAAGCATTGCACATTCGGCGGGGCAGCGATGGTGTTAGGCCATTTGAGCATTGCAGATCATGTTCACATTTCGTCCGGTAGCATGGTATCGCGCTCGATTCATGAGAAAGGGCAGTACACCGGATTTTATCCACTGGCAAAAAATGCCGATTGGGAAAAATCTGCGGTGATCGTGCGCAATTTACCGACGATGCGTGAGAAAATTCGCGAACTAGAAAAAACAATTAAAGCGCTCAGCGCCAATGAGAGTGAAGAACCAAATGAGTAATGACACAAAAACGAAAATCAACGCGGAAGTTAAAGCAGTGTCAAAAACGCTGGATATCAATCAGATCAAGCAATATTTGCCGCATCGCTATCCGATGCTGTTGGTCGATCGCGTATTGACCTGGGAATCCGGCAAGTCGATTACTGCAATCAAGAACGTTACCGCCAATGAAGAGTTCTTCAACGGGCATTTCCCCCACAAGCCGGTCATGCCAGGCGTGTTGATGATAGAAGCGCTGGCGCAAACAGCAGCCTTGCTGTCATTTTTGACGATGGGTCAAAAGCCTGATGACAATAGCGTGGTTTATTTCATCGGCATCGACGGTGCGCGTTTCAAACGCCCAGTCGAACCTGGCGACCAGTTGAAAATGGAAGTTGAAATTCTGCGTAATGCACGTGGCATCTGGAAGTACAAGGCGACCGGTTCGGTAGACGGCCAACTGGCGCTGGAAGCTGAACTGATGTGCACGATGCGCACCATCAACGAACCAAGTCCAGCCGCGGGGCAGTAATGAGCTTGATTCATCCAACTGCGATAGTCGATCCGAAGGCGCAACTCGATGCGTCGGTCGAGGTTGGCGCGTATTCGGTTATCGGCCCTGATGTAAAAATTGGTGCGCGCAGCAAAATCGGTCCGCATGTCGTGGTCGAAGGCCATACGACGATAGGTGCCGATAATACGATATTTCAGTTTGCCTCCATCGGTGCTGCGCCGCAGGATAAGAAGTACGCCGGTGAGCCGACCGAACTTTCTATCGGCGATCGCAATACGATACGTGAATTCGTCACCATCAATCTGGGCACGACCCAGGATGCGAATATCACGCGCCTGGGCAATGACAACTGGATCATGGCGTATGTGCACATCGCACATGATTGCCAGTTGGGCAGCAACATTATCCTTGCAAATAATGCGACGTTAGCCGGCCACGTTCATCTGGAAGACTGGGTATTTCTCGGTGGCTTTACTTCCGTACATCAATTCTGCCGTATCGGCGAACATGCGATGACTGCCTTTACTGCCGCGGTTAGCCAGGATATTCCGCCATTCGTTACTGCTGCCGGCAACCGCGCTGTTCCTGCAGGTATCAATAGTGAAGGATTGAAGCGCCGTGGCTTCAGCAGTGAACAGATCATGGCCATCAAGCGTGGCTACAAGATTATTTATCGTTCCGGTTTGCCCTTGGAAGAAGCCAAGTCTGCATTGCTGGAAGAAGAAAAGAAATCTCCTGACGCCGCCGCCCATCTACGGCAATTGCGCGAATTCATAGCAGCATCTCCCCGTGGCATCATCCGCTGACGTAACAAGCAAGACCTCGATCGCAATGGTCGCCGGTGAAACTTCCGGTGATTTGCTGGCGGGTCGCTTGCTGTCCGGTTTGCGTCCGCAATTGCCGGATGCATTGATGCATGGCATAGGCGGGACGCATATGGCGCAACATGGCTTCATCAGCGATTTCCCTATGGAGAAATTGTCGGTGCGCGGCTTGTTCGAAGTGCTGGCGCATTATCGAGAAATCAAGGCTATTCAAATTGCACTACGCGATCAATTATTGATAGAGCGGCCAGCCGTTTTCATTGGTGTCGATGCGCCCGATTTCAATTTGGGTCTGGAAGCGCAATTGAAAAGTGCCGGCATCCCCACCATGCACTTCATCGGTCCATCGATCTGGGCTTGGCGTGGCGGACGCATCAAAAAGATTGCACGCGCCGTATCGCACATGCTGGTCATTTTTCCGTTTGAAGAAGAAATTTATCGCAAGGCGGGTATTCCAGCGACCTATGTAGGTCATCCACTGGCGCAAGTCATACCAATGGTTCCGGATCAGGCGGGTGCTCGCGTAGCATTGGGCTTGCCAGCAGCGTCGCCCGTGGTGGCAATTCTGCCTGGCAGCAGGATGTCGGAATTGAAGTACAACTCCGTCCCTTTCGTCGCCGCCGCAAAAATCCTGCTGCAACTAGACGCCACGCTTCAGTTCGTCGCACCTATGGCAGGTGAGGCGCAGCATCGTTACTTTAATGAGTTGATCGAACAGGCGGGATTGCGCGATGTGCCCGTCAAGGTCATCGACGGTCAGTCACATCGTGCATTAGCGGCAGCGGATGCAGTACTGGTAGCATCCGGCACTGCATCGCTGGAAGTGGCGTTGTTCAAAAAACCGATGGTGATTGCCTACAAGATGATGCGTGCCTCTTGGCATGTATTGCGCCATATGGGATATCAGCCGTGGATAGGCTTGCCGAATATTCTCGCGCAGGAATTCCTGGTGCCAGAACTGTTGCAGGATGCGGCGACGCCTGAAGCACTCGCGGAAGCATTGTGGAAACAATTGCAGGATGGCGCACATCGTGAATACCTGCAGCGCCGTTTTACCGACATGCATCGCACTTTATTGCGTGATACCGCGGCAGAAAGCGCGCGCGCAGTGCTGGAGCTGATTGCGCAAACACCACGCGCTTCGTGATGCATTTGTGATGATGCGCGCTGCAACCCATAGATCGCCATGATAAAGAAAATAGATGCCAATCTCTCGCTGTTCACTAGTCTCGATGACGATCTCATCTGCGGCGTGGATGAAGCTGGTCGCGGTCCTTTGGCAGGTCCGGTATTTGCTGCTGCGGTGATTCTCGATCCGATGCATCCGATTGATGGCTTGCGCGACTCGAAGAAACTGACGGAAGTACGGCGTGATGCACTGGCTATCGAAATCAAGGCGCATGCATTATCGTGGTCGATCGCCCAATGTTCGGAAGAAGAAATCGATACGCTGAATATTTTGCAGGCGACCATGCTGGCGATGCGCAGGGCGATTGAAGGGTTGCATATTACGCCTACGCTGGCGCTGATCGATGGCAATCGATGTCCGGTCATGACGGTGCGCGGCGAGGCAATCATCAAGGGTGACGACAAGGTCCCGGCAATTTCAGCGGCATCGATTCTGGCAAAAACGGCGCGCGACCATGCCTTGGGATTGCTGCACCTTGCGTATCCGCATTATGCCTTCGATCAACACAAGGGTTATCCTACGGCTCTGCATATGGAGCGCTTGCGCGAACATGGCGTCTCGCCTGTGCACCGCAAATCGTATGCGCCGGTGCGTGCCTTACTTATTAAATAGTAAGTCAATAATTAGCCGCGGCAACAACCTTCAGATGCAGTTTTGCTTATTATCATGACGCTCAAAACAATTTCCTCGCGTGACAATCCGCTTTATAAAGAGTTGAAGCATCTTGCGACCAGCTCACAGGCGCGTCGCAAGGCGGCCCGCACTTTGCTGGATGGTGTGCATCTTTGCGAAGCGTATCTGCAGCATGTCGGTATGCCGCCCTTGTGCATAGTGAGCGAAACGGCGGTACTCAATAGCGAAGTGACCGTTATTCTGCAGGGATGCGCTGATAGCGCTGCAACGCAAAGTATCGTGTTGCCGGATGCCTTGTTTCACGCCTTGAGTCAGGTCGAGCATGGTATCGATATTTTATTTGTCATCGACACCCCGGAACAGAAAGAACCGCAGCGCCTGATGCAGTCGGCGGTCTTGCTCGACAAAGTGCAGGACCCAGGCAACTTCGGTTCTATCGTGCGTAGCGCAGCTGCCGCCGGCATCAGGCAAGTATTCTGCAGTCCGGGAACCACCTTCGCATGGTCGCCCAAGGTATTACGCGCCGGGATGGGGGCCCATTTCCTGATTGAGATATTTGAAAATGTCGATCTCGAGGCATTGATTCAGCGCGCAGATATCCCGGTGATTGCCACCAGTTCTTATGCAAAGCAACGCATTTACGATCTGGATCTGACCAAGCCGGTGGCTTGGTTGTTCGGGCATGAAGGGCAGGGTGTTGCCGAGCATTTGCAGGCATTGTCCACGCATCAGGCTACGATTCCGCATCTGGGCGCGATTGAGTCATTGAATGTCGCTGCAAGCTCCGCCGTGTGTTTCTTTGAACAAGTGCGGCAGCAAACGTCAGACTAATTTTTCTTAATCAGGACGCTGTTCTGATTTGATTTCCTGCAATATCGTCGCCGCAATTTCCTCGATGGATTTTGTGGTTGATGACATCCAGCGTATGCCTTCACGACGCATCAGTTTTTCTGCCTCATTAATTTCATAACGACAGTTTTCCAGCGCTGCGTATTTGCTGCCCGGTAATCGCTCATTGCGGATTTCCGCCAGCCGGTCGGCTGCAATCGACAGGCCGAATATCTTGCTCTTGTAGGGCACCAAGCCGCTGGGCAATTTCTCTCTTTCAAAATCATCAGGGATCAAAGGATAGTTCGCTGCCTTGATGCCGTACTGCATGGCAAGGAACAGGCTGGTCGGTGTCTTTCCTGAACGCGATACACCCACCAGTATCACATCCGCTCCCGAAAGATTCTTGTTGGACTGACCGTCGTCATGCGCGAGTGAAAAATTAATCGCCTCGATACGATTCTTGTATTCTTCAGAATCGGTACTGGTATGACTGCGTCCTATCGTATGCGTGGATTTGACACCCAATTCCTGTTCCAGCGGCTCAACAAAGGTTTGTATCAGATCCATGTGCATGCCTTTGGATAAGCGCACCACGTCAGATAGCTCTGCTTTGACCAGGGTTGAAAACACAATTGGACGTTGACCATCGATCGCGAATGCATCATTTATTTTGCGCAGTGCATCATGCGCCTTGTCCAGCGTGTCGATGAACGGTAAACGTATCTGCTTGAAGCGCAGATCGAACTGCGTCAAAACTGAATGGCCAAAGGTTTCTGCAGTGATACCAGTGCCGTCGGAGACAAAAAATACGGTGCGTGCACTAACGGTACTGCGATCGACTGATGTAGGCATGGTGGATATGTAAGGCTGATGTAAGTTAAAAAAATGCTGCAGTGCGGTGCGCATTCGAACCGGATTCTGTAAAATGGCGGCCAACAGTTCTTTACGTAGAGCGGCTCTCGAAGAATAACAAAAACTGTCGCCTAAGAAAGGCACGCATGAAGATTTCTTGTCATCAAAGCAGAGGTTGTTATGTCGAATGTTATAAACACTGGGAGCAAGCCTGACCAGATAGAGGGAAGCTATGTCGTATCCTTCGAACATCTACGGATGTCTGACGTGGATTCGGTGGGAGGTAAAAACTCTTCACTCGGAGAAATGATCAGTCAGCTCGCGGAGGCTGGTGTCAGAGTGCCGGGCGGTTTTGCCACCACGGCACAGGCGTTCAGGGATTTTCTTGAACATACTGAAAGCGGTGGGCTGAGTCTGGCGCAACGCATTGCAGATCGGCTCGCTGGTCTGGATATCGACGATGTACGCTCGCTCGCACAAGCTGGCGCAGAGATTCGTAACTGGATCGTGGAGACACCATTCCAGCCGCGACTTCTTGCCGAAATCAAACAGTACTATCAAAACCTTTCTGCCGATTCGTCCAAGGAAATGTCATTTGCCGTGCGTTCCTCCGCCACTGCAGAAGATTTGCCAGACGCATCATTTGCTGGCCAGCAGGAAACCTTCCTTAATGTAGTCGGCATCGATAATGTGCTGGAAGCCATCAAGCACGTGTTCGCGTCGCTCTACAACGACCGCGCTATCTCGTATCGCGTACACAAAGGCTTTACCCATGCTGAAGTTGCCTTGTCGGCTGGTGTGCAGCGCATGGTGCGTTCTGATCTGGGGTCTGCCGGCGTGATGTTTACGCTGGATACCGAGTCGGGTTTCACTGATGTGGTCTTCATCACTTCGAGCTATGGTCTGGGCGAAACAGTGGTGCAGGGCGCAGTCAATCCCGATGAGTTCTATGTGCACAAGCCTATGCTGGAAAAAGGCAAGCTGCCTATCATTCGTCGCAACATCGGTTCCAAGCTGATCAAGATGGAATTCACTGCTGAAGCGAAAGCCGGCCGTTCAGTGCAAACCGTCGACGTACCTATCGGTATGCGCAATCGCTATTCGCTGACTGATGAAGAAATCGTACAGCTCGCAAAATACGCTGTCATCATTGAAAAGCACTACGGTCGCCCGATGGACATTGAATGGGGCAAGGACGGCTTGGATGGTCAGCTCTACATCCTGCAAGCGCGTCCTGAAACCGTCAAGTCGCAGCAAAAACCGACTGATGTGCAGCAACGGTTCAAGATGAAAGGGAGCGGCACTGTATTGACCGTCGGTCGCGCCATCGGTCAAAAGATTGGTGCTGGTCCTGTGCGTGTAATTCTTGATGCTGCAGATATGGAACGCGTGCAACCAGGCGATGTATTGGTTGCGGACATGACCGATCCCAACTGGGAACCGGTCATGAAGCGCGCATCCGCTATCATTACCAACCGAGGTGGTCGTACCTGTCACGCAGCAATTATCGCGCGTGAGCTGGGTGTGCCGGCTGTTGTTGGTTGTGGTGATGCTACCGAACTGTTGAAGGACGGTGCACTGGTAACTGTATCGTGCGCTGAGGGTGATGAGGGCAAAGTCTATGACGGCTTGCTGGAATCCGAAGTAACCGAAATTGCACGCGGCGATTTGCCAGAACTGCCATTGAAGATCACGCTCAACGTCGGTAATCCTCAACTCGCATTTGACTTCCAGTCGATTCCCAATGCAGGTGTTGGCTTGGCGCGCCTTGAGTTCATCATCAATAACAATATCGGCGTACATCCAAAAGCAATTCTGGAATATCCGCACATCGATCCGGATCTCAAGAAGGCCGTCGAGTCGGTCGCGCGCGGTCATGCCTCACCGAAGGCCTTTTACATCGACAAACTGGCCGAAGGCATCGCTACCATCGGTGCTGCATTCTGGCCGAAGCCAGTGATTGTACGTCTGTCGGATTTCAAATCGAACGAGTACAAGAAGCTGATTGGCGGTTCACGCTACGAGCCGGATGAAGAAAATCCTATGCTCGGTTTCCGTGGTGTGGCGCGTTACCTCGCACCGGATTTTGCTGAATCGTTCGAGATGGAATGCAAGGCGATGAAGCGCGTGCGCGATGAAATGGGACTGACTAACGTCGAGATCATGGTGCCGTTTGTACGTACCCTGGGCCAGGCTGAAAAGGTCATCGATTTGCTGGCGAAGAATGGTTTGAAGCGGGGAGAGAACGGCTTGCGTATCATCATGATGTGCGAAGTGCCATCGAATGCAATTCTGGCGGAAGAGTTCCTGAATTACTTTGACGGCTTCTCCATTGGTTCCAACGATTTGACCCAGCTGACGCTGGGACTGGATCGTGATTCCGGCATGGAAATTCTGGCTGCCGATTTTGATGAACGTGATCCTGCTGTGCTGGCCTTGTTCTCGCGTGCCATTGCAGCTTGTCGCAAGCAGGGTAAGTATGTCGGCATCTGTGGTCAGGGTCCATCGGATCATCCTGATTTTGCAGAGTGGTTGATGAAAGAAGGTATTACCTCGCTTTCCCTCAATCCCGACTCCGTCATTGAAACATGGCAGAACCTGGCCAAGCGCCTGTAATACGGCTGTAGCCAACGGTCGGGGCATTCGATTTTATTTTGCAGTCCGGTTTTTTAGACTAGACTGTATGCACCCGACCGGCTGACACAGAACAAGCTTTATCGTGGTTTTCAACCCTCGTTGCCCAACGGACTCCGAGGGTTTTTGTTTTTACGCGCTGAAAGGAATGCTGATGACTGACTGGATGATTTGGTTTGCGGTGGCATCTGTACTGATCATATTGGAAATGGCAAGTGGGACTTTTTATTTGCTGATGATCGGCGCAGGGGCCGCGGCCGGCGGTGTCGTTGCACTTGCCGGCGGTAGCGGCAGTTGGCAATGCATAGTTGCCGCCGCTGTAGCAGCCATCGCTACTTTTGCACTGCGTCGCAGCCGCTTTGGGCGATCATCAAATATCAACTCGGCACGCGATTCAGGTATCAATCTCGATATCGGGCAAACCATTGAAGTTGCCGAATGGCGTAAGGTACCCGGAGCGACCAGCCAGGCGCGCGTAATGTATCGCGGCGCACTGTGGGATGTGGAACTTGCCAGCAACGGTACTGCTGTGCCTGGCGTGTTTCGTATCCAGGAGGTGCGGGGCAATCATTTGATTCTTATCAATAACGACACGGTAGACGATTAAGGTACTGCCATCATTCCGTAACATCCTGTTCAACACATAAACGTATTTAGCAGAAATATTACAAAAGGAGTTCATATGTTCGGTACCACCAGCACTACCATCATTTTTCTATTATTTTTGGTGATTGTCTTTGTCGTCAAGACCGTCAATGTCGTGCCTCAGCAGCACGCATGGGTCGTGGAACGCCTCGGCAAATACCATGCGACGCTGGGCCCCGGTTTGAAGATCGTGTTGCCCTTCATAGATCGCATCGCCTACAAGCATTCGCTCAAGGAAATTCCACTCGATGTGCCCATGCAAGTCTGTATCACCAAGGACAATACGCAACTCGAAGTCGATGGCATTTTGTATTTTCAGGTGACCGACCCTATGCGTGCATCGTACGGCTCATCGAATTATATTTCTGCTATTTCGCAATTGGCGCAAACGACCTTGCGCTCGGTTATCGGCCGCATGGAACTGGATAAAACCTTTGAAGAACGTGATCTCATCAACCACAGTGTCGTCGGTGCAGTGGATGAATCAGCTGCCAACTGGGGTGTGAAAGTCTTGCGTTACGAGATCAAGGATTTGACGCCCCCCCGTGAAATTTTGCACGCGATGCAATCGCAAATCACTGCCGAGCGCGAGAAGCGTGCGCTGATCGCCGCCTCCGAAGGGCGCAAACAGGAGCAGATCAATATCGCTACCGGTGAGCGCGAAGCATCGATCGCACGTTCGGAAGGCGAGAAGCAGGCGGCGATTAATCGTGCGCAGGGTGAAGCTTCGGCGATTCTGTCGATTGCGGTGGCGAGTGCCGAGGCAATACGTAAAACAGCGGCTGCAATTCAGGAACCCGGCGGTTCCGATGCAGTGAACCTCAAGGTGGCGGAGCAGTATGTGGAAGCCTTCGGCAAGCTGGCGAAGACAAACAATTCCATCATCATCCCGGCAAATCTGGGCGATATGGGTAGTTTGATTGCGACGGCGATGCAAGTGGTGAAATTCCAAGCGCCGCAAACCAAGTTGTAATTTTCCGGGATTGCCTGAGGTTTCATACCTCGGTTTCGAGCATAAAAAAACGGCGCTTCGAGCGCCGTTTTTTTATCTTCGATTTTGTTTCATCACCGATTGAATCTCGCGCTGGGTATCGCGCTGCTTTTCGGTATCGCGTTTATCGTGTTGCTTCTTGCCCTTTGCCAGTCCGATCTCGCATTTGATATACCCTTTTTGATAATGCAGGTTAAGCGGCACCAGCGTATAGCCCGCGCGTTCGACCTTGATCGTTAGTTTCTTGATTTCCTCCGACTTCAGCAGCAGCTTGCGCGTGCGTACCGGATCGGGTGTCACATGCGTGGAGGCGGAGGATAAAGGACTGATGTGTGCGCCGAACAGGAAAATTTCATCATTGCGTACAATGACGTAGGCTTCCTTCAACTGCGAACGTCCGGCGCGTATCGCCTTGACTTCCCAACCCTGCAATACGATGCCGGCCTCGAAGCGCTCCTCGATGAAATAATCGTGGAATGCTTTTCTGTTATCAACAATGCTCATGAGTTTCGGCTAATGGTCGGTTAAAATGGCAACTCTGCGATTCTATCAAACGGTTCTTATTCGATGGCAGTAGTGCACAAAACAGTTTTACTTGGTTACAGCGCCGAACAGATGTTCGCGCTGGTCGATCGGGTTGAGGATTATCCTCAGTTCTTGCCATGGTGCGGCGGCGTAGACGTCAAGCAGCGCGAAGAAGGCAGGCTGGTCGCCAGCATCATGATCAATTATCACGGCATCAAACAAAGCTTCACGACCGAAAACACAACGGTGCGGCCGGTGTCGATGACGATGCGTTTGCTGGAAGGACCATTCAAGGAGTTGCATGGTACATGGGTATTCAAGCCGCTGCGGGAAGATGCCTGCAAGATTGAATTCGACCTGCAGTATGAATTCTCGAATCGGCTGATCGAATCGATTATCGGGCCGGTATTCAATATGATTGCGACCAGCTTCGTCGATTCGTTCAGCAAGCGTGCGGATGAAGTATATGGCTGACCTACATTTGCCCGGCTCGACCGCCACCGGCATACATATCCAGATTTGCTATGCGCGGCCGGACAAGCAGTTTTTACTAGAGCAAACGGTTGCGGATGGCACCACCATCCAGCAGGCGATCCAGAGTAGCGGAATTATCCAACAAGCGCCGGAAATCGATGTCAGCGTCTGGCGCGTCGGGATTTACGGCAAATTGAAAACACTGGATACGATTCTGCACGAGCATGACCGGATTGAAATCTACCGGCCGCTCATCGCAGACCCCAAAGATTCACGCAGAAAACGCGCTGAAAGCAAGGACGCCAAAAACAAGGCCTGACATTGCCGATTCAAGTCGGACAGTTTTTACCCAACCTCGGCACTTTATTTACAGTCTTCCATGATGCGGTTGTTGTTGCGCGTTTCTTGCCTGCGCTCTTCATCTGTCATAAAGGAACGCTCCCCTGATTTATCCATGCGGCTAATGCGTTCTCCCGAATCCAGTACGCGTTTGTAATTGCCGGCCTGCTCGCAGCCCTTCTTTTTGTCGGCTGCCTGTTTTGCCTTGGCGGCCGCTTCCTTGTCTTTTTCGGCCTGTTCCATCTTGCGTTTATTGAAATCGGCGTTTTTTTCAGCGATCGTTTGCGGCGCCTTCTTGGTCGCGTCAACGTCGCCGGCTGGTTCTTCCGCTGCTTTGGCCGAAGTGCTGGCCTGCGTAGAGCCATGCGGCGATTTCAGGATTTTGCTGTTAGGTACCGATGCGGGCGGCGGTGTGTCGGAGTATTGTTTCACGCCTTTGTCGTTCAGCCATACGTATTGCGCCATGGCGGCGCCAGCACAGCCAGCTAAAAAGACGGCAACAGTAAAGCGTTTCAAACCGGATGCATGCATGACAAATCCTCAAGAAAGGGCTGGGTGAATACTTGTGCGATTTCGCCATGCTTGACCTTATCTGTCAATGTAAAAGGAAATTTTGCAGAGACTTTGTCGCAAGGGCGGGACGCATGAAACGGATTTCTGTATAATTCGCTTTTGCGCCACTAGGAAAATACTATGCGTCTATTACAAAAAGCACTCACATTCGATGACGTGCTGCTGGTCCCGGCTTATTCCGACATTCTCCCAAAAGATACTTCTCTTGTTACGCGCCTGTCGCGCAACATCACATTGAATATCCCTTTGCTGTCCGCAGCAATGGATACCGTCACTGAAGCGCGCCTTGCGATCGCCATGGCGCAAGAAGGCGGTATCGGCATCATCCACAAGAATTTGACCGCCGCCGAGCAGGCGCGCGAAGTTGCCAAGGTCAAGCGTTTCGAATCCGGTGTGGTGCGTGACCCGATCACGATTGCGCCAACGACCAAGATCCGTGACGTCATCGCCTTGTCGCAACAGCACGGTATCAGCGGCTTCCCGGTAGTTGAGGGCAAAATCGTCGTCGGCATTATTACCAACCGCGATCTGCGTTTTGAAAACGAACTGGATGCACCGGTCAGTGCCAAGATGACGCCCAAGGACAAGCTGGTGTTTGTATCCGAAGGTGCAGATCTGGTTGAGGCCAAGCGCCTGATGAACAAGCATCGCCTCGAACGCGTATTGGTCGTCAACGACGCCTTCGAGTTGCGTGGTTTGATTACGGCCAAGGATATTCAAAAAGCAACGGAGCATCCGATCGCGTCGAAAGACGGATTCGGCAAATTGCGCGTAGGCGCAGCGGTTGGTGTAGGCGCCGACAACGACGAACGTATTGACTTGCTGGTCAAGGCTGGCGTTGACGTCATTGTTGTCGATACCGCACACGGTCATTCCAAAGGTGTACTGGATCGCGTCCGCTGGATCAAGGATAACTACAAAGGCGTTGATGTCATTGGCGGCAATATTGCAACGGCAGCAGCAGCCAGGGCATTGGCAGATCATGGCGCAGACGGCGTCAAGGTCGGCATCGGCCCTGGTTCGATCTGTACCACGCGTATCGTCGCGGGTGTAGGCGTGCCGCAGATCACGGCGATCTCGAACGTGGCAGATGCGCTCAAGGGCACGGGTATTCCGTGTATCGCTGACGGTGGTATCCGCTTCTCCGGTGATATTTCGAAAGCACTGGCAGCCGGCGCATCGACGGTCATGATGGGTAGCATGTTCGCTGGTACTGAAGAAGCGCCGGGGGAAGTGATTCTGTTCCAGGGTCGCAGCTACAAATCATATCGCGGCATGGGTAGCCTGGGCGCGATGGCCGATGGTTCTGCCGATCGCTACTTCCAGGATGCAGCCAATAATGTTGACAAGTTCGTACCAGAAGGCATCGAAGGACGCGTTCCTTACAAAGGCAGCGTGATCGCGATCCTGTATCAACTGGTCGGCGGCGTGCGCTCATCGATGGGCTACTGTGGTTGCGCAACGATAGACGACTTCCGCGAACAGGCAGAATTTGTCGAAATCACCTCGGCCGGTATGCGCGAATCGCATGTACATGACGTGCAGATTACGAAGGAAGCGCCTAACTACCGCGCTGAGTAAGGTTGTCGCTGTTATATGTCCGCCTCTAGTGCTGATGTGACGAACCCGGGCGAACAGCAGCATGAAAGTTTTGCTGATGCTGTTGCCCGTATCGAGCGCCTGGGCAAAAGCCTGTTCGGTGTCACCGCTTGCGTCGTACATTTGCATGACCAGGGCTATGGGCTGCATACGCCAGCACACCAATATTGTGCGCAACTGCCTTTAAGCGCAGCGTTGCATGTAATGCCGGAGAAGTCTTCGCCCTTCAGCCCACCTTTGGGTAAGGTCGACAACTTTGAAGTCAGGTTTTACGCCTTGCATCCTTTACGTAATCGCACAGGCAATGTAGTTGGCCGAGTGGCGTTGTTACATGAACGTACACGTGCCTTCACGGCGGGCGACGCGCACTGGATGACGGATCTGGTGGCGCTGCTGGAGCGTGAAATGCGCTTCTCCGTGCAAGAAGCCGAACTGGCCCATGCAGACCCCCTAATTGAATAACTGTTCACTCTTGAAACGCTAAGCTCACTCACATGCATTCGAAAATTCTCATCCTCGATTTCGGTTCACAGGTTACCCAGTTGATCGCACGCCGCGTGCGCGATGCCGGCGTTTTTTCAGAAGTCTATCCTTACGACGTCAGCGATGAGTTCGTGCGCAATTATGGCGCCGCCGGGGTGATTCTTTCCGGTGGTCCTAATTCCGTGATTGAAGGTGACGATACGCCGCGCGTACCACAAGCCGTATTTGAATTGGGCGTGCCTGTACTCGGTATCTGCTACGGCATGCAGGCGATGGCCGAGCAACTCGGTGGCAAGGTCGAAAATGGCAAGGTGCGCGAATTCGGTTACGCCGAAGTTCGTGCCCATGGTCATACCGCATTGTTGAAGGACATCAGCGACTTCACCACGCCTGAAGGCCACGGCATGTTGAAGGTCTGGATGAGCCACGGTGACAAGGTCGACGAATTGCCGCCCGGCTTCAAGCTGATGGCGTCTACGCCTAACTGCCCGATCGCTGGCATGGCGGACGAAGCGCGTCGCATGTATGCATTCCAGTTCCATCCGGAAGTCACGCACACGGTACAGGGAAAAGCCATCATTGCACGCTTTGTACACGAGATTTGCGGCTGCAAATCAGATTGGAACATGCCGGATTACATCGCCGAAGCAGTCGAAAAAATTCGCCAGCAAGTCGGTACTGATGAAGTGATTCTCGGTTTGTCCGGTGGCGTAGACAGCAGCGTTGCGGCGGCTCTGATTCATCGCGCGATTGGCGACCAGTTGACTTGCGTGTTCGTCGATCACGGTCTGCTGCGTCTCGATGAAGGCAAGATGGTGATGGAGATGTTCGCCGAAAATCTGGGCGTCAACGTGATCCGCATCGATGCAGTTGATCAGTTCATGGGTCATCTGGCCGGCGTGAGCGATCCGGAAGCCAAGCGCAAGATTATCGGACGTGAATTTGTTGAAGTGTTCCAGGTTGAAGCGGGCAAACGCAAGAATGCCAAGTGGCTGGCACAAGGCACGATTTATCCAGACGTCATTGAGAGCGCAGGCAAGGGCAAGAAGGGTCATACCATCAAGAGCCACCACAATGTAGGCGGCTTGCCGGAAACATTGAATCTGCAATTGCTGGAACCATTGCGCGAATTGTTCAAGGATGAAGTGCGTCAGCTCGGCGTCGCACTCGGCCTGCCGCACGACATGGTATACCGCCATCCATTCCCGGGTCCCGGCCTGGGCGTGCGCATACTCGGTGAAGTGAAGAAAGAATTCGCCGATCTGCTGCGTCGTGCCGATGCAATCTTCATTGATGAATTGCGCAAGACGCCATTCGTGCTTGCAGCCGGCGCATCGGAAGCAACCGACAACGGTATTCCGCACCGCAACTGGTATGACGCCACCAGCCAGGCATTTGCCGTCTTCCTGCCGGTCAAATCGGTAGGCGTGATGGGTGATGGCCGCACTTACGAATATGTGGTGGCCTTGCGCGCCGTGCAGACGCAGGATTTCATGACTGCACACTGGGCGCATTTACCGCACGAATTGCTCGGCAACGTTTCCAATCGCATCATCAATGAAGTGCGTGGGATCAATCGTGTCGTGTATGACATCTCAGGTAAGCCACCAGCGACTATCGAGTGGGAGTAATGGACGGTGACGGAAAGCCTGTTTTTTGCCTTGCAGCCTGACGTCACTGCCATCACGCAGATCCAGCAAGTCAGTGCTGGTTTGTGTGCTCAGCACGATCTTTCCACGCGTTTCATCACCGCGGACCGGCTGCATGTAACTTTGCATTTTGTGGGAGATCTTGCCGCACTTTCACAGGATCAGCTGGAGCATGCGCATGCCGCCGCGGCTGCCATAAAACTGCCTGCGTTTGAGCTCAGTTTCGACAAGGTACTCAGCTTTCGATCTGCAAAATCTGAGCGGCCATTGGTACTGGCAAGTAACGCCTCCATGACCGCGCTGCAGTTATTTCGCTATGAACTTGGTGATCAGCTTCGCAGGCGCGGCGTTCCTGCAGATAAAACAGTTTTCACTCCTCATATCACGCTCGCCTATGACAAATATGCAGTTGAGGAGCAGATTCTCGCAGTCCCGGTAAAGTGGACCGCCAGAGAATTTGTACTGATCAAGAGTTTTGTCGGGAAAAGTCGTTACGAAGTCTTGGGGCGCTGGCCTTTGGGCGCAGCTTAAGCCGTCGCTGACTTCGCTGATAGCTGTTCAATAATCAATTCGATCCGGCTACTCGGGTAAATCTGCAGGAATGCCATTCGGATTCCGCGCCATCTGATAACCATACCAAAGACTTTGCGCAATCCTTTGCGCTGAAGCGGTGGCGCGGTTGCTCATCGCCTGATTGGCCTGTTCTTTTGCTGTCTTGTCAAAGAGTGCCAGCCAGCGTTTGAAAAGCGTTTCGTCCAGATGCGGCATGGCGGCGTGTTTTTGCATCGGTGTGCCCGTATAGCTACCGGTACCGCGCAGTATCGATGACCAGAAATTGACCAGCGTTACCAGGTGATGATCCCAGTCATGTACCTGAGCGTTAAAGATCGGCCCGAGCACCTCATCCTGTCGCACTTTGGCGTAAAAGGCATGCACCAATTGCGACACTTCTTCTTCCGTGCACAGATCGCTATTGAGCATTTTTATCTCCGGATGCTATTGCGCCAATAAGATTGGAATCTGCTTGTGCACTTACAGGTGCATCGGCCTCCGACCACACCGCAAATTCATTGCCGCCGGGTTCAATAAAATGAAAGCGGCGTCCGCCAGGAAAGGCAAAAATCTCTTTGTTGACGATGCCGCCTGCGGCTCTGACTTTCTGCTCGGTAGATTCCAGGGTGCGGCTGTAAAAAACCAGCAAGGCTGCACCTGTCGCGGTGTTGGATGCCAATTCAGATTGGTAGAAGCCGCCGTCCAGGCCCTGGTTAGAGAAGGCGGAATAGTCAGGGCCGTAATCGATAAAGTGCCAGCCGAAGGCAGCTTCAAAGAAATGTTTGGTCGCTGCAATATCCCGCGATGGATATTCAACGTAGTTGAGTTTTTCATGCGCATTCATGGCTAATTTTCCTTGATGCTTGGCAATATCAGTATTCTTCACAGATTATATTGCCTGGCGTCGCAGGCGGCCATGCAGTGTGTACTGAATCCGGAGAATAAAAATCGGACCGTACAACCTACCGGATGGGCATCAACCGTCAACAGCAGTTTTTGTCATGTTTTTCTTCAGCTCCACATCTGCAAATGGATCGTCCTTGTCAGATTCGCTGGAGACAGCGTGCTTGACCATGTACTTTGCATAAGCGTCGATCAATTCTGCTGTGAAGCTTGCCTTGTCTTTTACCGGGATCCAGCCTTGGCCGCTTTTTTCTTCAAGCTTGATATCCGAACCGTTGAATTTGATACTGATTTCCTTGTCTTTTTGCGCTAACTCGAACTGATCGAGAAATTGACTGACAGATGCACTCGGATTGCTGCCTGCAAAATCAGCCATCGCATTGTGTAGCGCTAATTTGCGCTCCAGCGTTGCGCTGCTGATCATGTTCGCCATGCCGTCACGCAATGCAGGGTTTTCATTCAGCATTGTCTGAAACTTCACGTTGCGATTATCGCCGCTGAGCTCGTAGCCGTTTTTGCCGGATGTAATGCGGAGAGCGGGAGGGACATTGATCCCGTAGGACTGCAAGGCGGTATTCAAACTATCCTTGAAGTTCACGTTCGACGCTGAAGACGCGGGCGTGATGGCTGCCGCAGTAACGGCTTTGTTAACCGCATTGGCGAGCAAATCGCCAAATGCGGCGTTGGACGACTTATTCGCTTGCGCTGAAATGAAGTTGTATTGGGAGTTTACGCTGCCAATGCTGCGATCGTTTGAAAGTTTTTCCATACTTTTTTCTCCGTCGATTTATTCAATTTGTATGCGTCAAAATGCTGGCTCTGGATGCCATTGCTAGCGCGTCAGATTAGCAGTGGCCATTCACGTTTAATTGGACGATTAAAAGTGTTAAATGCCGCTACTTCGGCGAACAATATCGGATTGACGAACGCACGAGTCCATGTAAATTTGATCTGGCGCAAGAATTCCGTGTGGCAATGCAGCATAATGAAAACCACTATGCATCCAGCTTCAAACTCTTCCCATCGCTTACGGTCTGCACAAGGACTCGATAAGGGAGCGGTTCTGCAAACACTCGCATCGCTGCTGTGGCTGCCGCAAGCAGGGTTGCTGGCTTATGCGGTACAGGGTCTGGCAAATGGTGGTGGTTTGGAGGGCGTCAAGCTTCCCGCACTGTTCCTGCTGTTATTCGGCCTGCTACGATCAGCATGTGAAGCCTCAGGTTCTCGGCTTGTATTCAAAACTGCACGCACCCACTTGTCCGCGCTGCGCGCGCAAGCTGCCACGGCATTAGCCTCACGTTCTCCGCTGGATATTGACAGGCCTGCGTCGGGGCTGGCCGCCAGCGTGATGGCTGAGCAGGCAGAAGCCATCATCCCTTATCTGACTCGGTATCGCCCTGCGCGTTTGCGTTCCACCCTAGTCCCCATTGCTATTCTGCTTGTCGTATTTCCCTTGTCCTGGATTGCGGCACTGGTTTTGTTGGTGGCGGCGCCCCTGATTCCGCTTTTCATGGCGCTGGTCGGCTGGCGTGCGAAAGCCGCGAGCGAGGCGCAGATGCTGGAGATGGGCGGCATGAACGCTTTCCTGCTGGATCGCTTGCGCGGGCTGGCAACCCTGCGCACATTGGGAGCAGTGCAGATGACGGCATTGCGGCTGCGCGATGCCGCGCAATCCCTGCGTCGGCGCACGATGGCGGTGTTGCGGATTGCGTTTTTGTCTTCTGCCGTGTTGGAGCTGTTCGCCGCATTGGGTGTGGCGATGATCGCGGTGTATGTGGGCTTTCATCTGCTGGGACAACTGGAGTTTGGCGCGTGGGGAAATCGCCTGAGTCTGGGACAGGGTTTGTTTATCCTGTTATTGGCACCGGCATTTTTTGAGCCTTTGCGCGATTTGTCGGCGGCCTGGCATGACAGGGCGGCAGGGGAGGCAGCGCTGGATGCATTGGATCGCTTATCGGATACCGGTTTGCTGCTGCCGGATGTATCTGGTGCACAAATTTCTCCTGTTTCCAAAGACTTGGAGCCACCTTCTGTCGCCATCACCGGTTTGCTGTTCTCGCACCGCCTTGCTTCAGCGCCGGTGTTCGACGATTACGCCCTGTATGTGGAAGCAGGTGAACACATTGCGATTGTTGCTCCCAGCGGCGGCGGTAAATCTACCTTGTTGTCGCTGATCGCCGGTTTGGTATCGGCGCAGTCTGGTGATATCAAAATCAATGGCATATCCCTTTCGGCAAACACGATAGCGGGGCTGCGCAGCCGCATGGCGTGGATAGGACAGAAGCCGCATATTTTTGCCGGTTCAGTGCGCGCCAATATTGCGCTGGGACGTGCCGGCGTCGAGGCCGAGGACGTCGCAATGGCCTTGCAGTTCGCCGCACTGGATGCGGTGCCGCAAGCGCAGCTCGGCGTGGCACTGGGCGAGGGCGGTGGCGGATTGTCGGGAGGTGAAGCAGTACGTCTGGCCCTTGCGCGTGCGATGGTTGCCGGTTATGCCAATGCCGATCTGCTGCTGGTGGATGAACCGACTGCGCATCTTGATAGCACCACAGCCAAACAAGTGACGGACGCCTTGCTGCAATTGGCACAAGGCAAAACCATGATTGTTGCCACACACGATCCGGTGCTGGCGGCGCGCATGCAGCGCGTGATTGTCTTGCATGCACATGCCGAGGTGGAGGCATGAGGATCTGGCGCGATCTGTATCCGGTGCTCGCTTTGTTTATGGCCAGCCATAAAAACAAATTATTGATAGGTGCCTTGTTGGCAGCTGTCACTGTATTGTCGGGCATGGCCTTGCTGGGATTGTCGGGCTGGTTCATCACGGCGACCGCGATTGCCGGCTTGAATGTGTCGCTGGCATTCATGTTCGACGTCTTCATGCCTTCCGCCGGGATTCGATTGCTGGCGTTGGGTCGCACCGCATTACGCTATGCCGAAAGATTGGTTACGCATGATGCCACGCTGGCAGTGCTGGCAGATCTGCGCGAGCGGCTATTCCTAGGCTGGGCACGGCCCGAAGCAGCGCGTCGTTTGCTGGCGCGACCTGCGCAATTGCTGTTCCGCCTGACGGGCGATATCGATGCATTGGATACGCTGTACTTGCGGATTCTGGTGCCGCTCGGATCGGCGCTGGCCGCAGCGCTTGTTACCGGCATTGCATTGAGCTTCATGGATGTGTGGCTTGGAGCCGGCATCGCAATCTGGCTGATAGTCACAGGACTCGGGATTGCATACGTGATTGCGCGCGCAGCGCATAGGGCTGCTCGCCGTCGCAGCTATGGTATGGAAGCCCTGCGCGCGCGCAGCATCGATCTGGTCGCCGGACAAACTGAATTGCTGATGGTTGGCCGACTGCATGCGCAGACTGTATCGCTGGCTGCGGCCGATGGCTATCTCGCGCGTGCCGACGACGCACTGAACAAGCTGGAAGCGCGTGCCGGCGCAGCCTATGGCGTGATCGGCAGTTTGACGCTGTTGGCAACCTTGTTGACGGTCGCGCTGCTGATGGAAAAAGGCGCGATAGGCGTGCCAGTTGCAGCCCTAGCCTTGCTGCTGGTGCTGACCGTGATGGAACCCTTTGCCGCCGTGCGACGTGGTGCATTGGAGCTTGGCCGCACCCTGTTGGCTGCCCGTCGCCTGGCGCCGCGCTTGCAGGACGATGCTCCTGCGGTGGTGCCTGCTCAGGCTGCTGTACTGTTTTTGCCGGAAGATCTGATCCTTTCCTTGCAGCACGTACGCGCGCATCCTGCAGGTACACAGGCATCTGGTGCTTCGGTTCTGCAGGATATCTGCCTGACTATGGACAGACATCAACGCGTGGCACTGATAGGTGCCAGCGGCGCGGGAAAATCTACCTTGATGGCGGTGATTGCCGGCGAACTGGCCGCACAGGCAGGCACAGTGCAGGTTGCCGCACATAGCTTGCTGACGCAAAGAACAGAGTTATTTCAGGACAGCCTGCGCGATAACCTGCGCCTGGCCGCTCCCGCCGCGAACGACAGTCTTTTGTGGGACGTCTTGCAGACAGCCGGTTTGGCCGACGATGTTGCAAAAATGCCGAACGGACTGGATACAAGGCTGGGCGAGGGTGGACTGGGTTTGTCAGGCGGACAACTGCGTCGCCTGGCGTTGGCGCGCTTGCTGCTGCGCGATGTGCCGCTGTGGTTGCTGGATGAGCCGACCGAAGGGCTGGACCCGCAGACCGCGCGCGATGTGTTGCAGCGTCTAGCCGCACAGGCTTCCGGTCGCAGTATCTTGCTGGCAACGCATGTGCGGCGAGAGGCCGCGTTGGCGGATCGCTTGGTTTGTATGGAGCATGGGCGTATTGTTAAGGACGTGATGCGTGGCGATACGGGTTTCGACCTGCTATTGAACACACTGCGACCGGATTGAATTTCGACCCCGAACAATACGCGGTAAAGAATTTAAGTCTTAAAAGGGAGCACCATGGAACTCGATATTGTTTCGTTATCACGGTTACAGTTCGCCACTACGGCGCTGTATCACTTTCTGTTTGTCCCGCTTACGCTGGGGCTCTCCATCCTGCTGGCGATCATGGAGACGGTCTATGTCATGACCGGGCGCGTCATCTGGCGCGACATGACCAAATTCTGGGGCACGCTGTTCGGCATCAATTTTGCGATGGGCGTCGCGACCGGGATCGTGATGGAGTTCCAGTTCGGCATGAACTGGAGCTACTACAGCCACTACGTCGGCGACATCTTCGGCGCGCCATTGGCCATTGAGGGCTTGATGGCCTTCTTCATGGAAGCCACTTTCGTCGGCCTGTTCTTCTTTGGCTGGGACAAACTATCCAAAGTCGGTCATCTGACGGCAACCTGGGCAGTTGCAATCGGGTCCAATTTTTCTGCGCTATGGATACTGATTGCCAATGGCTGGATGCAAAATCCGGTTGGCTCTGCCTTCAATCCCGAAACCATGCGGATGGAAGTGACCGACTTCGCCGCTGTCTTGACCAACTCGGTGGCACAAGCCAAATTCGTACACACGGTTTCTGCCGGTTATGTGACCGCCGCGATTTTCGTACTGGGCATCTCTGCGTGGTATCTGCTGAAAGGACGTCACCTTGAGTTGGCAAAACGCTCGATGACGGTCGCTGCCTCATTCGGGCTGGCCGCTGCGCTGTCTGTGGTCGTGCTGGGTGATGAAAGCGGTTACCTGTCGACCGAACATCAAAAGATGAAGCTGGCCGCGATTGAAGGGATGTGGGAAACCCAGGATGCACCGGCTTCCTTTACGCTGGCCGGTTTCCCAAATCAGGAAGCACGCGAGACGCACTATGCGATTCATATCCCGGCTTTGATGGGGCTGATCGGGACGCGTTCGCTGGATACGGTGATTCCCGGAATTAACGAGCTGGTGCAACGTGCCGAATTGCGCATTCACAACGGCATCAAGGCTTACGACGCACTGCAGAAAATTCGCTCCGTAACAAGTCCGGATCAGATCACGCCTGCGATGCGTTATGCATTTGAAGAAACCGGTCACGATCTCGGTTATGCATTGCTGCTCAAACGCTATGTAGACGATCCGCGGAAAGCGACGCCCGAGCAGATATCCAAAGCGGCTTTCGACACGGTGCCGCAGGTAGCGCCGCTGTTCTGGCTGTTCCGCATCATGGTGGCGATCGGCATGTTCCTGATCCTGCTGACCGGCGTGTTCTTTGTGCTGTCGGCAAAACGACAACTGGATAAACACCGCTGGCTGCTGAAGCTCGCAGTGTTTGCGATTCCCTTGCCTTGGATTGCGATTGAAGCCGGCTGGCTGGTGGCAGAATTCGGTCGCCAACCCTGGGTGATTGAAGGCGTCTTGCCTACCGCGGTTGCAGTCTCAAATCTGGGTATCAAGACTTTGCTGATCACGCTGGCTGGCTTCGTGACGATTTATACCGTGTTGTTCATCATTGAGATGAAGCTCATCTTCAAGGTCATACGAAAAGGGCCGGAGATAGAAAGTTCGCCGCAAGCAGGGGCATACGGCAAACCTGGTGCCGCGTCCATTCCCGCACCTAAACCGGAGCCACTATGATTCTGCACACACTTATTGATTACGACATCCTGCGTTTGATCTGGTGGAGTTTGATCGGCGTACTTTTGCTGGCGTTTGCCATTACCGACGGTTTCGATCTGGGCACGGGAATCCTGCTGCCTTTCGTTGCCAAAACAGATATCGAACGACGTGTGGTCATCAACAGTGTCGGCCCGGTATGGGAAGGCAATCAGGTCTGGCTGATACTCGGCGGCGGCGCGATTTTTGCTGCTTGGCCGCAGTTGTACGCAGTTGCTTTCTCCGGCTTCTATCTCGCGATGTTTGCGATTTTGGTTGGTTTGATTTTGCGTCCGGTTGCATTCAAGTTCCGTAGCAAACGCGAAGAACCAGAATGGCGTGCGCGCTGGGATTGGGTACTGTTTTTCTGCGGCTTCGTACCGACGCTGATCTTTGGCGTTGCCCTGGGTAATGTGCTGCAAGGTGTGCCTTTCCGCCTGTCGTCTGACATGCATATTTTTTATGACGGCAGTTTTTTCGGCTTGCTCAATCCTTTCGCAGTGTTGTGCGGGCTGGTGTCGGTCGCGATGCTGGTCATGCATGGAGCGGCATGGCTGCAACTGAAGACAGAAGGCGCCATTGCGGAACGCACGCGTTTCCTCGGTAGCGTCGCCGCCCTGGCCACGTTTGTTCTGTATGCCTTTGCCGGTGTGCTGCTGTGGGCTTACATCGATGGCTATCGCATCACCAGCGTGATCAATCCCATCGGTCCTTCGAATCCCTTGCTGAAAACTGTCGATGGTCATGTAGGCGCATGGTTCGTCAATTACGCTGCGCAGCCATGGACATTGGCGGCACCTGCGTTGGGCTTGCTCGGTGCAATTGGCGCATGGCTGGGTTTGCGCATGCGACGCGAGATTTTCACGATCTTGAGTAGTGCGGTAAGTGTAAGCGGCATCATTCTCAGCGTAGGTGCATCGATGTTCCCGTTCATCCTGCCATCGTCCATCGATCCGCGCGCCAGCCTGACAGTGTGGGATTCCTCATCGAGTCATCTCACCCTGTTCATTATGCTGGTGGTGACGGCCGTATTCATTCCAATCATCGAGGCGTACACGACATGGGTGTATCACGTGTTGTGGGGCAAGGTGGATGAACAGGCGATACGCGATGAAAGTGGCCACGCCTACTAAAGCATTGATCGAGACAATTGAATTTCAATTTCCGCCACCGTCACGCGATGGTGGCATTTAAAGACAAGGATAAATCATGTGGTATTTCGCTTGGATACTTGGTCTGCCGCTTGCCGCTGCTTTCGCAGTGCTGAATGCAATGTGGTACGAACTGATGGATGATGAAGCAGTCCGCAAAGAGAATCTCCGTCGCTCATAATAAGGAGCGCGCAAGGCTGTATGCGCTTGGAGGAGGTTTCGCTAAAATGAGGCTTGATTTTAAAACTTGAAGTGCAGCATCAAGGGGTGTCGCAGTCGCTGAACTTCATGCGTTTTAAAAAACAGTGTTCGCCGCCAAAGAGATTCCAGCCTAGATGCATACCGTTACAATCGCCCTGATTTTATTGCTGGCCGTGCTGGCCAGCGGATTTTTCGCACGACTCTTGCCGATCAAGGTGCCTTTGCCGCTGGTGCAGATTGCAACCGGCGCCGGCCTCGCGTACGGTTTCGGCATCAACGTGCCGCTCGATCCTGAATTTTTCTTCCTGTTCTTCATTCCACCTCTGCTGTTTCTGGATGGCTGGCGCATACCCAAAAGCGCCTTCTTCCGCGATGTGCGGCCAATCACGACGCTGGCGATAGGGCTGGTCCTGTTTACCGTGCTCGGCATGGGCTACTTCATACACTGGATGATTCCGTCGGTGCCACTGGCCGCCGCGTTTGCGCTGGCTGCGATTCTGTCACCCACCGACCCGGTTGCCGTGTCAGCCATCGCTTCCCAGAGCCCGATTCCGCCGCGTCTGATGCACATACTCGAAGGCGAAGCCTTACTCAACGATGCATCCGGTCTGGTTTGTTTTCGCTTCGCCTTGGCGGCGGTGATTACCGGGACGTTTTCTTTTCTGGATGCATCGATGGAATTCCTGTGGGCGGCAGGCGGCGGCTTGCTGGTCGGTATTCTTGTCGCCTGGCTGATTGGTGTCGCGAATAAATGGCTGGTAGTGTTTGCCGGTGAAGATCCCGGCAGCCAGATTCTGATCAGCCTGCTGCTGCCATTTGCCGCTTATCTGCTGGCAGAACACCTGCAGGTTTCCGGCATTCTTGCCGCTGCTGCTGCGGGCATCACCACGCACTACACGGATATGGTGGGGCGTCGATTGGCCGCCACGCGCATGCAACGCCGCGCAGTGTGGGACACGATTCAAATGGCGCTTAACGGTGTGATTTTTGTGATCCTCGGTGCGCAATTGCGCACCACGATGGATGGCTTGCCGTTGGTGGCGAACAATATGGGATTGAACAGCGCATGGTGGCTGGCGCTCTACGTAATCGCGATCGGCGTTGCCTTGACCGTGCTGAGGTTTATATGGGTATGGAGCTCGCTGCGATTTACCCTTTTCAGAAAACGCCGCCAACCCGGTGATATAAAACCGTCTATACGCATCCTCTTGCTGACAGCATGCGCGGGCGTGCGGGGCGCAATTACGTTGGCCGGTATTTTGACTTTGCCTTTGCTTATGCCGGATGGGTCTGCTTTTCCGGCGCGCGACCTGCTGATTTTTCTGGCAAAAGGCGTGATTCTGCTCTCGCTATTGAGCGCGAGTGTGGCTTTGCCTTTGTTGAGCAAGGGCGTCAAATTCAGGCCCGAGCCATTGTTGGGCATGGATGAGGGGCACGCCCGCGTCGCTGCGGCAGAAGCCGCGATACGCCACATCAAATCGGTAAGCGATGCTGCGCCAGTCGATGCAGAAAACAGTGGTCATACGGAAGCCGCCATGCGTGTTACCGAACTCTATCGACGACGACTCGACTATGGTTTGAGAGAAGGCGAAGAAGCGGCACGGATACAGTTGCTGGCAGAAAAAGAACGCGAACTGCGCTTGTCTGCGATTCGTGCCGAGCGCGATGAATTATTTCAGATGTGGTTGCACAACAAACTTGATGACACCTTGCATCAGCGCTTGTTGCGCGAGCTGGATTTGATTGAGGGTGCGCTGACACGCAATAGTCCTCCTTGAGTATTCGTTGTCGATCACCTAAAAGATCGCTTCCTGCTTGGCGCAATGCATCTGAATGAGTGTTGCGCCATTTCCATTGTCAAGGTGGTATCGAATTGGCCCGTGCGCATGGCGGCAACGCATGGTCTATGTTTGGTCGCATAAGCCGTAGCCGCTCTGGTCTATAATGATGGCCCGCGATACCCATGCAACGCAGCATAATTCCGCATTCATTGCCGATCTGCGCTTTGCTCGCGACCTTGCATCAACCTTCATTCGGCCATCATTTTGACTTACAGCATAAAAGAGATTTTCTACACACTACAGGGCGAGGGCGCGCACGCCGGGCGGCCTGCCGTGTTTTGTCGTTTCTCCGGCTGTAATTTGTGGACAGGGCGCGAGAGCGATCGTGCGACTGCGGTGTGCCAGTTTTGCGATACTGATTTTGTCGGCACCGATGGCGAAGGCGGCGGCAAGTTTGCCGATGCGACCAAACTGGCGCATACCATCAACGCCTTGTGGCCTGAGTCTTACGTCGCCAGCAAATACGTGGTCTTTACCGGCGGCGAACCCTTGTTGCAACTCGATACGGAGTTGATCCATGCAATGCATGCGGTCGGTTTTGAAATCGCCATTGAAACCAATGGCACCTTGCCGGTGCCTGCCGGTGTCGACTGGATTTGCGTCAGCCCGAAGATGGGTTCGAAACTGGTCGTCCATAAAGGCAGCGAGTTGAAGGTCGTGATCCCGCAACTGGGGCAATCGCTGGCAGCCTATGAACAGCTGGATTTCGAACACTTCTTCGTGCAACCGATGGACGGCCCCTTGGCAGAACAAAATACGCGGCTTGCGATCGATGTCTGCAAACGCAATCCGAAATGGAAGCTGAGCTTGCAGACCCATAAACTGTTGCAGATCCCTTGACGCGCTCGCATTTGCAGCCTTGTCGATAGCCTTACTACTTGCCTCACTAATTGCCTCACTGATAGCTTTACCGATAAAACCATGCTGACAATCACCCGCAAACTTGAATTCGATGCCGGTCACCGTATTCCAGACCACAAGAGCCAGTGCCGCAATCTGCACGGCCATCGCTACACGCTCGAAATCACGCTGGTTGGCAATGTGATCGATGAAGAGGGTAGTTCCGATAACGGCATGATCATGGATTTTTCCGATATCAAATCGCTGGCGAAGCAGCATCTGGTCGATGTCTGGGATCACTCGTTTATCGTCTATGAAAAGGACGCAAAGGTACGTGAATTCCTCGAAAGCATTCCCGGTCATAAGACCGTAATCATCGACCGCATTCCCACTGTCGAAAATCTGGCGCAAACCGCTTTCAATATCTTGAATGCGGCTTACAAGGATCATTACGGTACCGGCTTGCGCCTGCATAAGCTGGTGCTGCACGAAACGCCCAATTGCTGGGCCGAAATCACGGCAGAAGGCTGATCGCTGATGCCGGACGAAGGCCAAGATATCATTCAGGACGCAGTCTGGATGCGCCAGGCGCTGGATCAGGCGCATAACGCCTGGGCGCTGGGCGAAGTGCCGGTAGGTGCCGTGGTCGTCAAGGATGGCCAAGTGATTGCAACCGGTTTCAACCAGCCTATCGGCACGCACGATCCCACTGCACACGCAGAAATCATGGCCTTGCGCGCTGCCGCAACCATCCTTGGTAATTACCGTCTTCCTGGTTGTGAGTTGTATGTGACGCTGGAACCTTGCGCGATGTGTTCGGGTGCAATGATTCATGCACGACTATCGCGCGTGGTGTTTGGCGCGTCCGATCCGAAAACCGGCGCTTGCGGTTCCATTGTCAATCTGTTCGAACAAAATCAACTCAATCACCATACCCAACTGACCGGCGGCGTGCTGGCGCAGGAATGCGGCACCTTGCTGAAGGACTTTTTTGCGGAACGTCGCAAGGCATCGCAAGCGACCAAAGTGGATGGTTCTAGTACCATCTGATGATTTTTTAAGCTCCCTCCTGGAGTGCCCAGCGCTTGTCCCAGCGTTTTCTCATTTCTTACTCCGCTTCCTGATTTGCATATTTGAACCAGATTGCCTGGGCGCACTCCAATTGAATAGTCATGGCTTGTTTGCCATTATTCGACAGGGGGAACGTCCTCATGAATGCACCGCAAGACACTGAAGGCAACGCTCAGAATAAAGGACTCAAGCCACCCAGCTTATTTCTGCTTGCACTAGAAAGTCGTGTTCCGCTGGAATTTGCCGCCTCCTTGCTATCGTTTCCTCTATTGAAAAATGTGCCCCGTGGCGACGGCCATCCGGTGATGGTCTTGCCGGGTCTAATGGCGGGAGATGCATTGACTTTATTCCTGCGTAAATTTTTGCAAAGCAGCGGTTACACGGCCTATGCATGGGAACAAGGTTTGAATCGCGGACCACGCGATGGTGTGCTGGACGCTTGCATTGCACGCGTCAAGGTGTTGAGTGAAAAGCATGGTCAAAAAGTCAGCCTGATCGGCTGGAGTCTGGGTGGGATTTTTGCACGTGAAATTGCAAAAGCATTACCGAACGATGTGCGCCAAGTGATTACTTTGGGATCGCCATTTGCCGGCCATCCTAAGGCGAATAATGTGTGGCGCATGTATCAGGCAGTTAGTGGAAAAACGGCCACCGATGATGTGCAAATTGCAGAGATCAAGAAGCCGCCACCAGTTCCATTCACCTCGATTTTCAGTCGCAGCGATGGTATTGTGTCGTGGCAATGTTGCGTCGAACAAGAAGGCGAGCAGTCTGAAAATATCGAGGTGCATGGCAGTCATACCGGTATGGTCGTCAATCCGATTGTTTTGTATACGATTGCCGATAGGCTCGCGCAAGCGGATGGGCAATGGCGACGCTTCGATAGCGGCGGTCATGAAGGGATTAAAAAGTATATTTATCGCGATCCAATGCGCGCATAAGTCCGCAACGATTAACCAATTTTTGAAAGTTTCAGCTTGCCCATTGCTAAAGTAAATGATCTCGACATCTGGTACGACACGCAAGGCGATCCGGCACATCCTCCGCTTTTATTGATTGTCGGTTTGGGGATGCAATCAGTCTCTTGGCCAGATTCTTTTTGCAACGGTTTGGTCGAGCGCGGTTTTTATCTGATTCGTTTCGATAATCGTGACAACGGTTTATCGACCAAGCTGCATCATCTGGGCAAGCCGAATACGCTGCTGGCCGTGATGAAAATGGCGCTGAGGATGAAGCTCGCCGCTGGCTACAAACTTGACGACATGGCGGCTGATGCGATCGGCCTGATGGATGCGCTTGATATTCCGAGAGCACACATCGTTGGCGCTTCTATGGGCGGCATGATCGCGCAAATCGTTGCGGCGCGTTATCCGGAACGCGTGCTAAGCCTGACTTCCATCATGTCTACCAGCGGCCGTCGCGGCTTGCCAGGACCCACGCGAGCAGCGCGGAAAGTACTTTTTTCGGCTGCTCCCGATCCGACCCAGCATGCTGCGCTCGTTGAACATTTCGTGCATACGATGCAGGTAATTGGCAGCCCGGCTTATCCAACGTCGTCAGAGATTTTGCGCGAACGCGTATCGCGCACCATAAAGCGCAGTCTGGAGCCGATCGCCACGACACGACAATTGCTGGCCATCGGCGCGTCCGGCGATCGGGTCGAACTTTTGAAACACATTGGGGCGCCAACTTTGGTCATACATGGCATTGACGATCCGCTGGTGCCGATTGCCGGAGGACGCGACACTTCACGCTTGATACCGAATGCAGTGATGGTGGAGATCCCGGGCATGGGACATGACTTGCCGGATCAACTGGCGGAAGAAATCACACAGAAAATTGCTGCACATTGCCATGCTGCCGATGCAGTCAGCGTGACCGTCGCTGCAATGGCTGAATAAATACATGAGCATTGCATTAAATCAGGATGTACGGCAATTGCTGCTTGCTCACAAGCCGGAAGGCCCGCTGGTCGCCATCGTTGCGCCTAGCGGCTATGCGCCGAATCCCGCTGCTGTTGAGTGCGGTCTCGCGACCCTGCAAGCGCAAGGCTGTCGCGTACGTAACTACACGGATGCATCGGGCAAGTTTCAACGCTTCGGTGCCAGCGACGACGCGCGCATTGCGCAACTATATGCGGCTGCGCGAGCCCCTGAAGTCGATGTCGTGCTGGCCTTGCGCGGCGGCTATGGCTTGACCCGTTTGTTGCCGGATCTGGATTTCGGCATGCTGGCCGCGAGTGGAAAATTGTTCGTCGGCCATAGCGATTTCACTGCATTGCAGATGGGTCTGCTGGCACAGACGGGGGCGACCAGTTTTTCCGGACCGATGTTGTGTGATGATTTTGTGCGGGATGAGTTGAGTGATTACACGATCAATCATTTTTGGCAGTGTTTGACGCAGTCTTCGCACACGGTTGTCGGTCATTCTGAAGACAATTCGCAGCTCTCCGTTACGGGCACTCTCTGGGGCGGCAATCTGGCGATGCTGACGCATCTGGTTGGTTCGCCGTGGTTGCCAAAGGTGCAAGGCGGTATTTTGTTCGTCGAAGACGTGAATGAACATCCGTATCGTGTGGAACGCATGATGTTGCAGTTATTGCATGCGGGTCTGCTGGACGATCAGCAGGCGATATTGCTGGGGGACTTCTCATCGTATCGGCTGACGGATTACGATAATGGATATGACTTTGCGCAGATGGTGGAGTATTTGCGGAAGCACTTGCCGGTGCCGGTGTTGACGGGCTTGCCGGTTGGACATGGCCCGGATAAGGCGACGATGGTGGTCGGTTCTCGTGCTGAGCTGGACTCTTCCAATGGGGCATTTTCTTTGACCATGAGTGGGTATCGTTCGTTGGCTGCTTGCTGATACTTTCTTTCTTCGTTGTTGACGTGTCGACCCCGCCGGCAGCTGAGCCAGCTAAAGAAAAATATAGATTTCAGCATCAAATCACCGCAAAAGGCAGCAAAAGCCACCGCCAAGCGCAGCCGACCCACCTCCACAATGGTAAAATGCCCGCCTATCCGAATTAATACCTCCAAAGGCTTTATCAGTGCTTTCCACAGCTAATATCACGATGCAGTTCGGCCCCAAGCCGTTGTTTGAAAACATTTCCGTCAAGTTTGGCGACGGCAACCGTTACGGCCTGATTGGTGCCAACGGCTGCGGCAAGTCCACTTTCATGAAAATCCTCGGCGGCGATCTGGATTCGACCGCAGGTACTGTCATGCTCGATCCGAACGAGCGCTTGGGTAAATTGCGCCAGGATCAGTTTGCTTTTGAAGAAATGCGCGTGTTGGACGTCGTGATGATGGGCCACACTGAAATGTGGGCAGCGATGGCAGAGCGCGATGCAATTTACGCGAATCCGGAAGCGACTGACGACGATTACATGAAGGCCGCGGATCTGGAGGCCAAGTTTGCCGAATACGACGGCTACACTGCGGAATCGCGTGCGGGTGAATTGTTGCTTGGAGCTGGCGTGTCTATCGACTTGCATCAGGGGCCGATGAGCAATGTGTCGCCAGGCTGGAAGTTGCGCGTGTTGCTGGCGCAGGCGCTGTTCTCGAATCCTGATATTTTGTTGCTCGACGAACCGACCAACAATCTGGACATCAACACGATTCGCTGGCTGGAAGATGTGCTCAACGAGCGCAATTCCACCATGATCATCATTTCCCATGATCGCCATTTCTTGAATCAGGTATGTACGCACGTTGCCGATATGGATTACGGTACCTTGAAGATTTATCCGGGTAACTACGACGAGTACATGTTTGCCTCAACGCAGGCGCGCAACCAGCAACTGGCAAACAACGCGAAAGCGAAAGACAAGGTTGCCGAGTTGCAGGAATTCGTACGTCGTTTTGCAGCGAATAAATCCAAGGCACGTCAGGCGACGTCGCGCGCCAAACAGATCGAGAAGATCAAGGTCGATGACATCAAGCCGTCGTCACGCGCTTATCCATTCGTGCGTTTTGACGGCGAGAAAAAATTGCATCGTCAAGCCGTTACGGTCGAAGGTATTTCGAAGGCATTTGATCGACAGTTGTTCAAAAACTTCAGCATCACTGTAGAGGCCGGTGAGCGCGTTGCGATCATCGGTGCCAACGGTGCCGGTAAAACTACCTTGTTGCGTTGCATAGGCGGCCAGGACATTGCAGGACTGGATGCTGATGGCGGCAGGGTCAAATGGGCGGAGAACGCCAATGTCGGCTACATGCCGCAAGATCCGACTGAAGATTTCGCAAGCGACAAAAACCTGACCGACTGGATCGGACAATGGACGCAAGAGGGCGACGACGATCAACAGGTTCGGTCGATTTTGGGGCGCTTGCTGTTTGGCGGCGACGACGTCAAGAAATCCGTCAAGGTATTGTCCGGTGGTGAAAAAGGCCGCATGACTTACGGCAAGCTTATGCTCGGTCGTCACAACGTCTTGCTGATGGATGAGCCAACCAATCACATGGATATGGAATCCATCGAGTCGCTGAACATTGCTCTGGAAAAATACGCCGGCACCCTGATTTTCGTTTCGCATGATCGCGAGTTCGTATCATCGCTGGCGACGCGCGTGCTGGAAGTGAAAGAAGACGGAATCGTCGACTTCCAAGGTACATACGAAGAGTATTTGACCAGCCAAGGCATTGATTAAAAAGCAGTCAGGGAAAAGCGCGACGTGGAAATCCCCGTCGCGCTTTTTTACGTTTGCATTGATATGCGCCAACGTCTTTCCCCCAAGTTTTACGGCAAATTCTCCTTGCTCCGAGGCATTCAACCTCAACATCAGAATGACGCTACAATTTGACTTCAATATCGTCACAGCCTAACAAGTTCATCGTGTTCAATCACTGACCAGCCATGCAAATCCAGCCAATCAAAACCATTGAGTTCGAACGTCCAGCGATGGACAACGGCAGCAGTTGTGTCGCCCACGCATGGGCCCGCACGCCTGCCACACCTACACCAGAAGAAAAAGTTGCCTTGAAGGAGCGCATCAAGCACTTGTTGAAAGAGCGCGAAGCCGTACTGGTCGCGCATTACTACGTGGATGCAGACTTGCAGGACCTGGCCGAGGAAACCGGTGGCTGCGTATCCGATTCGCTAGAGATGGCGCGCTTCGGGCGCGATCATCCAGCCAAGACGCTGGTGGTTGCAGGCGTCAAGTTCATGGGTGAAACGGCAAAAATTCTCAGCCCTGAAAAAACCATTTTGATGCCGGATCTGGATGCGACCTGTTCGCTCGATCTCGGCTGTCCTATCGATGAATTCAATGCCTTTTGCGATGCACATCCTGATCGCGTGGTCGTCGTGTATGCAAACACCAGCGCTGCAGTGAAGGCGCGCGCGGACTGGATGGTGACCTCGTCTATCGGCTTGAAGATTGTTGAGCATTTGCATGCACAGGGAAAGAAAATCCTGTGGGCACCGGACAAGCATTTGGGCGGCTATATCCAAAAGCAGACCGGTGCCGACATGCTGTTGTGGCAAGGTTCCTGTCTGGTGCATGATGAGTTCAAGGCAGTCGAGCTCGAACTGCTGAAGAAAGAACATCCTCTGGCAAAAGTACTGGTACATCCAGAATCGCCGGCTGCAGTGGTTGCATTGGCAGATGCCGTTGGTTCGACCTCGCAATTGATACACGCTGCACAAACCATGGATGCGCCCGAGTTTATTGTCGCGACCGACAATGGCATTCTGCACAAGATGAAAGCCGCCGCACCGGGCAAGATATTCATCGATGCGCCAACCGCCGGCAATAGCGCGACTTGCAAGAGCTGCGCGCATTGCCCGTGGATGGCAATGAATGGCTTGCAGAATCTGGCTGACGTGCTGGAATCGGGCCGTAATGAAATTCATGTCGATCCCGAACTCGGCCGCAAGGCAACCGTCTGTATCGATCGCATGCTGGATTTCGCAGCGGCGCAAAAAGCCAATGTGCGTCCATCCAGCGATCTGGCCAAAGAACAAAAACTGTTTTCAGGAATAGGTCCGGCATGAGTCTGTTGCGCAATCCATTTGCTCCTTTCGATGCTGCACTCAGGGCTGCATTTGAAGCCAATATCGAGACGGCGCTGGAAGAGGATGTCGGTACCGGCGACGTTACCGGCAAGCTGGTGCCCGAGCAGGAGATCGTCAACGCGCACGTGATCGTGCGCGAAGCAGCAGTGCTGTGCGGCGCGCCGTGGTTTGAAGCGGTCATGAAGCAGGTGGATGCGCATATCAAGATTGTCTGGCGTTATGCCGAAGGCGATCTGATGGCTGCTGATAGCGAAGTCTGCGCGATTGAAGCACCGGCGCGAGCCTTACTGACGGCTGAACGCGCAGCCTTGAATTTTTTACAGTTGTTATCGGGTGTTGCCACAGCCACGCGCGAATATGTAGTACTGGTTGCCGGTACCAAGGCAGCGATTCTGGATACGCGTAAAACGCTGCCCGGCTTGCGTCTGGCTCAGAAATACGCAGTGCGTGTAGGCGGCGGCAAGAATCAGCGCCTGGCCCTGTATGACGGCATCCTGATCAAGGAGAATCACATTGCTGCAGCTGGTGGCGTGAAGGCTGCCATGCAGGCCGCGCTGGCTTTGAATGCTGGGGTCACCATACAAATAGAGGTGGAAGACTTGCAGCAATTGCAGGATGCACTGTCGGCAGGTGCGCAATCGGTATTGCTGGATAATTTTTCGTTGCAGATGATGCGCGAAGCTGTCTCGCTGACAAACGGACGTGCGGTGCTGGAAGCATCGGGCGGTGTCAATCGTGATTCGGTCAGGGCGATTGCAGAGACCGGTGTTGATCGTATTTCGATTGGCGGTTTGACCAAGGATGTGCGGGCTACGGATTATTCTTTGCGGATAATCGAAGCTAAATAGGATGTGTGTTTTTTGAACAAGCCGCTTTATGCGGCTTTTTTATTGCTATTGTGGTTTTGAAGTTTGATTTTAGTTGCTGATTCCGACATTTTTTCATGGCTAATGGCTGGAGAGAGCCTGGCGAAGAAATAAACGCGTCAACTCCCTCAATACGCAAAACATCAAACATCAAAACCACTCGGCAGAATCTTCGATCCCGCCAGGCACATTCGCAGCCGCATCCTGTTCCATTTTCAACCAAATCTCGAACTGCTCCGCCGGCATAGGTTTACCAAAGTAGTAGCCCTGCAACTCATCGCAGCCGGCGGCACACAGCAGGTTGACGTCCTGCTCCAGCTCCACGCCTTCGGCGACGACTTGAAGGCCCAGAGTATGGCCGAGGCCGATGATGGCGTTGGTGACCGCCAGGTTATGCGATGAGATGTGGATGTTTTGCACGAAGGATTTGTCAATTTTCAGACGGTCGATCGGGAACTGATACAGGTAGTTCAGGCTGGAATAACCGGTGCCGAAGTCGTCGATCGACAAGGAGAATCCCAGCGCCTTGATTTCTTCCAGGGCCTTGATCGTGGCCGGTACGTTGTCCATCAGGATGGATTCGGTCAATTCAAGCTCGATATGGCGAGCATCCGCAGGAATATCTTTCAGCGCGTGTTCCAGCACTTTCAGCAAACCGCCTTCTTTCAGTTGCACTGCTGACAGATTGATCGATACCGGTATCTGGCCGAAACCGCTGGCGTTCCACGCGACGTGCTGGCGCATCGCTTCGCGTATGATCCACGCGCCTATCGGGACAATCAGACCGGATTCTTCCGACACGGGGATGAAGTTTGCCGGCAGGATCATGCCTTCACTCGGATGCTGCCAGCGCACCAGACTTTCGACGCCGGCCAGCCGGCCTGTCATCGCATTGATGCGCGGCTGATAATAGAGCACCAGTTCGTTGCGCTCTACGGCATGGCGCAGATCGCTTTCCAGATGCATGCGTTTGACGACGCGGTCATTGAGTTCGGCCGTAAAGAACTGCGCATTGTTGCGGCCGCTTTCTTTGGCCTGATACATCGCGGAATCGGCATGGCGCATCAGCAAGTCGATGTCGCCGCCGTCGTCCGGGTACAGCGCTATTCCTATGCTGCACGAGATATATAGTTCCATGCCATCGACAATGTGCGCCTGTTGCAGGCGCGGGATCATGCGTTGCTCGACCAGCTTGCCGACTTCTTCCGCGCTTTCCACGTTGTTGAGAACGATGACGAATTCATCGCCACCGAGGCGGCTGACGGTGTCGCCTTCGCGCACGGTATCGACCAGACGACGTGCGACAGAAATCAGCAAGCCGTCGCCGATGTGATGACCCATGGAGTCGTTGATATTTTTGAATCTGTCTAGGTCAATAAACAAGACTGCGACCATGCTGTCGGCGCGCCTGGCTTGCTGGATCGCCATCTGCAGCCGTTCATCGAACAGAAAACGATTTGGTAATGCCGTCAGTACATCATGATGCGCAAGATAGTGAATGCGCTGTTCATTGGCCTTGCGCTCGCTGATATCGAGCGACATCGCGATGTAATGCTGGATTTCTCCCTGTTTGTCGCGCACGGCATTCATCACCAGCCAGGCCGGATAAGATTCGCCATCCTTGCGGTTTATCCACATTTCGCCTTGCCATGAGCCCTTGGTCGATGTCGTGTGCGCCAGTGTCTTTGAAAAGTTTTTTTGATTGCGGTTCGACAACAGCATCATGCTGTATTTGCCGATCAGCTCATGCAATTCATAGCCTGTGTTACGGGAGAATGCGCGGTTGACGGTGACGATGCGACCGCTGGCATCGATGATGACGATGCTCTCGGACGAGGCTTCAAATACTTTGGCCCACAATTCCAGCCGCCGTTCCAGGTACTTCATGTGATTAATCGGCGTAAAAGTCGTCAGTACCGCAGGTTGACCCTGATAGTCGAGACAGCGTGCAGACACCAGCGCCCACGAAGGTTTTTCGCCGCCGGTCCAGCGCACTTCAAATTCATCGACGGTATCGGTATCATGCAAGCGCTGGAAAAATCGTGCTCGCAGCGCGGGTAGCATGCCGGTTTTCCACGGGTTTTCATCGCGCCCTCCCAGCCAAGCGCGGGCGGCGTCGTTTGCATGCAAGACCGCATGGTCGGGAATCGACGTCACCATCAGCGGAATCGGAATCGCTTCGACCAGTTCATGCTGCGCTTGCGCTGCACGTGTCTGCGCGACCATTTCCTGTTGCGCGATGCGGTGCTGATCCAGTTGCTGCAACATGCCGTTGAAGCCGGTAACCAGACGGCCAATTTCATCGGTGCTGTCCCAAGATGAGCGCAAGGAGTAATCGCCGGAACGCCGCACATTGTCTGCCACGCGTGCCAGGTTGCGGATGGGTAGGGCGATCTGGCGTGCGACAAAAAATACCAGACTCAGAATTACCAACAGTAGCAATGCAGCGGTACCCAGATGTTGCCACATGCGGCTATACGCTTGCGCTATACGTTCTTCCAGCAGTCTGTGCATCTGTCGGTCGGCAGCGATCCATGCAGTGTGCAAATCGCGTATCGCAGCAATTCTCAATGCTTGATAGTCGGCATCGGTTTCATCGACATTGATGATGCCGGCCATGGCTTGGCTGGCCACGCGAAAACGCTGGATGGACACCAGCAAATCATGACGTGATTTATCCAGTTCAGAGTGCAGTGTCGGACGGCTGGCGGCGAATGCCTCATCGTAATCGCTCTGAATTCCCTTGGTCGTGGCATCCAGCCTACCTTCGAGAATCAGAAAGCGTGTCTGTTGCACAGGCCTATTTTCGTCGTAGATTTTTGGCAGTTGCGCGGCCAGGTCGCCGGTACGGTCCAGCAATTCCAGTAATTCCGGAAAGCGCAGAACAATCAGCGACATTGTGTAATAGCTGTCCAGATCGGGGTCCAGAATCAGATTGGACTGGTTGCCTATGCGTGTCAGCAAGGCGCGGCCTTGCGCGAAAGCATCGTCAGTTTGGGTCAGCGTATCGCGCCCTGGTTGCGTTGCCTGCAGGGATTTGGCATAAATCTCTGCCAGCTCACTACTCCCCATTTCATCGCCGTATTTTTTTTCCGCAGCGCGGATTGCTTGTGCGTGTTGTGCCGCCTTTGGCTTATCGTTTGCGAGTTGTACCGACGCGATTAGCGCTTCACGGACGGCCGCGATGTAATAATTACCGATGATTTCTTTGTTGGAGAAATTGATGGCGATGAATTTTTCATGAATCAGGATGCCGGAAATGAAGATGACCGCGGTCAAATCGAGAAAGTAAATCAGTGCCAGCTTGCGCCCGACTGTCAGACCACCGATTAATTTTGTAATACTTTTCTTCATTTTGACTATCAGCCAACAGAGGTATGTTCTTTATCAGCAATGGGCGTGCCATCGATTCCGATTGCGAAGTGAGGATATGGGGTTGATCCAATCCCATAACGGTGCGTGAATCTGCAGCAATAATTTCTTTTGCGCAATTTTCGTGCGCCGTCGAGGATACAGGAAAATAGTGGCCATTTTCGCACCTTAGCGAGGCGTGCAGGCAATTGTGTCTGTGAGATTTTTAAATGTTAATTTCCGTTAAAGATAGACGGTAACGGAAAATTTGAATGTCGCATGCAGCCTTGATGCGATATGATTAATTTCATGTTTGCATCATATTTTCATTGGAAAGAAGTTCGTTAATGCACGCCATCAAACCTGTGATTCAACTGGCCAAGGAACGTGCGCTATTCCGATTTTCAGCTCTAGCTGCTCGCATGCTGCAGGAAGCGAATGCCAGCATCCGACAAGTAAGCCCCAGCGCCGGCTCGGCGAACGAACAAAAGACACTTTCGGCTGCGAAGGAATGGCTGGCAACTCAGGAAGTTCCTTTTCTCAAGCGCTTGAATGCAAGTTATTCCGGTTATGTTGAGCGCGGCATGCAAACCATGTATCGCGATCTGCGGCACGAATTGCAGGATGCATCCGTCAATACCTGGGCTCTGATCGACGACGAAACCATTACCCGCCAGATCGAAGTGGAACGCCGCGTGCTACGTTTGCGCGATGCCGATCAACTGAGTCTCGGTCGTTTGAATTTGATGATCGCGCAACTGCATGATGAGCATGACGTGCGGGAGCGGGAAAACCCTTTCCGTCCGTATCTGATGGCGCGTGCCTTGCACGATGTATTGTGTTCCATGTGCAGCACCAGCGATCTGTGTGCGATGTTGTTCGATCACATGTCGGGGGCACTGGCAACCGAACTGCCGGAATACTTTGCTGCTATCCGGGAAGTGTTTGAATCGAACGGCGTGCATGCGCGCCTGCTGGCGCGTCCAGCCTCCATGAATCGCCGCGATCGTGCAATGCTGATGCCGCAGGGGCAGAATTTCCCGCAAGTGATCTATGCTGGAACCCCGTCTGCCGGTGGCGATCAAGCCGCGCATCCGGGTATGAGTTCAGGTGGCAGTTCGGGTGGCAACGCAGTGAGCAACGCAGGCAATCTTTCTGGAAGTTCTGCGACTTCTTATCAGAGTAATTATTCCTCTAACCACGCAGGCAACCAGGCCGGACACTATCCGTCCGGTTTTTCCTTGCCGCCAGCACTGGAACAGATGTTGGCGCTGATGCAGCAACGCTCATCCGATGCAGATAATGTGTTGCGCACGCCAGAGCAGGACGGGCAGGCTGCTTTGCAGGATTTTGTCTGGAAGATATTCAGTCAGGTTGCGCCTGATCGGATCCCATCCCATCCGCGTCATGCGGATAAAGCTCCCGACGAATTTCGCCCGGTTACTGATGACGACGTGTCCAAGCCGCATCCGTTGACCGGTCAATTGCATCGCTTGCAACAGGAAGCCATCGCGCGTGACGATTCCACTGAGTTGCTCGATCTGCACAGCGCACTGGAAACTGAAAGACTGAGCGAGATGGAGCGCATGGCGATGGATGTGGTCGCGATGCTGTTCACGTTCATCGCCAATGATGTGTCGATACCAGGTGCATATCGCGTCACGATCACGCGTTTGCAAGTGCCTTTCCTGAAGGCTGCGTTGCTAGTGCCACGTATTCTGGAACAAGCTGATAACGCGCCGAGAAAATTACTCAATCGCATGGCATCGCTGGCCATCGGACTGGATGTCTCGACCCCACTGGGGATTGAAATTCATGCCGAGATGGTTGCTACCGTCGAAAAAATCCTGAATGATTTCAAGACCGATTTGATTGTTTTTGCCGATACATTGGCGCAATTTGATGAGGCAATGGCGAGAATCCTGCGGGAATCCGATGCGGAAATACTGCGTGTCATCCAGGCGCTGGACGAAGCTGAAAAAGATCCGCAACGTTATGACGTATTGATTGTTGAAACCGTCAATGTGCTGCGTGAGCGGCTGCAGACGATACAGACAGATAAACGTGCCGTCGATTTCCTGATCACGATTTGGTCACGCGTACTGGTGCATGCAAATGAAGATGAGAACATCGACAGCCAGCCTTACCGCGATGTCATTCCCGAACTGATCTGGAGTGTGCATCAGCACGATTTGACTGAGCGCAGTGCGCTGATGAAGCTATTGCCCAAGCTGGTAAGGCAGGTCAAGCAGGGAATGAAACTGATAGCGCTGCCTGAGGTAGAAACCAAGCAGGCGATCGATGATCTTATTGCGATGCATGCAACTGTGTTGGGGATGATACAAGCGACGCCGCTCAAGGCCTCGGTCAAGCTGGAGACCCTGCATCAGCATTTCGCATCATTGCGTATCGGTAGTGGGAATGAAGAAGCTGCCGCGATCCATGCGCCAACGGTATCGCAGGTTCGCCTGGAATCCGCTTTGTGCAAGTTCAACGTCGCTGCACATCAGCATCTGGACAACGATATGGGCACCTTGCTCAGCTCGGATGCCGGTTGGCTGGGCGGCATGCAAGCGGGAACGGTGGTCGAATGGTGGGCTGATAATCTCTATCAGCCTTCCCGATTGATGTGGGTAAATCCGCAGCAGTCGTTTTATTTGTTTCAGCTGGCTGCCTCTCACGCGCAGCCGCGTTTGCTGATTTACTCGTCGATTTCCCTGATCAAGGCGTTGCGCGAAGGGTCGATAGGCATGATCGAATACGCTCCTGTCTTCGATCGCGCCATCGAATCGCTGCTGGACGTTGCCGAAGTCCAGCAGCCGCTGACGGTCTAAACAAGTATTTTTTGACCTTGTTGTTCTTCTCTTGTTCTTACTTGATGATCCTGTAGCAGGGCACGTAGGCCTTGCCCGGCAGCTTCATCCGGCTTTGTGCAACGAATGCCGACAACAGCGCGTCCATCGGCTCCATGATCTCGAGGTCGCCGCTGATTTCAAATAGCCCGTGTTTTTCAATCGAGCGTATGCCGCTGTCCTTGACATTGCCTGCCACCACGCCCGAGAACGCGCGACGCAGATTGGCTGCCAGCAAGTGGCTGGCCTGGTTCTTGTGCAGGGACAGATTGCGCATGTTTTCATGTGTAGGGAAAAACGGCTGCTGGAACGGGTGATCGATTTTCAGCGTCCAGTTGAAGTAATACGCATCCCCTTTGCTCTTGCGGAACTCGCGTACTTGCGCAATGCCAGCCTGCATTTCCTGCGCCACCTGGGCCGGATCGTTGACGATGATCTTGTACAGTGCTTGCGCCTTCGGTCCCAAAGTCGCTCCAATGAATTCATCGATCTGCTTGAAGTAATCCACTGAATTGGCCGGGCCGGTAAAAAGCAGCGGAAAGGGCAGGCCTGCATTGTCCGGATGCAGCAGGATGCCGAGGATGTACAGAATTTCTTCGGCCGTGCCTGCGCCACCTGGAAAAACCACGATGCCGTGCCCGGCGCGTACAAACGCTTCCAGGCGTTTTTCGATATCCGGCATGATGACCAGATCGTTCACGATAGGGTTAGGCGCTTCTGCCGCGATGATGCCAGGCTCGGAAATGCCGAGGTAACGTCCGGTTGAAATCCGCTGTTTGGCGTGACCTATCGTTGCGCCTTTCATCGGACCTTTCATTGCGCCCGGGCCGCAACCGGTGCAAATGTCCATATCGCGCAAGCCGATTTCGTAGCCCACTTTTTTGGAGTAGTCATACTCCTCGCGTGAGATCGAGTGGCCACCCCAGCAGACCACCAGCTTGGGGTTGAGGTTTGGATGCAGCGCATTGGCATTGCGCAGGATGCTGAATACCGAGTCGCTGATGCCGGCAGAAGATTCCAGGTCGAAGGTCGGGTTGGAAATAATTTCGTCGTGGATGTACAGCACATCGCGCAAGACCGAGAACAGGTGCTCGTGTATGCCCTTGATCATTTTTCCGTCAACAAAGGCGGTGGCGGGTGCGCCCTTGATATCGAGCTTGATGCCGCGTTCACGCTGGATGATGCTGATATCGAAAGACTTGTAGCGCTCGAGCAATTCCTTGCCGTCATCTGTGGTGCTGCCGCTGTTCAGTACTGCCAGTGCACAGTTGCGGAACAGACTGTAAAGACCGCCGTTGCGGGTGTCTAGGAGTCTTTGTACTTCGGCCTTGGAGAGAATATCCAGGCGACCTTCAGGTGAGAGTTGGGTGTCGATTACTTCGTATTCCATGAGTGCTTAGCTTCCGGATAATTGGATCGGGTGCGCCATTTTAATGCGCAAACAGTCTGACGTCTGTGTTTGATTTTGCCTGCCTTAAGACAAGTTGCAGAGGCAGGCTGACGTGAGGAGTGGTGCCTGCAAGAGCTGTCGAAATCTTGATTTCGACAGCTCTTGCCAGGAGGAGGTGCAGATGACGACTGGTCGCCGACTTGATTACCTAGTTTCTTGGGGAGAAATCGAATGCCGCCTTCAAAGCCTGGTAGGCCTTTTGTGCAACCATCGTGTGTACGGGAGGTGCAACATTGACGATGACCGCATACAGATCGCCGGCTGCAGCATCGCCGGAAACGCCGGGAATCCCTTTGCCCCTGAGACGCAATTTGCGGCCGGGCATGGAGCCGGGCGGAATTGATAACTGTATCGAGCCCTCAGGTGTCGGCACATTGACAATCGTACCTACTGCGGCAAGAGCTGACGTTAATGGAATATCGAAATAGAGATCACGTCCCTGTATCCGATAACGGCGATGCGGGCGGATCACGACTTCCAGATACAGATCGCCGGCCTTGCCTTCGCCCATGCCGGGAAATCCCTGGCCTGCGAGTCGCAAAGTCTGGCCGGCACGTATGCCTTTTGGTACGCTGACCTTCAACGTGCGCTTGGAAACCATCGGCATGCCGTATTCATCGGTGACGTAGGTCGGCATCGAAATGCTGCAAGCAGTGCCGCGGAAGGTGTCTTCCAGATCGATCTGGACCTTGGCATGCTGATCGCTGCCATGCACATTGATGGCGCGATGTTTTGGGGGCACCGAATTGGGCCTGCCCATTACCTCATCCAGAATCCCGCTGAAATTGCCATCGCTGCGCTTGTCTGCGCGTGCATCCGTTTTCCAGTCGCTGCGCGGAGCACTGCGGCTGGCGGTAGTTTTCGCCGTTTTAGGGTCCGTGCGCGTGTCTTTCTTTGCATCAAAACCTTGGCTGCGTGCAGCTTGCGGCGGCACTTCCTTGCGGGTATAGAAAAATCCCGATATCTGGTCGTATTCCAGACGTTTTTCAGGGTCTTTCAATACCTTGTAGGCTTCGCCAACTTCCTTGAAACGCAATTCTGCCAGCGCCTCGCGGCTGACGTCAGGGTGATATTTGCGTGCCAGCTTGCGATACGCGTCCTTTATCAATGCCTGCGTCGCATCGCGCGGCACCCCTAGTATTTGGTAGTAGTCCTTTGATTTCATTGTCAGATTTCGTAACTCTCAGCTGAGCGTATGCCATCGTTAGGGAATATGTTCTTGGTGGAAAAACGTTCTTTCCGCAAGAGCATTCTGACATTATCCGCATCCGGCCGAAAGGGTGAATAGGGCGACTATTGCTTGTCAATTAAGGCAATAGCCGAACAAAAACCAGTGGTTCTGCCGCGCAAGCTACCTGCCATTTTGGTCATGGACGGTGGCTGAGCGAGCATGAAAAGCGACAATTCAGCTATGTCTATTGTGCTTTGAAGGGCATACTCTCAACTTCGTTCAATAAACGACATTTTTAAGTTGAAAAAGAGTTATGACCTACGAAGAATATCTGGATGAAGTCACTACATTGCTGACTGAAATGTACGATTTGACTGACGCTGCTGCGATCAAGCACGTGATGCGCGCCCAATCTGCCGATTTTTTTACGCTGCACGACGATGATCCCGCCATGCGCACCCAGGAGCGTGCGGTGGAAGATGCGAAGACCATTTTCAAGCAGCGCAATGTATCCAAGCCGGAAATTTTCAAGAAATAAGGCGCTGCAGTCCTGTATAGGTAATCCTGACGGGCAGCACTGATAGATCGCGCCAATCTGCCAGATCATGGCTAACTGTCCGGCCCGCGCCATCGCATTGTGTTTTCTCGGGCGGCTTGATTATCCGTGCATCGACATGCATCTTTGAAAAGTCGCCGTTCCATGCGTTAGCATCCCGCCTGTATGTGGCGGTTTTTTATTTCCCCTGTTTGTATTGGCAACGCCTCTGTGAGTGAACAATCAATTATCAGCTGGAGTGAAGCGGGCGCAGAACGTGCGGCGCGCTGGCAGTCTGAAAACAAGTCGGCTGCGCCAAAACGCGTGGTCATCGCCGATGACAAGATGACGGCCGACTCAGCCTTTCGACTGGCCAGCGAAGGCAATGCGCTGCTGTGGCGCGGCGATTATCAAAATGCGCGGCAGTTGCTGCAAGCCATCGCGCGCCGCACTGAACGCCGCAGCGACGCCAAAAAGAATAAAACTGCGACCTCACCGCTGGATGCATTCAATCTGCATAGGCAGGCGCAATCGCAGCGGGCTCGTACGCTGGGTATGTTGCTGATAGAAGTCGGTGCCGATTACACGATCAACCTGCGACGTGCACCTGACATCAAACTCGCCTGTAACGAAGCGTATGGTGCCAGCAACGGCCCGTTCGTTGTTTCGCTGCGGGAAATACTCGGCTTGATCGGTGCGCATGAATGGCGCAAGAACGGCGTTGACATTCCCGCATTGAATGCGCGTATCCATCCTCACTACGGTGTGTTTTCCCCGGTGCGTGGCGAATATTTGAATCTGATCGCCGAAGCGCCATTGCCGACCACCAAACTGGCATTCGATATCGGGACCGGCACCGGCGTGATTGCCGCCTTGCTAGCGCAACGTGGCGTCGAAAAGGTGATCGCCACCGATCAGGATGCGCGTGCGCTGGCCTGTGCCCGTGAAAATTTGCTGCGCCTGGATTTGCGTGATCGGGTGGACGTGATAGAGGCAGATTTATTCCCTGCAGGCAAGGCGGCACTGATCGTCTGCAATCCGCCATGGATACCGGCCCGGCCGAATTCCTCGATCGAATATGCGATCTATGATCCTGACAGCCGCATGTTGCGCGGTTTTCTCAATGGCCTGCCAGAACATCTGGAACCTAAAGGCGAGGGCTGGCTGATTCTGTCGGACCTGGCCGAACACCTGGGATTGCGCACGCGTGAAGCATTGCAGCAGATGATAGACGACGCTGGATTGAAGCTCATCAAGCGCATGGATATCAAGCCGACGCATCCACGTGCCGCAGATGAAAGCGATCCCTTGCACAAAGCGCGCTCGGCGGAAGTAACATCCTTGTGGCGTCTGGCAGTGCGCTGATCGCATGTCAGGCGGAGATTTCAGACCTTGATTTCAGGTCTTGATTTCAAGCAGCGCATTTCAAGCAGAGCTGCACATGGCTTCACGTTTTATAATTTTTATTTTTCAGAAATACAGATTCAGGAACCACGATGAGCAACAAACCCGCCCGCATCCTTACCTTTAAATGCAACAAGTGCACCAAGCCCGTCCAGGTATTTTTGCAAAAGGTCTCGGCCTGTTCGCATATCCAGCCTTATCAAGGCATCTGCGTTTGCGGCGAAGTCAGGCGTCATGCAACCGGTCAGAAAGATGCGGTTGAATCGTATCTGGCGTCCGAAGACGGCAGCTGGTCGCATCATCATTGATTGATAGCCGGGCTCCCTGATTGGGAAGGCAGGAGACTCAACCTGCTTCCAGCATCAGCGCGTGTCGGATTGAATTGAAATCAGGCAGGCGTATTTAGCCTTTATCGGTTTCGATAAAGCGCATCTTGAAATTACGCCCCTTGATATTGCCATTGCTTAGCTGCGCATAGGCCTTGTCGGCCGCGCGCCTATCGAGCGCCACATAGGTCATGAATTCAAACACATTGATCTTGCCGACCTGATCCTTGGTCAGTCCGACATCGCCGGTCAAGGCACCGAGCAGATCTCCGGGACGCAATTTATCCTTCTTGCCACCCATGATGCACAAGGTAACCATAGGTGCGTGCAGGTCTGCACCCATGGCTGGTTCGGCGGATTTCAAGTCGAACCATTGCGCTGGCTTGTGCTGATATTCCTCGATCAGCTTGACCCATTTCCTCTCATTCGGTGCGCACAAACTCAGCGCCAGACCCTTATCCTGTCCGCGTCCGGTACGGCCGATGCGGTGGATATGCACCTCGGTATCTTTTGATACATCGACGTTGATGACGGCACCCAGCGACTGGATATCCAGTCCGCGTGCGGCAACGTCGGTTGCTACCAGCACCGAACAGCTCTGGTTGGCGAATAGCACCAGGATTTCATCGCGCTCGCGTTGTTCCAGTTCGCCATAGAGCGCCAATGCGCTAAAACCTTGTGCGCGCAATTCAGCCGCCAGTTCACGGCAGTGGATCTTGGTATTGCAGAAGGCCAGCGTCGACACCGGGCGGTAATGCTTTAACAGTGTGGCGACCGCCGCGTTGCGCTCGTCGTAACCGACTTCGTAAAAGCGCTGTTCGATCTGATCATCATTGTGTTGCGCTTCGACTTTGACTTCTACCGGTTCACGCAAGAACTCTGCGCTGGCTTTGCGAATATCGTCTGGGTAAGTCGCCGAGAACAGCAAGGTCTGGCGACGCGTAGGGCAGGCGCTGACGATGCCAGCGATCTCTTCATAAAAACCCATGTCGACCATGCGGTCGGCCTCATCCAGTACTAACGTCTGCACGGTGGACAGATTAATCGTGTTGCGACTGATATGGTCGCGCAGGCGGCCCGGCGTGCCGACCACGATATGCGCACCGTGTTCCAGCGAAGCGATTTGCGGTCGCATGGGCGCACCGCCGCACAGCGTCAACACCTTGATGTTGTCGGTAAAGCGGGCCAGGCGGCGCAATTCATTGGAAACCTGATCCGCCAATTCGCGCGTCGGGCAAATCACCAGCGCCTGTATCGCAAACCAGGTTGGATTCAACTTCTGCAGCATGCCGATACCGAAGGCCGCGGTCTTGCCGCTGCCGGTCTTGGCCTGCGCAATCAAATCACGCAATTGCAAAATGACCGGCAGGCTTTGAGCCTGGATAGGCGTCATCTCGTGGTACCCGAGTGCATCGAGATTGCTCAACATGGCGGGTGAAAGAGACAGGCTGGAGAAGGAACTTGGATTCATGAGTGGCTAGCGTGATGCAGAAAAGGACTCGCAGTCTAACAGGCATGGAGCAATAGATGAAAAGCGCGGTGAAAGTTGGCGTGAGCCTACGGTTTTTACAAGTTCAGGGAATCGTCAGTAATTCACGTAAAAACAGGCGAAATTTCATGACCGAAGATGCCACACCACATTATGAAAAATTACTATCGCGATGCAGCATATAAAAATTTCAATGAGCAAAATATAGTTTCACATACAGAAAAATGTAATGTAACTACATGAATATAAAAGAATAAATATATTTAAAATATCTTATATAAGACATTGTTGCTCCGCAAAATATCTCCTATGATTAAGGCAGATTTTCGTTTGTGCACTTATAAAACTTAGGAGACACATCATGACAACTCGTGAGCAGCAAATTCAGGCATTAAACAAGGACTGGGCTGAGAACCCACGCTGGAAGGGTATTACGCGCACCTACACCGCGGAAGACGTGGTGCGTTTGCGCGGCTCGGTGCAGATACAGCACACGCTGGCGCAACGCGGCGCGGAAAAGCTGTGGGACATGTGCAATAACGAGCCCTTCGTCAATTCGCTGGGCGCATTGACCGGCAATCAGGCGATGCAACAGGTCAAGGCCGGCTTGAAAGCGATCTATCTATCCGGCTGGCAGGTCGCCGGCGATGCCAATCTGGCCGGTGAGATGTATCCGGACCAATCGCTGTATCCGGCCAATTCGGTGCCGATGGTGGTCAAGCGCATCAACAACACCTTCCAGCGCGCAGACCAGATCCAATGGTCTGAAGGCAAAGGCGATGTCGATTTCTTTGCGCCTATCGTGGCAGATGCAGAAGCCGGTTTTGGCGGCGTCCTGAATGCCTATGAATTGATGAAATCGATGATAGAGGCGGGTGCAGCAGGTGTGCATTTCGAAGATCAGCTGGCATCGGTAAAAAAATGCGGACATATGGGCGGCAAGGTCCTGGTGCCTACGCGTGAAGCGGTTGAAAAACTGAACGCCGCTCGCCTGGCTGCAGATGTGTCCGGTACCAGCACGCTGGTGATTGCACGTACCGATGCGGAAGCGGCTGATTTGCTGACCTCCGATGTGGATGACAACGACAAACCGTTCCTGACCGGCGAACGCACCGTAGAGGGCTTCTACAAAACCCGTTCAGGTTTCGATCAGGCGGTGTCGCGCGGTTTGGCTTATGCGCCTTACGTCGACATGCTGTGGTGCGAAACCGGCAAGCCGGATCTGGTCTTTGCGAAGCAATTTGCGGATGCCATCCATGCCAAATTCCCCGGCAAGATGCTCGCCTATAACTGTTCGCCATCTTTCAACTGGAGAAAGAATCTGGACGACGCGACTATCGCCAAATTCCAGAAAGAGCTGGGCGCGATGGGTTACAAGTTCCAGTTCATCACGCTGGCCGGCTTCCACTCGCTGAATTATTCGATGTTCAATCTGGCGCACGGTTATGCACGTCACCAGATGTCGGCTTTCGTTGAGTTGCAGGAAGCCGAATTCGCTGCCGCCGAACAAGGCTTCACTGCGGTCAAGCATCAACGCGAGGTCGGCACCGGTTACTTCGATGCGATCACGCAGGTCATCCAGCAAGGACAGTCATCGACGACGGCATTGCATGGCTCGACCGAAGACGAACAATTTTTCGAGAACAAGCTCGCAAAAACGTGCATTACAGGCCATAAAAACGCAGCCTGAAACGACCAATGCAAGGCCGTACTTCACAAGAGTACGGCCTTGCAGGGAGCAAGATCCAGCATCAGAAGAAACATAAAGATCATTTTTAAATAATTTTAAAAACCAGTTTTAAAACGAATTTTTTAACTTATTAATAGACGGAGACAAGCATGGCAGAGATCACACTGGACATCCCGGCAGGAATCGAGATTGAAGGCGAATTCAACGAAGAATACGAACAAGTGTTGACGCCTGATGCCCTAGCGCTGGTCGTTAAATTGAGTCGTGCATTTGAAGCACGCAGGCAGACTTTGCTACAGATGCGTGTTGATCGTGCAAAGCGCATTGATGTCGGCGAGCGTCCGGATTTTTTGCCGGAAACCGCGCACATCCGTGCCGGCGACTGGCGCATTGCACCGATACCGGCTGCGCTCGAATGCCGTCGTGTCGAAATTACCGGGCCGGTCGATCGCAAAATGGTCATCAATGCGCTGAACTGCGGTGCGGATGTTTATATGGCCGATTTTGAAGATGCCAACACGCCTAACTGGGACAATCAGATTCGCGGCCAGATCAATCTGATCGATGCCGTGCGCAAGACCATTACGCTGGATACCAATGGCAAGCATTACCAGCTTAATGACAAGCTCGCGACGCTGATGGTTAGGCCGCGTGGCTGGCATCTGGATGAAAAACATGTGCTGGTCGATGGCAAGCGCGTGTCCGGCGGCATCTTCGACTTTGCTGTGTTCATGTTCCATAACGCGCATGCGTTGCTGGCGAGCGGGGCGGGCCCGTATTTCTACCTGCCCAAACTGGAATCGCATCTGGAAGCACGCCTGTGGAACGACATCTTTGTCATGACGCAGCATGAGATGGGTCTGCCGCAAGGAACCATCAAGGCCACCGTATTGATCGAAACCATACTCGCCGCCTTCGAAATGGATGAAATCCTGTATGAGTTGAGAGAGCACAGCGCAGGCCTGAATGCAGGGCGCTGGGATTACATCTTCTCGTGCATCAAGAAGTTCCGCCTCGACAAAAACTTTTGCCTGGCCGATCGCGCCAAAGTGACTATGACGGTTCCATTCATGCGTTCCTACGCCTTGCTGCTGCTGAAAATTTGCCATCAACGTGGTGCGCACGCGATGGGCGGCATGGCGGCCTTGATCCCGATCAAAAACGATCCGGTAAAAAACGAACTGGCAATGAACGCGGTGCGTCTCGACAAGGAACGCGATGCCATCGACGGCTATGACGGCGGCTGGGTCGCGCATCCGGGCCTGGTCGATCTGGCCATGACGGAATTCAAGAAAGTCCTGGGCGACAAACCTAACCAGATAGGAAAATTGCGGCCCGATGTCAGTGTCACCGCAGCCGACTTGCTGGACTTTCAGCCCGAGAAGCCGATCACCGAAACCGGCCTGCGTTACAACATCAATGTCGGCATCCATTATCTGGGTAGCTGGCTCGACGGCAATGGCTGCGTACCTATCCATAACCTGATGGAAGACGCAGCCACTGCAGAGATCAGCCGCTCGCAAGTCTGGCAATGGATACGCTCGGACAAGGGCGTGCTGGAAGACGGCCGCAAGATCACCGTCGAGATGGTGCGCGCCTTGATCAAAGAAGAACTGGTCAAGGTCAAGATGTTCGCCCCTAACGGCAGCAGCCCAAGCTATGCGCGTGCCGCACAGATATTTGAAGAAATGTCGACGGCAGAATCGTTTGCGGAATTCCTGACCTTGCCGTTGTACGAAGAAATATGATCGAAGTAGTTTGATTCAGGGGAGGGGGCTGCATCGCGCAGTCCCCGTTTTGTCCCTTGGCCTTCAAGACGGATGGCAAATCGCTGTTGCTGTGACAGGATTTGCCAGTTCACTTTGCATTTCGTTATTAGATCGCATCACGTCGATTCGGCAACGCCGGTTAATCAGCAGTGTTTAATTTCAAACTCACAATTTAATTTAGATTTCGCAAACTATAATCGTTAAGCGGATTTTCACCGGATGGCGTTGCCGGATCATATGGCAGGCTCATGACTATCCATCACTTATGATGTACACGACAAGTTAGGCCTTATGAGCACGCACGAAGAACGGTGGGAACGCTTTCTCGATCCGGACATTGTTAGGCCATCGCTCTTCATGGCCACAATGTTCATCACCACATTTGAGATTCTTAAGAACTCGATAATTGATCGCATCCGAGACTTCTATTCAATTGGCTGGTCGGAAGACGGCACGACAGTTTCTCCAGAGTACAAGACGAAAGTTCTCGGGCGCGATAAGAGTCCCGTGTATGCATCATTAAATTGGTTGCATGAGCACGAAGTTATAAATGACGATGACTTGGAGACATTCGAGCAACTCAAGAGCACTAGGAATCTTGTTGCTCACCAGCTTTTCGATATCGTCACGGGTGAAACTGAGTCCAATCACACGGAACAGTTCCAAGTTCTAGTTGAGTTGCTCCGAAAGATTGAGCTTTGGTGGGTTGTAAATGTTGAGCTTGCAACCGATCCTGACTATGTAGATGCAGAAGTCAATAAAGACGGTATCGTTCCGGGAGCCATTCTGTCGCTTCAGATGCTTTTGGAGGTTGTTAGTGGCAATACAGAGCTTCTTGATGCTTGGCGTACGCAGCGCTCAAGGGAACGTCAAAATGCTCAATAACAAAAAAAGCAAGCTCAACTCTTCTTTTAAGAGGGACTCTCCGCCAGCAAGCCGACCCGGCACTCAGTACTTTCAAAGTTAAGGCGCACGTGGAATCGTGGGATATGAATCAGACGCGAACGTACATCACCCGTTTGTTCGGCTACGATCAACTGAAACTCGCTAGAGACAGTCTTAGATCCATTGATGATCGCAATTTCTACGCTTGGATTCATTATCAAGACGCCGTCGAACTGATCGATTCCTACGTAGATGAAAATTTAAAAGATAGTTCTTTGTTTGAGGTCGTGCATGTTGCAAGCGAACAGGCCTCTAATGACTTCAATTTCTTCATACGGAAAGCGGGAGCATATCTGGTTGCTTGCATACAAAGCATCCACACGCTGCCGGACGTGCTTGCACATGCTATTTATTACTCACTCGCCATCAATCTAACTTCGCAGCCCATCGAGAAGTTAATCTCTGCATCATCTGTAGCGAAGCGACTTTTAACAATCTCTGATGCTGAAGTAGTCCGCCAGTTGTTGGTTGAGCTCTCTAATGGTGGTGCATTCCCCCATCTGTCCGCGCTTGCCAATCATTCAAAACATCGAAGCATAGTCTTTCCATCATTGAACGAAGACTGGACAGGGCTACGCACCGAGCGACACGTCGTTATGCTTATGTCGTTTAAGTACAAGAATTGTCAGTATCCTCAGGTTTTGGCTAAGGACTTTTTAGTATCGGAGAGCGACCGTTGTTCCAAGCTCGTGGTTCAAGTTGGTCTCGCACTCAATTCGGTGTTAAAAAATCGTTCGGCGAAACAGGCCACTTAAGCCGGTTCGTAACTCAGAGTGCAGAGCTAACCTACCGGCCATTCCCCTGACTTACCCATTTTTGATTTGGATCAAGATCACCCAACCCCGTCTCCGTAGACTCCACATGCGGTCGTGACATGTCCTGATTTCGGGGCAGTCGATCGCCGGAACGGGAAAATGACAGCTTCAGCGATACCAATCAATTTGCTTCCTTCGGTGGAATTCGATGCGCAACTGATACGCAAGTTGAATCAGGTGGGTCCGCGTTACACGTCTTATCCAACAGCTGATCGCTTCACGGCAGAGTTCGGCTATCGCGATTATCTGCAGGCGGTAACGGGTGCGCGCGCACGCAGCAATACCCACCCCTTGTCCGTCTATATACACATCCCGTTTTGCGAATCAATTTGTTACTACTGCGGTTGCAACAAAGTGGTGACCAAGGATCACAGCAAGGCGGTGACCTATTTGAGTTATCTGAAGCGCGAGATTGAAATGCAGGGTCGCCTGCTGGTCGGCGCCAATCAGATCGAGCAATTGCACTTTGGCGGCGGCACGCCGACTTATCTGACGGATGCGCAGATGGAAGATCTAATGGCGCATTTGCGTCGCTGGTTCAGCTTCGCGTCGGATGCAAATGGCGAATATTCTATTGAAGTCGATCCGCGCACCGTCACGCGCGAGCGCGTGCAGGCTTTGCGTCGCCAGGGCTTTAACCGCATCAGTCTGGGCGTGCAGGACTTCGACGCTGACGTACAGAAGGCCGTCAATCGAATCCAGCCCGAGAGTCAGACATTGGAAGTCATCAGCGCAGCGCGCGATGCACAGTTCCGCTCGATCAGCATCGATTTGATCTATGGCTTGCCGAAGCAGAACCTGATCACCATGAATCAGACGCTGACCAAGGTGATTGCAGCCGATCCTGACCGTATTTCGATCTATAACTATGCGCACTTGCCGCATCTGTTCAAGCCGCAGCGCCGTATTGCCGAGGCAGATTTGCCTGATCTGGAAACCAAGCTCGACATGTTGGCACTTTGCATCAAGCGCCTGACAGCAGCTGGTTATGTATATATCGGCATGGATCATTTTGCCAAGCCGACCGACGATCTGGCGATCGCGCAAAGACAAGGGCGCTTGCATCGCAACTTCCAGGGCTATTCCACCCATGTCGGCGCTGATCTGATTTCTTGCGGGATTTCCGCCATCAGTGCCGTCGGTGCAACCTATAGCCAGAACGTGAAAACGCTGGATGAATACTATGAGCAGATCGAGCAGAATGAATTGCCGATTGCGCGCGGCATCAAGTTGTCCATGGACGATCTGCTGCGGCGCATCATCATCCAGATGCTGATGTGTAATTTCGAGCTGTCGGTGGCGGCAATCGAGCTGGCGTATCCGATTTCGTTTCGCACTTATTTTGCCGGCGAACTGGAGAAACTGCGCGTGCTGGAAAAAGACGGCTTGCTGACCATTGATGACGAATGGATCAGCGTGACCCTCAAAGGCCGCCTGCTGATCCGCAACATCTGTATGGTGTTCGATCGGTATTTGAACTCCGCCACCGAAGCTGGTTATGCTGCCGGCAAGACCGACGCGCCACCGCTGCGGCATTCCAAAACCATATAACGCGGGGAACGCGTGACTGGATTCAGCCTTCTTCCATTCTTCATGATAGGCCTGCTCGGCGGCCTGCATTGCGTCGGCATGTGCGGTGGCATCGTCAGCGCCTTCACAGCTGTATCGAAACCTGCACGGGCCTTCCCGATTGCAGTGGTTGGCGTCAATATGACGCACAGCATTGCCTGGGATAACGTGTCGCGGGTCTTTGCATACAACGCCGGCCGCATCAGCAGTTACGCAATTGCCGGCGCGATCGTCGGCAGCGTCGCCGGCAGCATTCATTCGCTGGCAGGCCTTGCATCGTTGCAGATAGCCGGCTACTGGCTGGCAAATCTGATGCTGGTAGTGCTGGGCTTGTATTTGATGGATGTATGGCGCGGCCTCGCTCATCTGGAAGCCTTCGGACACATCATCTGGCGACACATACAACCACTTATGAAACATTTGCTGCCCATCGATAATGCGGGCAAGGCCTTTGCGCTTGGAGGATTGTGGGGCTGGCTGCCGTGCGGCATGGTCTATAGCGTGTTGCTGACGGCAATGTTCACCGGTAGCGCGGTGTCTGGTGCCAGCGTCATGCTGGCGTTCGGTTTGGGAACCTTGCCGATGATGCTGGGCCTGGGATTGATCGGTAGCAGGCTGCGCGTATGGTCGCAGCAACGCGCGGTGCGCATGGCGTGCGGTGCGCTGGTACTGGCCTTTGGCGTGCTGGGTCTGATGCGGGCCAGTGGCATGTCGGCCGGTTACATGGATGTGTTCTGTATTTCACCGCCATCGATGGCTGCTATCACGCCTGCAACGAGCACGCCAGCGACACTGGAATTTGCGCGATGAGTGCGGTTCCGGCTTTCGACAATCAGTTTGCTGCAGAGGCGACGCTGCCGGATACTGCCTGCTATCACTGCAGCTTGCCCGTACCTCTGCCGGCGTCAAAACTCCATGCTGCGCAGTGGCAGGTAGAGATAGACGGTCAGCCACGCGCCATGTGTTGCCCAGGATGCGCAGCGGCGGCACAAACCATCATGGACATGGGCCTGTCCGATTACTACCGTACGCGTTCGTCTTTTTCTTCCCAAGTGGACAGCGCTGCGCTGCTGCCGGAGGAATTGCGGCTCTATGATTTGCCGGACGCCCGCCAGCAATTCGACCTGAATGCAGAAAGTGCAGAAGCCACCTTGTCGATTGAAGGCATACGTTGCGCGGCCTGTGTGTGGCTGATTGAAAGAAGGCTTGCGCATTTGCCCGGTTTGCAGGCGATCAATCTGAATGTGGCAACTGAACGTCTGTATGTGCGCTGGGACAAGTCATTGTGCAAGCCCAGCGACATCCTCCAGGCGCTGCGCGATATCGGCTACACCGCGTATCCCTACGATACGAACCGGCATGATGCGCAATTGCGCCGTGCCAGTCGTACGCTGTCACGTCAATTGTTCGTCGCCGGATTGTCCATGATGCAGGTGATGATGTATGCGGTGCCCGCATATATTTCGCACGATGGCACGCTGGAAGCGGACATGGCCGAGCTGATGCGCTGGGCCAGCTTGTTGCTGACAATCCCGGCGATCTGTTATTCGGCTTTACCTTTCTTTCGCGGTGCATATGCCAGTTTGCGGCAAGGAACGCTGGGCATGGATGTGCCGGTAGCGCTTGGTATAGGCGCAGCCTTTGTTGCGAGTGTGCTGGCGGTATGGCAGGGAAGTGGTGATGTCTATTTTGACTCCGTCACGATGTTCATCTTCTTGCTCCTGTGCAGTCGTTATCTGGAATTAGTGGCGCGCCGCAAGGCCGCCAGTGCGCTGGAAAAATTGCAGCATGCGTTGCCGGCTGCAGCCTCACTGATGCGCGCTTATCCCGCGCAACGCGATTGCAGTACGGTTGCGGCGACGCAGTTGTGCGCTGGCGATTTCATTCTGGTCAAGCCTGGTGAGGCCATTGCGGTGGACGGCGAGATCGTCGAGGGCAGCAGCACGATAGACATGTCGCTATTGACTGGCGAAAGCCTGCCTCTGAAGAAAAGTGTAGGCGCTATCCTGCCGGGTGGTGCGGTCAATATCTCGCAGGCGATCGTGCTGCGGGTGGGCAAAGTTGCGGCCGAGAGCACACTGTCGCAACTGGTCAAGCTGATAGAGCGCGCCGGCCATGCCAAGCCGCAGATCGCCTTGTGGGCAGACCGTGTCGCCGCATGGTTTGTGGCGGGACTGCTGCTGTTGGCGGTTGCCGTGTTCCTGTTCTGGCACTGGTATGAACCGTCGCGCGCGTGGCAGATTGCGATTGCGGTACTGGTCGTATCCTGTCCGTGCGCGTTGTCGCTTGCGACGCCGACCGCGTTGGCGGCTGCAACTGACAGATTGGTACAGCAGGGCGTGTTGATCGTGCAGCCGCATGTCCTGGAAATCCTGCATCGCACCAGCCACATTGTGTTCGACAAAACCGGCACGCTGACAGTCGGCAAGCCGACCCTGCAAAAACTGCAGACGTTCGGCATCGCGGATAGAGATGCTTGCCTGCAGATCGCTGCAGCGCTGGAGCAATCGAATGCGCATCCGCTGGCGCAGGCGATTATCGCAGCGGCCGATGCGGCGGAGCCCGGCATGTCGACGGAAGACCTTATCTATGTTGCCGGGCAGGGCATTGAAGGCGTGTTAGATGGAATGCGTTACCGCCTCGGCAGCGCCTCGTTTGTCAGCGAACTGGCAGGTCGTGTCGTCGTCGAGCAAGGCGAAGCGGGCATGACGCCGGTTTATCTGGCACGCAGCCATGCCTTGCTCGCGCGTTTTGATCTGGCGGACGCGATCCGTGAGGATGCGCGTGCAGTGATTGCCTATTTCCAGAAACGGGGTAAAAAAGTGATCCTGTTAAGTGGCGATCAGAAAGACGTTACCCGGCACGTTGCGCAACAACTCGGCATCGCAGAAGCGCACGGCGCATGCCTGCCAGACCAGAAGCTGGCTTTTGTACAATCACTGCAGCAGCACGGCGGCATTGTCGCGATGGTCGGCGATGGCATTAACGATGCTGCGGTACTGCGCGCTGCAGACGTGTCGTTTGCGATGGGTTCAGGCTCGGCCCTGGCACAGACACATGCCGATACGGTCTTGCTATCGCCGCATCTGTCGGCAATCTCCAATACTGCTGAAGTCGCCGATAAAACCATGCGTGTGATTCGACAGAACCTGGCATGGGCCACGTGCTACAACCTGCTGGCGATCCCGGCAGCAGCAATCGGCTTGATCAATCCATGGCTGTCGGGCGTCGGCATGTCGCTCAGCTCGGCAGTAGTGATCGTGAATGCGCTGCGCTTGCGCCGCATTCCGCGTGCAAAGGCCGGTGCACGCAAGTCGTCTATCGATCAAAGTCGGGTTGCTGTTGCAGTCAGGAAGCAGGGTTAAACGACGATGGAAGCCTTATATCTATTGATCCCGTTGAGTATCCTGATCGTATTTCTCGCAATATGGATATTCTTTCGCGCGTCTGACAGTGGTCAGTTTGACGACTTGAAAGGCCCGGGAGACCGCATACTGCAAGATGACGATAGTCCATGAAGTCATTGATATCTCATCGTTGCGGCATCTCTGCTACACATGAGACGTCGCGAGTGCGGGCGGATCGCGGCCCTTGTCGCAAATAACCATCACATCATCTTCAAATAAGACAGAAATAACAGTCACACCGCACGATTTGCAGGCTTTGCTCTGCATATTTTGATGCAAATCAAAATGCACATCCCAGTCGCACCTTACCCTCAAGTTCATCATCGTTGTACTTTAGGGAGAAGGTTTGGTGGACAAGACACTTGACTACAACTACAAGATCGTAAAACAGTTCGCGATCGCCACCGTAGTGTGGGGAGTGATAGGGATGCTGGTTGGCGTCTTTATCGCGGCACAACTTGCATGGCCGGCACTTAATTTCGACGTTCCATGGCTGAGCTACGGTCGCTTGCGTCCCTTGCACACGAATGGCGTCATCTTTGCGTTCGGTATCTGCGGACTCTTCGCGACGTCGTATTACGTGGTGCAACGTACCTGTCAGGTACGCTTGTTTTGCGACAAGCTGGCAGCCTTCACCTTCTGGGGCTGGCAACTGGTTCTGGTACTGGCAGTCATTACCTTGCCGATGGGATTGACCCGCGCCAAGGAATACGCCGAGCTGGAATGGCCGATCACGATTTTGATCACCATAGTCTGGGTTGCCTATGCAGTGGTCTTCTTCGGTACGCTGCTCAAGCGCAAGGTCGCACACATCTATGTCGCCAACTGGTTCTTCGGTGCCTACATCATCGCTGTAGCGCTGCTGCACATCGTCAACGGCGCCAGCATGCCGGCATCGCTCGGTAAATCGTATTCGGCTTACTCGGGCGTGCAGGATGCAATGATCCAGTGGTGGTATGGCCATAACGCGGTGGGCTTTATCCTCACTGCCGGCTATCTCGGCATGGTCTATTACTTCATTCCGAAACAGGCAGAACGTCCGGTGTATTCCTACCGTCTGTCCATCGTCCATTTCTGGGCGCTGATCTTTACGTATATGTGGGCAGGTCCGCATCATTTGCACTACACGGCATTGCCGGACTGGACGCAATCGATCGGCATGGTGTTCTCGCTGGTGCTATTGGCACCGTCATGGGGCGGCATGATCAACGGCATGATGACCTTGTCCGGCGCATGGCACAAACTGCGCTCCGATCCTATTCTCAAGTTCCTGATCGTATCGCTGTCTTTCTACGGCATCGCTACCTTTGAAGGTCCGATGATGTCGATCAAGACAGTCAACTCCCTGTCGCATTACACGGACTGGACCATCGGTCACGTACATGCCGGTGCACTGGGCTGGGTCGGTTTCATCACGATGGGTTCGATCTATTACCTGATCCCGCGTTTGTCGGGCAAGAAGGAAATGTGGAGCATGCGTCTGATTGAGCTCCACTTCTGGGTCGCGACCATCGGCATCGTGTTGTACATCGCATCCATGTGGATTGCCGGCGTGATGCAGGGCTTGATGTGGCGTGCGGTTAATCCCGACGGTACCTTGACGTATACCTTTGTCGAGAGCGTGAAGGCGACCTATCCGTACTACGTGATTCGTTTTACGGGCGGCGTGTTGTACCTGTCAGGCATGTTGCTGATGGCTTACAACACCTGGATGACGATGCGCGAAAGTAGTGCAGTCAATGCGCGCATCCCTGCCGTTCTTCCGGCACACGCATAGATACATACCGATCAAGGAGCATTGAATGAAATTTTCACATGAGTGGATCGAAAAGAATCCATGGTTGCTGATCGCGCTGGTCACGCTGGTGATCAGCGTGGGCGGTGCGGTTGAGATCGTACCGCTGTTCTTCCAGAAATCGACCACTGAGCCGATTGCAGGATTGAAGCCATACTCGGCTTTGCGTCTGGCCGGTCGCGATATCTATACACGCGAAGGTTGCTACAACTGTCATTCGCAAATGATTCGTCCTTTCCGTGCCGAGACCGAACGTTACGGCCATTACTCGGTTGCCGGCGAATTTGTTTATGACAGACCGTTCCAGTGGGGCTCCAAACGTACCGGCCCGGATCTGGCACGTGTAGGTGGACGTTACAGCGATGAATGGCATCGTACGCATCTGGATAATCCGCGCGACCTGGTGCCTGAATCGAATATGCCTGGCTATCCGTGGCTGGCCAAAACCAAGCTGGTGCCTGCAGAGATCACGCCGAAGTTGAACGCGCTGAAACGTCTTGGTGTGCCTTACACCGATGAAGAAATCAAGCTCGCACCGGCCGAACTGGTCGGCAAGACGGAGCAGGATGCACTGGTTGCATATCTGCAGGGACTAGGCATTTTGATCAAGGCGAGACGCTAATCATGAACATTTCCATCGATGCGAGCAGCATCATGACAGTAGTGAGCTTTCTGACATTTGTCGGCATCCTGGTGTGGACGTTTATCCTGCATCGCGGCAGTGATTTCGACAAGGCGGCACGCACCCCGTTTGCGGATGAAGAGGATATGGAGAACGAGGAGCACAGCCATGTCTGATTTCACCAATGGTTTCTGGAATATATACATCACGGTACTGACGCTGCTTGGGATCATCGGCTGCGGCATCCTGCTGTGGTCGCAATCCAAGGTCAAGGTCAAGATCGAGCCTGGGACCAATCACCAAATGGAAACCACCGGTCACCTCTGGGATGAAGATCTCACCGAGTTGAACACACCGATGCCGCGCTGGTGGATGTGGTTGTTCTATATCACGATCGTTTTTGCACTGGCTTATCTCGTGCTGTACCCAGGACTCGGTACTTATGTCGGCAAGCTGGGCTGGAAATCGGCTGATGCTTACCAAACCGAATTGAGCAAGGCTGATGCCGATTACGGTCCGCTGTTTAATCAGTTTCAGAAACAGGATTTGAAAGCGGTTGCTGCCGATCCCCAGGCCCACGCCATCGGCGAGCGCCTGTTCCTGACCTACTGTGCGCAATGCCACGGCTCCGATGCACGCGGCAACAAGGGTTACCCGAATCTGACCGACAAGGATTGGCTCTATGGTGGCACGCCGGACGTCATCAAGACCACGATCCTGCAAGGGCGCCACGGCATCATGCCTCCGATGGGTGCTGCTCTGGGTTCCGAGAAGGATGTGGAAAACGTCGCGCATTATGTGTTGAGTTTGTCGGGCTCTAACTCCGATCCTATCAAGACCGTGTTCGGCAAGCCGAAGTTTGCTGCATGTGCAGCCTGTCATGGCGCCGATGGCAAGGGCAATCAGGCACTGGGCGCGCCTAATCTGACCGACAAGGTATGGTTGTATGGCGGCAGCGCCAATACGATCATGGAAACCATACGCAAGGGACGCGAAAACATGATGCCGCCTTTCGAAGAGTTTCTCGGTGATGCCAAGGTACATGTGCTGGCTGCATATGTATGGAGTTTATCGAACGACGTCAAAGCAGAGCGTCCGGAAAAATGATGGTGTTCGGGCGAGACTGCATGTGCAGGATCTCGCCTGATCCCCTCCACAAAATCATTTTTGTAATTGTTTAAAGAGTGAAAGAGCAGGCAAGAGCATGAGCGTCAGCGACCCTGAAGTTTCCGTCATCAAGATGTACGCCGCGCGGGAAGAAATTTATCCGCGCGAGACGAAGGGGCGTTATGCAAGCTTGCGCTGGATCTGTGTCTGGCTAACCCAACTCGCGTTCTATGGCATGCCGTGGATGAGCTGGAATGGCCGGCAAGCCTTGCTGTTCGATTTGGCTGCGCGCAAGTTTTATATTTTCGGCATCGTGTTGTGGCCGCAGGATTTTATTTACCTGTCGGGCTTGCTCATCATTTCCGCCTATCTGCTGTTTCTGGCGACCGCGATTGCCGGCCGCGTCTGGTGCGGCTTTGCCTGTCCGCAAACGGTTTACACAGAAATTTTTCTGTGGATAGAACGGGTGATAGAAGGCAAGCGCAGCGCGCGCATGCGCCTCGATAAACAGCCTGCATCCTTCTCCAAGATTGCAAAAAAAACCGCGAAACACATGGCGTGGGGCGGCGTGGCACTGTGGACTGGTTTTACGTTCGTCGGTTATTTCACGCCGATTCATACCCTGACGCAGGAAGTGCTGAACCTCGCACTCGGCCCGTGGGAGCTGTTCTGGATATTGTTTTATGCCTTCGCCACTTATGGCAATGCAGGCTGGCTGCGCGAACAGGTCTGCAAGTATATGTGTCCGTATGCACGCTTCCAGAGCTCGATGTTCGACAAGGATTCGCTGATCATCTCTTACGATCAAAAACGCGGCGAACCGCGCGGCATGCCGAGCAAGCATGCAGATGCATCGGCAAAGAAACTTGGGGATTGCATAGATTGCACATTGTGCGTGCAGGTCTGTCCGGTCGGCATTGATATACGCGATGGCCTGCAGTACGAATGCATAGGATGTGCGGCTTGCGTAGATGCCTGCAATACGGTGATGGATAAAGTGGGGTCGCCGCGTGGCCTGATTCGGTATACGACGGATAACGCGCTGGCCAACAATCTGTCGATCAAGGAAGTCAGGCGGCGCGCTTTGCGTCCAAGGGTATTGATCTATACGGGAATCCTGCTGGCGATTGTGGTGACATTTTTTTCAGCACTCGGTCTGCGCACACCGCTCAAGCTCGACGTGATTCGTGATCGCGGTGCGATGGGTCGTGAGGTGGAGGACGGCATGATAGAGAATGTGTATCGACTGCAGATCATGAACACGGCAGAAACTGCGCACCGCTATCAAATCAGTGTGGCCGGAATCGAATCGCTAGCATTGGCGACACCCGATATTGTCGACCTTGCAGCAACCGAAACGCGCGCGGTTCCGATCAGATTGCGGGTTGATCAAGGGCAGGGCGCACCGGGTTCCAACAAGATAAGCGTCACTCTGAAGGCACTCGATGATGACGGCCTGCAAGTGACGGAACACGCGGTATTTTTTGTGCCGCGTTGAGATAGTCAAGGAGAGCACCATGTCGAAGGCTGCAATAATACTGAATGCCACGCACGATGAAGGCCCCTGGTACAAGCACCGCTGGCCCTGGTTGTTGATGATGGGGCCGTTCGCGGTGATGATCGCGGGCAGCATCACGATGTGGATAGCCGTGACGCAGCAGGATGCGTTGGTGGTGGATGACTATTACAAGCAGGGCAAGGCGATCAATCAGGATTTGCGACGTGATCGTGTGGCGAGCGATCTGGGCGTACAGTTTTCTGCGCATTACGACACGCCGACTCGCATGTTGAGTGGATCGGTATCCAACAAGGCAAAGCAGGCGATGGACGCTATCAGCGTGCGCCTGATACACGCAACGATCCCGGAGAAGGATATCGTGCTGCTGGTTCGGCCTGACCCGTCAGGAAAATTTTCGGTGGCATTACCCATGCTGGAGATGGGGCGCTGGCAAGTACTGGTGGAGAATCAAAAACGTGAATGGCGGTTGAATGGCATCTGGACATGGCCGACACAACGCAGCATTGCCATTGAGGCAGACAGGGTTTAGCAGTCAATAAAAAAGGAGACGCAATGCAACGACTACTGATGATCGTTCTATGGCCCTCGTTTCTGGTGGCTATCGCAGCGGAAGGTGCACTGTTTGCACTGATTGACCCCTTGCATGGCTTGGTGATTGAAGGCCAGGATACAGTCTGGTCACTGGCGACTTACACCATAGGCTTTTTTGTCCTGTGGCTGTTCTGCGCTTTGTCGAGTGCTCTGACCTGTTATTTGGGCCTGGAGCCAAAAGAAATAAATAGTCCGCAGTGACACTCGTGCTGAATCGCCATCAAGTCCTGAAAACCAGGCGTGGCAGACCGAGGAATGTGTCTGATAGCGAAGTGTTGTTATAACGGCCTCAGCCGCAGGTTTCCGTCCCTGCTGCCATTGCCTTCAACGTGACGGGATCAAGCAATACGATTTCGCGATTGCTGACAGTCAGCAAACCTTGTTTCTTGAACTTGGAGAGCAGGCGGCTGATGCTTTCAATCGTCAGGCCGAGATAATTACCGATATCCTCGCGCGACATGCGCAACTGGAAATTGGTCGATGAATAACCGCGCGCCATGTAACGAGATGCCAGATTCACCAAAAATGCAGCAAAACGCTGTTCTGCGCGCATATTGCCGAGGAGGAGCATGACGCTTTGTTCACGCGTGATTTCCTGGCTCATCATGCGGTGGAAGTGACGCAACAGTATCGGCATGGTGCCAAATAACTCTTCCAGCCTGGGAAACGGGATTTCACAGACTTCACTATCTTCCAGCGCAATTGCGTCGCAATGATGACGGTCTGTGCTGATTGCATCCATACCGAGTAATTCGCCCGCCATCTGGAATCCGGTAATCTGCTGCTCGCCGCCGGCATTGATCTGATAGGTCTTGAAATGCCCGACACGTACCGCATACAGATTGGTAAATGGATCGTCCATCCGGTACAGATAACCGTCACGCGGCACTTTGCGCCTGCGACCGATGATCTCGTCCAGCTTGTCCATATCGTTTTCACCCAGTCCCATGGGCAGGCACAACTGATGCATGCTACAGGTCGCACAACTTGTGCGTAGCGAAGTGACGAGGGAAGACGGATTGGGAAGGGTGGAAGAATTGCTCATGACTTGATTATGCATCCTGGTTGCAATTATTAGGTGCACTTTAACTGTTTATTTTCCGTTTGCAAAATTACCAGTTTTTACTGTTGTTTGAAGTAAAGAGATTTTATCGTCTACTTGCGCCCATTTTGCGTGATCCGGCAGCGGTTCCTGCTGCAGCTTGATGCGCTTCCAGTCGGGATGATGTGACAAGGTGCGATTCAATTCGACAAAATGCTTTTGTTCTTCAGCAATTTCTGAAGCACCGATAATTGCATTGACTGGACATTCCGGTACGCATACCGAGCAGTCTATGCATTCATCCGGATTAATGGCCAGGAAGTTGGGCCCTTCAAAGAAACAATCCATAGGGCATACCGCAACACAATCTGTGTATTTGCACTGTATGCATGATTCAGTCACTACAAAAGGCATGTTTTGAATCCTTTTTCATCGGATGTCCCATTGTAATCGCTAGAAGACGTGATTCTTTCGATCAACACGTCGGATGAAAAATTCTCAACTTCATCTGTTCTTACACAAAATGATTGCATCGTCTGATAGAGGTGATCTCCTTGACCTTTTATTATCAATACACGCTATGAATCGCGATAAGTGTGTCGCTAGCGTGCATTGATGAATCTACTGAATGTACTTAAGTGAACAAGGAGATTGCCATGTCCAAAGGTGATAAATCAGCCTATACCGACAAGCAGAAGCGGCAGGTAAAACATATAGAAGAAGGTTATGAAGAGAAAGGCGTACCGGCCAAGGAGGCCAAGCGTCGTGCATGGGCAACAGAAAACAAGATTTCCGGTGGGGGCAGAAAATCAGGTTCAGGCCGAGCGCATTAATAAAATGCCAAATAATTAGAAGTGAAGTAATCCGAAGACCGCCAACCACGCCGAAAATATCGGCGAAAAATAGATAAAAACAAATAAGCGCAGCTCCCAAGGGGAGCTGCGCCGTTTCAATGGCATGCGCTGAACATATACAATATGCATGCACTGAGGAAATTCCACTTTTTCAAGAAACAAATGGTTTCAACTTGCCGGCGCAATGCCTGCTAAAGTTGCGGCGCATAAGACTTAACAGGGGATCGCGTTGCGGCTGTTTTCATTTATTAAAAAATCCATTGTGGACTGGTCAGAACGACCAACCGATATCAAACTCCGACAGGCAGGAATAGTAGCGCTGATAGGCGCTGGCGCTTTTGCCGTATTGATGGCGCTGTTTACTGCGCTGTTCATTGTCCCGAATCTTCCACCGATCGATGCATTGACCGACTATCGGCCGAAAATTCCGTTACGCGTCTATACCGCTGATAACGTATTGATAGGCGAATTTGGCGAAGAGCGTCGTGACTTTGTATCGATAGGCGAAATTCCATCCAGCATGAAGAACGCGATCATCGCGATCGAAGATAATAATTTCTATGAACATGGTGGCGTCGATCTTTTAGGCGTGGTACGTGCCGGACTGGCGAACCTGATACATAGCCGTTCGCAAGGCGCCTCGACCATCACGATGCAGGTTGCACGCACCTTTTTGTTGACGCGCAAAAAGACTTACAGCCGCAAATTGCAGGAAGTGCTGCTGGCTTACCGTATCGAGAAGAATTTGACCAAAGATCAGATTCTGGAGTTGTACATGAATCAGATTTATCTGGGACAGCGTGCTTACGGCTTCGGCAGTGCGTCGCGCATCTACTTTGGCAAGCCGATCAAGGAATTGAGCATTGCCGAAGCGGCAATGCTGGCCGGCCTGCCCAAGGCCCCCGCCAGTGCCAATCCGGTAGTCAATCCGAAACGTGCCACCGAACGTCAGCAATACATACTCAAGCGCATGTACGACCTGGGCTTTATTACGCAAGCCCAATATGAGAATGCCAAGGCTGAAAAACTGAGCGTGCTGGCTGATGGCAACCGTTTCCGTACCCATGCGGAATATGCAGCCGAACAAGTGCGGCAGTTCATGTACTCACAGTACAAGGACGAAATCTATACCAGCGGCATGAGCGTCTACACCACACTGAACAAAGCCGATCAGGATGCGGCTTATGAGGCAGTACGACGTGGCGTGCTTGATTATGACAAACGCCATGGATATCGTGGACCCGAAAATAGTATCGAGTTGCCGAAGGATGCAGAAGACCGGCAGCAGGCGATAGAGGACATTCTGGTCAAGCATCCGGATAGTGACGACTTGAAGGCGGCGGTCGTTACCGCCGTATCGACGAAGTCGGTAAGTGCTGAAACATTATCAGGCGACGATATCGTCATCACCGGTGAAGGTTTGCGTTTTGCTGCGTCAGCCTTGTCAAGCAAGGCTGCGGAAGACAAGAAAATCAAACAGGGATCTGTGATTCGCGTCGTGCAAGACGGCAAGAAAAAATGGTCTATTGTCCAGTTGCCTGAGGTGTCAGCCGCTTTTGTTTCAGTCAATGCCCAGGATGGCGGCATCCGTGCAATGGTTGGTGGTTTTGATTTTGCGATAAACCAGTTCGATCATGTTACGCAGGCGTGGCGCCAACCTGGCTCGACCATCAAACCATTCGTTTATTCCGCGGCGCTGGAAAAAGGCTTTTCTCCGGGTACATTGATTAACGATGCGCCACTTGCCGAAGACAGTACCACCGAGCAAAACGGCAAGGCATGGAATCCGGGTAACGACGATGGCAATTACGATGGCCCTATCACGATGCGCACCGGCTTGAAGCGTTCGAAGAATCTGGTATCGATCCGCATCCTGCGCAAGATCACGCCGCCTTTTGCAATTGAACACTTGACTCATTTCGGTCTGGATGCAGACAAGCAACCATCCAATCTGACGCTGACGCTGGGCACAGGTTCGGTCACGCCACTGCAGATGGCGGGTGCGTACACAGTGTTCGCCAATGGCGGTTTTAAATTGACGCCTTACCTGATCCAGAAAGTTGTCGATGTGCGGGGCAAGGTATTGATGGAGGCAGACCATCCGCGAGCAGGCGACGAAACCGCACGTGCCATCGATCCGCGCAATGCCTTCATCATGAATACGATGTTGCGCGACGTTGTGCGTTCTGGCACTGGTTACATGGCTGGACAACGATTGGGTCGTAGCGATCTGGCTGGCAAAACCGGCACCACCAACGACTCCATGGATGGATGGTTTGCCGGCTATGGTCGCGATGTCGTGGGAGTCGCCTGGATGGGGTACGACAAACCGCGCACGCTCGGCAGCAGAGAGTTCGGCAGTACGCTGGCACTACCGATCTGGGTTGATTACATGAAAACCGCGCTGCGCGGCAAACCGGAAATCCAGAATGCGGTGCCATCCGGATTGACGCAAGTCGATGGCGATTGGTCATATGACGAATACGTCAATGGCGATTCGGTCAAGTCGCTGGATGTCGATGAGCAAAAAGGATTCTGGGAGCGTTTATTCAATCCAGGTTCCGAACCGCAGGTTCAACCGCCGGGCAATCTTTCGCCAGAAGAAATAGAAAAGCAAAGGACCGAGGATTTGTACCGCGGCTAGATGAGATTGCGGATGGTTTAAACGCGGCGATAATCAGCACATCGATGTGCGAGAAGGCGTGTGTAGCTACTTAGATTGTCATCCGAAGAGCGATGACATTCGCGCATGTACCTCGTCGATGCACCTTGCCGACTTTAAGCAGAGGGCGCAGCCTCAACCCTGCGTCTTCCCAATCCTTTGGCCTTGTACATGGCCCTATCTGCACGGTGCAGCAAGGCCTGGCTGGTGACGCCGGAATCGGGGTAGGTGGCAATCCCGATACTGGCTGAAATACTGACACTGAGGCCATCAAAAACATACGGTTCGGATACGCCTTGGACCAGTTTTTCTGCGGTTATCTTGGCATTCTTCATGTCGGTTCCGACCATGACAATGGCAAATTCATCACCCCCCAGGCGCGCCACGACATCGGAGTTGCGGATGCCGGATTTCAATCGTGATGCGACATTACGCAGCAATCTGTCACCAGTTTCATGACCGTGCTTGTCATTGGTGATCTTGAAACCATCCAGATCGATATACAGGATAGACAGCTCGCTTTGATTACGTTCGCACAGCAACAGTTGCTGATTGACGATTTCATTGAATAGCGTGCGATTCGCCAGACCGGTCAGTCCATCATGATTTGCACGATGCTGGGCATTTTGCAGCATGACCGAGGCTTGCATCAGGGATGCGCCTACCTCGTCAGCTTCGCGTAAATGCAAAGGCGGAACGTCAACTTTTTCTCCTGTGCCCAAGGCAAGGGCAGGGCCGGTCAGCCCATTTACCGAATCGGCAATGCGGCCACCAATCGCCCATGCTGCAGCAAGACTGCAAATTAGCAAGCCTACCGTGGCGAGCACCAGCCAGAACAAGGTTTCTCGCAGCTCTTGATGCAGGCTCTGGGTCGGTATGCCGATTGCCAGCGACCAGTTCGAAACGGATGAACGGCTAAAGACCGTTTGCACCGAAATTCCGTCATAGGTCACACTTTCAAATGTATCTTCGGTAGCTGTCTTCATGTGCCTGACCATTTCAGGTGTGCCCATTTTTCCTGCGTAACGCTCCATGTCACGTGTGCGTGCCACGATTTTTCCATTGCCGTCGAAGATGGCTGCGATCCAGCCTGCAGGCAGCTTCTGTTGAAGTAACAGGCGCTCGAAACGTTCTGGAAAGATGCCCGCATTCAGGTTGTAGCGTATGCCAGGATCGAAAACCGGTACGCCTACGGCGAGCAATGGACGTTTGCTTACTTCACCGATAAAGATATCAGAGATGACGGGTCGGCCTGTTTCGTAGATGGCGCGCATGCCGGGGAAGTTATTCCTGGTCGGTAGCGGTGAGCCAAAGGGACGGCGCGTGTTTATATATTGTTTGCCGGTGATATCCAGCAGAGCGATATTCATATCGTGCTGAGACCCCTGGTTTTTCAGTACGGTTTGCGACTGCTGATAAAAAGCGCGAAAGTTGCCGGATTTGATATAAGGCGAGGTGGCAAGCGCTACCAGGGAGGATTCGATACTGGCCAGATCGCGGTCTACCACCGAAATCATGGCCCTTGCGGTATCCAGCGAATTAGCCAGTAGTTGCTCGCGGGCGCGCTGATAATCGTATGCGATCAGCAACACAGCCATCAGAGATGCCGGTACGACGCACGCCATGACGAGCAAAACAAGTTTGGAACGTATTGTGGGCGCGCGCTTTGTTGTCATTATGTGCGTCTGGAAGATGGCTTTACTGGCCTTGAAGTGCAAATTTTATAACATTTTGACGATGCCCCGACGTTTTCAACTGCCACAGGAAAATATCGATGACGGGCACACATAACGTTGTGATTTTGCTGCTGGATTGATTTCGCGCATAAATTTACTTGGCAAAAGAAAAAATCGGACGCATCGTAGTGTGCAAGCTCGGCAGCTTGATTGCCGTTTACTTCAACCATTTTCTTCCTGGTTTTCTCTGCCATGCACTTAAAGACTATCCCCGTTCTTTGCTTGTATTTGCTATTTCCCTCCGTGTGTCCGGCTGAATCTTTCTCCGAGAACGTGCTTGGCATGAAGTTCGTCCTGCTTCCCGCAGGCGAATTTTTTATGGGAAGCGATACGTCCGTGGAGACGCTGGCGCGCAGCTATCCGCAATATGAACGCAAACGTTTTGAGGAGTTGTCGGACGAAGCACCGGTGCACAAGGTAAAGATCACGCATGCGTTTTACATGGAACAACATGAAGTGACAGTGGGGCAGTTTCGGCGCTTTCTTGATGCTTCCGGCTATATGCCTGAATCAGAGGCAGATGGCAGCGGTGGCTATGGTTACAATCCTGATTACGATCCAGCGAAATCGCTGCGTGGCGATGCCTTTGAGGGTCGTAATATCAGGTATTCGTGGCGCGATCCGGGCTTTGCGCAAGGTGATGATCATCCGGTAGTGAACGTAACGTGGAACGATGCCGTTGCGATGTGCAAATGGCTTACTGTCACTGAAGGGAAAAAGTATCGCTTGCCGACCGAAGCGGAATGGGAATACGCAGCACGTGCAGGGACACGCACGCAGTATTACACTGGCGACGATCCACAGTCGCTGTTAGCTGCTGCCAATGTATTCGATACCGATGCTGCAAAAAACTGGTCCAGGTGGCAAAGTTACGCGCTGCCTGGCAGCGATGGCTTTGCCTTTACAGCACCAGTTGGCAGCTTCGCTCCGAATGCGTTCGGACTATACGATATGCACGGCAATGCATGGGAGTGGACTGCCGATTGGCATGATGATCGTTATTATGCGAACTCACCGGTGGCTGATCCGCAAGGGCCGGAAAGTGGAAGTGTGCGAGTACGACGTGGTGGTTCATGGCATACGTGGTCATTTTATGCGCGGTCTTCTTACCGTAACTGGAATGCGCCCAGCACGCGTTATACGCTGGTTGGCATGCGATTGGTGCGTGAAGCGGATTAGCCGCAACTGATTAATTTTTGTTTGCTGCTGCGCTCATGTTTGCTCAGGGCTCAGCAGGAATATGCGTTTGATGAAGTAAGGAAAAATGAAGACATTGATAGAAGTGACGGGTTGCTTTCCCGTTTTACGCGCGCTGAATGCGCAACAATTTACAAATGCAATCGAGCCGCGCTTGCTGGATATTCGCAATCCATTGACTGGTTTGCAAATCGATATGTTCGGCAAGGTAACGTCGGTAGAGATCGCAGAAGAGCGAGGCATCGTCACAGTGGAACTGGAAGTGTCTGACGATTTTTTGCAAAAGCATAATTTAAATTCAGAACAGATCCGCACAATTTTGTTAGAGCGCATTACCAAATTGCGGCATCCTGCGACCGGTGCAATGGCGCGAGTCGAGGCACGATTGGCGAGTTAATGTAGAGGTCTGCCTTGCTCAGTGATTTTGCATAATCATTTTGCAGAATCAGCAGCAAACTCAGCCGCAGAAAAAAGCATCAGCGAACCTTGCTGCGAGTTCTGCCTTGCTTTCCCAGCGTGTTCAAGATTCGCATCTGATTCAACGGCGACAGGTGTTCGACGAACACCATGCCTTGCAAATGATCGAGCTCATGCTGTATGCACATCGCCTTCAACCCATCGGCCTGCAGTTCGAACGATTTGCCTTCCAGATCAAGCGCGCGTACGCGTATCCACGCAGCGCGATTGACTGTTTCATACACATCGGGAACAGACAGGCAGCCTTCCTCGAATTCTGCCTTGCCGCCCATCTTGATTACTTCCGGATTGATCAGCACCAACAGTTGATTTCCCTTCTCTGAAACATCCACCAGGATGATCCGCAGGTGCACGTCCACCTGCGTTGCAGCCAAACCTATACCGTCCGCCGCGTACATCGTCTGCGCCATATCACGCACCAGCTTGTGGATCTGGTCGTCAATCTTTGTGACCGGCTGCGCAATCGTGTGCAAGCGTTCGTCGGGATATTGCAGGATGGCTAGCTTGCTCATGTTGATTCAGATTTTCTCGAAGATGACGCATGCACATTTTAATTGACTGATTTTTATCACCGCGCCAGTCAATTTTTATATTTCCTTTACACCCTACACCGAAGTCTTTACTAAATTTTTAGACCATTTCTCCTAAGCTACTTCTCATCAAAACAATGATGTGGAGTTTGAAAATGGACCTCGTATTTATCGGTGCAATCGCAGCATTTTTCCTGGTTTGCCTGGCGTTCACCGAAGGCTGCAGCCACTTGGGAGAACGTAAATGAACCTATTTTACGTAATCGGCGCCGTTGTGGCGGTCGGTTTGCTCGTTTATCTATTGATGGCGTTGGTGAAAGCGGAGGACTTATAAAATGACTTCGCAATCCATCATGTTGCTCGTCGTATTTTTAGCCGTATTGTTGGTGTTCGCCTATCCCCTGGGCCTGTTCATGGTGAAGGTCGGTGATGGTACGGCGATCCGCGGCTTAGGCTGGCTCCTCAAGCTTGAAAATGTACTTTACCGTCTTGCCGGTCTCGGCACGCAATCTGCGATGAGCTGGAAAAGCTATGCCGTTGCGCTGCTGGTGTTCAATACGCTGGGCGCCTTGTTCGTGTACGCGGTGCAGCGCCTGCAAGCGTGGCTGCCTCTGAATCCGCAGTCATTTGGCAACGTCAGTTCTGATTCCTCATTCAACACCGCGGTCAGTTTTGTCAGTAATACCAACTGGCAAGGCTATGCCGGTGAGGCGACGATGAGTTATCTGACACAAATGCTGGCACTGACCGGACAAAACTTCTTTTCCGCAGCGACCGGTATCGCCGTCGCATTTGCATTGATACGCGGCTTCAGTTCGCGTTCGGCCAAATCGATAGGCAACTTCTGGATCGATCTGACACGTTCCACGCTTTATATCCTGTTGCCACTTTCTATCATCATTGCGATCGCCTTGATGGGGCAGGGTGTGATCCAGAATTTCTCTGCATATCAAGATGTCTCGCTGATCGATCCAGTGACGTATCAGCAAGCCAAAACGACGCCTGACGGACAGCCTGTGGTGGATGCTGAAGGCAAGCCTGTAATGGAAACCCTGACTGCCAAAACGCAAACTATCGCGATGGGGCCGGTTGCATCACAAGAAGCAATCAAGATGCTGGGTACCAATGGCGGCGGTTTCTTCAATGCGAACTCGGCTCATCCTTACGAAAATCCGACTGCACTCAGTAACTTCATCCAGATGCTGGCGATCTTCCTGATTCCGGCTGGTCTGTGCTTTACGTTCGGCCGCCTGGTCGGCGATATGCGGCAAGGCTGGGCAGTACTCGGTGCGATGACGCTGATCTTTATCGTGATGACATCGATCGTGATGATCTCGGAACAAACCGCGCATCCAGCGATGCAAGCGCTAGGCGTTGATCAGGCCCCCAGCGCAACCCAATCCGGCGGCTACATGGAAGGCAAGGAAACCCGTTTCGGTATCAGTGCGTCCACCTTGTTCACTGCGGTGACGACGGCTGCGTCATGTGGCGCCGTCAACAACATGCATGATTCGCTGATGCCTCTGGGCGGCTTCGTGCCGCTGGTATTGATGCAATTTGGCGAAGTCGTATTCGGCGGTGTCGGGACCGGTTTGTACGGCATGTTGATCTTCGCGATTCTTGCAGTGTTCATTGCCGGCCTGATGATAGGTCGCACGCCGGAATATCTGGGCAAAAAAATCCAGTCTTACGAAATGAAGATGGCATCGATTGCGATTTTGGTGACCCCGACTCTTGTACTGGTTGGGACTGCGATTGCCGTACTGCTGGAACCGGGTAAGGCTGGGATTGCCAATCCGGGCGCGCATGGTTTCTCCGAGATTCTGTATGCGTTCACGTCGGCAGCCAATAACAACGGTAGCGCGTTTGCAGGCCTGTCTGCCAACACGCCGTTCTACAACACGTTGCTGGCAATCGCGATGTGGTTCGGCCGATTCGCGATGATCGTTCCGATTCTGGCGGTAGCCGGTTCGCTGGCAGGTAAGCAAAAACTGGAAGCTAATGCCGGCACGATGCCGACGCATGGCCCGCTGTTTATTGCCTTGCTGGTGGGTGTCGTTGTGCTGGTTGGCGTATTGAATTACGTCCCGGCGCTGGCACTCGGCCCCATCGTCGAACACCTGCAATTGTTCTCACGATAGTTCTCACAATAATCAACCAGAAACGGTGAGCGCGAACCGCTTGCCGCTCTCACCAAATTAAAGAAAGCCTGCCATGCAAATGCCAGAATCCAAGGCGGTGCCTGTCTTGCCACGTAAAAGCCTGACGCTTTTCGATACGGCCCTGATAGGTCCAGCCATTGTCGATGCATTCAAAAAACTGACGCCACGTGCACAGTGGCGCAGTCCTGTGATGTTTGTTGTCTATGTCGGCAGCATCATTACTACAATGTTGTTCCTTCAATCGCTCTTCGGTAAAGGCGAGGCTAGCCCTGGCTTTATCTTTGCCATTTCGATTTGGCTATGGTTCACGGTGCTGTTTGCCAACTTCGCTGAATCATTGGCCGAAGGACGCAGCAAGGCGCAAGCGGCGTCCTTGCGCGCCTTGAAGCAAACCGTGCTGGCGAAGAAGCTCTCGGTGCCTAAGCACGGCACATCATGGTTGCCTGCATCGCCGGCCGATTTACGCAAGGGCGATACTGTACTGGTCGAAGCCGGCGACGTGATTCCGGTCGATGGCGAAGTGATAGAGGGCGTGGCATCCGTCGATGAAAGTGCCATCACCGGCGAATCGGCTCCCGTGATTCGTGAGTCGGGCGGTGACTTTTCTTCCGTCACCGGCGGCACGCGCGTGTTGTCCGACTGGCTGGTGGTGCGCATCGCGGTCAATCCTGGCGAAGCCTTCATTGATCGTATGATCGCGATGGTCGAAGGTGCGAAGCGTCAAAAGACACCGAATGAAATCGCCTTGACGATTTTGCTGGTCGCACTGACCATCATCTTCCTGATCGTGACGGTGACCTTATTGCCATTCTCACTGTACTCGGTAGAAGCGGCTGGTAGCGGTTCACCTATTACCATCACAGTATTGATCGCACTGCTGGTCTGCTTGATCCCGACCACGATAGGTGGCTTGCTATCAGCGATTGGTGTGGCCGGCATGAGCCGCATGATGCAAGCCAATGTAATCGCCACGTCGGGACGTGCAGTGGAAGCGGCGGGCGACGTCGATGTATTGTTGCTGGATAAAACCGGCACCATCACACTGGGTAATCGCCAGGCATCAGAGTTTTATCCGGCACCTGGCATCACGCAGATCCAGTTGGCCGATGTTGCGCAACTCGCTTCGCTGGCAGATGAAACGCCGGAAGGTCGCAGCATCGTCATCCTTGCCAAGCAGAAGTTCAACATACGGGAACGCGATATCGCTGCCTTGAACGCGATCTTCGTTCACTTCAGTGCGCAGACACGCATGAGCGGCGTTGATATGGGAGAACGCATTATCCGCAAGGGTTCTGTCGATGCGGTGAAAAAGCATATCGAGTTGCTCGGTCGCCCATTCCCTATAGAAGTATCGAATACGGTGGACGACATTTCACGCCGCGGCAGTACGCCTTTGGTGGTGGTTGATGACGGTCGCGTGATGGGCGTGGTCGAGTTGAAAGATATCGTCAAGGGCGGTATCAAGGAGCGCTTCGCCGAACTGCGGCGCATGGGTATCAAAACCGTGATGATCACCGGCGATAACAAGTTGACTGCAGCAGCGATTGCCGCTGAAGCCGGCGTCGATGATTTCCTCGCGGAAGCAACACCGGAACAGAAGCTCAAACTGATACGCGAATACCAGTCGCAAGGCCGTCTGGTCGCGATGACTGGCGATGGCACCAACGATGCGCCGGCGTTGGCGCAGGCCGACGTGGCGGTGGCGATGAATTCCGGCACGCAAGCCGCGAAGGAAGCCGGCAATATGGTCGATCTGGACTCCAATCCGACCAAGCTGCTGGAGATCGTCGAGATCGGTAAGCAGATGTTGATGACGCGCGGTTCACTGACGACGTTTTCTATCTCGAATGATATCGCCAAGTATTTCGCGATCATCCCGGCTGCATTTGTCACGACTTATCCGCAGTTGAAGGCGCTAGACATCATGCACTTGAGCAGTCCGTCATCGGCCATCATGTCAGCCGTGATTTTCAATGCGCTGATCATCGTCGTGCTGATCCCCTTGGCATTGAAGGGCGTCAAGTATCGCGCGGTGGGTGCTGCAGCCTTGTTACGTCGCAATATGCTGATCTATGGTCTGGGCGGAATATTGGTGCCCTTCGTCGGCATCAAATTGATCGACATGATCCTGACCGTTTTTGGTCTTATCTGAATCAAGAATGAAAGGAATTAATATGAAAGCGACATTTCGTCCCGCACTGGTTTTATTTTCCGTGCTCACCCTGATTTGCGGCGTTATCTATCCGTTCGCGGTTGCCGGCATCGGCAAGCTTGCCTTCAGTGAACAGGCAGAAGGCAGTCTGGTATCACGTAACGGCGAGTTGGTTGGCTCCGCGCTGATAGGTCAGGCGTTTTCATCTCCCCGGTATTTCTGGGGACGTCCATCAGCTACTGGCCCTATGCCTAACAATGCAGCAGCCTCCAGCGGTGCCAATCAGGGGCCGCTTAATCCTGCATTGATCGACAACGTGAAAGGTCGCATCGCTGTGTTGAAAGACGTTGATCCTGACAATACCTTGCCGGTTCCTGTGGATTTGGTAACGGCTTCAGCGAGCGGACTCGATCCTGAAATCAGTTTGGCGGCAGCGCAGTATCAGGCAGCTCGCGTCGCGCGTGAACGCAAGATGGCGCTGGAAGAAGTGCACGGCATCATAGGCAAGTACAGCAGAGGCCAATATTTGGGATTCTTCGGTGAGCCGCGCGTGAACGTACTGGCATTGAATCTCGCGCTGGACCAACGTCAGTAAACGTTAGTTCGGGCGGCCGGTGGATGCAGTCGCCCGTATTTTCTTGTTGTGAGTACCTGACGTTTTCACCGAATATGGCACAATCAAAGCCATTACTTTATTCCTTATCGTCGCCCACATTTATGCCTCCAGTCGATCACCAACGTCCTGATCCAGATGCCTTGTTGGCGCAGGTGCAGGAACAGGAGCGTCGCGCCGAACGGGGTACATTACGCATCTATTTCGGTGCGTCTGCCGGCGTAGGAAAAACCTATGCGATGTTGTCTGCTGCACGCCGGATGCAGGCCGAAGGTCACGATGTGCTGGTTGGTATCGTCGAAACGCATGGCCGCAGTGAAACCGCCGCTTTGCTTGATGGACTGGACGTGCTCCCACGCAAAGAAATTGCGTATCGCGACAAGACCATCACTGAATTCGATATCGATGCAGCACTGGCACGCAAGCCGGCATTGATTCTGGTAGACGAGCTGGCCCATTCAAATGCGCCGGGTTCGCGTCACCCCAAACGCTGGCAGGATGTACAAGAGCTGCTGGAAGCCGGGATAGACGTCTTCACAGCAGTCAATGTGCAGCATCTGGAAACCCTGAACGATGTGGTGGGCGGCATTACTGGTATCCGCGTCGCGGAAACCCTGCCGGACACTGTATTCGATCAAGCCGACGAAGTCGTATTGGTCGATATACCCGCTGATGATTTGCTTGCGCGTCTCAGTGAAGGCAAGGTTTATCAGCCGCAACAGGCTGAACGTGCATCACGCAATTTTTTCCGCAAAGGCAATCTGATCGCGCTACGCGAGCTGGCCCTACGCCGTACCGCTGATCGTATTGGTGATGACGTACAAGCCTATCGGATAGAAAAATCCATCAATGGCGTATGGAAAACCGATTCCGATCTATTGGTCTGCATAGGTCCTCGTGCCGGTTGCGAACATGTGATTCGCAGCGCGGCGCAACTCGCCGTACAGTTGAACGCTGAATGGCATGCCGTGTTTGTGGAAACGCCGCAATTACAGCGGCTGCCTGCTGCACGGCGAGAACATATTCTGAAGACCTTGAAACTGGCGCAGGATCTGGGGGCAACCACGGCCGTCCTTTCCGGCGGTGATATTGCCCGTGAAATCGTCCACTATGCGCGTAGTCATAATTTTTCGCGCATTGTGCTGGGCCGAGGACATGCTAGATGGCTTTGGCAGACCTCGCATTTGAAGCGTATTGCGCACTATGCGCCGGACATCGATTTGATGGAAACCGGACAAGGCGACAATGAGTCTTCTGCGTCGCACAGTTTTGCCGAGCGCTCAAGCCTGACTGCGGATGAAATGCCAGCCGCCCAGAAACACCGCTATTGGCCTTACGCCTGTGCAGTCGCTGCCTGCGGTTTTACCGCCTTGCTGGCAACGCCGCTGCTGCCGCATCTGGATCTGGCCAATATCGTGATGCTGTTTTTGCTGACAGAAGTATTGATTGCCGTCCGTTTCGGGCGTGGCCCTGCAGTAATGGCGGCATTTCTCAGTGTCGCCGTATTTGATTTCTTTTTCGTTCCACCGCGCTTTTCATTTGCCGTCAGCGACGTGCAGTATCTGGTTACCTTTGCAGTGCTGTTGGTGGTCGGATTGATTGTCGGTCAGCTGACATCGGGATTACGTTTCCAGGCCAAGATTGCTGCACATAGGGAAGGCAGGGCACGTGCCCTGTATGAATTTTCTCGTGAGTTATCGGGGGCATTGCAGACCGAGCAGATATTCGAGATTACGCAATCCTTCATACAGAGAACCTTCCGTGCCAAGGCCATATTGCTGTTGCCGGATGATGCGGCACGCTTGTCCTTGCCGACACAAGCAGATGGCAAGTGGGTTGACCATGCAGATAAGAGCAAGAAGGGTAGTGATGCGGTCGCACTTGATCTCGGTATTGCGCAATGGGCATTCGATCGCGCTACGCCAGCCGGCATGGGCACCGACACGCTGCCAGCTAGTATCTATTTTTATCTGCCCTTGGTCGCGCCTATGCGCACACGTGGCGTTCTGGCAATTCAACCCGAGAACCGGCGCTGGATTCTGATTCCCGAGCAAAGACAGCAACTCGATACTTTTGCCGCGCTCGCTGCGATTGCGCTTGAACGCGTGCATTACATCGAGGTAGCGCAAGACGCGCTGGTGCGTATGGAATCCGAACGTTTGCGTAATTCACTGCTCGCTGCGTTGTCGCATGATTTGCGCACTCCGCTGACTTCGCTGGTTGGCTTGTCTGAATCGTTGACGATGTCGAAGCCGCCACTGACCAGCAGTCAGCAAGAACTCGCGCAAGCCTTGCACGATGAAGCGCTGCGTATGGGACATCTGGTTTCCAATTTACTGGATATGGCGCGTATACAAAGCGGTGAAGTCAAACTCAATTTGCAATGGCAGGAATTTGAAGAAGTGGTCGGCAGTGCATTGCGTGCCAGCCAATCCGCGATAGTCCGTCATGAGATCAAAACCAGGCTGGCGCAAGATTTGCCACTGGTGCGCTTCGATGCTGTATTGATAGAACGTGTGTTGTGCAACCTGATAGAGAATGCAGCCAAGTACACACCGGCCGGCTCGCGCATTACCATCGCGGCAGAAACCAGCGGACGTTTTCTGGAAGTTGCGGTCTATGACAACGGCCCAGGTCTGCCGACCGGAAAGGAAGATGCGATCTTTGAAAAATTCACACGAGGTGAACGCGAATCCGCAACGCCAGGTGTAGGGCTCGGATTAGCCATTTGCCGCGCCATCGTCGAAGCGCATCAGGGAACGATACGTGCAGCGCATTCACCTGACGGTGGTGCTTCCATCAATTTCACTTTGCCGCTAGGCACGCCGCCGGCTATGCCGGACCTGGACAAGGATATGGACAATCGCGACACTATTCGGGATCAAGAATCATGAGCGAAGCATTACCCATTGCATTGCTGGTTGAAGACGAGCCGCAAATTCGCCGTTTCGTACGTGCCGCACTGGAAGAAGAAGGCTGGCAAGTCTTCGAGTCTGAAACGATCAAACGCGGTCTGATCGATGCAGGCACACGCAAGCCGAATCTGATCGTGCTCGATCTCGGCTTGCCAGATGGTGATGGCGTCGACTTTATTCTTGATGTACGCAAGTGGTCGGCTGTCCCCATCATCGTGCTGTCTGCACGCGTGAATGAAAGCGACAAGATCAAGGCACTCGATGCGGGTGCCGATGATTATTTGAGCAAGCCATTTGGTGTGGGAGAACTGCTGGCGCGTGTGCGTTCCACCGTGCGCCGACATCGCAAGTCAGCAACCGATGAGCAAGAAGCGTTTCAATTTGGCGACGTCAAGCTGGATATGAAAGCGCACCTGGTTACCAAGGGGAATCAGATGGTGCATCTGACACCGACTGAATACCGCCTGCTGAGCGTGCTGGCAACGAACGCCGGCCGCGTCGTAACGAATCCGCAATTGCTGCGCGAAGTGTGGGGACCATCCCATTCGGAAAGTAGCCACTACTTGCGTATTTACATGGGACATTTACGGCAGAAGCTGGAAGACGATCCTGCGCAACCCAAGTATCTATTGACGGAAACAGCAGTCGGTTATCGCCTGATGTTGCCTTTGTGATTTGATTCGCTGCAATAAAGAATCGCGTTCGGCTAGTTGATCAAGAGTTAGCCGAACGTGAAGTTGATCATCACATTGCCGTTTGAAATACACCCTCGCCCAAACTTCTTTTTTCAATCGTTGTGGCTTCAATCCATCGTGCACTTGATTGATCCTCGTATATCGGTAGTGCCATCACATCTTCCAGAGTTTTCGCCAATTGTTCCTGACCTGCTCGGGACATGGTCGTCATCGGCAAACGTAAATTCTGTTGAAGCTTACCTTGCATCGCCAGTGCTGCTTTGATCGGACCTGGATTCGGTTCAGAAAACAGTAGGCGTATCAACGCTAGCAAACCATTGAAAATCGAAGTCGCTTGTTCTACTTCCCCCAGTTTCATCAATTCATAAACACGTAAAAACAGATCGGGGCGTATATGTGCTGCGGCTGAGATCGCACCGTGTCCGCCTAGCCTAAGTGTGCTCAGGAAAAGTGCATCGTCACCGGATAAGACTTTCAAGGACTTGCTATTAATGATCTCGGCTAATTGCGTGAGATTGCCGCTGCTTTCCTTGATGGCGACAAATTGTGGATCGGTTGCCAGCGCGACGACAGTTTCCGTCGCGATGTTGACGCCGGTACGCGCAGGGATGTTGTAAATCACGATAGGCAAATCAGTCCGTGCCGCCACCGCCTGGAAATGCAAGAGTATTCCATTTTGCGATGGGCGCACATACGAAGGTGGTGACAGCAAAAAACCTGCCGGTGCATATTGATTAAAGCTGGCAATTTTTTCGGCGACTAAGCGCGTATTGCTGCCACTGACGCCCATCAATACTGGGCAACGGGAGCCGACTGCTTCCATCACTGCGCATAACAACGCTGTTTGTTCATGATCATCGAGTGCTGCCGCTTCGCCTGTCGTGCCGCAAACGATGATGCCGTGTACACCTTCGTTTGCCAGGTCGTAGGCAATACGCTGTGCCGCATCGAAATCGATAGCGTTATTGCAAAATGGCGTCACGATGGGAACCATGATTCCTTCAGGATTCAGCATGATATTTCTTTCGGATGAAAAATTAGACGATGGAGGCTGTTTGTTAGGTGTGTGTGATTCGACCGAATTCAGCACTTGGTAGCGAGCGCATGACCGCGTCCATTACTTTTCCGGTAGCAGCTTCGCTCAAGCACAACCATACCTTCATCTTGGTTGCGTGAGCGATAGGCTGCGCTTTGATAAATACGATCAGTTCGCCGCAGGTACGCATAACTAGATGCCGCAGATCGGCTACTGAATCTGCCTTGATCGTAACCAGCATCATGCATTCGGTGCTGGCCGAGGAGGGGACAACTGAGAGATTGCTGGCTTGAGTTAAGGAAGTAGATTGCGCCTGATCGGGACCGATAGCTTCAGTAGTTGTATCAAGTGATTGAAGAGAGGTATTCAGCGTGCTGTTCGCAGATACCGCACTGATATTGGTATTGAAAAATCGTATGGGAACTGGTGATTGCGTTTGCATCAAGGTCAAGCGATTCATGTGAACCTGCTTTGTTGTTATGGTGAAAAGAAGATTAGCAGTTCGAATATAAAAATTGCCTAAAAAAACAGGCTTAGCGTGTAAAAGATTTGTATAAATCAGGAATTAAGGTGGCGATGCGTCGGATAGATGATGTCGTCAAATAGCGCCCAATTTTTACGACATTTTTACGCACGAAAGGATATTGTTTTCTGCTGTTTGAATAACGATATTCTTGATGACTACTTTTGCTGATTTTTTATTTCCTGAAAATATTTTCCTCGACTTGCATGCCGCGAACCAGTTGCAAGCCTTTGCACAAATTGCAGAACTTCTGGAGCGCGAACATCAAATCAATCGGACAGTGATTTATGAAAGCTTATGCGTGCGTGAGGAGTTGTGTTCTACAGGCTTGGGACAGGGCGTAGCCATTCCTCATGCGCAGATCGCTGAATTGCCGCAACCGATTGCAGCTTTTGTTCGGCTCGCTAGGCCTATAGCTTTCAATGCGCCGGATGAACTGCCTGTTTCAGAATTCTTTGTCCTGCTTTTACCTGCCAGGACGACCTACGTGCATTTGCAGATACTGGCCGATGTGGTTGGCAAACTATGCGATCAAAACTTCAGGGACAAGCTAACGGTTGCCCATCATCCTCTTGAGATACAGGCCTGCTTTAAAGTTTGATATGTATCTTGATAAGAAAATGCCCACATCAGTGGGCATTGTGTTGTTGTATGACTTAGAGACTATGGCTCTGAATCGATATACAAAGTGATGGTCGCTAAGGGGTCAGGCTTCGAGCGTGGCCGTCAATGTGATCTCGGCATTGCCCTTGAATAGTTTGGATACTGGGCAGCCAACCTTGGCATCATTGGCGATCTTTTCGAAACCAGCTTGATCGGTACCCGGCACTTTACCGACCAGATCCAGATGGATTTTGCTAATCGCAAAACCACCTTCTACTTTGTCCAATGTGACAGTCGCTGTGGTTTTCAAGCTGTCTGCGGTCAGCTTCGCCTTACCTAGTTCGCCTGACAAGGCCATCGTGAAGCAGCCTGCATGCGCTGCACCTATCAATTCCTCAGGGTTCGTGCCAGGTCCATCTTCAAAGCGCGCCTTGAAGCCATATGGCGCTTCTTTCAGTACGCCGGTTTCGACCGAAATACTGCCGATACCGTCCTTGATGCCGCCTTTCCATGCTGCTGATGCGGTTTTGTTCATGTGTGTCTCCTTGAATGGTTGAGGTTAAAGATAGAGCACAACAAGCTTGATCGGTTCCATTGAATTTCTCAGGAACGATTTGTGATTGACGCAGAGAAAGAAAAGCCCGCGCCATCGTTAATGATGGCGCGGGCAGATTCATGTGATGACTAGCTTGCGAGCGGGGTTACGCGGCAAGGGTGGATCAGCAAAGATTCTAGTGCTTGAAAATACAGGCTTAGAAAGTTTTGCTTACGGTCAGAACCAATGCAGTTTTTCCCATGAACTTGGCGTTGACTGGCGATGCATAGGCGTCTTTATCGGCGTTGGTGCCTATCACAGCAAGCGCGCCGGTTGCAATACCGAAGTCCTTGGTGACGCCGATTTTCCAATCGGTGTAGCTGAAGCGGTCATTATTCACGCCGCCGCTGCTTCCTTTTACTGTTTGATGACCTGCATGCAGATTGAGGATAAAGCCTTTACCTACCTCAAGATTCATCCCCGCATCCAGATAGCCGCTGCCTTCGCTATCGATATAACCGAATAGATCGGTGACAGAGTACGAATATTTAATATATGCAGGTCCGTAGCCAAGCTGGGCGTAGAGTTCCGTGGTGTTGGCACTTGGGTTCAAGTCATTGGATGGGTAAACGTAAGTAAGAACGCCCACGTCGTAAGACACATCTTCGGTAATGGCACCGCGCTTGCCGCCATACACATCTATTTCGACGCTGCCGCTACCGCCAGCATCTTTGACGAATTTGATAGTAGAGAGCCAAGTGCCGGCGTAGAATCCACTTGGATTGTGGACGTAATCGGCACCGCCTTGCAATGCAGGTTCCAGACGTGTCTGCGAAATGCCGCGAAAACGATAATCCGATGTGACGCCTGCATTGAAGCTGACTTCACTATCAGACTTATGTTCTTGAGCGTGCGCGATGCTAGTGGTAAATGCGGCAGTTATCGCGGCAACAACGATCAATTTTTTCATCTATTTATTCCTCCGTTATTAACTAAAAGTGACAGCGAACAAAGCCGCTAGCTTCAGTGCTGCTCGCGAGTAAATACGCGTATGGAAATCTGTGTTCGCTATCTTGAAACGCAGCTTATAGATCGGGGAATAAAGATTTTCTAAAAAGAAGGCTGTTCTACGTAAAAGCCCTATATAAATTGCGCTGTATATAAACTGATTCGAATGTCTCCGTGATTTCGGAAAAAAGCACATCTCGCTGAAAAATGATTTAAGACTTGACCTTCCAATCATGGGAAGGATTAGAGTCGGGTATGGATATCGATCTTATTGAGGAGCGTCATGAAGCAATCCAGTCAGGAAATCGAAATTCGTCCGGATATTTCACTCTCCGTCGAGGGGATGACATGTGCATCCTGCGTGGGGCGGGTAGAACGAGCGCTCCAAGCCGTGCCGGGCGTAAAACAGGCTTCGGTCAATCTGGCGACCGAGCGCGCCACTATACAGTTGGGAAATGATGTCGAACGCTCGGCCCTGATTGAAGCGATAGAGTTGGCTGGGTACGAGGTGCCGTCCGCGAGTTCTATCGACATCAACATCGATGGAATGACCTGCGCCTCTTGCGTCGGAAGAGTAGAGCGTGCGCTATTGGCGACTCCAGGTGTGCAGTCTGCAACAGTGAATCTGGCGACAGAGCGTGCCAACGTGGTGGTCAGCAATAAGGTCCATGCCAGTGCGCTGATTGCTGCGGTTGAAAAAGCAGGTTATCAGGCGACATTGATAGAGCAGACCACGACCAGCGATGACGCGGCAGCGCAACGGCGTGATGAAGAGCTCAAGTTACTGCATAGGGATTTGCTGATTGCCGCCGTGTTATCCGCCCCGGTATTTGTCCTTGAAATGGGCGCGCACCTGATTCCCGGCATGCATGAATGGATAGGAGCCACCATTGGGATGCAGGCGAGCTGGTGGTTGCAATTCTTCCTGACCACCATCGTTCTGTTGTTCCCCGGCTTCAGGTTCTATCAAAAAGGCTTGCCCGCATTATGGCGGCGCGCGCCGGACATGAACTCCCTGGTCGCGGTCGGAACTCTGGCTGCCTACGGTTTTTCCGTCGTCGCGACCTTTACACCGTTTTTGCTGCCGAGCGGCACGATTGCGGTCTATTACGAAGCGGCAGCGGTCATCGTGACACTGATCTTGCTGGGGCGCTTTCTGGAAGCCAAGGCAAAGGGACGTACCTCCGAAGCGATCAAACGCCTGGTGGGCTTGCAGGCAAAAACTGCGCGCGTGCGCAGAGAGTTAACTGTCATGGATTTACCGATTAGCGATGTGCTCACTGGCGATATTGTTGAAATTCGCCCAGGTGAACGCATTCCCGTTGATGGCGTGGTGCTCGAGGGTGCCAGCTTTGTCGATGAGTCGATGATTACCGGCGAGCCTGTGCCGGTCGAGAAGATACGGGAAGCCGCCGTCGTGGGTGGCACCGTCAATCAGACTGGTGCGCTTGCCATCAAGGCGACGGCAGTTGGTGGCGCAACAGTGCTGGCGCAAATCATCAGGATGGTTGAACAGGCGCAAGCTTCGAAGTTGCCGATTCAGGCGATGGTCGATCGCGTCACGATGTGGTTTGTACCGGCTGTCATGAGCGTGGCCGCGCTGACGTTTTTGATCTGGTTTTTCTTCGGCCCCGAGCCGGCTCTGACATACGGTCTTGTCAATGCAGTTGCCGTCCTGATTATTGCGTGTCCATGCGCAATGGGATTGGCGACGCCGACCTCCATCATGGTGGGAACCGGACGCGGCGCTGAGATGGGCATACTTTTCCGCAAGGGTGAGGCGCTGCAGCTACTGAAAGAAGCATCAGTGGTCGCGGTCGACAAGACAGGCACGCTTACCGAGGGCAAACCGGCACTGACGAACATGACGGTCGCAGATGGTTTTCTGCGTGATGAGGTGCTGGCGAAAGTTGCCGCAGTTGAAGCCAAATCCGAACATCCGATTGCGCGTGCGATTGTCGCAGCGGCGCAAGCCAGCGGCTTGGTGCTGCCGACAGTGAATAGTTTTGATTCCGTGACGGGTTTTGGTGTACGCGCAATCGTAGCCCTGGACGGAACAGAAACACGCGTTGAAATTGGTGCAGATCGTTATATGCGGCAACTGGGGCTCGAGCCTGCCGCTTTTGCATCTATCGCGTCGCAACTCGCAGATGAAGGCAAGACACCCCTGTACGCCGCGATCGACGGCAGGCTGGCTGCCATCATTGCAGTTGCGGATCCGATCAAGACGACGACCGTCGATGCCATCAATGCACTGCACGCACTCGGATTAAAAGTCGTGATGATCACCGGTGACAATCGCAGAACCGGTGAGGCAATCGCGCGTACATTGCATATTGATGAAGTAATCGCCGAAGTACTGCCCGACGGAAAAGTGGAGGCAGTTAAACGACTGAAACGGGATTATGGTCGGCTGGCCTATGTCGGTGATGGCATCAACGATGCGCCAGCACTGGCTCAAGCCGATATCGGGATCGCGATAGGTACCGGCACCGATGTCGCAATTGAAGCCGCAGATGTGGTCCTGATGTCAGGAAATCTGCAAGGCGTGCCGAACGCCATCGCGCTATCCAAGGCCACCATAGGGAATATTCGGCAAAATCTCTTTTGGGCCTTTGTGTACAACTGCGCGTTGATCCCTTTGGCGGCGGGCGTGCTGTATCCGGTCAACGGCTTGCTGCTGTCCCCGGTGTTTGCTGCCGGTGCGATGGCCTTGTCGTCAGTGTTTGTATTGGGAAATGCACTGCGCCTGAAGAAATTTCAGCCACCGTCAGCGACCGATAACACGCACTTATCACCATGAATTGACCAGAGCCAGAAGGGGCTTGAGAAAATCTCCGGTGCCGCTGTATTACGCAAACTGAGATAATCTTGCTGCAAACAATATTGATAGATATGGCACTTTCGCGAGTAGGGATATTCAAGCTTGTATCGCTTGCGAGCCGATAAGGAAATTTACTTTGAGTCAGCAGCACATCAAGTCGCACAGTGAAGACGATGATCACAATCATCATGACGAGCACCACCACGATCATTCCCCGCATGCGCATGCAGGACATGACCACGCGGGACATGATCATTCAAGTGGTGCGCACAGTCATGCGCCTTCAGTAACCGAAGCAAACGAAAAGCGTATTCGGATCGTCTTTTTGATGACCGCCGGTTATGCGGCAGTACAAGCAGTGGGCGGCTGGATGTCGGGATCGCTTGCCTTGATTGCCGATGCCGGACATATGGTGTCTGACGCGGCGGCCTTGTTGCTGGCTTTGATCGCTTATCGGGTAGCGGCACGTGCGCCCGATGAGTTGAGAACCTACGGTTTTCATCGTGTACGCGTGCTGGCGGCTTTGGCTAACGGTGCTGCGCTGCTGTTGTTGGTGGCCTGGATTGCGTGGGAAGCGGTCGCCCGTTTTCGTTCGCCAACTGCAGTACTCGCCGGACCGATGCTGGTCGTCGCGATTATTGGATTGTGTGTGAATCTGGCCGGCGCGTATGTGTTATTGCGTGGGAATCAGGGCGACGGCAATCTGAGAGGCGCCTTGCTGCACGTGCTAGGTGATCTGCTCGGATCCGTAGGCGCGATTGCGGCGGCGATCGGTATCATGCTCACCGGCTGGACCGTGCTCGATCCCATCTTGTCGGTGCTGGTTGCGGTACTGGTGGTACGGTCCGCATGGGGATTGGTGTCCGATTCGATTTTCATTCTTTTGCAGGGTACACCGCGCGGTCTGGATATCAAGGGCGTCGAAGCGGATATTGCCGCCTTGCCAGGGATTGCAGAAGTAGGGCATTTGCATGCGTGGACACTGACCGACACCAGCATTGTGGCAACCATACACGTCACACCTGCACCGGGTTCAGACCCTCTCGCGCTGCCAGAGTTGGTGGTGGCGCGATTAAAGAATCAGCATGCCATCGAGCACGCAACCGTGCAGGTCGATCCTCCTGGCGGAATTCAGAAGCCGTGCGCGAACAACTGATCATGGCTTGCGCCAGCTCGATTGATCTGCGGTTTCGAGGAAATATGCATCAAGGAACAATATAAAAAATGGGATAAAATCCCGCTTACTTATGAAACGCCTTCTGATAATTTTCATGCTCATCGTTGTGCCGCTCCAGCTGAGCTGGGCCGCGGCAGCCGTGTATTGCGAGCATGAAACCAATCCGAAGACGGTGCATTTCGGACATCATGAGCATAAGCACATCGCATCTGCAGACGAGTTAAAGACGGATATTTCAAAGTCGGCGTCCGCAGTTGATGGCGATTGCACGTCCTGCCACCTGGGCGGCGTGGCTCTGTTGACTATCACGCCATCAATCACTTTTGATGCATTGAGTACTTCACTCACCATCACTGACAATTCCTTGCTTGCTTCAAGTCGCCCATCCCGACCTGAACGTCCCAAATGGGCAGTCGCCGCTTCCTGATCCGGCGCCCGCTCTTTCTCTATATTTTCTACTTTCGATGTAGTTTCTAGCGCAGGTCGTCGGATTCCCTTTGTCTGCTTTGTCTGTTTACCAAGGAAATTCGATGCAAAAGTCTATATTGCCGCTTTTGTTTGCGGCATCGTTAGCATTTCCCGTTCATGCACAAACGGCGTCTTATGCCGGCGTGACATCGCAATCCGACATTGCGCAGCCCATTGCTTTAACGCGCCTTACGCTGGCCGCTGCCCTGGACCTGGCGCTGAATGCCAACCCGGAAATCGCAGCGGCACGGCGGGAGGCGCAAGCCGTTGAAGGCACGATTCAGCAAGCAGGTCTCATCCCAAATCCAGAGCTTGCCGTATTAGTTGAAGACACCAGAAGCGAAACTCGCACGACCACAGTGCAAATCAATCAGGCCATTGAACTCGGTGGAAAGCGCGGTGCACGTGTAACAGCAGCAGAGCGCGGACGTGACTTGGCACTGATGGAGCTCAGCGAAAAACGGGCCGACATCCGTGCCAGAGTCATCGCGTCCTTCTACGATGTCTTGATTGCGCAGGAACGTTATCAGCTCGCCGAAGCAAGCGTCGTGTTGGCACAGCGCGCCACGCTGATTGCATCCAGGCGTGTGCTGTCCGGAAAAATTTCTCCGGTTGAAGAAACACGTGCACGCGTGGCGGAATCCGGCGTGCGTATCGAGCTCGCGCAAGCGGCAAACGAGCTGGAATCGGCACGTCGACAATTGGCCGCGACGTGGGCCGACGTCAGCCCGCGTTTCGAGCGAGTGGAAGATCCTGCGACCGATATTCCAGTGCTGTCCTCGCTGCAGGAGTTGGTGCAACGCTTGCAACAGTCGCCAACTTTGCTGCGCGCAAAAATGGAAGTCGCGCGCAGGCAGGCAATGGCGGAAGTCGAACGCACTCGGCGGATATCCGATGTCACGCTCAGCCTGGGTAGCAAGCGTGATGAACAGATGGGGCGCAATCAGGCCGTGATCGGATTATCGATGCCATTGCCCGTATTCGATCGCAATCAAGGCAACGTCGTCGAATCGCTGCGTCGCACTGACAAGGCCCGCGATGAACTCATCGCGACAGAAGTCAATTTAAACATGCAGCTGGGACAGGCACATGGTCGCTTCAGCACGGCGCGTTTGGAAATGGAATTGATGAAAAAGGACATCCTGCCTGGGGCGCAACGCAACTACGAAGCAACGACAAAAGGGTTCGAACTGGGCAAGTTCAGCTTCCTTGAAGTGCTGGACGCGCAACGTACTTTTTTTCAAGCCAAATCGCAATATTTACGCTCGCTGGCTGAAACCTATCGTGCAGCAACTGACATAGACCGCCTGCTGGGCGAACCATTTTCTGCCATCAAGTAACAGAGGCCATGATGAAATTCACACCACTTAACAAACAACGCACCATCATTATTATCGTCATCGCTGTCGGCCTGCTGCTGGGTGGCCTGATCCTTGGCATGGGTAAAAACAAGTCTGGGGGCGATGCCCATGGACATGCCGAATCAGAAGATCATGCTGATGAAAAAAATCATGCGGAACCTGAATTAAAAAAGGGACCGCATGGCGGCAAGTTGTTCAGCAAAGATGGTTACGCTCTTGAAGTCACTATTTTTGAACAAGGGGTGAAACCTGAATTCCGTTTATACGCTTACAAGAGCGGCAAGCAGCTCGATCCAGGTGCGAGCCAGGTCAGCGTCACGCTGGATCGCCTCGGCCGTCCACCGCAAGTATTCACCTTCGTAAAAACAGGGGATTACCTGAAGGGCAATGCCATCGTTGAGGAACCGCATTCCTTTGACGTCACCATCAATGCGCGGCACGAGGACAAGCCTTATCAATTTTCCTACTCGCAGGAAGAGGCGAGGGTAGCGATGAGCGATGAGCAATTGAAACAAAATGGTGTACAGATACTGACCGCCGGCCCTGCACGTATCAAAACCAGTTTGCAATTGATAGGGGAAATCCGCCTGAATGATGATCGCACAGTGTATGTCGTGCCGCGTCTGGCCGGCATTGTTGAATCAGTACGGGCCAACGCAGGTGATCAAGTACGCAAAGGCCAGGTGCTGGCGATTATTTCCAGTCAATCTCTGTCGGATCAACGCAGCGAATTACTGTCCGCGCAAAAGCGTTTCACCTTGGCGCGCACAACGTACGAGCGCGAGAAAATGCTGTGGGAAGAGAAAATTTCTGCCGAACAGGATTATCTGCAAGCCCGGGCAGCGATGCAGGAAGCGCAAATCATGGCGCAGAGTGCACAGCAAAAACTCGCAGCATTGGGCGCGTCAGCCACATCTGCCAACCTGACGCAGTATGAAATTCGTTCGCCTATCGATGGCGTGATTACCGACAAGCGCATCTCTACCGGTTCAGTCACCAAAGAAGATGCCAACATCTTTGTGATTTCTGACTTGTCTACCGTATGGGTAGACCTGACTGTGCGCGCCGAGGATATTAACCTCTTGAAAACCGGACAAAAAGGCGCGGTCAAATCCAGCGCTTTCGATGAGCAAGATGTCGGAAGCGTTTCATACATCGGGGCATTGGTCGGCGAACAAACACGCAGCGCCAAAGCGCGACTGCTGCTATCCAATCCCAAAGGAATCTGGCGTCCCGGCTTGCCCGTCAATGTAGAGCTGATCGCCGGCGAAGTGGATGTGCCGGTTGCCGTATCGGTCGATGCGATGCAAACAGTACGTGACTGGAGCATCGTATTTGGTCGCTATGACCAACAGCTGGAAGCACGACCTTTGGAACTGGGGCGTAGCGATGGCAAGTTTGTTGAAGTACTCAAGGGATTGAATGCTGGTGAAAAATATGCCGGCAACAATAGTTTTCTCATCAAAGCAGAGCTAGGCAAGTCAAGTGCCAGCCACGACCATTAAGGCGATCGGAATGAAAAATATGATCGTCGCGGAGCCAGCGTATCTGCTCGCTCCAGCCTTGCGTGGCGCGTGTCATTTGCCTTGCATTTGCTTAGTCATGGATTGAGGAAAAACATGTTTGAGAAAATTATTCGTTTTGCAATTGAGCAGCGTTGGCTGATCATGTTAATCACCGCCGGTATGGCGGCGCTCGGTATTTACAACTATCAAAAGCTGCCTATCGATGCAGTGCCCGACATCACTAATGTGCAGGTGCAGGTCAACACCAGCGCACCGGGTTATTCGCCACTGGAAGCGGAGCAGCGTATTACCTTTCCAATTGAAACCGAGATGGCTGGCTTGCCGTTTCTGGAACAGACCCGATCCATATCGCGTTACGGTCTGTCGCAGGTCACGGTGATATTCAAGGAAGGCACCGATATCTATTTTGCGCGGCAACTGGTAAATGAACGCATACAGGAGGCGAAAGAAAAATTGCCTCCCGGTTTGGCGCCTGCCATGGGGCCTATCTCCACCGGGCTGGGTGAAATCTATATGTGGACGGTCGAAGCCAGGCCGGGTGCGCTGAAGCCGGACGGCCAACCTTACACGCCCACTGATTTGCGCGAAATTCAGGACTGGATCATCAAACCACAATTGCGCAATGTACCTGGTGTGACTGAGATCAATACGATAGGCGGTCATGCCAAGGAATTTCAGGTTGCACCTTTCCCTGAAAAATTGATTGCACATGGTTTGTCGCTGGATGATGTGATCACGGCGCTGGAGCGCAATAACAGCAATGTAGGCGCAGGCTATATCGAGAAGCGCGGCGAGCAATATCTGATACGCGCGCCGGGGCAGGTTACGGACCTCAGGGATATCGCCAACATTGTGATCAGCACCCGACAGGGTGTGCCTTTGCGGATAGGCGACGTGGCCGATGTTGTGATCGGTCAGGAATTGCGCACCGGTGCAGCAACCGAGAATGGCAAAGAGGTCGTGCTGGGAACCGTCTTCATGTTGATCGGCGAAAACAGCCGTGCCGTGTCGGCTGCCGTTGATAAAAAGATGCGGGAAATCAATCGCAGTCTGCCGAACGGCATCGTCGCCGATACTGTGTACGACAGGACGGTGCTGGTCGACAAGGCGATAGCGACCGTGAAAAAGAATTTGATCGAGGGTGCCTTGCTGGTCATAGCGATTCTGTTTCTGTTCCTCGGCAATATACGTGCGGCGATTATCACGGCGATGGTGATTCCCCTGGCGATGTTGTTTACTTTCACCGGCATGGTCAGCAACAAGGTCAGTGCAAACCTGATGAGTCTGGGCGCGCTGGATTTCGGCATCATCATCGATGGCGCCGTTGTGATAGTCGAAAATTGCATACGTCGTCTATCGCATGCCCAAGCCCAGGCCGGACGCGGATTGACGCGCAACGAGCGCTTTCACGAAGTGTTTGCAGCATCGAAAGAAGCGCGTCGTCCGCTGATCTACGGTCAGTTAATCATCATGGTGGTGTATCTGCCCATCTTTGCGCTATCCGGCGTAGAAGGAAAGATGTTCCATCCGATGGCGTTTACGGTGGTGACTGCGCTGGTAGGCGCAATGATACTGTCGCTCACATTCATTCCGGCCGCCGTTGCCTTGTTGATAGGAGACAAGGTCAGCGAAAAGGAAAATCGCCTGATGGCTTGGTCCAGGCGTCGTTACGAGCCCATGCTGAATTGGGCGATGATCAGCAAGCCGCTGGTGCTGACTGTCGTGGGCGTCGTCATCGTGTTGAGCGGTTTGTTGATGACGCGCATGGGGAGCGAATTTATCCCCAGCCTGAATGAAGGCGATATCGCCTTGCATGCCTTGCGCATACCGGGCACCAGTTTGACGCAGGCGATAGAGATGCAAACCGAACTGGAGCGCAACATCAGGAATTTTCCAGAAGTCAGTCGTGTGTTTGCAAAAATCGGTACGGCCGAAATCGCCACAGATCCGATGCCGCCCAATGTGGCGGATACCTTCGTGATCCTCAAGCCGGAGTCGGAATGGCCGACACCCAAACGCAGCAAGGCAGAGCTGCTCAGCGCAATGCAGCAAGCGGTTGCCAAAGTCCCGGGCAACAACTACGAATTCACGCAGCCGATACAAATGCGCTTCAACGAATTGATCTCGGGCGTGCGCAGCGATGTTGCGGTCAAGGTGTTCGGCGATGACATGGCGACGATGAATGAGACCGCGGATCAGATCTCAGATGTGCTGTCCGGCGTATCCGGTGCGGCCGACGTCAAAGTCGATCAAACCACGGGCCTGCCCATGCTCACGGTCCAGATAGACAGGGAGAAAGTCGCACGGTTTGGTGTCAATGTCGGCGACGTGCAAGAAGCGCTGTCGATTGCAGTGGGCGGTCGTGAGGCCGGCGTTCTGTTTGAAGGCGACCGGCGTTTCGATATCATCGTGCGCCTACCGGAAATTCTGCGCAACGATATCGAAGCCATCAAGAAAATCCCCATCCGTTTGCCTCCCGGCAATGGTCTTGGATCGAATGCACCTGCTTATACGCAACTGGGTGACGTCGCCACGTTGACACTGGCGCCGGGACCCAACCAGATCAGCCGTGAAAACGGCAAGCGTCTGGTCATAGTGAGTGCCAATGTCAGAGGGCGCGACATCGGCTCCTTCGTCACGGAGGCTCAGCAAAAAGTGCAACAAGCGGTCAAGGTGCCGAGCGGGTACTGGATAAGTTGGGGCGGTACTTTTGAGCAGTTGCAGTCTGCTACTGAGCGCCTGAAAATTGTGGTGCCTTTGGCGCTGTTGCTGGTTTTCCTGTTGCTGTTTGCGATGTTCGGCAATGTGAAGGATGGCTTGCTGGTTTTCACCGGGGCGCCGTTTGCATTGACAGGCGGGATTGTCGCGCTGTGGCTGCGTGATATTCCTCTCTCGATTTCTGCCGGGGTCGGATTCATCGCCTTGTCCGGGGTTGCGGTACTCAATGGATTGGTGATGATTTCCTTCATACGCAGTCTGCGTGAAGAAGGGCGCTCGCTGGATGTCGCAATTCACGAAGGTGCGTTGACCCGACTGCGCCCCGTGTTGATGACCGCGCTGGTTGCATCGCTGGGCTTTTTGCCGATGGCTCTGGCCACCGGGACCGGTGCAGAAGTCCAGCGCCCGCTGGCAACCGTGGTCATAGGCGGTATTCTGTCGTCAACCTTGCTGACCTTGCTGGTGTTGCCGCTGCTTTATCAGCTGGTTCACCGGCGAGAAGAGTCTGCGGATGAAGACGCCGCTGACAAGGGTTCGTGGATTTCCCGGCTGGTTTTCTGGCGCTAGTAACAGGCTTGCGGAAGAAGGCTGGCAACAGGCGTGAAGCGAGCGCGGGGTCGGATCTGATACGACCTCGCCGCCCATGGCCCATTGGTATTGCATCGGCTTAAAACCTACTTTTAACAAGCGCTTTTATCTACTTCATCTGGCTTGTTGGGCAGAATAAAACTGCAGGATGCCGGTAGAAATTCCCTGCGGATATGCAAGGTTGCCAGGCAAACCAGCGCCTCCCTTTCTTCTTTTCCTTTCGCGTTTTACGACATATTGTCGCTCCTGGTTCGTGCGCTCATCTATTACTCGCTGAATTACTTGCTGAAGTTGTCAATTCTCATTAGAATGCTAACGATAATTATTCTCATTAGCGTTGAGCCATTTGCTGCAACGCCATGCAAGCCGATTTTTCCAGCATAAAAGAAAAGGAAGTCCGTGATGAAACGACGTTTAGCCTTGTTACCCCTCGTATCCGCATTGATGTTTGGCGGAGCTGCCCATGCGCATCAAGTATGGCTGGAACAGACCCCGAAAGCGGCGCACCTTTATTTCGGTGAGTTTGGCGAAAATCTGCGCGAAACCTCGCCGGGCTTGCTGGATAAATTCGGCAAACCTGGTGCCACGCTGTCGAGTGAAAAGGGCGATCAGGCTTTGACCTTGAGCAAGGAAGCAAATGCGTTTGCCTTGTCGGCACGCGCCGGCAAGAACCAAACCATTACTGTCGAAGAAGCCAGCTACCCAGGCTTCGAGAAAAAGACAGGTGACACCATCGTGCGCAGCATCTGGACTCCGGCCGCACGCCTCGTTACATCGGATGCGGCCCAGGCACCAAAATTAACGCTGGATATTGTCCCTAGCGGCAAGCCGGGCGAGTTTAAGGTCTACTACAAAGGCCAGCCTTTGCCAAAAACCAAGGTAGGCATCGTGGTGCAATCCGGCTGGTCGAGGGAAGCTACGTCTGACGATCAGGGCGCTGTCACATTCGATCTGCCATGGCAAGGGACTTACGTGCTGGAAGTGCATCACACCGACAAAACAGCTGGTGAGCGTGATGGCAGACCTTATGACGTCGCCAGTTTCGTGACAACATTGTCGCTGACGCAGGCCAAAGGCATCAAGGCTGTCGCCGCCGCTCCGGCAGCCACTCCTAACAAGTGAGCCGCTGGCAAAAGTACACAAGCGAAAAGTAATTAACACGGCAACAAGAACGAGTAATTCAATAATGAAACTGAATGAAAACGTGCGGTATCGCCTAGGTGTCGCTTCAAGGGCGATTGCCGCCATTCTTGGTGGCTATGCGTTGGCGGCGGTATCGACTGCGGTGCTGTCGGTCGTACTCCCTATGCCGCGCGTCGATGCGGTCATGACTGCAACCTTGTTGTCGTTCACTGTATATACCTGTGCCGCGATCTGGGTGTTTGCTGCGCGTGATGCGCTGCGTGCCTGGCTAGGCATAGGCGTGCCCACGCTATTGATGGGTGCGGGATTGTTCTTGCTTCGGAGTGCAGCATGAAAGACGGATTTCGCCAGTCGATGGCATGGCTGCACACTTGGGCCGGACTGCTTGTGTGCTGGGTATTGTTCCTGGTATTTGTCGCAGGGACTGCGTCTTACTTCCGGGATGAAATTTCTCTGTGGATGAAGCCGGAATTGCACGCGGCGGCCGTCACGCCGGTATCGAATGATATTGCCGCACAGAATGCGATCCGCATGTTGCAGAAGGAGGCCGCCGATTCGCCACGCTGGTTCATTACCTTGCCGACGCAACGCAATCCCGAACTCAGCGTAGGCTGGACCAGTCCGCCGGTCAAAGGTGAAAAAGGGCGCGGCAAATTTAATAATGCCGAGTTGAATCCAGCTACTGGCGAACGTCTGGCAGAAGTGCGAGAAACACGCGGCGGTGATTTCATCTACAGGCTGCACTACGATTTGCATTACATGCCGGCCAAATGGGCGCGCTGGATCATCGGCTTTTGCGCGATGTTCATGCTGGTCGCCATCATCAGCGGCGTGATCACACATAAGCGCATCTTCAAGGACTTCTTTACCTTCCGTCCCAAGAAAGGTCAGCGTTCCTGGCTGGATGCACACAATGCCGTTGCCGTGCTTGCTTTGCCGTATCACCTGATGATCACGTATTCCGGCCTGGTAACCCTGATGTTCATGTACATGCCCTACGGTGCACAAGTCGCTTATAACGGGGATGAAAAGGCCTTCCTTGCCGAGTCTTTCCGGCAGGCCGAAATCAAGAAGCCGGCGCGTCAGGCGGCAACCTTGGCGCCGCTGGAACCGATGATTGCACAGGCTGAAAAACACTGGGATGGCGGGCAAATCGGCCGCATCGTGATCAACAATCCGGGTGATGCCAACGCAACGATACAGATCACCCGCGAACGGGAAAAGAAGCTGTCGCACTTGCGCCAATCGATGCAATTCGATGGTGTGAGCGGCACCATGATTTCCACCATGGGTGATGAAACCAGTGGCGCGGCGGAATCGCGCGGCGTGCTGTTCGGCTTGCATGTCGCTGAATTTGCCAATCCGCTGATACGCACCTTGTTCTTCCTGTGCGGTCTGGCCGGCTGCGCAATGGTAGGCACCGGTGCCTTGCTATGGGCGGTCAAAAAGCGTCAGGGTTACGCCAAGGTATTGGCCAAAGGCGGGCGCGTCGGTTTTGGCCTGCGCCTGGTTGACGGCTTGAATATCGGGGCCATTGCCGGCTTGCCGATTGCACTGGCCAGCTATTTCTGGGCGAATCGTCTGCTGGAAGTGGGGCTGGAGAAACGATCTGAAGCGGAAATTCGCTGGTTCTTCATTGCATGGGGCATCGCTGCCATCCTTGCGCAGATACGTCCGAATCGGCGCATGTGGCAATTGCAACTGCTGGTCGGCGGCGCGTTGTTTGCATTGCTACCGGTATTGAATGTTTTCACCACGGATTCACATCTGGGCGTCACGCTGTTGCAGGGCAAAGGGCCATTCGCGGTTGCCGGTTTCGATTTGTTTGTACTCGGTTTCGGCCTGATGCTGATCTATGCAGCAAAAAGACTGGCCTCGAAAAAATTGGCACTCAAGATGAATGCAAAAGACAAGGCGATTGAAATTAAACCGAAAGATGGTGAGCATGCCACGCTGTGGGAGGCAACATGATTGCCCTGGGCGTTATATCGGGACTTGCCTTCGCCTATGCCGGCTGGACTGCACTCAGCGTAGGAATGGACAGGCACTACGCAGACATACACGGACGCGGGCAGGAGCCTGATCGACGCACACGCAATCAATGCCGTTTGCTTGGAACCCTGGCCTTGATCGCTACGTTTGCGGTGAGTGTCAAACTGGAAGGCTGGACGATCGGCGCGGTACTCTGTTTGGGCATCATGACAGCAGGCGCTTTGCTGCTGGTGTTGCTGCTGACCTATGCGCCGCATCGCGCGATCAGATTCGGCAAGGCTGCCGCATTGCTTTCTGTCGTTTTGGGAATGCTGTGGCTATCGTCTTGATATGTAGATATTTGCAATGATGCCGATGAATAGAAAGGGCCGGATTGACGAATGTTGATCCGGCCTTTTCTATACCGCCAGATGCCGTTTCACGCTTTCATCATCCATTTGGTCTGCGGTGCCGGATGCGACGACTTCGCCACGCGACATGACGATAAAGTTATCGGCCAGCTCACGCGCAAAATCGAAATACTGTTCGCACAATAAAATCCCGATATCGCCACGCTCGCGCAGCAGGCGAATCACGCGACCGATGTCCTTGATGATGGATGGTTGTATGCCTTCGGTCGGTTCATCCAGGATGATCAACTTGGGATCGGCCAGTAGCGCACGCGCAATCGCCAGTTGTTGCTGCTGACCGCCGGATAAATCGCCGCCACGTCTGTGCAACATTTCTTTCAACACCGGGAACAGTTCATACACTTCGCCGCGTATGGTCGAAGCCTTGCGGCCGGATTTGGTAGCCATCCCCATCAAGAGGTTTTCTTCCACCGTCAGTCGGGCAAAGATTTCGCGTCCTTGCGGGACATAGGCGATCCCGAGTTGCGCGCGTTGATGCGGTTTCAGTTTGGTGATGTCGCGGCCATCCAGCGAAACATTGCCGGCTGCCGTCGGCAAGACGCCCATCAGGCATTTCAGCAGGGTGGTTTTGCCGACGCCGTTGCGACCCAGCAGCGTCAGACATTTGCCTTTTTCCAGCGACAAGGACACACCACGCAAGGTATGCGCTGCGCCATAGTATTGATTCAATTGATCGACTTGCAGCATATTGTTTTCCCGTTCCTGTTTTCAGCGGCCCAGATACACTTCAATCACGCGTTCATCCGCCTGTACCTGCTGCATGGTTCCTTGTGCGAGTACCGAACCTTCATGTAGTACGGTGACCTTGCCGCCTTGTGCAATCTCTTCAACGAAGCCCATATCGTGTTCCACCACCATGATCGAATGCTTGCCGCGCAACTCGTTCAACAGCTCTGCGGTGCGCGCGGTTTCTGCATCCGACATGCCAGCGACAGGTTCATCCAGCAACAGTAATTGTGGTTCCTGCATCAACAGCATGCCGATTTCCAGCCATTGCTTTTGTCCATGTGACAGCAGGCCGGCGAGTCTATGTTCGCTGCCGTGCAGGCGTATCAACTTGAGAATTTCTTCGATCTTGCCTATTTGTTCGGAATTCAAGCGTGCAAACAAGGTGGTCTTGACGCGCTTGTCCATCTTCATCGCCAGCTCAAGATTCTCGAAGACGGTGTGGTGTTCGAACACGGTTGGGCGCTGGAACTTGCGGCCTATGCCGGCATGCGCGATTTCGTATTCGGTCATTTTGGTCAGGTCTATGCTTTGACCAAAAAATACCGTGCCAGAAGTAGGGCGGGTCTTGCCAGTAATGACATCCATCATCGTGGTTTTGCCGGCACCGTTAGGCCCGATGATGCAACGCAGTTCACCTACCGAAATATCCAGGTTCAGCTGGTTGATCGCCTTGAAGCCATCAAAGGAAACCGTGATGTCTTCCAGATACAGAATCGCACCGTGTGCGGTATCGACGCCTTCCGGCTTGATGCGACCGTAACTGACATCGCCTTCGCCCAGCTCGTTGTCTTCAAGCATGTGACCGGCGTGATCAATAGGATGCATGACCTTGTTAATGTTGCTCATGCTGCCTCCTCGGTTTTAGCGCGTTTCTTGAATTTCTTCGCCAGTCCCAGAATGCCTTGCGGCATGAATAGTGTGACCAGGATGAAAATCAGGCCCAGCGCGAACAGCCACAAGTCGGGGAAGGCGGCAGTGAACCAACTCTTCAAACCGTTGACAGTGAACGCACCTATGATCGGACCGATCAACGACCCGCGACCACCAACCGCAGCCCAGATCACCATTTCAATTGAATTGGCTGGCGACATTTCGGAAGGATTGATGATGCCGACTTGCGGCACATACAAGGCCCCGGCGATGCCGCACAAGACTGCCGACAAGGTCCAGACGAAAAGCTTGAACCACAGAGGGTTGTAGCCGATGAACATCAGGCGGGATTCGGAATCGCGTACGCCTTGCAGGACACGTCCAAGTTTGGACGTAACGATTGCGCGGCACAGGAATAGAGCGCCTAACAAGAACGCCAGTGTCACCAGATACAGCGCTGCCTTGGTCGATGGATCGGTGATCGTGAAGCCGAGTATGCGTTTGAAGTCGGTAAAGCCATTGTTGCCACCAAAACCGGTGTCATTACGGAAGAATAGCAACATGAAGGCGAAGGTCATCGCCTGCGTGATGATGGAGAAATACACGCCCTTGATGCGGGAACGGAAAGCGAAGTAGCCGAATACAAAAGCGAGTATGCCCGGCACCAGCACGACCAGCAGCATGGCAAACCAGAAGTGTTCGGTCATCCACCAGTACCACGGATATTCCTTCCAGTTCAGAAAGACCATGAAGTCAGGAAGATTGCTTTGATACACGCCATCACGCCCGATGGAACGCATTAGATACATGCCGTGCGCATAGCCGCCAAGTGCGAAAAATACGCCGTGCCCCAACGATAAAATCCCGGTGTAACCCCACACCAGATCAAGCGCCAGCGCCGCCATCGCGTAACACATGAACTTGCCTATCAATGCAATCGTGTAGCTGGAGATATGCAGCGCATGATCTGCAGGAAAAATCAGATTCAATACCGGCAGCAAGGCAAGAACGGCAGCGCAGAAGATGATGCCGCTCCATGCCGGGCGGGAAAAGAGCGCCGGTTTTGCCACCAGCGTCAAAGCGCCATTTGAATTCGAGATACTCATTCCACGCTCCTGCCTTTCAGCGCAAACAAGCCTTGCGGGCGCTTCTGGATAAAGATGATGATGAAGACGAGGATGGCGATTTTTGCCAGCACTGCGCCAGCGACAGGTTCCAGGAATTTATTGACTTCACCTAGGCCGAATGCCGCAATCACGGTGCCGGCTAATTGGCCGACGCCACCAAGTACCACCACCATGAAGGAATCGACGATATATCCCTGACCGAGGTCGGGACCGACATTGCCAAGCTGCGACAACGCGACGCCGCCGAGACCGGCGATGCCGCAACCGAGGCCGAAAGTCATCATGTCTATCTTGCCGGTCGATACGCCGACGCAATCGGCCATGCGGCGATTCTGCGTGACGGCACGTACGAATAAACCAAGTCGTGTTTTATTCAGGATCAGCCAAACCGCCAGCACAACAAATAATGCGAAGAAAATAATCACGATGCGGTTATAGGACAGCACCAATGATCCTAGTACGGTCACGCCGCCCGACATCCATGAGGGATTCGCGACTTCGACGTTTTGCGCGCCGAAGATGGTCCGCACGGTTTGCATCAGCATCAGGCTGATACCCCAGGTACACAACAGCGTTTCCAGCGGTCGGCCGTATAACCAGCGAATGACCAGTCGTTCCAGCAGGATGCCGACGGCGCCGGTCACGATGAAGGCCGCTGGCAGCGCAACCAGCAGATAGGCGTCGATCGCGTCGGGGAAGAAATTGCGGAAAAACAGTTGGCACAAATAGGTAGTGTAGGCACCGATCATCAGCATCTCGCCATGCGCCATATTGATGATGCCCATCAAGCCGAAGGTAATTGCCAATCCCAGAGCCGCCAGCAGCAGGACGCTCCCTAGCGAGATGCCATAGAACAGTTTGCCGACAAACTCTGTAATTGTCAGATGACGATTCAATGCTGTTAGCGTGCGCACGACTTCGATGCGGACTGCCTCATTCGGCTCGTTATACGTGCCGTCGGGATTCTTGACCAGCATGTGTTCCAGCACGGTTTTTAGGCTGGCGTTGGTCGTGCTCGCCAAAGTCTTAACCGCAGCACGACGCTGCTCGGCGTAAGGTGACTGCAGGTTGGCGGTGGCGACGACTTGCAGCAGAATCTGCTTGATCTCTTCATCGCCTTCTTTTTCAAGTGCCTTGTTGATCAGGGAGATTTGTGCCGGATCGGCACCTTTGAGCAAATCATTTGCCGCGCTCTTGCGCGTATCGCGATCGTCGGAAAACAGCTTCAACCCGGATAGCGCGGCTTGCACCACGCCTCGCAAACGGTTGTTGACGCTAATGCCTTCCGCATCATTGGGCGCAGGCGCAGTCTTGCCGGTGGCCGGATTATAGGCATCGGTGTCTTCGATGATCAGGACATCGCCGGCGGGTGTCGCGTACAGCGTATCGGTATCGAGCGCGGTCAGTATCTTGCGCGCATCATCATCGACCAGCGCGGCAATCTGGATGACGGCGGCGATGCGCGCATCCGGATCGTCGCCGGCGAGCGGCTTGAGCAAGGTCGCATCTATCGCGGCCTGCGCATGTACGCAGCAAGCTAACAAGGCTACTGCAAATAATTTTGGAAGAAGTGTCATGGTCTTTTCAATGGCCTGCAAGACGATGCATATGTGTCTGGCGTTTTGCGGGTGCAACTGGAACTCTACTTCTCGAATCTGTCGGACATCTGCACCGGATCAAAGTCTTGATACGGTGCAGTGCCACATTTTGTGAGCAGCACAATCAGTAACCGGAAGCATCAGTGATTAGCTGCATCCATTACTTTTCAGGCTTGTTGCTTACATTTTTTGCTTGCCTTCGTTACCGGCGATGTAGGGGCTCCAGGGTTGCGCACGGATGGTGGTCTTGGTTTTGTTGACGACATTGAACTGACCGTCAGCCTTGATTTCGCCGATCATGACTGGCTTGTGCAAGTGGTGATTGGTCGCATCCATGGTCAGTGTGTAGCCAGATGGAGCCTTGAAGGTCTGGCCCGCCATTGCTGCGATGACCTTGTCGGTATCGGTGGACTTGGCTTTTTCTACTGCCTGTTTCCACATGTACAAACCGACGTAGGTTGCTTCCATCGGATCGTTGGTGACGACCGTGTTCGCGTTAGGCAATTTCTTCGCGACTGCGTAGGCTTTCCATTTTTTGATGAAGGCTGCATTCACAGGATTCTTGACCGATTCAAAGTAGTTCCATGCCGCCAGGTGACCAACCAGAGGTTTGGTATCGACACCGCGCAGTTCTTCTTCACCAACCGAGAATGCAACGACAGGGACGTCGGTTGCCTTCAAGCCTGCATTACCCAACTCTTTGTAAAACGGTACGTTGGAGTCGCCATTGATGGTCGAGATCACCGCTGTCTTGCCGCCTGCTGCGAACTTCTTGATGTTAGCGACGATGGTTTGATAATCGGAGTGGCCGAACGGTGTATAGACTTCGCTGATGTCGCTGTCTTTGACGCCTTTGCTATTCAGGAACGAGCGCAGGATTTTGTTGGTGGTGCGTGGATACACATAGTCAGTGCCGAGCAGGACGAAACGCTTGGCGCCGCCGCCTTCTTTCGACATCAGGTATTCAGTCGCAGGGATCGCTTGCTGATTTGGTGCTGCACCAGTGTAGAACACGTTTTTCTCGAGCTCTTCACCTTCATATTGCACAGGGTAGAACAGCAGGCTGTTGAGCTCCTTGAAGACGGGCAAAACGGATTTGCGTGAGACAGAGGTCCAGCAGCCGAACACGACGGATACCTTGTCTTGCGAAATCAGCTGGCGTGCTTTCTCTGCGAATAATGGCCAGTTGGATGCCGGATCGACGATCACTGGTTCCAGCTTCTTGCCCATCACGCCGCCATTGGCATTGATCTCTTCGATCGTCATCAGCGCGACGTCTTTGAGCGAGGTTTCGGAAATAGCCATCGTGCCCGACAGGGAATGCAGAATGCCGACCTTGATCGTATCCGCGGCAAACGCAGCCGGGAGCCAGGATGAGGCGCAGAATGCGAATGCGCCTAGCGCTGTTGCTTTTAATAGTGTGCGACGTGACATTTTGGTGAGCTCCTAAAGTGAATGAAAAAATCAATACCAAAGACATAAAAACAAGCAATGCACAAACATGGAAAACAGCACAAAAAAACAGCAACAAAAAACAAACTTCAGATTCAAGTTCTTGATTCAAATCCCTACGTCAGTTCTTATTCAAAAAAACAGCAAATTCCAGACCATGCATTTGTTCGTCAAGCACTTGCGGAAAACTGACACAAATAACTAATACGGAAAACAATCATGCTTCCTCCCGACTGCCATAACGTTCACGTGCGGTCTGCAACATGAACAAAGTGATGCGTTTCACTTCGGCCTGACTCTCGGCGATGTGGCCGCAAATCATTTTTTGTGCGCCAGCGACATCCTTGGCAAAGATTTTTTTCAGGATTTCTGCATGCTCGCGGTAGGTCGCTTCGATGCGCGGCGCTTTGGTAAAGTCGAGGCGGCGAATGATGCGTATGCGCTCGGTGACGTCTTGATGGATGCGTACCATTTCATCGTTGCCGACGGCAGAAACGAGCCGTGCGTGAAAGGCCTCATCCAGCGCGGCAACCGTGGTTGGATCTGTCAGATATTCCGCTTCCGGAATCAGCCAGATATCACGCAAGGTCGCCAGGCGTTCGGTAAGGTCCTGTTCCACCAGCTTCGCGATGGCGTTGGTTTCCATCATGATGCGGATTTCATACAGGTCTTCGAAGTACTTGAAGTCGAAGGCACGCACTTGCCAGCCGCTGCGGAAGTTCACATCGACATAGCCTTCGCGCTGCAGCCAGAACAAAGCCTGACGCACAGGTGTCCGGCTGACTTGCATGCGGGTGGCGATATCGCCCTCGCTGAATTTGTCGCTAGGCAGCAAACGAAAATCGAAGATATCCGCTTTCAGTTGCGTATAAATCTGGATCGCCAGATTGTTCGCATTTTTTCCGGAAGAGGGCGGCGCTTTCAAATCGAGCATGATGGTTCCAGGTAAGAAGGGCGCTTGTTCAGCTTGTTCAATTCAGTTACTCAATCGAAACCAGCGGATCGCCGGCGTTGATCATCATGCCGGGCTGGCAATGGAAGCTCTTGACGATGCCGTCGTGTGGCGCCGAAATATGGAATTCCATTTTCATCGCTTCCAGTATCAATAGCGGATCGCCCATCTTGACCGTGCTGCCGGCTTCTGCGACCAGCTTCCAGACATTGCCGGTGATATCGGCCGAGACCACAGAACCGGTGAGCTCTGCCACATCGATGCTGATTCTTTCCACTTCGTGCGAACCGGCGTTGAAGCCTGCGCTGGCCCAATGCGCGACTTCGGTATCGAATGCGGTTTTCTGTTGCGCGCGGAAGGTCACCATTTCCGGTTCTATGCGTGCGAGGAATTCGTTGTACTTGCCGAGGTCGAAAATCTCTTCCTCGATCAAGACATTGCAGCGTCCTTCGCGGAAGTCATTGCGCAGTGTCGTGAGTTCTTCCTCGGAGACCGGATAGAAGCGCACCTGATCGAAGAAGCGCAACAGCCATGGCTTGTTGTCGACGAACATGGCGTGCTTCATGAACTTGTTCCAGATCGGCAGCGTGCGTCCAACCAGTTGATAACCGCCGGGTGAATCCATACCGTAAATGCACATGTAGACGCCGCCGATACCGACCGTGCCTTCAGCCGTGTAGGTGCGTGCCGGGTTGTACTTCGACGTCAGCAGGCGATGGCGCGGATCGACCGGTACTGCACAAGGCGCCCCAAGATAGACGTCGCCCAGACCGAGCACCATATAGCTGCTTTGATAAATGATGTCGCGCACTGCCTCATCCGATGCTAGGCCGTTGATGCGACGTATGAATTCGGTATTGCTGGGAAGCCATGGCGCGGTATCGCGCACAGACTGGCGATACTTGGCGACCGCGTCCAGCGTGGCGGAATCGTTGTAAGCCATAGGCAGATAGACGACGCGGCTCGATACCTGCATGGTTTCTATACCGGTCAGCGTGGCATCGGTTGCGACCAGTACATTCACCAGTTTTTTCTGGTGGATGATGCGGCTGTCGTAACGCACTTGCAGCGAACGCACGCCGGGTGACAGTTCCAGCACGCCTTCATGTGGATGCAGATTCAGCGCTTCCATCAAGGCATGGATGCGGAAGCGCAGGTTCAGGTCGAGAACGTTTTCGCCGTATTCGATCAGGATGTATTTGTCGCCAGCTTGACGAAAGACGGTTTTGGGGCGCCCTTGAGCAGCAGGTGCTTCAAACAGAATCGGTTCGCCGCGCTGTGTTGAAAGAACTGCTTCAGCAACGCCGCCTGCCCAATTTTCAATGAAGGCATCTTGTTGCTGCTCCAGTATCAGCGCGTCGTCAAAAGACATTTCGCGAAAGCGTATCTTGTCGCCCGGTTTGACCTGGCCGACTTTCCATAACTCGCCTTTGACGATGGTCGCGGCGCATACAAAGCCGCCCAGGCTGGGGCCGTCGCGTGTCAGGATGACCGGCATGTCACCGGTGAAGTTGATGCTGCCGATCGCGTATTCGCAGTCATGCACATTCGATGGGTGCAAGCCGGCTTCGCCGCCATCCGAGCGTGTCCATGTCGGCTTGGGACCATTCAAACGGATGCCGAGCCGATTCGAGTTGTAATGCACTTCCCATTCGCTGGCGAAGAATGTTTCTATCGATTCCGCGGTGAAGAAGTCAGGTGCGCCATGCGGGCCGTACAGCACTCCAATGTCCCAGGTTTTGCCATAGTTTGGAATCATCGAAACCGGTAAAGCAGCCGGCGCATACAGCGGCGCAGTGTCAGCCAGTGCAGGCAAGGAAGGATTCGCCAGCGGCAAAATATCTGCAGCACGCAAGGTGCGCCCGGCATGGCCGCCGAACTGGCCCAGCGCGAATGTCGCACGGCTGCCGAGATACAGAGGAAGGTCGAAGCCATTGCGCACCGCGAGATAGCTGCGGCAACCGCTGGTTGCCTTGCCTACCCGCAGGATCTGGCCGGCTCTGACGTCGATCGGCTTCCAGAAATCAACCGCGATGCCGTCCAGATCGGCCTTGGTGGGTGCACCGGTGAGCGCCACCACGGTGTCGCAATGAAAACGCAGCGTCGGTCCGAGCACCGTGGTTTCAATGCCTGCGGCTTGCGGATGATTGCCGACGATGCGATTGGCCAGACGGAATGCCCAGTCATCCATCGGGCCGGATGGCGGCACGCCGATATCCCAGTAACCGACACGACCCGGATAATCCTGCACCGTGGTGTAAGTGCCGCCGTCTATGATTTCCACCACGGCCGGGCGGTAATGAAAATGATCCAGATAGCGCGTAGAGACTTCGCCGGCTGCAAAGCCTGCGCTGGCCACCACCTGGCGCAGGTAGTCGAGATTGGTGGAAATGCCTGACAAACGGGTTTCGCTCAGGGCTCGCGACATCGCGGTAATCGCAGAGGCCCTGTCTTTGCCGTGCACGATCAGCTTGGCGATCATCGGATCGTACAGCGCCGACACTTCGGTGCCAGTCTCTACCCAGGTATCGATACGTGCGTTCGGCGGGAAATAAACTTCGGTCAGGGTGCCCGGGCTGGGGGCGAAATTGCGCAGAGGATTCTCTGCATAGATACGTACTTCTATCGATGCACCTACCGGTTCAATCAGGCGATCCAGCGACGGCGGCTTGCCGGCAGCCGTCAGTATCATCCATTCCACCAAATCGATGCCGGTCACGCTTTCAGTGATCGCATGTTCCACCTGCAGACGCGTATTCACTTCGAGAAAATAGAAAGCTTCCTTCTCGCTGTCGTAGATGAACTCGACAGTGCCGGCAGAACGATAGCCGACCGAGCGGCCAAGATTTTCCGCTGCCGCCCAGAGTTGGCGGCGTATTGTCTCTGGCAGATCAGGCGCAGGTGTTTCTTCGACTACTTTTTGATTGCGGCGTTGCAGGGAACAATCGCGCTCTCCGAGTGCGATCACGTGACCGCGACCATCGCCGAAAATTTGTACTTCGATATGGCGCGCTCTATCGACAAAGCGTTCGACAAATACGCCTGCATTCGAAAAGAATGATTGTCCCAGCCGTTGCACCGATTCAAATGCTGCGATCAATTCCGCTTCGTTATTGCAGCGGGTCAGGCCGATACCGCCGCCGCCCGCCGTGCTTTTCAGCATGACCGGATAACCGATGTCGGCCGCTGCATCCTGCGCGGCTGCCAAATTCGGCAGCAAGCCCGAACCAGGTACCAGCGGCACTTTCGCAAGCTCTGCCAGTTCACGTGCGGCATGCTTCAAGCCGAACTGTTCCATCTGCTGTGAAGTAGGGCCGACGAAGACGATGCCTTCCGCTTCGCATTGCGCAGCAAAGTCGGCATTCTCCGACAGGAAACCATAACCGGGGATGATCGCCTGCGCGCCTGTCTGTTTTGCTGCAGCGATAATCAGATCGCCGCGCAGATAACTTTCTGCTGCGCTCTGGCCGCCTAATGAAACGGCGACATCGGCCGCTGCCACGTGCAGGCTGTTGCGATCGGCGTCCGAGTAGACGGCGACCGACTGTATGTTCATCAGTTTGAGCGTGCGCGCGATGCGGCAGGCAATTTCGCCGCGATTGGCGATAAGGACGGTAGTGAACATAATGATCCCTGGTCAGTTTGTTATGGTTGTGCGGTCTTGTTCAGGCTGGCCAAATACGCCGCCCAGCCGCCGAATTCGGTGATGTCGTGTGCGCCAGCCAGGCCGGATGGTTCGCAGATAAACCCCTTGACTGTGCTGCCGTCAGCCAGCGTCACCGTGCCGATGCCGAGTGGCGCCGGTACACCGGCAACGAAAGAGCCGAATGCGGTCGATGGCACGTCCCACAGTTCGAGCTTGATTGCCGATCCGCTATCGCTGCGGACCAAACCAGGTTTTGGCGGTGTGGTATTGGCCAGTGCGTACAGGTGGTAGTTGTCTGCGCTGGTGGTACTGAGGACGAACTGCGCATCGCGGCTGGTCAGTTCATGATTCAAGGGCATGCCGCGCAGATGTGCACCGACCACGGCAACACGTATCATGTCGATGGACGTAGCATTACTTTTGATCGGTGCGGAAGGCGCGAGTGCGAGTCCGGTCGCGCCGCGTTTCAAGCCTGTGCCTTGATGCCACTGCGCAGCGAACACCGCAAGTGCCCGTTCCTGCCATGCATCGGCAATTAGTGTGATGCCGAACGGCAGGCCGTCCGGGCGCATGCTGGCTGGCACCGCGAGGGCACTCCAGTCCAGCAGATTGACGAAGTTGGTGTATTTGCCGAGATTGCTGTTCAGGCGCACAGGCTCGGCTTGCAGTTCGCTGATTTTGTAATGGGTAGGTGCAGTCGGCACGACCAGCGCATCAAATTGCGCGAGCAGGACGTCAGCCTTGCGTTTCAGGTCTGCCAGTTTGTACATCCCGATGAAGGCATCTGCCGCCGAAAAATTCTTCGCCTTGAAGATGATGTCGCGTACGACAGGATGGATATCTGCTTCATGTGCAGTGGCGAAGGCACGGATCGCCGCATACCGTTCGGCTACCCAAGGACCGTCGTACAAGAGTGCGGCGACTTCATCGAACAGCGAGAAATCGACAGGCACGCAGGTCGCACCTTGCGCTTCCAGTTGGTTGATCGCAGCGGTGAAAGCTTGCTCTGCCAGTGCATCGCCATAGAACTCAGGCTTGGCGGGAATTCCGAAGCGCGGTTTGGCTGGCAGGCTTTTATTTTTCGCTTCAGAAGGTATTGCACGCGATAAGCCATCTGTCAGATCGAGCTGCGCTGCCACGTCATAAACCATGACCGCATCTTCATTGGTCGTCGCGAAGACGGAGACGCAATCCAGCGTGCGGCAAGCGGGAACCACGCCTGTGTTGCTGAAAGCGCCGCGCGTAGGCTTCAGCCCGACAATGTTGTTAAGACCGGCAGGCACACGCCCCGAACCGGCGGTGTCCGTCCCCAGGGAGAACGGCACGATGCCACGGGCAACGACTGATGCCGAGCCGGAACTCGATCCGCCGGATACATATTCAGGATTGATCGTATTGGTCGGAATGCCGTAAGGCGAACGCACGCCAACCAGGCCGGTGGCAAACTGATCCAGATTGGTTTTGCCGATCACAATCGCCCCGGCATCCAGCAAGCGTTGGATGATCGTTGCATTCCGCGTCGGCGCATACGCAAATGCCGGGCAGGCTGCGGTGGTCGGCAGGCCTGCGACATCGATATTGTCCTTGGCAGCGAACGGCACACCATATAAAGGAAGACTGCTCAGATCGCCGTCGGCAGCTTTTAGCTGTGCCGCCAATTGCGTCAGGCGCGCATTCAGTGCCGTCTGGTCAATGATCGAGATCCATGCGGGATCGGGCGAGGGGAGTGAAGTGAGCAGGGCAGCCAGCAGTTCCGCAGGTTGAGCACCCGTGCGATAAGCGCTCTGCCATTCAGTAATTGTCCATCCGAGCATTTGGTATCCCTTCTTGTGTACAAGATGGGATATAGCAAAGGCCATGCCAATTGAACAAAACTCTGTGCGCGCCACTGTGGACGCGCTTTTAACGTATGAAGAGGGAATTTATCTGTTCAATTCCGCACCTGCATGGAGCGCATGCACAAGGCGAGGGCGAAGAGGGTGGTGCGATTTTGATGCAGGAGGCTACGCGCGATTCCTGTTAGTGCTCGATCTTTTCCAATGCCTTAGTCACGCTTTCTACAAGCTCATCTATCTGAAAAGGCTTTTTTAGAATTGCATGAACAGGCAAATCCCGTAGATCGCCGGGCAGAGCGCTCATCATGATCATCGGTATGCTGGAAGTGCGCTGGTCGGCGGATAAACGATGATAAAGCGCCATGCCATCCAGCCTGGGCATCATATAGTCACTAATGATCAAATCAATTTCATTTGATTTGACGACGTCAAGCGCCTGCTGGCCATCTTCTGCGATTAATACCGCATAACCATGATATTCAAGTATATTCGCGAGGACTTCGGCCAAAGCTAGTTGGTCGTCTACAACGAGGATGGTAAGTGCCATGAATGATGATTCCCATCGTTGATTCAACATTTCGCATCTTGCGTCGGAATCTGCATCACTAATAATGCCTTGGCAAAGGTAATCACACCGTGCGCTGCATCACATATGTGAATCACCTATGTGAATCATTCAGATATTTCCTTGATGAAGTCGTTTTTGAGAAACATGTGGTCCACCGGTCGAGCGGCAATAAGTTAAACAATGCCTCGATAAAAATGAAAGTAATAAATGCAAAAGTTCAACGCGACCAAAGAGCTTGCTGCTTTGATCAATGCTCACCAGGAAGCGCTGCTATCTTATTGGCGCATGAAAGTCCGTGAGTTACCCGCAGCCAAATCCTTGGACAAGCCGACTTTAAATGATCACATTCCTGTACTGCTGAAGGAATTAGCGGCCGCTTTGGCGCTTGCTGATGATGAAGCAATTATTACGCAAGTCACCGAAGGTTCATCGACGACGCACGGACTTCAACGTCTGGAAAATGGATTTGAAGTTGAGGAGGTTGTGGCTGAATACAATATCTTGCGCAATTGCATACACGAACTGGCCGAAAAATATGACGTGATACTGGTCGGTAGCGCAGTGCAATTCCTGAACAATACTTTGGACGCCGCCATTGCTACCGCCATTAAAGCGTATGTAATGCAGCAAGCCCTAGACACGCAAAGACGGCGCGAGGATTATCTTGCCTTCATCGCGCATGATTTGCGCACGCCATTAAATGCAATCATTTTGTCCTCACAACTTCTGGAAAGAGTGTGCTTGCAAGGCGATCCATCCGTCGACCGTATTAATCGCTCACTCAAAACCTTGCAGCGCAATGCCGGTTATCTCACTACGCAGATCAATAAGATACTGGAAGAGAACATCAATCTGGAAACCGAAACGGGCATTAAGCTGGAATGTCGGCGATTCGATCTTTGGCCACTGGTTGAGTCGCTGCTGCAGGATTTGCATCCTGTAGCAGGGTCAGGTAGCACGAACATTGTTAACAATGTTCCAGAAGACCTCGTCGTATTCGCCGATGCGTCTTTATTGCGCCGCGTGTTTCAGAATCTCATTGCCAACGCCATCAGGCATACACCGAACGGTGAAATAATTATCAGCGCCAACCAGATTGACGCGTTGGTAGAGTGTGCGGTTACAGATAACGGCAGCGGTATTTCGGAAGATCGAATCGGACAAGTATTTGAAAAGCTTGAAACCGAGAGCATGAATTTGTCTGATATGGGCTTAGGACTCACCATCTGTAAAACTTTTATCGACGCACATGGCGGAACGATCAGGGTGAACAGCGAGATTGGCAAAGGCGCACGCTTTTATTTCACGCTGCCGGATGCAGAACACTAACCCTGCGTTCAACATGCCAGTCCGCTTTATGTCTTGAATTCGACGACGGGATGCAAGCCTGCATCCAGGTCGGGGGGCGCAGGCCAGAAAAAAACCGGTACTCGATACCGTAAAAGATTTTAAAGCACCTGCCTTTGCAGGCAATTAGCTTATGCAAGAAATGCTGATTAAAGGGCTGTCGTTACCGATAGAAGGCTTCGACCTTGCCTTTTAATTTAGTCATCAAGGGATTGCCCTTGCGATCCAGCGCCTTGCCGGCCGGGACTTTAACCCATCCCTCGCTGATGCAATATTCTTCAACATCGGAGCGCTCTTTATCGTTCAGCTTAATGCCAACGTCATGTTCAAATATGGCAGCGTCGAAGTAAGGGCTGCGAGGATCGATCGAGAGTCTGTCGGGTAGCGTAGGGAGGTGTGCAGTATCGTTCATGCCCGCAATTATCAACTATAAGATTAAGCAAAACAAATTTTTTGTTACGCTTCGCCAATCATTCGTTAGCTGCTGGCAGTTGTATCCGCAGTCAAGGAGAGATATCTGCTCCTCTGATAAAAACTGCGATGGTTAAGACGCTTCATTAATATGCTTAAGTATCGGCTCCGGAGTGAGCGAAAGAATCCGGAACTAAACGCGCTTTTTTGACATCGCCAACTTCATGAATCAGATCTATCAGCGCACGTAGTCCGGCTGGTACGTGACGGTGACCAGAATAGTAAAGGCAAAGCCCTGGCATTGGCGCCATCCAGTCATCCAGGACGCGAATCAAGCGTCCGCTTGCCAAATCATCTGCAACGTACCATTCGGCCAGTTGAGCCAAGCCTATGCCTAGTCGAGCGGATTCCAGCATCATGATGGGGTTATCGAGCACGAGAGGCCCGGGTACATCTATGTTGAGAATATCGTTGCCTCGTACAAACTCCCAGGGCGATAAAATTCCGCTTGGAAGACGGGCGCGAATGCACGCATGCTGGGCGAGATCCATTGGCGTCGCAGGCTTGGGATGCCGGTCGAAATAGTTGGCAGATGCCACAACCACCATTGGGACATCTTCGCTGAGAGAAACGCGAATCATGTCACGCGGAACCCTCGGACTTAAACGGAGGCCGGCATCGAAACCTTCGGCCACGATGTCCACCAACCTTCCGTCTGTCACGATGTCGATCGTCATGCCGGGATATCGGAGCAAGAACGTCTGCATGATGGGTTGGAAGATCATGAGCGCTGCGCCAAGTGAACTGTTGATGCGTAAGGTCCCGCTCAGGCTCTTCTTTTGATCGCTGACGGCAATCATTGCATCCCGTATCTGTGTCACGGCGGGCTCAACCTGACTGACGAATTGCCGACCCGCTTCAGTGAGGGATACGCTGCGCGTAGTGCGGTGAAATAGCCGCGCACCTAACCTTGCCTCCAGACCTGCAACAGCATTACTGACAGCCGACGTAGACATATCCAATTCGACCGCAGCTGCGCGAAAGCCGTGACGTCTGGCTACGGCGAGCACCACTTCCAATTCTGTCAAACCACTTTTATTCATTGTTCCGATTTTCGAAATAACTCGTCCATATTTGACCATATTATCAAAACAATGGTTTGTCCCTAAACTTCAAGCATTAAGAACTTCAACAGCAAAAGTCGGGAGTTAAGGCCATGTGGAACATCAATCAGGCATACATTGGGGGTGCGTTTGTGCCCGTGCAAGGAACCGAGATTGTAGAAGTCATCAATCCGGCGACGGAACAGCTTATTGGCAATGTAACGCTGGCAAATCGGGATGATGCGAAGCGCGCAATCGCCGCCGCACAGTGTGCGCAACGAACGTTTGGCCGCAGTACCAAAGCTGAGCGCATCGACATGTTAAGGCGTCTTCAGTCTGCGGTGTTGGCGCGCACGGAGCTGATTCGGGAGACGGCTATTGAAGAATATGGCGCTCCTGTGGCTCGCGCCCAATGGGTCAGCCAATATGCTTCGCAGTGCTTTGCCAATGCCGCGCAAACACTGGAGCGCTATCAATTCGCACGACATGTAGATGCGACTACCGTCATCATGGAGCCGGTCGGCGTCGCGGGCCTCATCGCGCCCTGGAATAGTACCGCCGGCACGATTTGCAGCAAGCTGGCTTCGGCAATTGCAGCCGGTTGCGCGTCGGTCATTAAACCCAGTGAGTTGAGTCCTATCCAGACTCAGGTGGTCGCGGAGGCTCTGCATGATGCAGGTTTGCCAGCTGGCATCTTCAATATTCTGCTTGGTCGCGGTATGGATGTGGGTGATGAAATCAGTACCAGTCCTGGCATCTCAAAAATATCATTCACTGGTTCCACAGGGACCGGCAAGCTGATCGTCCGCGCGGGTGTGGACAGCATGAAACGGGTGAGCCTCGCCCTGACTGGCAAGTCCGCCGCCATCGTTTTGGATGATGCCGATCTCGCCAAGGCCATTCCTCTTGCATTGCATGCGGCCTTCATGAACAACGGTCAGGCTTGCGTCGCCGGTACACGCCTGCTGGTTCCGAGAAAAGATCTTAATGAAGTTATAGAACTGGTACATGACTTGGTCAGCGCTATGCGCGTGGGCGATCCGCGCGACCCGGCTACGCTCATCGGTCCACTCGTCAACCATGGCCAATATGAGCGCGTGCAACATTTCATTCGTCGCGGCCAGGAGCAGGGCGCTCGCCTGATTGTCGGCGGCGAAGGACGGCCGGACAATCTGGAAAAAGGTTACTTTGTAAGGCCTACCGTATTTGTCGATGTTCGCAATGACATGGACATTGCCCGTGAAGAAATTTTCGGGCCGGTGCTGTCTATCCTGACCTACGAGAGCGAGGATGAAGCGATCGCTGTTGCCAACGATTCTAACTACGGTTTGCAGGCGTATATTTTTTCGTCGCAACAGAATCGCGCCAGGCACATCGCGGCACAACTGGAAGCTGGCACTGTACTGATCAACCGCATTGGCCCCGACCTTCTCGCGCCATTCGGAGGCGTCAAGCAGTCAGGGATAGGCAGGGAGTTCGGCGTATTCGGTTTGGAAGCATTCCTCGAGCCGAAGGCTATCGTAACGGAATAGCCGGTGGTGTGAATCACTATCGGATATTGCGCATATCCGCCAAATCGTAATACGTGGAATTTATTCAGATCATCGTGCGTCAGACGTTAGAGCGCGACAACGCTCAGCTCACCTTAGCGAAGTGCATTTCTATTTATTTAGACACATTTTCTGAGATCACATTTCTTAATACTAGCCTGGCCTCCAGCCCGCCATCAGGGTGATTGCGCAAGGCCAGCGTTCCATTCATGGTGGCCGCGAGTTGCCGTGCAATTGCCAACCCCAAGCCTGATCCGCCAGTATCGCGATTGCGCGATGCCTCCAAGCGGTAAAACGGTTCAAATACTTTATCTAACTCCGTTTCAGGAATTCCGCTACCGTTGTCGCGCACTAAAATAACAATGCTACCGTCTGTTTCCGTTTCAATCGACAGTTGTGCCGCACCGGTATATTTGAGCGCATTGTCGACGAGATTGCCAAGAATCCGGCGCAGACCGTGAGGACGTGTCACTAATGATGTCTTGGCGCTACCGGTCAAGGTGACTGTGTGACCGACATCCTGATAATCGCCTACCAGACTCTCCAGCAGGGAATCAGGATCAATCCGACATGGCGTCTCTGGCGTACCAAACGAGGTACGTGCATAAGCAACGCCATCCCGCACCAAAACTTCCATCTCCTGCAGGTCGCGATTCATCTTTTCACGTTGGATCTCGTCGTCCATCATGTCAGCTCGCATGCGCATGCGGGTAATCGGCGTTTGCAGGTCGTGTGAAATCGCAGCGAGAATCTGCGTTCGTTCGGCCATGTACGCGCCGATGCGATCTTGCATGGAATTGAATGCCCGTGCTGCAAGCGTCACCTCAAGTGGCCCACTCTCTGGCAAGCGGTCCGTCTTCAGATCGGGGCCAAGGCCGTCGGCAGCATTCGCAAACCGCGCCAATGGGCGCGTTATCAGACGTACGCCTATCCATGTGAACACTGCCAGCAGCAACAGTTGCAAAGTCAGGACGACCGGCAACCATGGCGAAACAGGCAGGCCCGATGGCTGCATGTCGATTGTGAGCGGTGTGCCGTCACTGAGTTCAATATGCGCCTGGACGCGATCAGGGTGTCCAGGTACCGCGTTCGCAGTCACGCGATACTGCTTCCCGATTGCTTTTAAAAAGGAATCTGCAATCCGCTTCGATAATTTGCTGTCTGGTACATGACCGGATTCTCCCGCTTCCAGAGAAAAGCTGTAGGTGCGTCGTTCCAGCCGTGGAAGCCAGTCGGCTCGCTCGGCATTTGGCAGCCGATCGAGCAGCGCGACGGAACTGGCAACATCCTGCTCCAGATAGCCCAGCATGAGTCCGGTGGTAGCTTCGCGTCGTTCGTTGATGATGAGCCAGTACGACAAGGCATGCGCGGCAGCCAATCCGACGAAAAAAATCAGCGTCAGCCGCATGAACAAGGTGCGAGGCAAGCCCAGGCGCAGCTTCATCATGTCGGACCATCCATCACGTCCACTGCGGACGAGAATACATATCCCTCGCTGCGCAGGGTCTTGATATAGCGCGGTTCGCGTGCGTCATCGAGCAAACGCTGGCGCAAGCGGCTCACGAGCAAATCAATGGAACGATCAAACATATCAGAGTCGCGTCCCTGCGTGAGATTCAGCAATTGATCACGCGTCAATACGCGTTGCGGATGATCGAGAAAGACCCGCAGCAGCCGGTATTCGGCACCACTCAATGACACCATTGTGCCTTGCCGATCCAGCAAGTGACGAGCGACCGTATCAAGCTTCCAGTCGCCGAAGGCGATGAACTGCCCAGGCTCATTGATCTGCAGGTTGGGCGGCAGCATGCGCGCGCGCCGCAGTACGGAGCGAATACGTGCAAACAGCTCGCGTACCGCAAACGGTTTGGTCAAATAGTCATCGGCGCCCATCTCCAGTCCGACGATGCGATCCGTCTCTTCACTACGCGCTGTCAGCATCAAGACGGGCAACGCCCGCCATTTGCTGGCACGCAGCTCTCGACAGAGGGTAAGTCCGTCTTCTCCAGGCAGCATGAGATCGAGTATGACGAGGTCGAATTGGTGCTGCTCCAGCAACGCTCGCATCTGTCGCCCATTGGCAGCAACCGTGGCGCGCATGCCATTTTTTTCGAGATAGACGGCGAGCAGTTCACGGATCTCGCGATCGTCATCGACGATCAGGATGTGGTCAGTATTTTCCATTTTTAAATCTTAACTTAAGGCGGCAGGCACGCGATTGGCTGGAAGCCATCAGCGAACAGGTCAATGGGTTGGCGATTTCGGCCGTCATGCCACCGAACAAAAACGCCAAGGTTGCTAGAAAACGCTTCATAGGTGTTCTCCTTGAATTGGGATGTTGCCTTTATAACCCAGTGCACGCGTGACTTTGTATCGCAGTGTATCCGGCATGAGCGTCGATACAAAACATTGCACTAGCCCCTTTTTTTGACACATCCGGGATACGCACGGACGGTTAAATACGCTCATCCAACAAGGAGGATCGTATCGTGAACAATCTTATCGAAGCACCACTGGCTTTACTCGCAGGCGTATTGACCATCGCGTCGCCTTGTGTTCTGCCCATCCTGCCCATCGTTCTGGGCAGCACTTTGCAGCGCATCAATCGTACCCGTCCTCTCTTCATCGTTGCCGGTTTTGTTTTGACATTTGCCGCACTCGGCATGTTGCTGGCCAGTGCTTCCCGGCATGTAGTCATCGCGCATGAAACGCTGCGCCTCACCGGCATCGTCATGTTGATGTTGACGGGTCTGCTCATGCTGTGGCGACAACCTTATGAATGGGCGATGACGCGCGTCGGCGGCCTCCTGAATCGCGTTGGTCCCGCTGCAGGAACCAGCGATCACGGGAATCTTGGCGGTTTTCTTCTGGGCATGTCGCTCGGTGCTGTGTGGACACCCTGCGCGGGTCCTGTACTCGCCTCCATCCTGGTGCTCGTCGCCAAGGCACAAGACATCGGCTGGTCCGCCACCTTGCTCATTCTCTACGCAATCGGTGCCGGTATTCCGATGTTGATCATTGCCTACGGCGGGCAGTTCATCACCACCCGCGTACGTATTCTGGCTCGGCATACCCATAGGCTGCAACAGGTTTTCGGCGTACTGATTTTACTGACCGGCCTCGCCATTTACTTCCAGTACGACGTACTGATTTATGCATCGCTGGCTGACCTTTTTCCCACCTTGAAAGGATTCTGAAATGAAATCGAAAATTAAAACCATGCTGGCCATTACCGCGCTCTTTGCCGCAACCGCACATGCGGCTCCAGCCCCAGCCCTAGCTGATGCCACGAAGCAGACGCCCGAATTTGTCGGCATTGAAAAATGGCTGAATTCAGAGCCGCTGACCATGCAGCAACTGCGCGGCAAGGTCGTGCTAGTGGATTTCTGGACCTACACCTGTATCAACTGCATTCGTACTCTGCCGTACGTCAAGAGTTGGTATGAAAAATACAAGGATAAAGGCCTGGTGGTTATAGGCGTACATACGCCGGAGTATCCGTTCGAGCGTTCGACCGACAACGTGAAGAGTGCGATCAAGCGCTTTGGCATTACGTATCCGGTTGCGCAAGACAACCAGTACGCAACCTGGAATGCATACAGCAACCGTTACTGGCCGGCAGTTTATTTGACCAATAAAAAAGGACAGGTCGTCTACAAACATTTCGGTGAAGGCTCGTATCAGGAAACCGAAGCTGCAATCAAGGCCTTACTCGCGCAGCCGGAATGACATTCGTTTTATACACGGCGCCGTGTGGTAACGACGGCACAACACATATTATCTCAGCTGAAAGGAAGTCGTCATGAACAACATCTATAGAAACTTATTGAAGAGCACTTTCACCATTGCATTGGCCGCGTCAGGAGTAGCTCTGCCCGCAGCTTCCTTTGCTGGCGCTGCGTCTTCACCCAAGCCCACCATAGTTTTGGTGCATGGTGCCTTTGCCGAGTCGTCAAGCTGGGACGGCGTCAGCGCCAAGTTGATCGCCGACGGATACAAAGTAGTCGGCGCGGCCAATCCACTGCGTAGCGTAAAAAGCGATGCAGCATATATATCTGGCATTGTGAAAAACATCCCCGGGCCGGTGATCCTGGTTGGCCATTCCTATGGCGGCTCCGTCATCTCCACTGCAGCAAACGGCAATCAAAATGTTAAAGGCTTGGTCTATGTAGCGGCCTTTGCACCAGATACCGGTGAAACCGCAATTGGCCTGTCGTCGAAATATCCTGGCAGCACTTTGGGTTCTGCCTTGGCACAACCAGTCACTCTGGATGATGGCGGAAAGGATCTGTACATCGATCAGTCGAAATTCCGCGACCAGTTTGCGGCTGATGTGCCAGCTGGAAAAGCCAAATTAATGGCAGCGGCTCAGCGTCCTATTACGGAAGCCGCCATTGTCGAAGCATCTGGCGAGCCAGCATGGAAAAACATTCCATCCTGGTTTGTGTACGGCAAAGCCGATAAGAACATCCCGGAAGCTACATTGGACTTCATGGCTAAACGGGCCAATTCCCAAAAGACCGTCGCCATCAAAGGCGCATCGCACGTCGTGATGACATCACATCCGGTTGAGGTATCTCAGTTGATCGAAACAGCGGCCAAGGACGCGATTAAAAATACCAAGTAAAGCGCGATTCACGGGCGAAGAAATTTTCGTCCGTGAACACAAGCGATCCGACAGATGCAACCGTGATGAATCAATTGGTGTATCGAATCATCTTTTTGTATCCGTATGTATCAGCCCTTTTACAGATACACAGGCATACAAAACCCCGTGTTACAGACACAGCGAAGATACAAGCGCGTCTTAAAGTTTGTCCATGCGGATTGAAACGAAGCCCGCAATCGAACATGACTTTTCTTAATTGCCAAGCAAAAAACGTTTAATTTAAACAGGAGAACTACCGTGACCCAAACCACAAAAGTACTGTACACAGGCAAAACCCTTACATCCTCAGGTGGCCGTGATGGCTCCTCACAAAGTTCTGATGGTCGTCTCGACATCAAGCTGTCTTCGCCAGGTTCTGCTGGCAACGGTACCAATCCGGAACAACTATTCGCTGCCGGCTGGTCCGCATGTTTTATCGGCGCGATGGGACTGGCTGCCGGCCAATTGAAGATCAAACTGCCAGCCGATCTGTCCGTTGGTGCAGAGGTCGATTTGTGCAATGCGGACGGTGCTTACTTCCTGCAAGCGCGTCTGAATGTCAGCGTGCCGGGTTTTGAACGTGATGTGGTGCAGGCGTTGGTCGACGTAGCACATCAGACCTGTCCGTATTCCAAAGCCACGCGCGGCAACATCGACGTTGTGATCAATCTGATCTAAGTCAGCTATGTGCGCAGAGCTGCAGTAGAGCTCTGCGATAGCAATTCAATTCGACTAAGGAAATAATCGTGTCCAAAATTTCATCATCACTAACCCGTCGCAACTTTCTTGCTGGCGCCGCATTAGCCGGCGCCTCAAGCATGTTGCCGGGATCATTGTTTGCGGCAACCGCAGACAATTCGATCAGGCCGTTTCGCATCCATGTTCCTGAAGCAGCAATCATTGATCTGCGTCGCCGTCTGGCAGCGACGCGCTGGCCGGATCGGGAGACAGTCTCGGATCAATCCCAGGGCGTACAACTGGCAAAGCTCCAGCCACTCGTCCAGTACTGGGGAACAGAATACGACTGGCGCAAAGCCGAAGCGAAGCTGAACGCGCTGCCGCAATTCATTACGAAGATTGACGGACTTGACATTCAGTTTGCACATATCCGCTCACGCCATCCGAATGCCATGCCGCTGATCATGACCCATGGCTGGCCCGGTTCTATTTTCGAATTGCTGAAGACGGTGGGCCCACTGACCGATCCCACTGCTTATGGCGGACGCGCGGAGGACGCTTTTCACCTCGTCCTGCCCACCTATCCGGGTTACGGTTTTTCCGGCAAGCCAGCGAAGGGAGTCGAATGGACTCCTCCGAAGGTCGCCCGCGCTTGGCACGAACTGATGCAGCGCCTGGGATACAAACGCTATGTAGCTCAAGGCGGCGACTGGGGTGCAATCATTTCGGAAGTGATGGCAATTCAGGCACCCGCTGGATTACTGGGTGTCCACACCAACATGCCAGGTACTGTGCCCCCGGATGTCGTGCAGCTTGTCCGCACCCGTCAGCCGGTCCCGGCCGAGTTTTCCGCCGAGGAAAAGGCGGCCTATGCTTCACTCGATATCTTCTACAACCATGGTTTCGGGTATGCCGAGATGATGAACACTCGCCCGCAGACTCTTGGCTACTCGCTGGCGGATTCACCTGTCGGTATGGCGGCCTTTTTCTACGAGAAGTTTGCCACCTGGACCTATACCGGTGGGCAGCCAGAGCGGGCATTTACCCGTGATGAAATGCTCGACGATATTTCTTTGTACTGGCTCACCAACACAGGCACGTCGTCCTCTCGGTCCTACTGGGACGCTGCTCAACTGGGCGGCGGCCCCTTCACGGCCAGGGATGTCCCCAAGGTGCCCGTCGCGGTGACGGTTTTTCCAGGCGAAATTTATCAGGCGCCTCGGAGCTGGGCTACGCGCAACTACCACAACCTCATCTATTTCAACGTGGTTGAAAAGGGCGGTCACTTCGCAGCATGGGAAGAACCGGCGCTGTTTAGCGCAGAAATTCGGGCAGCTTTCAGATCCCTGCGCTGATTCCATTGCACTTGACTGCTACAAAAATCAGCTAGTGATAATTGAAACGCTAAGAAAGTACGGGGTTCGAGAGAAGTCCGTACTCCATTTCGTATTCATTAATTTACCAATCTCGCCCGTCGTGCGGATTGAGCGAAGAAACTTCATATGAATACCATCGACGGCCTTGCAATTGACGGTGGCATGTCTTCATCGCAATCAACCTTCAGGAGAAAGCCATGACTGAAACAACTAACTTTAAACGCAGACACTTCTTGAACACGGCAGCTCTCGGACTCGTGGCCGCACAAATGGGATTACTGACAAGCGCCAATGCTGCGTCTTCCGGCACCAGTTCCCTTAGTACCGCTGCAGGTATTTCACCGGGCACCAATTGTTTTTCAGATATCAAACAGATAAAAGCCGGCTTGCTTGATGTGGGCTACGTGGATGTTGGTCCAGCGCATGGTATTCCCGTGTTGCTGATACACGGCTGGCCGTATGACATTCATGCCTTTATCGATGTTGCACCGATCCTGGCCGCAGCCGGATATCGCGTCATCATTCCACACCTGCGGGGTTATGGCAGCACACGATTCCTATCGAATGACACGCTGCGCAATGGCCAGCAGGCGACGTTTACTGCCGATATGGTTGCCTTCATGGATGCGCTGAAAATCGATCAGGCCATTGTGGCCGGATTCGACTGGGGAGCCAGGATCGCCGCTACCTTGGCCGCTTTATGGCCGCAGCGTTTCAAAGCCTTGGTATCGGTCAGCGGCTATCTGATCGGCAGCCAGGAAATCAATCGCAAGCCGCTTTCTCCCAAGGCGGAGCTGCAATGGTGGTACCAGTATTACTTTGCAACGGAACGCGGCGAGCTCGGATACCGTGCGAATACCCATGAGTTTGCGCGCCTGATCTGGGAACTCGCTTCGCCGCAGTGGAAGTTTGACGATGCGACTTTTTTCCGTTCCGCAAAGTCTCTCGACAATCCGGATCATGTCGCCATTTCGATCAGTAACTACCGTTGGCGGTTGGGACTGGCACCAAGTGAAGCAAGGTATGACGAACTGGAAAAACAACTCGCCAAGTTTCCCGATATTAGCGTGCCTACCATTACGATGGAAGGCGATGCCAACGGCGCACCTCACCCAGATCCCAAAGCCTATGCGAAGAAATTTACTGGCAAATACGCACACAGATCGGTGAATGGCGGAATCGGACACAATCTTCCACAGGAAGCACCGCAAGCATTTGCGCAGGCGATTCTGGACGTGGCAAAGCTGATTTGAAAAGGACTTTCACTACCAAGGTGAATCGAAACGTTGCTGTGAACTGACAACCCGTCTTCGCGTAAGCAGGATCAGTTTGATCGTGGCAGTCGCCAAGTTGCTTACCCACGTTGCGTACTTTGACCTGGATTTTGTATCGCTATGTATCTATAGGTTTCTGCGATACAGAATCTTGCATAACTGCGTATTCGTGACACATGGCAGATACGACAGCTTGGTTGAATACAGGTACGTCATTGACGCAGCGATAGTGCATCAATGACCGGAACTATTTTATTTATCTGATAAGGAAACAATCATGACTCAAGACTCAAAAGTTCTGTACACCGGTAAAACACACACTACATCCGGTGGACGTGATGGCACTGCACGCAGCGCGGATGGTCGCCTGGATATCATGCTGTCTTCGCCAGGTTCCAAAGGCGAGGGCACGAATCCAGAGCAACTGTTCGCAGCAGGCTGGTCAGCCTGCTTCATTGGTGCAATGGGCAAGGCAGCTGGCAAAATGAATATCAAGTTGCCAGCTGACCTGACCGTCGATGCCGAGATAGATTTGTGCAATGCAGAAGGTGCCTATTTCCTGCAGGCCCGCCTGAATGTCAGTCTCCCAGGCGTTGAAAAGGACGTCGCACAGGCAGTCGTCGATGCAGCACATCAAACCTGTCCTTACTCCAAGATGACGCACGGCAATATCGATGTCGCAATCAACTTGGTCTAAACGGTACTGACGAACCTGCGCAATAGGTGGCGGGTTCAAAGAAAAGGGGGCCGGATCGTATCCAGCCTCGATTCATTTTTTACTCAAGATGCGCTCAGGTTCAACATGACTAAAAAAACCGCACTCGTGATACGCCACGTTGGATTCGAGGATCTTGGCAGCATGGCCAGTCCGCTTCTTCAGGCCGGATATCAGGTGGAATATATCGATTCGGCCGAGGTAGATTTGACCACCATCGATCCGTTCGCTGTCGACATTTTGTTGTCCTGGGTGGCCCGATCGGTGTCTATGATGGAGCCTCCTATCCCTTCATCACCCATGAGCTGCAGATACTCAAAAGTCGCATGGCGGCAGATATGCCGACAATGGGAATATGCCTCGGCGCACAGTTGATGGCACACGCGCTCGGCAGCCGTGTTTATCCCGGACCTGCAAAAGAAATCGGGTGGTCTTCGCTGAAATTATCTGATGCGGGAAATAACACTCCGCTTCGCCATCTGGAAGGGCATGCCGTATTGCATTGGCATGGCGATACGTTTGATCTTCCGGAACATTGTGATTTGCTGGCCTCTACCGAAATTTACAGAAATCAGGCGTTCGCTCGCGGAACGAAAATTCTCGGCCTGCAGTTTCATCCCGAGGTTGTGGCCACCAAGTTCGAAAGCTGGCTGATTGGTCACGCATGCGAACTCGCTGCCGCGAAAATCAGCCCGCAGATTCTGCGAGCAGAAACCCTGATGCACGGCAAAGGGCTTGCACAGGCAGCCGACCTTCTGTTCGCTGAATGGCTGTCGAAAATTAGATAGACATCTTCATGCAGTAGCGATTTTGGTGCCGCTCAGGCCAATAAGGGATTGGCGTCATCGCTTACTGGATAAGTATCGTCAAACAAGAGGCGCGCGACATTCGCTGTCGGCGCAAAAGCGGACACTCAATTTTTATTCCCGTCCTCAGATGAAGGTGAATGGGCTGGTGGCCGTACTGGGGAAGAGGGAAGGCTTGCGGTAGCAAGCCTTTAGCGAGTATTTAAAGCAAGCGACAGGCAATGTTGTCACTCGCTTTTATATTAGGCCCTGGAAATGTTCTCAACCTGCAGTTCAAGTTTGGCCTTCAGGTCCGGATCGAGTTTTAATTCTTTTGCCAATTGATCCAGATAGGCACGTTCCATGAAGGTTTCCTCATCGACGATGAGTAAGCTCGCCAGATACATCTCGGCCGCCATTTCCGGCGTGCTGGATGCACGCGCCACCGCGGCTGGATCAAGCGGGCGGGTCAATTCTTCATGCAGCCAACGCTGGTCGCTCGCTTCTTCCGAGAGCTTCGCCATTTCCTGTTCGAGCAACTGCGTTTCTTCAGGCCCGATATGACCATCTGCCTTGGCAGCACCGATCATGGCAATCAGAATTGCCGAACTGTGTTGTTCAGCCTGCGCGGCAGGCAGTCTATCCAGCGTTTGCGGTTCGACATTAACCGGACTGCCGGTTTGCTGTGCCTTGTCGCGCTGCCAGTCGCCATAAGCTTTGAAAGCCAACGCCCCCAATGCCGCCATGCCGCCATAGAGTGCAAGATTGCCACCCATTTTGCGCGCCTTTTTGCTGCTCAGAAGCATAGCTAGCGCACCACCACTGATGGCGCCGCCGCCAAATCCCGTCAATAACGAAGACAACCCATTGCCGCCCGACTGATTATTTCCGGATTGGCTGCCCCCGAGAAGGCCCCCTAGTTTGTCCTGTAGTCCATTCAAAGCGCCGCCACTTTGCTGGCCGTTACCCCATTGTTTGGCTAAATCCTGGCCGGACCGCAATAGTTGATCCAGTATGTGACGTGTACTCACTATGATTTCCTTGTGTATGTTGGGACAGGTTCATTGACCGGAAAATCCAGACTTTGTTCAATTTTCGTTAATAGTGGGAAAAGCCTTAGATTCATGGGATGGCAATGACCTGCTCCCCGAGATTGCGGTGACAATCAACAGAAAGGCCGTCTCCTTAACAAATGTTTCGATGCTGTTGCCATCAACATTCAGCAAGCAGAGAGCGAACCAATTTTTGCGTAAAAGGTGCCACCAGCATCACCACCGGAAATGCTACTAGCCACGCCGTAAGCCAGGCGCTAGTCCATAAGTCGAATAGCTCGCTGGATAAGCCCACGGCGCGAAACGTTGCAATCCCCGACACCAGAAGTGACATCAAACCAGAAAGAATCAGGCTGAATAGCATCGGTCCATACTTCTTTGGGATCATGGCATCACCTCCAGACACCGATCGGCAGCGGACACTCGGTGCAATGTTTCAGCGAAATTTTTCCCAAACAGCCGCGCCGTTTTTATGTCGCCGGGAACAAAAGAATCCGCTGATGCAGAGTGGCCTGCCTGCGCCATCAGGCCAGACCATGAGCCCAATCGATTTGCGGCCTCCTCATAGGGCACGCCTCGATGCTGTTCTGGAATGACTGGATTGCCGGCCCAAAGCATTCCATGCTGCATGCAAAAAGTGAACAGGGAGATTAATGTCGTTTGCTTGTCTCCCGCAGGCAACGACGACACAGTGAAGCCGGACGCCAATTTTCCCTTCAACTGCTGGCTGCGCCAAAGGCCACCAGTGGCGTCCATGAATATCTTGAATGTTCCGGATACTCCGCCCATGTAGGTCGGCGAGCCAAGCAGGAAGCCATCGAATTGCAGCATACCTTCAGGTATAGAGGTCAACTCTTCTGCGGTGAGGATGTGAACTTCGGTATCGGATACCATCCTGGCACCCTCGGCAACATGATGGGCAATGTGCTGCGTGTGGCCATGGGCACTGTGATAAATAACGGCAATTTTTTTCATTTCTCTGACTCCATATAATGTTGAGATTGATTGCTGCAGGACACCCCGTTCATCGCAATATCCATTCGATGATGCTGGCAGACAGGAAGAGGCCTATACCAAAAATGGTGTGATTGACTACGCTTCTGATACAACTCTTAATTGGTGTCGGGGTCTTCGATGCTGCGATCCCCAGGCCCATGGCTGGCTGCATGACCAGCAAAGGAATCAGAACGGTGCTCACACCAATCAGGAGCGCCGGCGTCAAAGAGGGGTTCGTTATCCAGACAGTGCCAAACACACTGACAAGTAGTCCTGCGAAGACGATCCCGACGGCATAGTGGATAAGCCATCCAAGCATGAGCTCCCCTGAAATGGGCGCCGCTTTCGCAATTGATTCGTGGGCAAACTTGCCTCTAAATAAATGGCCGCCCCATCGGCCAATGAAGGCAAAGTTGAGGGTTTGTACGCCGAATTGTTTCAGGAACATAAGCCAGATATCCATGATCAACGTAGCGCCGCAACCAACGATTACGATCCTCGAAATTACTTGCAGTGATGTCATGACGCACTCCTTGACGGTTGACGATTAAGCTTCTGAAGAGCATTCTAGAAGTTCAAGTCGACTTCAAGTCAAGGGGTGTTGGGATGGATATTGCAGAAGTGAGTAAACGTACTGGAGTGCCTTCATCGGCGCTGCGTTATTACGAACAGAAAGGGCTTATCACCGCTGTCCGTGAGCCGGGTGCCCGACGCCGATTTTCTACAAATGTGCTGGATCAACTGGCCTTGATTTCTTTAGGGCAGGTCGCCGGACTTTCTCTGGACGAAATTAGGTCCATGCTTTCGCAAAACGGAGCGCCTCAGATTGATAAACACACGCTGACAGCCAAGGCGGACGCAATTGATGCCCAGATCAAGCGACTGAGGGCTATGAGCAAAGGACTACGACATGCGGCTGCCTGTCCAGCCCCCAGTCATGTGGAGTGCCCGAGTTTTCAGAAGCTACTTAAAGCCGCGGCTTCCGGTGCTTTGGAGGAGCGCTGGGGTAAAACCAGATTCAACGCACTCCATAAGTAGGGAAGTTTCCCGACGCATACTGGAAATGCGGAGGCTGCGCAGTTACAAGCGGTCGGCTGTAACACCTGCAGCGCGAAAACTTAGTCAGCCATCTTTTTGCTGAAACACTCCAGCAGAAAATCGATGAAAGCCCGGGCGCGTGCGCTTTGATTGCGCCGGTTTGCGTAGTACACGAACAGGTCGGCAGATGGCAAGTTGTAATCTGGCAGGATGACTTTCAAGCGGCCACTTTCCAGATACTTGGCCAAATCCCATTCCGAACGGATGAGGATGCCGTGCCCGTCGAGCGCCCAGCCGAGGACGATGTCGCCGTCATTACTCGATAGCGCGCCCTGGACTTTCATCACTTCGTTTTGCTGATCGCGTGTGAAGCGCCAGATGCCGTAGGCTTCATCGTTTTGCCTGTGAATGATGCAGCGATGCTGCGCTAGATCGGCGAGGGTGGTGGGCGTACCGTGCTGCTCCAGATACCGCGGAGATGCGCACAAAAATCTTCTGTTGGTCATCAGGCATCGGGCATTCAGCCTTTGATCCGGCAATTCGCCAAAACGGATCGCCATATCAACACCGCTCTCGACCAGATCAACCGGCTTGTCGGTTAGTTCGACTTGCATCTCTACGTGTGGATGACGGTTGACGAACTCCGAGACCAGCGGAGCGATCGTCGTGCGGCCGAATCCCAGTGTGGCGTTCACGCGCAACAGGCCGCGCAAATCCGTCTTGCTGCTGGATACCGCATCTTCCATTTCGCGCAGCTGTTGCAGGATGCGCGTCGCATGCGATAGATACGTTTCGCCTTCATTGGTCAGACTGATGCTGCGGGTGGTGCGATTGATCAGGCGCACGCCGAGTCTGGCTTCTAGCTGCGCCAATCGCTTGGTGGCGGCGGGCGGCGTGATATCGAGCGCACGCGCAGCGGCAGACAGATTGCCGTGACGCGCGATCAGGATAAAAAATTCGAGTTCAGATGCAAGGTCGTTTTTCACTGAAGCAGTATTCACTAAAAGTTAATAATCAACTGATTTTGGGTGAAGCATAAGCGTACTTTCAGCGGATATGCTGACGACTATGTTGAAGATGCCGTGACCCGGCAGACACCGAATAGTGAGGAAACCCCATGAGAATCGTCGAAATCCGCGAAAAAACCCTGCCCATCAGCTCGCCCATACGCAATGCCTATATCGACTTCAGCAAGATGACACTGAGTCTGGTTGCTGTAATTACGGACGTCATCCGGGATGGCAAGCCGGTCGTCGGTTACGGTTTCAACTCAAACGGCCGCTACGGACAGGGCAAACTGATGCGCGAGCGCTTCATTCCGCGCTTGCTGGAAGCTGATACCGATTCCTTGATCAATGATGCCGGCGACAATTTCGACCCGCACAAAATCTGGGCGACCATGTTCACGAATGAAAAGCCGGGCGGTCATGGCGAGCGTTCTGTGGCGATCGGCACTATTGATATGGCCATTTGGGATGCCGTGGCCAAGATCGCAGGCCAACCGCTATTTCAATTGCTGGCAGATCGTTACGGTAACGGCACGCCGAATCGCGAAATTTTTGTCTACGCTGCCGGCGGTTATTACTATCCGGGCCAGAATCACGAAAAGCTCAAGGATGAGATGCGCAGTTACATCGACCGCGGTTATACGGTGGTCAAAAAGAAGATAGGTGGCGAGTCGCTGGATGAAGACTTGCGTCGTATCGATTCCGTGCTGAGTGTGCTGCAGGACGGGCAGAAACTCGCCGTCGATGCGAACGGTCGTTTTGATCTGGACACCGCGATCCGGTATGCCAAGGCGCTTTCGCAATACGATCTGTTCTGGTATGAAGAGGCAGGCGATCCGCTGGATTTCGAGTTGCAGGCGACCTTGCGCAACTACTACAAAAACCCGATGGCGACCGGGGAAAACCTGTTTTCGATGCAGGATGCGCGCAACCTGATCCGCTACGGCGGCATGCGTGCGGATCGTGATTACCTTCAATTCGACTGCGCCTTGAGTTATGGCCTGGTCGAATATCTTCGTACGCTAGACATGCTGCAAGAACACGGTTGGTCGAGAACCCGCTGCATTCCACACGGCGGGCATCAGATGTCCTTGAATATTGCAGCCGGCCTTGGGCTGGGCGGTAACGAATCGTACCCGGATTTGTTCCAGCCTTTTGGCGGGTTCCCGGATGGTGTGAAAGTACAGAACGGGTACATCACGATGCCGGATTTGCCGGGCATAGGTTTTGAAGGAAAGGCTGATCTCTATCTGCAGATGCAGAAACTGTTGGCTTGATTTGCCTCCAGCCACATCGATAACGTCGGTGTGGCATCGAGACGGGCGGGTGTTGAAATCGTCATGCCATCAAGCAAGATGGTGATTTTGGGTGCTAATAAAAAGTGATTGAAAACAAGGAAATGCATAAAGTGAATTATTAATTAAATTTTCTAATTATTTGATTTTAATAATACTTTTAACTTAAAAATAAATCACTTTAAGTATTCATCGTTGGTAATACCTGTCTCTTTGCAGGTTTCCTGCGGGAACATGTATTCATGCGCGATTGCTCGCGCTCGGTATTCGTTTTGCCGCTAGTGCTTGTATTGAAGTTGATGCAGATCGTGATCATTTTTGGCCGCGAAAACGAATCGGGATGCAAGATGTAAAGCGATGCAGTAGTGGACAGACTTACTTCGTCATCAACCGCCTGAGCATGAAGCTCACGCCATCTACCACCGCAACCATCAGCAACATGGCCACGATCACGCTGGCTGCCTGCTGCATCTGGAACAGCGATAGATGGAATTTCAGCATCTGCCCCAGACCGCCCGCGCCGACCACGCCGAGAATTGCCGCCGCCCGAATATTGTTCTCCCACCGATACAGCGTGTAAGACATCAATTGCGGGCTGCATTGCGGCAAGGTGGAATAAAGAAATGCCGCAACCGGATTGACGCCATTGGCACGCAAGGTTTCTTCCGGCAAGGGCGAGCAATTTTCAAATGCTTCAGCAAACAGGCGTCCCAGCACACCTATCGTATGCAAGGCCAAAGCCAGCGTCCCTGCAAACGGACCGAGTCCGGCCGCGATCAATAGCACCGATGCCCATACCAGTTCAGGTATGGAGCGCAGCACATTCAACACGGCGCGGGTCGCCAATCGAGCAGTGTTGCCAAAGCGACCGCTGGCGGGCAAGCCGATCAAGACGCCTAAGAAAGCGGCAATCAGAGTGCCGATCGCCGACATGGCGAGGGTCTCGAAGGTGGCGATACCGATTTTTTTGAGAAAGGCAGGAGCCGTTTCCGGCGGCGAAAATCCGCGTAAAAACTCAATGCTGGTGCGCACCGCTTCTGCGTCGAAAAAGGCATGCAATTTCAATGGCAGCGAAGCAAAGCTGGCCACCACCAGCAGCACGATACCGGCGAGCAGCGTAATGGTTGACCATTGCAGGGACGGTCGTACCGGGAAATTTTGGGCAAGCACAGGCTTCATTCCAACCTCCTGCGCAACATGCCTGACACACCGTCAGCCGCGGCAACCAGCAGCACGAAGACGATCAGCATGGTCGACAACTCGTCGCCGGCCATCATCTTGATGGATTCATCCATACGCTGGCCCAGACCGCCGGCACCGACAAAGCCCATGACGACCGAGCCGCGGATCGCACATTCCCACCGATAAACCGTGTAGGACACCAGTTCTGCCGCAGACTCGGGCAGGGCGCCATACAGAAAAGCTGCCAGCCGACCACTGCCGTTTTGCAGCAAATTATTGCAAGCCGTCGCATCCGATGATTCCAGTATGTCTGCATAGACCTTGCCGAGCATGCCGCAGTAAGTCAGCGCAATCGCGACGACGCCAGCGGTCGGGCCCAGACCGACGATACGTACCAGCAGTAGTGCCCATACCAGTTCCGGCACGCTGCGTAACAGGATCAGCAACCATCGCACTGCATTGCGGAATGCGGTCGGCATCAGGGATGCGCGGCCTTTGCCCAAACGTGAAATGGATAGCCGTTCGGTCGCCAGCAAGGTCAACGGTATCGCACCCAGCAATGCCAGCGTCATGCCGGCGGTTGCCATTGCAACCGTTTCCCAGGTGGCGCCCAATACCATTTGCAAGAATTCCAGCGTATGCGCCGGCGGGAAAAAGCTGGAAACGAAATTCCAGGTTGCGCGCAAGCTTTGTGCGTCGAACAGGATCCAGGGCTTGAACTCCGCCTGCACCAGCATTGGCCACAGTATCAGCAACACCACGCCGAAACCCAGCACGCGACCGCGCCATGCCGGATCAGGGCCGGCTTTGCGAAGGGGAAGTGTGTTCGACATAGTGCTGGCGTTAGCGGTGAAAGATGAAAAATGAAGGAAAAAGGGGCATGAGGTGTGTCAGTTGTGCAGCGTCTTTAGCGCAACATCAGCAGCGTGGTATCGGATCAATGACGGCCAATTTGGTCATGTCATCTGCAATATTTACCTCAGCTTCGTCCTGGCTGTTCTGGTACAGCGCTGCAATCATCGCATCGCTGACCTCGGCATTGGCTGCATCAAATACAACACGGCCATCGCGCAGCCCCACAATGCGCGGGAAGTTAGCACGCGCGAGTTCGACCTGATGCAAGCTGCAAACCAGCGTTGCATTGCGCTGTTGCGCTTCCTGCTGCAAGACCTTTAGCGTTTGCAGCGCAAGCGTTGGGTCGAGTGCCGATAGCGGTTCATCAACCAGAAAAGCTTCCGCTTTGGATACCAAAGCACGCGCCATCCCGCAGCGTTGACGCTCGCCACCAGACAGTCTATCGACGCGCGCATACAGTTTGTCTTGCAGATTAAAAGGCATCAAAGCTTGATAGGCGGCATCAACTTCTACCGGCTTGATCAAAGAGCGTACGGCTTGCCACACGCTCCACTGCGGCAACGCACCCGCCAATACCGCGTTCACGACGCGCTGACGCGGCGGCAACGGTGGCGTTTGCGGTGCGAGGAAAAGGCGCGCGCGCATCCGATGCCGTTCCGTACTGGCGATATGCCAAGGCTGGATATCGAATACCTGTAGCTCGCCTTGCACGGGCTTAAGCGCGCAGGCAAGGGTGTGCAGCAGGCTGGTTTTGCCAGCGCCGGAGGGGCCTATCAATGCGACTTGTTCGCCTTGCTGTATCGAGAGCGATACCTCACGCAAGGCAAAGGAATCCTGGGCAGCACCGCTGTGGCGTGTGCTGATTTTCTGAAGGTGAAATGTCATCCGTGGAAATGGGATAGGCCTGAGCCCATCTCTGCAAGCTTGCAGAGATGGGCTTCAAGATAGTTATTTCAGCAAACCGGCGTTACGTGCCGCGGCTTCGATCGCCTTGTAGTTTTCCGGCTTGGTAGGAATAAAACGGGTCGCGCGCTGCAGGTCCAGGATTTCCTTGTCTTGCGGATTCTTGGCATCCAGCGCCAGGAAAGCATCCGTCAATTTTTTGCGGACCACAGGATTCATGTCGGAACGCACACTCCAGTTGTAATCGTAATAGCCGGGTGTGGTGTAAAACACGCGCACCTGCTGCGGATCGACCTTACCGGCTGCGACCAGTTTTTCCCATACCGAGATATTCAGTGCGCCTGCATCAACCTTGCCGCCTGCCACTGCGGCGACGGTTGCATCATGTGCGCCAGAGAAGGCAACGCGCTTCATGTCGGTATCCGGATCGACTTTCGCATCCAGCAAGAAGGAACGTGGCATCAAATGACCGGATGTCGAGGACTCGGAACCAAAGCTGAAATTCTTACCTTTCAGGTCGCTGAGTTTGGTGATGGATTTGTCGGTGGTGATGAAGACGGATTTGAATTTTTCATCTTCTTCACGCTGCACCAGCGGCACAACCTTGCCGCCACTACGCACATTGGCCTGCACAAAGGTAAAGCCGCCAAACCAGACCATGTCCAGCTTGTTATTGATCAAGCCTTCGACTGATGCGGCGTAATCGGTCACAGGCGTAAATTCAACCTTCATGCCCAGTTTTTGCTCCAGATAATTACCCAGCGGCTTGAACTTGCGCTGCAATTCGGTCGGTGCCTCATCAGGGATTGCTGATACACGCAATACCTGCTGCGCCTGCGCGAAACCAGTCATGCCGATCGTGAGCGTAGCAAGGACCGCTGCCGCCAAGGCAGGGAATTTAGGAAGTGAAAGACGAGTCATGGAGTGCCATTCTTATAGTGAAAGGAAACGGATTGATAACAAGCCCAAAGAGCAGGGCCGTCTTACGATAATACTTATGCGACTTCGACACCGGGAACGCCTGCCTGCATCTCGCCTATCACCGCGGCATCGGTAAAACCTTCATCCCGGAACGCGGCCAGCACTTGCTCGACTGCTTCCGGCGCACAGGACACGAGCAGGCCGCCGGCGGTTTGCGGATCGGTCAGCAACGCTTGCTGTACAGGATTGATCGACGGGGCCAATACTACTTCATGACCGTAGCCTTGCCAATTTCGACCGGATGCACCGGTAATGCAGCCTTGCTCAGCCAGCTTTTGCACCTGCGGTAAAAACGGGATGCTGCCCATCTCCAGCTTTGCCGACAGCCGGGAACCGCGCGCCAGTTCCAGCAGATGGCCGAGCAAGCCAAAACCGGTTACATCAGTCATCGCATGGACGCCATCCAGTTGTGCCAATTTCTTGCCCGGCGTATTGAGTTTGGTCGTGTTGGCGATCATCGAAGCATAGCCGTCGGCATCCAGCATATTTTTCTTCAGTGCGGCCGACAGTACACCGACGCCGACAGGCTTGCCCAAAATCAGCTTATCGCCGGCACGTGCATCGGCATTACGCTTGATTCTGGACGGATGAATCAGCCCCATCACAACCAGCCCATAAATCGGCTCGACCGAATCGATCGTGTGACCACCGGCAATCGGGATGCCGGCTTGCGCGCAGATCGCTTCGCCACCCTTGAGAATCTGCGCAATCACTTCCACCGGCAATTGATTGACCGGCATACCGACCAGCGCAAGAGCCATGATAGGCGTGCCGCCCATCGCATACACATCGGAAATCGCATTGGTGGCGGCTATGCGGCCAAAGTCGAACGGGTCGTCGACGATGGGCATGAAAAAATCCGTCGTTGCTATCAGCGCCTGCTCGTCGTTGAGTTGGTAGACAGCGGCATCGTCTGATGTTTCTATCCCGACCAGCAGCTCTTTCGGCAGCGGGAAACCGCCTGTGCCTTTGAGTATCTGGGAAAGCACGCCGGGTGCAATCTTGCAGCCGCAACCGCCGCCGTGCGAAAACTCGGTCAACCGTATGGCGGGAGGGTTTATTGTCGTCATTTGAATCCTGTCTTGAAAATATCTGGGGTCAGGCTGAATGTGTAATCTCTGTCGCCTGATTCAACTGGCTGGCTGCGCGCTGGAAGGTCTCGTCAGAGATATCCGGCAGGTTCAGCGCAGTGGCCTGTTCCAGATGCATGAAATTGCGTTTGATTGATTGCAGGTAGCCCGGGTCGTAATGCTTGCGCAGCAACTCGTCCACCAGCTCAGTAGTTTGGCCGGACAGGGCGAGTTGATGCCATTGCGCGATTTTTTCCTTGCCATGCAGATGAGTGAGGAAATCCAGCTGTGTATTGAGGCTGATCGGATCGCTAATGAAGTGTGGATATTCCTGCATTAACAAGGCGACCCGATACAGAATCGGAAGATGGATGGTGGTGCAGGGCGACGCCCGCATTTTTTCCATCAGCAGATCGGGCACCCGCAACTTGCCCACTTTTTTACTCTCGGCCTCGACGAAAATCGGGTGCGCCGGATCGAAAGTCCGCAACAACTGCCACAACAGGCTCTCAAACCGTTTTTGTGAAGGTTGCGACGCTGTCGGCAAATCACCCAGTACAGAACCGCGGTGTGCGGCGAGTTTTTCCAGATCGAGTACCTGTGCGCCCTGACTAGCCAACACTTGCAGCAAGCGACTTTTGCCGCTGCCGGTTGGGCCGCACAGTACATTGAAGTTCAATCCCTGTGGCAACACGGCCAGTTCGGCATTGACATGATTGCGGTAGGCTTTGTAGCCGCCTTCGAGTTGCGTGACCGGCCAACCGATACGCGCCAGAATATGCGCCATCGCGCCGCTGCGGTTGCCGCCACGCCAGCAATACACTAGCGGTTTCCAGTCTTGCGGATAGGCGAGAAACTGTTGTTCGATATGCGTTGCGATGTTTTTTGCCACCAATGCCGCGCCCAATTTCTTCGCCTCGAACGCACTGACAGTCTTGTACATCGTCCCGACCTGTACCCGCTGACTATCATCCAGAACCGGGCAATTGATCGCTCCCGGCAAATGATCTTCGGCGTATTCCAGCGGACTACGTACATCGATGATGGCATCGTAGTGTGCGAGTTGCGGGAGAATTTCACTGAACGGCTGGAGGGAAGGGTACTTCATGTCATTTCGCTGCTTATGCATTACGGTGTGCGCATTATCCCTGATATGGGTTGCAGATGATGGAATTCCCTATTTTGCGAATCTCGTCGCCACTTTGCATGGATTCATCGCTTAGTCGACGTCGCACCGTGAAATTGCCCTTGCCGGGTTCAAATGTTTGCCTGCATCGCAGGAACCTTCTCGTGCAGGCGCATAGAGGGGGGATTTATTGATATAAGCGAAAAAGGTGTTTTCTGAAAAATCAGAAAACACCTTTTGGGTACTGCAAACAAATCGCGATTCAACTCAATATCAAACCCTGACGGTCCTGAATATGATCAGTGCATGCTCAACAATGCACTTTCAATTAACGCACGATCAAGAGCGGCACGTCTGTCGTTGCCAGCACTCTGCTGGTTACAGAGCCGAGCAGGATTGATCCAAGTGCGCTGTGCCCATGGGAACCCATTACGATCAGATCAACCTTGTGTTTCTTCGCATATTGCGCGATTTCTCCCGACGCATCGCCAATCTTGTATTCCGCTTCAAAGGCGATATCTTTTTTGCGCAGTACTTTTTCTGCGACGGCGAGCGATGCCATTGCCTCGTCCTTGTAATAGCTATCAACCACATCGGCACCCAGAAGGGCGCGTGCCCGGTGCTTGGCCAAACCGACAGGAATCGCTGCCTTGACATGGAGGAGATGCAATTCAGGCACTTCTTTGCATGTGCCGATATAGTCGATCAGAAATTTGGCAGCTTTGACAGTAAATTTTGAACCGTCTACGGCGAAAAGAATCTTCATGTGGCGTCTCCTGTTGGTTAATTAAATGGCGGTAAATGATCGGTAGAACGCTCAAGGTAATATGGCCGACGGCTATTTCTTGATTCTTTTAACTTTCATTCTTAAAGTAGCCGTTTCGGTGTGAATCTCACTCGTCCGCATCGACATCGCACCAAACTTCAGCATCTTCTATCCATCACACATGATCATCCTGACGTCTTTTCCATTAGTCATTTTGATTTACATCAAGCATTTCAATTGTTTCGCAGCAAGTAACAGGAGCGCAGACCACAGGCGCGATGCGCGCGCCATCCATACAAAACTGTGAATGGAAACACGAACTATCGTTTGCTTGCTGCATGCGTTCGGTACCAGGCAAGGGGGGCGTACCATAGAACACTGGCCACACCGATTGCCATGGCGATCAGGATTTCACTCGCTGATAGCGGCGCAAAGTTGAATATTTTTTGCAGCAGCGGATGTTGCAATATGACCAGAAGCAGGCAGACGGCGACAATAACCACACCCCACATGGCCGGATTGGGCTTGCGGAACATGGCAATCACGCCACCTTTCCACGAGCGATTGGAAAATATCAACATCAGGTTGGCAATGATCAGCGCAGTAAAAGCAAATGCACGTGCTGCCTGCTCCGGCATATTGCCGATGGCCCAGTGATACGCCAGTGCGACTGCAATCAGGACGCCGGTTCCTTCCAGCAATGCCATCAATAATGAGGATGCGTTAAACAAGGGAACCGTCGGATCGCGCGGAGGCTCATTCATGATGCCGTCTTCCGGCGCTTCGTTCTCAAAAGCCAGCGCGCAAGTGGGGTCGACAATCAATTCGAAAAAAACAATGTGCATCGGATATAGCATGATGGGCCAATCCAGCAGCAGCGGCGCCAGCGCCATGCCGGCAATCGGCACATGGATGGACAGTACATAGGTCATCGCTCTGCGCATGTTTGCGTAAATCGTTCGTCCCATGCGTATCGCCTGCACGATGGACGTAAATCTGTCATCCAGCAGCACCAGGCTGGACGCCTCCCGCGCAACCTCGGTGCCGCGTTTGCCCATTGCAATGCCGACATGCGCGGCTTTGAGTGCAGGCGCGTCATTGACGCCATCGCCTGTCATGGCGACGATTTCGCCGTCAGCTTTCAGTGCCTGCACAATGCGCAATTTTTGTTGTGGCGTGATGCGCGCACATACCGTCGTCGCCTTGATACGCTCGGACAACTGCGCATCGTCCAGCAGCGCCATTGTTTCGCCGGTGAGCACGATTCCTTCTGCCAGTCCCGCCTGGCGGGCAATCGTCATGGCGGTAACAGGGTAATCGCCGGTAATCATGATGATGCGTATCCCCGCGCTCCGACATTGTCTTATTGCCTCCGGTATGTCTCTGCGCAAAGGGTCCATCAAACCGATCAAGCCGGCAAAGGAAAACTGAAATGCACGCTGGTCTTGCGGCCATATCTCGCCATCAAAAGTCGCACGTGCTACACCGAGTACACGCAAACCATCGGTCGCCATGCGATCGGCCGCAGCCAGTATGCGCGAGCGGCGCAGGGTATCGAGGTTGCACAAATCGGCAATGGCTTCTGGCGCGCCCTTAGCCGCGATGAGATAGCCATCCTGATCGCCACTTTTCCAGCCTTGCGACATGGCGCGCAGTTCCGGCGTCAGGCCATATTCCTGGATCAATTGTTGTTCGTCTTGCGCTTCGGTACGCGGAAGAAATTCTTCTCCGGCGAGATGAAATGCCTTCTCCATCGGGTCCAGCGGTACCACGCGGCTTGCAAGAATTGAGATTTCCAGCAGGTGGTGAAACATGTGTGGCAGCTGCGTACCAGTCACCGCATCGATCTCTTCGTCATCGATATACAGGCGTGCCACGCTCATCATGTTTTCCGTCAGAGTACCGGTCTTGTCTGTGCATAACACCGAGGTCGTGCCCAAGGTTTCGATGGCTGATAAACGGCGCGTGAGAACCTTGGCACGTGCCAGACGCCACGCTCCCAACGCCGGGAAAACCGCCAGTATCACGGCAAACTCTTCCGGCATCATCGACATGGCGAGCGCAATACCGGCCAGCAATCCTTGCAGCCAGTCACCATGCACCCAGCCTTCCACCAGCGTGAGCAGTACGCTCAAGGAAATACCCAGCACCGCAAACATCTTGATCAAGAGGGACATTTGCTTGCGCAACACTGACGATTCCGGCGTGATGTCATTGAGCGCAGCACCGATGCGGCCCATTTCGCTGTGGGTGCCGGTTTTTGTTACTGCGGCAGTACCGTCGCCCTGAACTACCAGCGTGCCCGCATAGAGGTTGGCAGAAGAAAGCTCATCTGGATCGCCAGTGGTTGCATGCTGATCGCAGACTGTTTTATAGACCGGAACCGCTTCTCCGGTCAGCAGTGATTCGTCGACCTGCAGTCCGTTACCCGATATGAGTATGCAGTCAGCCGAGATGCGGTCGCCCTCAGACAACAGCAGCAAATCTCCACGCACCAGCGTTCTGCTATCAATATATTGTGGCAAACCATCGCGAATGACCAAGGCACGCGGCACACTCAGGTCACGCAATGCATCGAGGGCGCGCTCAGCTTTATCTTCCTGATAAAGCGTCAGACCCACGGTCAGCAAGACCATTGCCAACAAAAAAATGCCTTCGTGCAGCTCGCCAATGATCAAATAGAGAAGTGCCGCGCACAGCAGCAAAATGAACATGGGCTCGCGCAGTGCATCCAGCATGATCATTAAAAAATTACGATGCTGTTGGTCCGGCAAGGCGTTCCCGCCCTCATTCTTCAATCGACTCGCCGCTTCGGCGGCTGTCAATCCGGGGATTTTTTCAGCATGGTTCATGAGCTACCTATTTGACCTGTGACTTGGGGTTGTTGCCCTATATACAGCGGGCAACCTTCGTTGTAGAAAGCAGCTTCGAATCAAAAATTCTCTACGGCATGTTTCTGATAATGACAAAAAAGAGGCAGGGCAGGTGATGAAATTGAAAACGCTTTGATGCCTACTTGATGTAGATCAAAAGACTGGTCTCGCGCTCCAATACGATGAGTTTGTATTACTGGAAAGTAAGCATCATTTAATAGAGGAGGCAATTATGTTCAAGAAAATCTTGCTGGCAACCGATGGCTCAGAGTTGTCAGACAAAGCAGTTCAAGCGACATTGCAATTTGCAAAGGAGCACGGCAGCAAAGTCATCGGCTTGTCGGTGGCGACGATTTATCCCTATTTTCCTGTCTATGGCATGGAAGCAATCAGCGGAGAATTCGTCGATGCGATCAGCAAGGAAGCGGAGAAAAATGTACAAAAAATCGTTCCTCTCGCCGCTGCGCTAGGGGTGGATGCGGAAGTACATGCCGTCGAGGGAACCAGCGCTTCTGCCGAAATCATCAAGGCAGCCGACAAATATCAATGCGACGCCATCTTCATGGCATCACACGGGCGTACGGGATTGGACAAGCTTTTGCTGGGAAGTGAAGCGCAGAAAGTGCTGATATACAGCAAAATACCGGTCACTATATTCAAGTGAATCCCATGCCTGTGAATTTGAGGAAACCTTCATTTTCACAGGCTGGTTAAAGAATCTTCGTACGGAAGCCGTGCGCTACATCAAGCGAATTGGCAAGCGAGCGAAGGATATACAGTTATCAGATAAAAATATTTTGGTTGCGAGAATGCTCTGCTGAATAACTCGCAGGCTTTCGGCTACGATCAAAGCTGTTTGTATTTCAGCGCCGGGCATGATCCACAGTATCGGCCAACCACGATGAGCAGACACGACGCACATCATGTTCAACTTTACGAATATCAATTACTTTGAACGCTTTGTGCGAATAATGATTGGCCTCGTCTTGTTGTGCACTTTCCTCTTGTTGCCGGATCAATATGCGTTACTTGCGCTGATCGGATTGCTGCCTGTATTGATAGGGATCGTCGGCTGGTGCCCCGTCCAGGCATGGCTCGAAAAGTACCGCAATAACGGTTCCTGAAGCTCAAGCCTTCGCTACCTCGTTCATGCCAGAGCGCATCGAGTGCAAAAAATCAGAAGCTTTACTCTCTATTTGATGCAAGTCAAACATGCGTCTTCCGACTGCAATAGCATGTGCTTGTCATTCACGTATGGTTCAATTTCTTAGAGGGATTTTCATGTTCAAAAAGATTTTGCTGGCGACAGACGGTTCGGAGTTATCCGAGAAGGCAATTCGATCGACTGTAGAGTTTGCCAAAGAGAACGGCAGCAAAATTATCGGTTTGTCGGTAGCGACTATTTACCCCTATTTTCCCGTCTCGCCAGAAGGGATAAGCAGTCAGTTCATCAGCAAGATCAATAACGCCGCGCACAAACATGTGCATAAAATTTCTGTGCTTGCATCCGCCGCCGGAGTTGATGTCGAGGTGCATGTCGTAAGAGGCAGCAATACTTCTGAAGAGATCATCAAAGCGGCTACCCATCATCACTGTGATGCTATCTTCATGGCTTCGCATGGCTACAAAGGGGTGGACAGGTTTTTGCTGGGAAGCGAAGCGCAAAAAGTCTTGGCGCTGAGCAAACTGCCGGTTACGATCTTCAAGTAAAAAGTTAAGTCAGTCTTGTGTACGGGGACGTCATTTCGCTTTCAGCAAAGTATCCATTCAGCTTGCCCGTGAATGTTCAAATCCCAAAACCGCGTTTATGCCTATAAATGAATCGTCCTCAGAAGCAAACTTACGTTAGGCTAGGCGCAGTACCCACGATGAGCTGACTGAATAAAAAAGCTATCGATTTCATTAAGAATATTGTCTTGTTCTATCGTCCTTCCAAAATCTATACTGATTCGTGCAATAGATTCAGACAACTATCAAAGGAGAAAATCGTGTCCACAGAAACAAAATGCCCTTTCTCGGGTGGCGCTGGTAAACATACGATTGCGGGCGCAACGACCAATGCGACATGGTGGCCGAATCAAGTAAATTTGAAGATACTGCATCAGCATTCGCCACTGTCGAATCCGATGAAACCAGAGTTCAATTACGCGGAAGAATTCAAGAGTCTTGATCTGGATGCTGTGATCAGCGATCTCAAGGCCTTGATGACAGACTCTCAAGACTGGTGGCCCGCAGACTTCGGCCATTACGGTCCGTTTTTCATCCGCATGGCATGGCACAGCGCCGGCACCTACCGCATCGGCGATGGTCGTGGCGGCTCATCTTCAGGCGGGCAACGCTTCGCGCCGCTCAATAGCTGGCCAGACAATGTCAACCTCGACAAGGCGCGCAGGCTGATTTGGCCGATCAAGCAAAAATATGGTCGAAAAATTTCCTGGGCCGACCTGATTGTTTTGACCGGCAACGTCGCGCTCGAGTCGATGGGATTCAAAACCTTCGGTTTCGCAGGCGGTCGCGAAGACATCTGGGAACCTGAAGAAGATATTTACTGGGGCCCGGAAGGCAAGTGGCTGGAAGACCAGCGCTACACCGGCGACCGTGATCTGGAAAACCCGCTCGCCGCGGTGCAGATGGGTCTGATTTACGTCAATCCCGAAGGTCCGAACGGCAATCCCGATCCGCTCGCTGCGGCGCGCGACATACGCGAAACCTTCGCGCGCATGGCGATGGACGACGAAGAAACCGTCGCGTTGATCGCCGGCGGTCATACCTTCGGTAAAACCCACGGTGCCGGCAGTGCCAGCTATGTTGGGGTAGAGCCGGAAGCAGCAGGTATTGAAGAGCAAGGCCTCGGCTGGACCAATAGTTTTGGCACCGGCAAAGGTGGCGACACCATCGGTAGCGGTCTGGAAGTGACGTGGACCACCACGCCAACCAAGTGGAGCAATAACTTCTTCTGGAATTTGTTCGGCTACGAATGGGAACTGACCAAGAGCCCTGCCGGTGCCCATCAATGGGTGCCGAAACATGGCATGGGTGCAGGCACCGTACCGGATGCACATGACCCATCCAAGCATCATTCACCCGCCATGCTGACCACGGATCTGGCGTTGCGTATTGATCCGGCTTACGAAAAAATCTCAAGACGTTTTTATGAAAATCCGGATCAGTTTGCCGATGCGTTCGCCAGAGCCTGGTTCAAGCTGACGCATCGTGACATGGGCCCGATCGCCCGCTATCTGGGGCCCTTGGTACCGCAGGAAGAATTGATCTGGCAAGATCCGATTCCGGCAGTGGATCACCAGCTGATTGACGAGCAGGACATTGCGTCGCTCAAGGAAAAGATACTCGCATCCGGTCTTTCCACTTCCGAGCTGGTGACCACAGCCTGGGCTTCCGCTTCAACCTTCCGTGGCTCTGACAAGCGCGGCGGTGCGAACGGTGCGCGCATTCGTCTGGCCCCCCAAAAGGATTGGGAGGTCAATCAACCGGCCGAACTTACCAAGGTACTGACCAGACTTGGGTCGATCCAGAACGAGTTCAATGCTGCACAGTCTGGCGGCAAGAAGGTCTCGCTGGCAGACTTGATCGTGCTCGGCGGCTGCGCAGCGGTTGAGGCGGCAGCAGGCAAGGGCGGGCAAGACGTCAAGGTCCCGTTTTCGCCGGGTCGCATGGATGCTTCGCAAGAGCAAACCGATGTGGAATCGTTTGAAGTGATGGAGCCGGTGGCTGATGGTTTCCGCAATTACGTGCAAGCCGGGCGCGAGGAGTCTGCGGTTGAATTGCTGGTGGATAGAGCAAATCTGCTGCGCCTGACAGCACCCGAAATGACCGTTTTGATCGGTGGCTTGCGTGCGCTGAATGCTAACTTCGGCGAGTCCAAGCACGGTGTATTCACCAAACGCCCCGGCACATTGAGCAATGACTTCTTCGTGAACCTGCTCGACATGAATACGAAGTGGCAGAAATCCGCCACGACGAAAGGCTTGCTGGACGGACATGATCGGGCCACGGGTGAAGCCAGGTGGACAGGTACTCTGGTTGATCTTGTCTTCGGTTCAAACTCGCAGCTTCGCGCACTCGCGGAAGTTTATGCGAGCAGCGATGCGCAACAGGTATTCGTGCGTGATTTTATTGCGGCCTGGAACAAGGTGATGAACCATGATCGCTTCGATCTGAAGCAATCGACCTGAAGTAATCTTGTAGTACGGTCTTGAAGACCTATGGCGCCAGTCTCCAGAACGCTGTAGAGACTGGTGCTTTTTTATGTGCGCATATACCAAGAAGCTCTCATAAATCAAAGCATTAGAATCACTTCGAATAAATCGCATGAGATGCTAGGGTTCAGCTTCCCGTCACATTTTTTCAAAAAAACAAACCGATGATGGCGCTCACAACAATCACTTGCATCACGTTGCGCTTATAACGCAAATCGCCGCATGGTGAGTATTCGCATGAAGTGCGCCACCAATTGGCACTTCAAAATAGCCATGCTTTCGCATTCCAAAGTAGCCACCTAGCCGCATCTAAAGTAGCCACTACGGGTCATACTCATCTCCTTCACAGCCCGGGAGCCTGACGGCGCTATGCGCCGACACGCCCTGCGCTTGATGTGCGAACAGTTTGGCTCAGACCGTTCCCATTCATCTTTTATCGGTTCTTCGCGGCCTGAGCCAGCAGTTCATTAACCGACCACTGATCGTAGATGTGTGCTCCGTATTTGCAGGCGAGTATTCGTCCGTCGCTGGCGATAAGGAAATCGGCAGGGAGCCCCAGTTTGCCCCCCTCGGACTGGAGAGAAGTGACAGGCTGCCGACCGCGAAGAATTCGGCCGAGGCTGCGCAATACGCCACGCAGAATCGGAATCCAGGCGCGAGGATTTAGCAGCGCGCGCGGCGAGGCTTCTACGCCGAACTCCGCGTACAGCTTTTTCCTCGGATCAGCCACGACCGCGAACGGCAATTCCGTCGTGAAGGGGCGCAGGCCATCAGCGCTCGAATGGAATACCGCGATCTCCCGGATGCCAGCAGACACGATCTCCTCGTGCCGCTGCGCGATAGAGTGCAAGTGAAGATCGCAGACAGGGCAACCGGCAAAGCGCCGGAATTGCAGATGGATGAGCTGATTCGGATCAGGCAGCGCCATGATCTCGCCCAAAGCATGGAGTTGGCGAGCGGCAATGAGTTGACCGGGCTTGAGTTTCGGACGTGGCAGCGATATGGACATGACTTTTCTCCTTCGTAGGAGTACAGTGTACCCTTAAAAGATCAAACTCGTATCGTCCAACTATGCCGCGACCCCGTTCACTCACCTCCACCGACATTGCGACTGCTGTGCTCCAGATTATCGACCGTAGCGGATTGGCTGAACTTTCCATGCGAACCACGGCAGCGGAACTCGGTGTCGGAGCAATGTCGCTGTATCGCTACGTCAAAGACCGCGAAGCGCTGGAGCGGCTCGTAGTCGATCACGTATTGGCATCCGTCGACACGGAATCAACCCCACGCACATCATGGGATAAGCAGATAACGTGCCTCGCGGAGAACATGCGCAAAGCGGTTGGCGCACACCCATCGGTCGTGCCGCTGCTCATGCTCCACCGCCATGCTTCATCCGAAGTGAAACGGTGCTCCGAGGCGTTCCTGCGAATTCTTACGGAAGGCGGTTTCAATGGGCGGCAGAGGGCCATCGCTCTGCGGACCTTGGTCAGTTATCTCATGGGAGCGCTCCAGGCCCAGCACCTTGGCCCACTTGGCGGACCTGGCACCGAAGTCATGACTAAATTGCTTCCCGACGAGTACCCGCTACTGGCCGCAACGGCTAAAGTGGCGCGACGCATCGGGCCAGATGAGGAGTTTCGTAGCGGAATCGACATCGTCTTGCGGGGACTGGCGTACATACGAGAGCATGACTGAGGCGGATACGCGATCTAATGTGGTGCATCGCGGCACTCTTAACAAACATACCTACCGCGCGATCATGGGGCCCAGTAAGCCAGTTCATCGATTTGTGCCGAAACGTTCTTCGTAAGATCAAGTTGATTTAGAAAATCTAGTTATTTACAAGCGTTTCAGTGTAATCAAGCGGTCATGGCTCCTAGGCTAGCGAATAAGTGGCAACTTTGGAATGCGATTTAATGGCCACATTGATGCGCATACTCAGCATGGATCATATCCGGGACACCAACGGCCAGATGAAAACGATGCATGGTGCTGTCCGCTCATGGCCCGATTGCGCGGATGTAATTGTTATGGCTGTGCGTAAATAAAGCTGCGGAGTCTTTGAGGAACAGCGCGTTGCCATCGCCCGGGCAATGGTTGCCCGGCCGTCCATTTTAATCCTCGATGAGCCGACTCTTTCGCTGGATGGTGATGCAGTGCGCACGATTCTGGAGTTTGTTCATGAGCAGGTGCTGAATGAAAACACATGTGTTCTGATCGTTACCCAAGATGCGCGTATTTTCGAATTCGCCGATCGCATCATGTATATGGAGGACGGGAAAATAACGGGATTCTGTAAAGGCATAAAGTGAAAAATCATTCTATTTTTATTCGCTCCCGCAGCCCTCTACTTATTACACTTGTGAGTTATCTGAAGGGCACTTTAAGCCCTCAAAAATTCAATGTCTGATTTCTACCGACAAGCAGATACACAGAAATAATCACATCAACACCGCCATATTTTTGCCGTATTTCGCCTCGCTAACAAATAGGCTGCACCAACAAAAAAAAAGTTACAGCGCCATCTATTGCAACTCAGTTGCATATATGTATAATGCAACTGAATTGCATATCTTGAATTTTCAATGATTCGATTTTCAAAAGGGAAACGGCACTCGCAAACGCCGCATGAAAGAACTGCGGACGTTTGCGCCCTTGCATGTCGAGCACGCTGTCGGCATTCACTTTAAAAACAATGTACTCAAGAAATGAATGAAGTCGATATCCCTGACCTGTGCATCCGTGACCAGGGCGGATACAAGGGCGATGCAGAGTTGGCGTTCAGCAGACTCGGTTCGCGCTGGATAGCGTATTCATTTTCTTGTTGCCCGATTTCAATAACACCGTCATTTATTGCTAGGAAAAGTATGAATCAACTGCCAGTCACTGTTCTGTCAGGCTTCTTGGGTGCTGGAAAGACAACCTTGCTCAACCATATTCTGAATAATCGGGAAGGGCGTCGTATTGCCGTTATCGTCAACGATATGTCCGACGTCAATATCGACGCAGCGCTGGTCCGGGATGGCGGTGCTGAACTATCTCGCACCGATGAAAAATTGGTCGAGATGAGTAACGGTTGTATCTGCTGCACCTTGCGCGAAGATTTGCTGCTTGAAGTTGGCAAGCTTGCCAAAGAGGGGCGCTTCGACCAACTCGTGATCGAGTCCACCGGCATCTCGGAACCCTTGCCGGTCGCGGAAACTTTCACCTTCGTCGACGACAAGGGCGAAAGTCTTGCCGATGTAGCCCGTCTGGATACGATGGTCACGGTTGTAGATGCATTCAATTTCCTCAAGGATTACAGTTCGCAGGACAGCCTCCAGCAGCGCGGTGAATCGATGGGCGAAGAAGATGAACGCACCGTAGTTGATCTGCTGGTTGAACAGGTCGAGTTCTGTGATGTCCTTGTGTTGAACAAGATCGATCTGATCGGTGACGCAGATCGAGAACGCCTGATGGAGATTCTGCATCGCCTTAACCCGCGGGCAAAGATCGAGATTGCCGAATTTGGCAAGGTCGCGCTCGACAAGGTATTGAATACCGGATTGTTCAACTTGGAACAGGCATCCGAAGCGCCGGGCTGGTTGAAGGAGTTGCGTGGCGAGCACGTGCCCGAGACTGAAGAATATGGCATTTCCAGCTTTGCCTACCGCGCCCGCAGACCTTTTCATCCACAGCGGTTTTTCGACTTGGTCCAAATGGAATGGCCGGGCGTAGTACGTTCCAAAGGGTTTTTCTGGCTCGCCAGCCGTCCCACTTACGTGGCTTCATGGTCGCAGGCCGGCAGCATATGCCGCCATGGTTTGGCCGGCTTGTGGTGGGCGGCAGTGCCTCCTGAAAACTGGCCCGACGACGAGGAAAGTATCGCCCGCATCAAAAAGGATTGGTCGGACAGCGTGGGCGACGCACGTCAAGAACTCGTATTGATAGGCATCAAGATGGACGAGCCGACATTGCGTAAGCAACTCGATGATTGCCTGTTGACCGATGATGAAATGGCTGAAGGTCCGGCAGCCTGGGAAATCTATTCAGATCCCTTTCCGTGGTAATTCGATTGATACACGCGCTTTTTCCATATGAATAAATGCTTGCCGGATGTCGCGTCAAACGACGCGTCCATACATGCTCTGCCTCTTTCGTGGGTCGGCATGCAGCACATCGACTTGCCGCTCACGCTCGATGAGCCTGACGCTAGCCATCCGGTACATGCTGATGCAGAGGTATATGTTGACTTGCCGGATGAAGGAATCAAGGGCATTCATATGTCGAGACTCTATACCCTGCTGGATCAATTCTCCGAAAATGCAAAGTTGAATGCCGAATCCCTGAAGCTCCTTTTGCAGAAGATTATTGAGAGCCATATCGATTGCCACAGCACATCAGCGCGCGTGGCATTTGCATTCGATGCCTTGCGTCGCCGTCCTGCTCTGGTAAGCGAAAACCTTGGCGGCTGGCGCAAGTATCCAGCACGCGTAGAGGCGCAGTTGGACCAGACTGGCATGCAGATCAAGGTAGTCGTCAAAGTACTGTATGCATCGACATGCCCATGCTCAGCAGCGCTTTCCCGTCAGATTCTTGAGCAGGCATTCACTGCGGAATTTGGTGCGCACAGTGCGATAGACGCAACTGATGTGGCGAAATGGCTGAGTGTTCATGCAAGTATCGCCACACCGCATAGCCAGCGCAGCGAGGCAACAGTCACACTTGCCGTCGAGCCTGATGAAGCACTTGGGATTTTTGATTTGATCGACCAAATCGAGACTGTATTGGGAACACCCGTTCAAACTGCAGTGAAAAGAGCGGATGAGCAGGAATTTGCAAAACGCAATGGCAGCAATCTGATGTACGTAGAAGATGCTGCGCGCAAGATCAGGGCAGCTCTTTTGACGCACAACAAGCAGGCAGATGTACAGGTTCGGCATCTGGAGAGCCTGCATCCGCACGATGCGGTCGCAATCTCGGCCCACGGCAGGGAAGGCGCCTGCGACCTGACTGTCCACAACAAGATCACTACCGAGGTCACAGCATGAATGGGCTCGCCCAGAAAATCGCATTGTTACTGATCCGCGCCTACCAGATAGGCATCAGCCCCATGCTGGGACAAAACTGCCGGTTTCAACCGACTTGTTCGCAATATGCCCTGGAAGCAGTACAACGTCACGGCGCCGTGAAAGGGACGTGGCTGGCGCTAAGGCGATTATTGCGTTGCCATCCATGGCATGCCGGCGGCTACGATCCCGTTCCGGGAAAAAAGAAGCGGGCACTCGGAACGATACGCCAGAATCCTCGCGGCGATGTGCCGGTAATTCACGACAGCGCATTTGTCGATCCCACCGCCATCGTGTGCGGTCGCGTCGTCGTGGAGGAGAATGTATTTATAGGTCCGTATGCCGTGATACGCGCAGATGAGGTCGATGCCGACGGTCACATGGATCCGATCCTCATCGGTGCGCACTCCAATATTCAGGACGGCGTGGTGATTCACTCCAAATCGGGGGCGGCGGTCACCATAGGTGCATATACCTCGATTGCCCATCGCGCGATTGTGCACGGCCCCTGTCGTGTCGGCGGTCGCGTATTCATAGGATTCAACAGCGTGTTATTCAACTGCACCGTGGGTGAAGGTTGTGTCGTGCGGCACAATGCAGTGGTTGATGGATGCGATCTGCCGGCCGGATTCTATGTCCCGTCCACGGAAAGAATCGGTCCCAAAACAGACCTGAATGCCATTCCAAAGGTGAGTGCACAGGCATCTGAATTTTCAGAGGATGTCGCACGTACAAACAATGAACTGGTGCTTGGCTACAAGCGACTGGAATCGCACGCAGTCCAAACGGCATCGCGATGCTGATCCGCAAACTCTTTTCTTTTGAAGGTGCGCATGTGGTGCGCAATTGCACCTCGCAGCGTTGCGCCCGTTCGATTCACGGACATTCGTACAAGGTCGAGATATTCCTTGAATGCCACCAGCTCGATCGTGGCCAGATGGTCTACGATTTTGGATTACTCAAAGGCGATGTAAGAGAGTTGATCGATGCCTTTGATCACACGCTGGTGTTCTGGCAGGAGGACGACGCCGACTACATCGAGCAATGCAAGCAGCATTCGCTGCGCTGGATAGGCTTGCCGGTTTCTCCCAGCGCGGAGCAACTGTCGCGGGTATTTTTTGGTTTGATCGACACATTGCTGCAACAGACTGAGATGCACAATGGGGAAGGCAATGTGGTCCTGCAATCGGTCATCGTGCATGAAACAGCAACCGGCTATGCACAATGTTTTAGAGAAGATGCTGGGAACCCGCAGATGGGATTGATCGTGCCGTCTGCCATCACATATTCCCATCAGATTATCAACGAAGCCAGCGGCGGGGCGTTGACCAGACTTTCTGCGCTGCCATCATTATCCCGCGAGGCCACATGACTATGCAATCGGCGCATACAATAGCGACCAGCAGCAAACACGCGACCTTACTTATCCGTGGCGGCACGGTGGTAACCCCGAACGGCATGGAGCAGGTGGATATTGCCGCATTAAACGGTCGCATACGCGCGTTGGGCAATCTGGCTGGCTGGAGTGCCGATGAAGTGATTGATGCCAGAGGCCTGCATGTTTTACCTGGCGTCATCGATACCCAGGTTCACTTTCGCGAGCCGGGCCTGTGTCACAAGGAAAACCTGGAGGCCGGAACTCGTGGCGCAGTATTGGGGGGCGTGACATCCATCTTCGAGATGCCCAATACATCGCCACTGACCTTGCGTGCAGAGGATTTGAATGCAAAGGTTGCCGCTGCCCGGGGACGCGCCTGGTGTGACTTCGCCTTCTATATAGGAGGGTCAGCGGCAAATATAGAACAACTGGCGCAATTGGAAATGCTCCCAGCCTGTGCCGGCATCAAGGTATTCATGGGAAGTTCGTTTGGCGACTTGCTCGTCAGCGAAGAAGATATCCTGCAACAAATTCTGCGCAACGGCAGACGCCGGCTGGCTGTGCATGCCGAGGACGATGCACGGCTTCAGGCACGCAAGGCGATCGCTCTGGCATCCGGCGATGTGCGCGATCATCCGGTTTGGCGCGATGTGGAAAGTGCATTCAAGGCGACACATCGCATCGTCAGCCTGGCGCAGGAATGCAATCGCCGATTGCACGTGTTGCATGTCTCGACTGCGCAAGAGATCCGGTTTCTCGCACAGCACAAGGCGCGCACGACCGTCGAGGTGCTGCCGCATCACCTGACCCTTAGCGCGCCCGACTGCTATGAGCGCTTGGGTACGCTGGCGCAGATGAATCCGCCTGTGCGAGAAGCCATCCATCAACAGGCATTGTGGCAAGGCATACGCGATGGCGTGGTCGATGTACTGGGCAGCGACCATGCGCCGCATACGCTGGAAGAAAAAGCCCAGCCATATCCGCATTCGCCCAGTGGCATGACAGGGGTGCAAACGCTGCTGCCCATCATGCTCAATCACGTCCATCAAGGCCGCTTGAGCCTGGAACGTTTGGTAGACCTCACCAGTGCCGGTCCCGCACGTATTTTTGGCATAGCCGGCAAGGGAAGGATAGCGCTTGGATATGACGCCGACCTGACGCTAGTGGATCTGAAGGCGCAACGTGAAATCAGTAATCGCTGGATCGCCAGCGTAGTCGGCTGGACGCCTTACGATGGCATGCGAGTGACCGGATGGCCGGTCGCCACGTTCATCCGCGGACAAACTGTGATGCAGCAGGACGAAATGATAGGGACAGCGAACGGGCGTCCGGTCTCATTTGTAGAAACGCGCGATGCCGGCTTTAGTCGCTGCCTGGACTAAAGCCGGTATCGTTATACATAATTTTGCCTAGTACTGTTAAAGATATGACGACAAACGCCAACCAGATGCACAGCTCATTTTTTTCACAACGCTTGACGGTAGAACAGGTGGAGGAGGGCGATCAGCTCGCGCCTAAATTTGACGCGGATGGATTGATCGCCTGTGTAACGACTGATGCCACATCGGGAGAAGTCTTGATGCTGGGCTACATGAATGCCGAGGCGCTGGAAAAAACGCTGCAAACCGGCGAGGCGCACTATTGGAGCCGATCACGCCAGTTACTCTGGCACAAGGGAGCTAATAGCGGATTGACGCAAAAAGTTGTCGAACTGCGCATCGACGATGACCAGGACGCCATATGGCTACGCACAGAAGTGTCAGGCAACGGTGCTAGTTGCCACGTGGGCTATCGCTCATGTTTTTATCGACATGTAGTGCTGGAATATCCCGGCACCGGCACAACCGCAAAACTGGCCTTCAACGAAAGCGAAAAGGTATTTGATCCAATAAGCATCTATGGCGACGTGCCGAATCCAACCATTCTTTGAAGCCTTCGTTACTTGGTTAATTAATACCGGATTGGAAACTAGTCGGCCGTCGACAAGGACGCATCATTCATTCGATAGTAGAGTCCCATGGGATCGTTTTTCATGATTTCCATCTTGCCGGAAATGATCAATGGATCGAAGGTAAATTTAATCGGCTTTTTGGTTTTCACTTCGACCACCCCTTCAGGTCCTGCCGGCAGGCAATAAGAACAGGTCGGCGGCGTGTGGGAGATCAGAAAATGCTTCTGCTTCTCGCCCGGCTCCAGCGGCATCATGAATCCCTGTATCTTGATTTCCTGATCGTTGAGCGCAGCGACTTCTTTGGTGAATTGCGGAACGATACTATTCTTGGCCCGTACTTGCTTGACCTTGGCCAGCGTATTCCAGGACGTCACGCCTTTTTTATCCATAATCACCGGCATCTGCGCAGGATTCGGATTGCCGGTTTGAGCGTGCTCGGCACTCTGTTGCGACTTTTGTGCAAAGGCAGGGGCGCCAGCCATGACGACCAATGCTGATACCGCACAAAGACTGGTGAAAAAGCGATTCATAACGACGTACATACAACCTCCATCAAGCGATCTGCCTACGCAGCATATTAATGCGCGTGGCGCATTCCACATAGTTTGCCCAAAGCCAGACCCTTGCAGGACGCAGCCAGTTCGGTATGGCATACCTTTTCATCCTTGCCGCTGGCCAGGCATTGTGCTGCAGCCTGGTGCGCGGCCGCGATAGCCTGATGCTGGGCAATCGTTTCCTTCTTGTGTTCCGCCTTGCTTTCGGCATGGGCATGGAGCGCAGAAAAAGTCACGATTATCATTAGCAAATGTTTCATATTGTTCCTATTCGTAAAAGAATGATCGGTATAGCGTTTCGGCACCACTACGCTTAATGTGCGAGAGTCGCTGCAATATCCGTGCGGTAAGCGCGTATCGCCGGCAGCAATGCAGCGATCAAACCTATGGCGATTGCGAGCAGTAACAGCCAGGCTTCCTCAGCAATAAAAATAGAACCAGATAACACCAGATTCTGGTCGGCGGCCAGAATTTGTCCCAATACCTCAACCGCAATATGACCAGCAAACCAGCCGAGGAGGGCGCCGCCCAATGCCAGCAAACATCCCTCTGTCAGCAAAAGCATCAGCAACTTGAGCGGCGATGCGCCGAGCGTACGCAGAATCGCCAAATCCGTCTTGCGTTCTTCCAGTGCGTTATACAGCGCGACAAACATCGACAACGCCGCCGACAGCAAAACCATCATCGCAATGCCGCGCAAAACCTCTATCCCGACACCCATCAAACGGAACAGCTTGGCCGCCTCCAGCGCTGGTTGTGCTGCCTGCAACTCACTCTGGCTATTAATAAAACGTGGCATCGTCACAGCTGCCAGCGGCGATGAATACTGAACCAGCAGGGCGGTCAATTCGCGCGACTCTTCCATCGCCTCTTTTTCTTCCGGATCACTGGCGTCCAGGCCATTCGTCTTTTCGTGGACTACCCAGACCGATTCGACCGGCGTGACTATCAACCTGTCGAGAACAGTGCCGGTTGGCTTCAGTATTCCGACCACCTTGTAGGGCGCAGAGTCATGCACTTCGCCGCCACCTGACAAGCCATGTGAGCCGAAAAAGTCCTGTCCTACAACGACACCGCTGCGCCTGGCCACCTGCGAGCCAACCACGGCTTGCATAGGCTCGCGAAACATTTGGCCTTCTGCGATTTCGCCCTTGTAATGGGCTACATAGTCAAGCGATGTCCCCACAATACGGAAGCCTTGATAGCTATCGCCCAGTGCCAGCGGCAGCACTGTCTTGACCATCCTGTTTTGCTTCAAAAGAGCTTCGGATGAAAGTGGAATATTGCCCGTAGGCGAATCGACTTGATAGATGGACGAAAGAATCAACTGCAACGGCGATCCTTTTGCGCCAACCACCAGGTCTATGCCCTCAGCATCACGCGTGGCACTGGCCGCGAACTGGGAAGAAACGGACAAGATAAAAGTCATCATCGCCACACCGACCGCCATCAACAGCAGATTCAGCGCCGTCGAGAGCGGCCGGTGGCGTAATGATTTGAGACCAAGGGTAAAGGCGTTGAGTTTCATGCTGTTCATACGCCACCACCTTGCTGCTTGTGGACTGGCAGCCGCAGCGTTTTTGCCAGCGGCAATGCTGCCAACACCCGCGAATCGTGGGTTGCAATGACCAGCGACGCGCCAATTTCATTTGCCTGCGCCAGCAACAAATCGATCGCAGCGCGGCAGGAATCATCATCCAGATTTGCCGTAGGCTCATCTGCCAGCAATAATTGCGGCCGGTTGAACAAGGCGCGAGCCAGCGCAACACGTTGCCGCTGGCCCTGGCTTAATTCATGTGGCTTCGCGCGCTTTTTTTCACTGAGCCCCAGCGCATCGAGCAAGTGCTGCGCACGGGCATGACTTTGTTCGCGATTGCTGGCATAGGCCGCCAACAAGATGTTTTCCTCAACATTCAACGCGGCGACCAGTGCTAGTTTTTGCGGCATGAAGCCAACCGTAGTGCCACGCCAACGATCTGCATCTGCGGGAAGCAGGGTGGAAACATCCCTTCCGGCGACCAAGATGCTGCCATTTTGCGGCTTCAAGATGGCCGCGATCAGATGTAGCAAGGTCGACTTGCCGCTGCCGGAAGATCCCAGCAAAACAGCGTGTTCGCCAGCTTCGATACGGAATGAAAGAGAATTCAACTGATCCACATGTGCATGCGGATAGCGATGGCTTAAATTTGAGATGTGCAACATGGTTGCATATTACGTAAAAACGAAGGGCCTGCATAGGCTATGCAGGCATCCATTTGCGATACAGGGGGAATTTTTTAGTTTTAACGCTGCTTACTTTGATGCATCGAAAGGCATCGTCAAGACAAGAAGTCATGCATGGAAGTTGTCTGGTTCGCCACGGCTACTGGTCAAAGTCCGAACAGTCCTTTCGCGGCTCCATTTTGTTAGAATCGCCTGATAATAAAATTCAGGGATGCAGCATGCGATATATAGCTGGTTGTTTGTTTCTCGTCGCGCTATCTGCGTCTGCGCAAGTTAAGGTCTGCGTCGATGCAAAGGGCAAAAAGACTTTTACCGATTATGAGTGCGCCAAAATCGGCATGAAGGATGAGGCTGTTATTCAGGATATAAACATCACTCCTAAACAATGCGGCGCTATCAAGGACAGTATTACCAATACGAAAAATACAATTGCCAGATACGATTCTGACGTGATTTATTCTGTCTCGCCGGCCTCCAATATATTGCGTGCGTCACTGGTTAGTCAGCTCGAAGCAAGTCAGCTTCGCTATCATCGAGAGTGCGTTAGATAGTTGGTTTTCATATCCTATATTCATAGATTTGAATAATCACTAAGTTCTGAAACTAGGTAGTTACGGTCAAGTGTTGTGCTAATTTTCAGGATGTATAAACCAAAATTTCATCGATTTAGCGTTGCATGCTTTAAATTGTTCGATTCGTTGCGCTGGAGGTCGAAACTAACGCAACGCTATTCAGCGCAAAACTCTGGCGACTATTCAAACTTCCGCCAATGTATTTCCAGCATCGCCCCACAGGTGTTATTGCTGCGCGTATGCAAGGAGTTGAAACAATACGGGAGTTTATTGCCAGTGCGGCGGTCACTCTCATCCTCGACTTTCCATTTTTGCTGACCTTGGTACCAAAAGGTGAGCAACTATTTGCCGATGTAGAAATCAAGAACGACGATGTTGGCTTTGTGCAGGTTGGACAGAGCGCACACGTCAAATTAGCCTCTTATCCATTCCAAAAGTACGGAATGTTGACCGGAAAAGTTATAAGAATCAGCGCTGACGCAAGTGAAGTGAAACCAGCTACAAATCAATCAACAAGTACTGGTAGCCAAAGCAATAGTGAAAGCAATCCATTGACGAACGTCTCTACTTACAAGGTGCGCGTAAAGTTGGATCAGCAAGCATTGAGTGGGCCGAATGGTAGTGCACTTGTCATCACTCCCGGGATGCAAGCGGTAGCAGAAATTAATCAGGGTAAGCGAACTGTGCTTGAATACTTATTGTCGCCTGTACAGAAGGCAGTACAGGAAGCCGGTAGGGAGCGATAAATTGATAAAACTTAGCGACACGCTGGCATTGCATGCATTGTTTGACAGACTTGACCAAGCTGTAACGCAATTTTTCAACTGTCATGCATGACAAATAATCCGTCGAAAAGACACAGTAAAAACCAGGAGAAATTTTCCTCATGATTCATAAAAAAATAACGTATGTATTCGCCTTGTTATCTGTCGCTTTGATGCTTTCTGGCTGCGAGAAAGCGCGTGTTGATGCTCAGATGGAGGAGTTGTGCAAGCAGGATGGCGGAATGAAGATTTACGAGAAAGTGGTGTTGCCCAGGGAGCAGTTTACTCAGTATGGTGACGTTAGATTTTTTGAGACATCAAATACGGGTGGAGGGTATAGATTCATTAAGAAATTTGAACAACTCAAACTAAAAAAACCGACTTTAGATAAAACAACTTACACAGTCATTCGAGAGATAGACAATAAGGTTCTTGGAACGTATGTAGTTTATCTCCGAATTGGTGGTGACATTATTCCGAGATTGGGGCCCGATTCTGGAAAAAGTTGTCCATCTAATGCTAATTCAGTAAATTTTTTGAGAACAATTTTTGTACAAAAAAACTAGAGGCTATGAAATGACGACGATTATTGATCAAGCGCAGCAAGCAGAACTTGCATTGGCGGCATATGCAAATTTGATGCAAGGTGATCCCAACCCAGATGCACTGGAACTAATTGGTTTTTCGTCTTCATCAGGCTGATGAGTTCAAGAAAAAATACACCGTCGTTGACCAATTCAATCATGGTGACACCTATGAAATAACCGATCCAATGACAGGGGAAGTCATTGGATCAGGAACGAACAGCAACGGTCTTTCTGTTACGGTCTTTGAAGATAAAATTTCCCACATCCGCTATCTAGCTATACGGGGTACTGATGATCTAAGCGATGTGGTTACGGATAGCTTCCAGTCAGAGCACCTGAATAACGTAAACATAGGAGGTTTGTGTAAAACGTATATACGACATACGTTTACGTTATTTGTCAGCCTAGATTTACGTTAGCGCGCTCCTTTGCCCATAAAAAAAGCCACCATAAAGGGTGGCCGTTGGAATCAATCTGCAATGATTAACTTCGTATAATTTATATTATGTAAAATAGCTTGCCGCTAAAGCGCTCCGAACTAATCTTCTTACCTATCCGGAAGTAATCGTCTTACTTTTTGATTTTGCACTTCCGTTTGGTCTTTAGTTCCACGCTTATGGAGAGCTACAATCCCATCTTAGCAAGATTTAGATTGATATCAAGGATCGCCGTCGCAAGCACAGTGCTTCGAAGATTCCAGGGGAAGTCTTAGCTGTCGGCCGATCCAACCGGTAAATACAAGGTATATTGTTTGGTATCTGATTCGGCAACAGCAAGTAATGTATTTTTTATAAACCGAGTTGGGAGCTCAGGATTATCCTCGGCAGCCTTTCCTAGACGTGCCCAATATTCGATCTGCTTTGGAACTGAGCGACGTTCAGCAACGGCATATGGCTTGGCAAGTTCAATTAGCTCGTCCGATAATTTCAATGCTATAGCCATAGAGATTCCTTAACAGTCAGTTGATTTTGTGAAAGGCGCTTCCAGCTGATGCAGGCGTAGCGCTATCCTTCAATTCAAAGACACATTCTAAGTACGGTTTGACCAAGTCCCATGGCAAATTTTTATCCAGCATTGCGACCAGATTCCGGCCGACTTCAATCACTCCTCCCTGACTGGCGGCGCGAGCATAATTTAGAGCCTCGCCAGAATCTGCTTGCGCATGAAGATCAGTATCCTGATTGCCATAGGCATGAAACTGAGCAATAGTACCAGGCTTAAATAATGAACCAGATCCATTGCACTGCTTCCCATAGACAGGTTCAGCTCTCTCAACATGTCCTGAGGCGAAACTGTCTTCAACCACATGGAGTAAGCTGCCAAAAGCGACTTCGTCTATGTTGCGACGCAGTGCCACATTCCCTAGTGTGAATAAATCTTGAACATTCCATTCGGTTTTACCAAAATGTTCCGAAAAGCCTTCAATCTTCACATCACGCAAACGTGTATCCAGCCCGTATTCGCGTAGTGCGATACGCCAGCTAAACTCAGCCCACATGAAAATTTTCTTGCGCGTCACCTCAGGTGCTTCGCCGTCTTTAGATGCCATTGCATGCAGGAATTGAAGGTCACCAAAATGTGAGCGATGCAGCATCGAATAACCATTTGAGGCATCCATTGTCACTCCGCCCTTGGCCTTCTTTTCGGCATCCCAAAAAAGACCCGCCCAGCATTTCGGTTGGGTGATGAAACGTACTGTTTCATCAGTTTTGCATGACAAATTCTTGGCTTGATCAGGTAACAAGCGGAATGGTGGATCGTCATTCCATCTGACCCCGGCGATAACATATGGACTTGCCATACCGAGATCGGCGTCCTGACAATGGTTTGTATCACCTTCGCACCCATAGATACGTTGGGTTATTTCTTCGTGTACTGCTTCAGTAAATAGAGGTAGACCTTTTAGCGCCGCACCACTAAGTAGTTTGTCGAAAAATCCAGAATTCATTCGGCTTAACTTGCGTTCCATGGCCGTACCTTCAGTCGATAGCTTAAAGGCATACGCTGGTGCAGAGAACGCTAAAGCGAGAAAGAGAAAAGACCAGCTTGGCGGACAAAGTTTTAAGATCATTCCTATTTTTCCTCTTTTTTTAAACCTTCCTGGTTAGGCCGTTTTCAGTAAATTACGCCTAAACATACTTCCAAATGAAATGTCATTCGCAAGTTCTTTTGCATAATCACCTTTGCGAAAAACTATTTCTGCAGCGGCACCCGTCGAAGGCACTGGAAGTATTTTCGCCGTAGGATGCAGATTACGAAATAATTCGACCTCTTCGTGAATCCCATCCATGCCCCCGATGACAACGGCCGCATGGAACTTCCGGCTTTGTATCATGCTCATGCGCATAGAATAAATGCTTAAATTTCTATCTCCGTCGATTGCTGAAACATAGCGTTGGTCGATAAATTCATCGTTCTCGACTGGCATCATTTCGGTAAAAAATTTACTTTGAAAAATAGTAATTCGTTCTCGATCTATTTCTGCGTGTCGAGCGTACAGTGAAACTAGTGGTGTTATTGCAGGATGACCACCGAATGTAATTCGGCCTACCGGTAGCACTACTTCTATCAATGCTTTTATAGCTTCCCGGATTAAAAACACGTTGGCAGTATCAAAATATTTGCGATCCCGTTCTGGGAGAGGAACGCTCGCCGAAAGAAAAACATCGATCATATAAGATGTCCCTGCAAAGACGACAGCGCGTCCTTCATGCTTATTGTACGGACGGGTAAATGCGAGTCAAGCCAGCTCAGATGTTTGAGCCAATTTGGGTGTAGTCCCCTACTGTCATAGATAATCCAAATTTCATCGTCCACGCCTTTATGTTCTGAAATAGAGTCAAAGATTGCATTGATACGATCAGAAGTCGGACGACCCACAGCAGGGACTACCGCGAGAGACTTTTTAGAAATGGCCACGGATATCCAACGTTGAGGTTGAACGGTAGGATTGAGTGCAAGGTCTCGCGCCAAGTCGCAAAAATAATCAATTAAATGAGCATGACGTAAAGCCATTGCTTCAGCTCTTAATTCCTCTGCTCTATCGCAGATATTGCCTATTGCTTCAATAGTTATGCTTGCACCCTGCCCGGGCGTCTGGTCGGCAAAATCTGATAATTCAAGTTTCAGAAAACGGCTAAACGAATAGTTGCTATCTTCGGTTTGACCTGGCCATAGCAGATGCAGAGTTTGAATTCCCAATAAATTTGCCTGAGCTAATTCGGCACTGGTCCAGCGTCCTTCTCGAAAACCAGGTGTATCAATAAGGACGATCACGTCAACATCTGACATTCGATGCCACAGTTCAGCTTGAAAATCGACGGCTGGCGGAACTGATCTTACATCGATAAATACGTCAAATCCTCGCTTATCCAGTTCTTCATAAAGTAGATCGGCGAGCGGCTGAGATCCTATTCTTCTGTAGCTAATGAAAATCCCGCGCTCTTTGCGGAGCAAGCGAAATGTCTCAAAAACTAGCGATGTCAGACGGGTTACGTTCGTTTCATTCGAAGCGACTTCTATCGCGTTGATATGTTTTAATTCGTCCGGAATTTCGTCATTTACGGCATCTAATGAAGTGACAACTGGAGCGACTAATATTGAGTCTTGAAGTATTTGTTTTAAGAATGGCGATACATTTCTATCTGAATGACCAAAATAAATTCCCATTGCGGGCTTTTTTTTATCGTATTGATCGAACGTAGAGTCAGTAAGAAATGTAAGCTCAGTTGGAGAGATTCCAAGATTCACCGATCGTGCGATCACCGCAGATTTCAGCGCGTCGATGCGGGAGTCCAATTGTCCCATAACAATAATCTGGTACGACTGCTGCATTGTTTATTACCTCAAACGTAAATCGCTTAACCTATCGACGAAATATTTTAATATCGGTCGTAAATTAGTCCGGTTTTGTCGCTCAACTAATATTGCCTACGCTGAGATGATTCGTTGATACTTAGGTCAACGCCCAGCCAAGCCGGCAGCAGTTTCTATCCAGGAGCCGATATTCGTTCTACCGTTCTGTTCTACGAAGTCATAGCTCATGCAATGAGTAGATAGCTGAACGATGTTGGTTGTTCTAGGCGCGTCAAACCACAAATCTTTTTCGGGGATCGCAAGCGTATAGTCAGCATATTTAACCCACTTTCCTTCCTTCCACTCCGCTAGGAATATGCCGCTGGTAGTTCTGTAGAGCGCCATTTGGGCAAGTGGATTCGCTCCTTTAATCGAGCTCATTCCTTTGTCATTTTTTACGCCGTCTATATTGACAGTTAGTAAACCGTTACCTTTTACTACGCTACGAGCAATTTCGTACCGCACCCAGCGTCTGGACCATGTACTAGCTCCTGCAAGAACGCATGTAACCGAGGTGTTCTCTAGACCTTTTCGTAGGAATGCCTTAAGTACATCATCGCTTTCTTTTTGCGATGCTTCAAATACGCTGCCGTCGAAAAAACCTTCACTATTTTTTTCGTTCTGAACAACCCAGCTATTTCGTACGTTCCAGGCCCGCCAAACGTCAGGCGCGTAGTGGAAAGAGAAGAACGTTCTACGCATTAATACACTTTCATAAATGATTTATGACATTCACGATCGTCATCATGATGACGATCGGATTCTTGAAATGATGTAAATTAGCGAGCTTTCACAGCGTCATTTACCCAACTTTCTATGTTTTGTTTGATGTGATCGTAAACGTATGTGCTAGTTGAAAATGGCGGGTCATAAACTTTGCCGCTTACAGCTTTTCCATCAACAACAAGCCCAGTAAATGGGTTGGCACCTTTTGTTGATTGATTGCCGTCTGAATCCTTCAGATTATGAATGTGAATGGCGAGTACGCCGAGACCGTCTGCCCATGCTTTTTTTATTTCGTGTTTGACCCAACGTCGACTAGCGGTTTTTTCTCCTACTAGCACAACAAGACATTCTTTCCCTTTCATATTGTCCGCAATCCAATCTTCGATTGCTTTATCACCCTTCTTTTTTATCTCTTCCCACTTATTAGAGTCAAGCAAAGGTTGCTTCTCAATCGCGCCGATTTGTCGGACTTGCGATACACGCCAGTTGTCGTCTTTGTAATGAAAGCTGAGGAAGCATTTCTTGGCCATATTTTTCCCTGTTAGTTTTTAATTTTACGAATCGCCCGAATAAAGAGATGCAGACCACTGACAATTTTATCTCTACACATCGTCGCAACATAGGCAGCTAACCTGCGATCCGATTATAAGTCGCATACGCAGCCCTGCTTTATCTACGTATTGGCCAATTTATGTAATCCCATATTTATGGGATATAGCGTTTATTATCTTTTGTCGTGCGATGTTTGGTCGGTTTAGAATCCGGCAGGCCTAAATCGTGTCCCTATATGAGCATTTGCAGACAGTTATGAAGTCCATCACAAGCGGTATTTTTCCGTACGGATTGGCAGATAACATTACTATACGCTGTTTTTATATACAGTATAATGTGGTTGTCGAAACTCTCTCCTAGTGACCGTTATGACAGACCAAACTAGCTTGTCTTTGCCAGAAATTCGCACCTTTACCAGCATCGAAGAGATCCGCACACTTGCAGACTTCGAGGAAAACGCCCCGCTAACCGCAGAAAATTATAATCGGATATTTGGTGACTACCATTTGGCAGAAAAAGCACGTTGCTGTGTACAAAAGGATAATGGCAACCTCTGCGAGGAGCCACACAATCATGGTTGGATTGCACGTCGCATTGATGGGAAATTGACCTTGGTCGGGAGCGACTGTGGAGTCAAAAAATTTGGGGCAGATCGCCGATTGTTGAACGATCTAAACCATTATCGCAACGAAAAGCAGCGCAAAGCTCGCGTGGCATCTTTAGTTGAGGCGATCTCAAGCAAGGGAACACACATTGAGGCACTAAGCAAAATGCGGTTGGATGTAAAAACCCTTGAGTCGCGAATTCTACAAGTCGCAGCCCAATTCGGTCCGCTGTTACAACGCCGGCTTAAAGACATGGTGAGGACGCGACGCTATGAGGTCGTCATTAAGGTTACCAAACGCCGAGAATACATCGATCCCAAGGGTGAAAAGAGTTACGAAAATAGCTCCTTTCAACATGTGCTTGGCAGTTTGGCTGGACTCGAACTCACAACCGCAGGTGCCTTTGCCGCGATTTATGAGGCAATCAACGATATCGTTCGGGCATATCAGCAAGCTGAAAATTTGATGACGGAACCGGATCTGCGTCGCAAGTCGAAAGATGTCAATAATGTTGCCGGACGCCTTCAACGGTTTGGGGCAGTCGTTCAGGCTGGGCAACGATTGATTGATCTCGAACGCAGTTTTTTGGAAAACGATTTTTTCCTATTTTGCTTCCTGACAGGCGATATGACCGAGCGAGTGAATGCGGCCAAGCTCGCAATGGGTCGCGCTAAAGCAGAGAAAATGGCACCTGCTGAATGGCTGTCTCGCCGCGAAGCGATCATTAGACAGCAACTGCAGGCCGACAACATCTCAGTCCAATAAGTCCACCTATAGCTAGCCCTTTGCGTCAGCTTGTATAAGGTTGTTGTGCCCGCTTTGTGAAGAAAATCGTTCCTACCCCAGTCGGTTGAGTTGAATTAAAGCTTCTCCAAGCCATATGAATCCACTGTAGCTCATCCTTGTCTCAATGATCGTGGTAGGCTTCATCTTGATTCACGGAAAGTGTTTGTACTCGGTAAGCCACTGTATCTCTTAGATATACAACTTAGAGGAGATAAAGAATGGCCACTAAAACGACCGGCTCGAAGGCTGCATCGTCAGCATCCAAGGTTCTGTCCAGCGAATCGACTGGAGCAGCTTCAAAAACTTCTGCAGGAAGCGCGTTGACTCAAAAAGCTACTCCCAAAGAACAAACATCTGCAGGTGCCGCAACTGCAGCTTCCCAAGTACTTCGCGATGGCGTACCAATGCTGCCTCAAAGTCAGCGGCTGGTAGTGCACTGTCTCAAGCTCGATGCAAGAAGTAATTTCTAACATACATTAGCGTCGAAGATTGTGGAAAACCGGTAAATACTCGGTATGTTTTTTGGCATCTGATTCGTCAACAGCAAGTAAGATATTTTTTTATGAACCGAGTTGAGAGCTCAGGATTATCCCTAGCAGCCTTTCCTAGACGTGCCCAATATTCGATCTGCTTCGGAACTGAGCGACGCTCAGCGACGGCATATGGCTTCGCCAGTTCAATTAGCTAATCCGATAATTTCAATGCGATCGCCATACAAATTCCTTAGCAAGGGTTTTCTTGTAATTCACTAAAGTGAATTAGATTAGCCCAGTCAGCTAATCGCTTATATTTCGTACTCCCGAGCTCTCTACCTAGTGGGAGTTGTCTCAGAAAAAGTAACATAAAGACACCAATATATTTTGGAGCGGCTCAGTGCCAGCTAAGTCACCCTCCGTAGTCTCTCCATTGCGCAAATACCTGCGTTCTTTTAGGAGAAACATTATGAATCGCTACAGCAAATTTTCTCTACTGGCTGCGGCCATCGCCGCAGCCAGTACCTTCGCTTATGCCACACAAGGTGGCATGGAAAACGATGCGCAGTCCATCACCAAGGTCAAAATCCCGCTGGTTCAGGCTGTTACCACTGCCGAGCAACACGCCAACGGCAAGGCTGCACGTGCCGAGTACGAGAACTCGAAACATGGGTGGGTCTACGACGTGGAGGTCGTCAGTGGGGCCAAGGTCTTCGATGTCAAGGTAGATGCCTTCAAAGGCACGGTCATTTCGTCTGCCGAAGACAAAGCGGATCGCGATGACGACCACGACGAACAAGACTAACTACACGCCACAAGGCCGGGTCGCCCCAGTTGGGTGATTCGGCCCCGGATATCAAATGGAAGACCTCAATCACACGCTACTTTTCTGGCTTAATGCCCCAGAGCACCCAAGCACGTTGCAGCTGGTCATTGCCACCTTTTTCGCTGAATACGCCATTTGGGCGCTTCCGGGCATCATCGGGTTTGGTTGACCTTTCATCAAGTATGCATATATCTACCCTCCACTTACTGTCTTACCCTGAGCGTTCATCGAACGCTCTTCGGAAAGCCAAAACAAATTGGGTGGGGACGCGAGTGATTGGCCTATGGCAGGCCTAAGTTTGGCCGGTCATAATTCTCCCATGAACAACCCACCTTTGTAGGAACAACCCCATGAATATGCTGACCACGCCTTCCGCATCACACTGGCTCAATAAAGTTCCAGAAGTTACTCTCTCGTTCTGGGTCATCAAGATTATGTCCACGACGGTCGGAGAAACGGGGGCCGACTTTCTAGCTGTCAATGCAGGGATCGGCCAAGGCCTGACTCGTACAATGATGGGCGCATTTTTAACTATTGCCCTTTTCATGCAACTGCGCACGCGGCGCTACACGCCCTGGATTTACTGGCTGACGGTCGTACTGGTCAGCGTGGTCGGCACCCAGATTACTGACCTTCTCACCGATGGTCTAGGCTTTAGCCTGTATGTCAGCACATTGGCATTTGCCGTAGCGCTTGCGGGGATTTTTGTGATTTGGTTTTGGGTTGAACGCAGCTTGTCTATACATGAGATTTTCACGCGCCGTAGAGAGTTGTTTTATTGGGCGGCTATACTCTGCACGTTTGCATTGGGTACAGCGGCAGGTGACTTGGCGACCGAAGCGATCGGCATTGGCTTCACATGGGGGGCGCTGTCGTTCGGCGCACTGATCGCTTTAACCTATGCAGCATTCCGCTTCGGCGGTAACGCCGTACTAACTTTTTGGATTGGCTACATCCTGACTCGCCCCTTCGGTGCAGCGCTTGGTGACCTGCTGACCCAGACCAAAACATATGGCGGCCTTGGCATGGGTGCCATGTGGACCAGCGTTGTGTTCCTCACAGTGATTGTGATGTTGGTCGCCGTTGCTCAGTTCAGCGTCGGCAGCCGCATGAATGCACAAGCCGCCGAATAATCTCTACCAAATAACTCGAGGAAAAATCATGCGTCATTTCAATTTGCCATCCCGCCCTATCGCAGCAATATCGGCTATCGCTCTCTTGGCCCTTGCGGCTGGATGCTCAAAGTCCACCGACACCGGTACCGCAGGCTCTGCCGCAATAGCGACAAGTCAGACCACCTCCGCGCCGCAGGCAAAGGCAGCGTCCAAATTGGGGGACTTGTCTGCATTTCGGAGCATCGCCTCAGACGTCCTCGCCATCGTGGATAAGGGCGATCTGCCAGCAGCTAAAACACGGATCAAGGAGTTGGAGATCGCATGGGACGCGGCGGAGGCAGGCTTGAAGCCTCGTGCAGCGGATGATTGGCATATGCTAGACAAGTCGATCGACCGTGCCCTCAGGGCGCTACGTGCAGACGCACCCAACCAAACTGACTGCAAGAAGGCGATGTCTGATCTGCTGATCACTTTCGACGCCCTTCAAGGTAAGTTTTGACATACAAGGAAATCAACATGGATCTTTCAACAAAAAGCGCTTTGAGCAAAGTTCCAGAAGTCACATTGCTGTTTTGGGTAATCAAAATCGCGGCCACTACGCTCGGTGAAACAGGCGGCGATGCCGTTTCGATGTCAATGCATCTCGGCTATCTGATTGGTACAGGTATTTTCTCGGTGGTGTTTTTGGCGGCAGTCTTTGCGCAAATCAGAGCCAAGTTATTTCATCCCTTCCTTTACTGGACAACGATCATCGCTACAACTACGGTTGGCACGACACTGGCTGATTTCGCTGATCGCTCTCTTGGCATTGGGTATGCTGGTGGCTCGACCCTACTTTCAGCTTTGTTGATCGGATCTTTATTTATATGGTATCGAACGCTAGGCTCAGTTTCGGTTAACACGGTCAGTTCTCCGAAGGCCGAGATGTTCTATTGGGTAACCATCATGTTTTCCCAAACGCTCGGCACTGCGCTGGGCGATTGGACGGCAGATACAGCAGGACTCGGTTATACCGGCGCAGCTCTTGTCTTTGGTGCGTTGTTAGCCTTGGTCGCTGCCGCTTACTTTTGGACAAAAATATCGCGAACTCTGCTTTTTTGGGCAGCGTTCGTTCTGACCCGTCCTCTTGGTGCAGTGGTTGGGGATTTTCTGGACAAGCCGCTTAATGCAGGCGGGCTGGCTCTAAGTAGATATTCAGCATCGGCGGCATTGTTGGCATTTATTGTGATTTGCATGTTGCTGTTCAAACAGCGTGCAGCTAGATCACCACATTAAATATACGGACAAATTTAGCTGGTAGAAATTTTCAATCGAGTGACAACATGCAACAAAACAGTCTGAACCAGTACGACAAGCTAAGCAAAGCATTCCATTGGATTACAGCAATCGCTGTCGCAATAGCATTCGTTTTGGGTCCAGGTGACTTTGGCCGACTGCTGCACGACGGCATCGACCCAGGTGCACGAATCGACATCGTTTGGCATGAATCCTTGGGCATCACCGTTTTTACGCTCACACTACTACGCTTGGTCTGGGTTGCGGTGCGACCAGTTGCCCCTCGGCCCCAGATGACATCATGGATGCGACTTCTGTCGCAACTGGTGCACCTCGTATTGTGGTTTTTGCTTTTTGCGTTGCCTATTACTGCTTTGCTGGCTCTGGGAATGGAGGGACACCCGTTGACGTTGCTGGGTGGGTTTCGGATTAACGAATTGCCTCTCTTAGCAAACTCTCATTTGTCCGGTCTTGCGGATTGGGGTGAAGTACACAAATTTCTTGGTGATGTCATCATGTGGTTAGCCGGAATTCATGCGTTGGCCGCTGTGTATCACCACTTAAAACTGAAGGATGGAGTCCTCAAATCTATGTGGCCTTGAAGATGGAATGTATCTAGGGCGGGGTATGAGGCAATAACAATAGGAGGAGGAATGCGAGTATTGCTGATCGAAGACGACACCATGATTGGCGAAGCCATCCAAGGGGCGCTGAAAGACGCTTCGTACGCTGTCGATTGGGTAAAGAACGGCCAAACTGCCCTTACGACATCCGGTTGCCAGCACTATGACCTAGTGCTTCTCGATCTTGGCCTTCCAGGTAAGGATGGGCTGGAGGTGCTGACCAGCATTCGCGCCAAAGATAATCCGGTTCCATTACTCATCATCACCGCCCGCGACGGCCTTGATGATCGACTGCGCGGCTTGGATGGCGGAGCCGATGATTATTTGCTCAAGCCTTTTGCGATGGCCGAACTGCTGGCCCGCATGCGCGCAGTGATGCGACGTAAGGGAGGGAAAGCAACGCCTGTACTCAGCAACGGCGTCGTGTCGCTCGATCCGGTAACGCGGGAGGCGGCGGTCAACGAGAAAGCCTTGGTGCAACTTTCCAATCGTGAGTTTGCCTTGTTGCAAGCCTTGCTTGTACGCCCTGGTGCCATTCTTTCCCGCGGTGATCTTGAAGACCGTATCTACGGATGGGGCGAAGAGGTCGAGAGCAACGCCGTCGAATTCTTGATCCATGCACTGCGGCGCAAGTTAGGCAGCGAAGTCATCAAGAATGTCAGGGGGGCTGGATGGATGGTTTCAAAAAACGCTTGAACGAATCGGTTCAGCTCAAGCTGTCATTTTCTCTGTCGCTGACCATTTTGATCATCGCATTGATGGCGGGAATCTTTTCCTTCGCATCTGCATTCGACGAAGCTCACGAGCTGCAAGACGACATGCTGCGCCAAGTTGCAGCGCTGTTTGATCGGCAACACCCCCCGCTCGCACATCTTGGTGACGATGGCCGTGCCAAAGACAGCGATGAAGAGTCTCGCGTCATCGTCCAATATCTTGCAAACGACAGCAAGATTGACGGCAACGGGGGTACGAGAACACCGCTGCAGCTACCGATCACGCTACCCGATGGTCTACATACGCTTGAAGTCAACGGTGAGCCGTTTCGTATCCTGGTCAAAAGTACATCCAGTAGCGAGCGGATCGCTGTGGCGCAAGAAACCGGTGTTCGAGATGAAATCGCACGCGACAGTGCCATGCGCACTTTAATGCCTTTTCTGATTTTGGTTCCGATCCTGCTTTTGATCGTGGGTGACCTTGTGCGCAAGATATTCCGCCCCATCGTTTCTTTGTCGACAGAAATCGACCAACGCGCCGAACAAGAATTGCATCCCATTGAGGAAAGCCATCTTCCCGCCGAAGTGCGTCCGTTCGTCGTAGCGATCAACCGACTGCTTGCTCGCATTGACCAGTCAATGGAAACGCAACGCCGGTTTGTCGCAGATGCGGCGCATGAGCTTCGATCACCGTTGACAGCCTTATCATTGCAAGCGGAGCGACTAGATCAGGCGGATATGTCGGACCTCGCGCGTGAACGTCTCATGACACTGCGCCGGGGCATAGAGCGTGGCCGGAACCTGCTGGATCAACTTCTCAGCTTGGCCAAGGCTCAGGCTGCACTTGACCGCCCCAAGTCGTCTGTATCGGTGCAACACGTCTATCGACGCGTGCTGGAAGACCTTATGCCTCTGGCCGAGGACAAGCACATCGACATTGGAGTTGAAGGAAAGCAGGACGTCCAACTCTGGGTGAACGAACTGGATGTAATTGCGATCGTCAAGAATTTAGTCGATAACGCCATTCGCTACACGCCGGATGGTGGCAGGGTTGATCTTTCTGTCACCACAGAAGATGGACGTGCAATGCTGAGAATCGAAGATTCAGGGCCCGGGATTCAAGTCACTGAGCGAGAGCGGGTGTTTGACCCTTTCTATAGGACGCTTGGGAGCGATCAAGTCGGATCAGGTCTGGGTCTTTCCATCGTCAAGGCAGTCATAAACCGGATTGGCGCTGAGATTCAACTGAGGTTCTCAGACGAAGTGAGGCATTCCGGCCTGTGTGTCTGTGTGCTCATGCCGATGGCTAAAGCACTTTAAGAAATATATGGCGACATCAACACATCCTGTTGTGGAGCATGGACTAACTCGAGCACTCCACCAGTGCCATGCATTGCCACGGCAAGGCCCAATGACACACTGTTGCAATACGATAGGTCTTTTACAGCATCAACTATGTAGCGTGTTACTTGAACTTGGTGGGAAACGTAGGTCTTAGCTGGTCATCAAACACCTCTCCATTGCGAGTACTCTCGTCTAAATTGGTGTCCGCAATCATTAGACCACTACACTTTGAAATGCGCCTGAGTGGATATCTTGAAATGCTAATATTCAGTGGCAGTGAGAGCTGCCATTTTTATCTGTTTCCCCTGAGTGAGCAAAGGCAAACGAAGTGCCAGCAATTAGCAGTATTGTGAACAGTATTTTTTTCATGTTATAAATTCTTAGAAAATTTTAAACGGCTTTATATTCGAGAAGCGATAAGATAACTCCAGATTGCCCACCCCGTTGTAATCCAAAGTGTAATCACTAGCAAGACACCCCAATTATTTCGTGGCTTACGACCTTCACGTGCGATCCATTCATCGCCTTTCACCCTGCACTCTTCCAGAACATTTGTTGGTATTAGTCTAACTGCGATCCAGATCAAAGCAGGAAGCAACAAAACGTCATCAACATACCCAAGAATTGGAATGAAGTCCGGAATTAGATCGACCGGACTTAACGCGTATGCGACAACAAATACGCTCAATACCTTCGCTACAAAAGGGGTCTTGGGATGTCTATATGCAAACCATAATGTAACCCCATCTCGTTTAATACGACGTGCCCATTTTCGGATTTTTTCAGTTAATAACATTTCGCTATTTAATGCGGATCAAATTTTTATACTATTGTAGCCAAAGTCGATAATGCTTCCAAAACAGCTGTATCTGGCTAACATCTTAAGGAATTTGATATTGATACAAACTCATAAAGGCAAAACAGTGCAGTCAATTTTTAACGAGGTATTAAGAATTGCACACGAGAGCCGCTGCACTCTGGCAGGTATGGAGTTACCAGAAGGCCCGAGATGCCATCACTAGATGCCATTAATATCGCGTTCTTTCATTAATATGAATCGGACAACAACTCTTAATCCACCTAAATTACTATCACCCAGTTCTATCGAAGCACGATGTTGGTCTGCGATTGTTTTGGCGATGAAAAGTCCTAGGCCACTTCCCATTTGTCCCGTTCCCTCTCGCCTATAAAATCTATCGAAGACACGTGTTCTATCAGAGGGAGGAATACCAGATCCATTATCCGAAATAGTTATAAGCCCGACGTTGTCTTCATTATGAAATGCGACATCTACACGTCCACCCGATGGCGTATAGCGCACAGCATTGTCGAGCAAATTTCCTAACATGATCCGTAAGCTATCCTCATCACCCGCAATATATTGGGAGCTAAAATCAACATCCGTCCTACTTGTAACGCCAAGATCCACTCCTTTATTTTCCGCTTGCAAAACTTGGTCTGAAACAACATCAATCATCAAGTTAGACGGATTAATCTTTTTCAAACCGCACAACGGATTCAATCTCTCGTGAAGTGCTAACGTAAGTAATTGTTGAACGACATGCGTAGCGCGATTAAGACGTTCGTGAATTTTTGAGAAACCGATGGCCATTTTTTCGTTAGCTCCTTCCTTTTCAACTAATTGAAGTTGAAGTTTCAGTGCAGCTAGTGGAGTTCGTAATTCATGAGCAGCATCAGCAACGAATGCACGCTGAACATCTAATGTATTACTAAGACGAGCAAGAAGTGAGTTTAATGCGATAAGAATAGGTCTCAATTCGGGAGGATAGTCATCAATAGACAAGGCATCTAGTAAATCTGGTGATCGACTAGCAACCTCATCGGCTAGCCGCTGGACTGGACGGAGACCTTTACCGACTACAGACCAAATCAAAAAAGCTAGGATTGGTATCAAAACAATGAAAGGGATCAACGCTCTAGTAGCCATTGCCGTAGCGAGTTCTCTTCGCACCGCTCTTGGTTGAGCAATTTGAATCGTGCGGCCGTGATCATCTTCTGTATAGAGCCTCCAACCTACCCCATCAATAGCAATAGATACGAAACCGATTTGCCTGCTGTATGGAACCAGCTGTGTTGGTCCAGACGTGAACAAAAGCGTACCGTCTTTGTTCCACACCTGTACTGCTACTTCTTCGTCAGCTTCGCTATCAACAGGCAAGTTATGTCCCGAAGCGATTTCATCTGGAAGTGCCGCAGCAATTTGCTTAAGTTGATAATCGAAAAGTTCGTTAGTCTCGATCCTCACTTCGATGTAGGTAGCTATGCTCGCGATAATGGTCGCTGTTACCATCCCGCCGAACAAATAGATTAAAAGTTGCTGCCGAATTGTTCTCATCTACTTGTTTCAATCATATAACCAACACCCCTTACATTTTTGATGAAGTCGGCACCTAGTTTTTTTCTTAGACTATGTACATATACTTCAACGGTGTTACTTTCGATTTCTTCTGCCCATCCATACAATCTTTCTTCTAACTGACTCTTAGAAAGAACGCGACCGGGTGTGTCCAACAATGCCATCAATAAAGAAAACTCTCTGGCAGACAAATTAATCTCATTACCATTTAAAACAGCTTGATGACTCGCAGGATTAATTGTTAGTCCTCTATGGCTAAGCTCCGGCGCTACTCGCCCTGAGCGTCGTCTTGCTACCGCACGAATTCTGGCGAACAATTCATCAAGTTCAAAAGGCTTAGCAAGATAATCATCTGCACCGCTGTCAAGACCGTTGACGCGATCCATTTTTTTATCTCTAGCCGAAATGATGAGAACAGCGGCGTCTCCGCCTTTACGACGATAGCTTGATAGCACGTCAATACCAGACTTACTCGGCAACCCTAGGTCCAATAGGAGGATCTCGTATTCATGATTAAGAATGGCTATTTCTGCCATTTTCCCGTCGCGCACCCAATCGACGGCATGACCCTCTTTGCGCAAGCCTTCTTCCAAGCTTTCACCAATCATCGGATCATCTTCAATTAACAGGACGCGCATAGTTCACCTTCAAATGGAGAAAATATTCTATGAAGAGAATTTATGTAATCGCTCGTTAAGAGAGGGTGAATTCTTCTGGAGTAAACAGATGAGTCGAAATATGCCGTCAATTACCAGGCAAATGGTCCATATGAACCACAAAGTCCATAAATTGTGCGATAGAAAATGCGCACCTCGAACGATCTGCACAAAACTCATTAAGGATCCAAATAAAAATCCTGAAAACAAGAATGCGCTCGCCAAATGCGGACGATATTCTCTAAATGAAAAGTACCCAGCAATAAGTGCAAAGCCGCCGGAAGCGTGTCCTCCTGGCCAGCAATGACCTTGACTATTAGCAGTCAAAAACCCGGAAAAAAGTGGAAACCATTTGGCTTGACCTCCATACATCTGGAGGTCCCAAGGACATGAATGAATGCTGATTGATTTTAGGTACGATATAAACAACGCAGATGCGATTGCCATCACACAAAACCCAATCAACGGACGCCGCAATGGACGTAATGCCGCAATTACGTAACTAGCAATAGACAGCAAAATTCCAACTATTAAAATGCACGCCGTTAAATCTTTTAAAAATTTGTGGCCAATGCTTTCTAAAAATTTTGAATTTTGAAAAGAAAAAATATGTAATTCATCATCGTAGAAATGTTTTGTAATCCAGAAATCGATAGTTCCATTGTTTGAAAGCCAGACAAATAACAGACCTGTAATCGTTAGTCCGATCACATTGAAAATGTAAAAACTCTGGTAATTTTTTTTTAATATCACTTTTGTCTGCCTTGAAAAAACTTACGATGTTTTTTTGATTAAGTGGCAGTCAGAAGTAATATCAAACTCCTTTTCGTAGTACTTCGATTCAATCTGTAACATTCCAAGCAAAGAATGGAAGAGATTGTCGTGACTTACAGGATTGTCGGCTTTCTGCTTTAAACACTCATTGTTGATACTGAAGCTGTTCGAAAACCCTTTTGACATCCACAGCACCATCGGAATCTGAGTTTGTTCCTTGGGCGCAATTGAATATGGAAGGCCATGTAGAAATATTCCATTTTCGCCAAGTGATTCTCCGTGGTCTGACATGTATAGCATCGCGGTATCGTAGTTCGACTGATGCTTTAGAAAATCTATTGTCTTTGCAAGAAAATGGTCGGTATATAAAACGGTGTTGTCGTAGGTATTAACTATTTGTTCTTTCGTGCATTTACTTAAATCAGAGGTATCGCAAGTCGGAGTAAATTTGCGCATTTGGACAGGGTAACGACTAAAATATGCCGGGCCATGACTCCCCAGTTGGTGGAGTACTACAAACAAATTGCCATTCTTTGCCTTTTGAATTACCCCATCCATGTCGTTCAAAAGAATTTCATCAAGGCATCTCTCTGCATTGCATAAAGTTGGATGCTTACTGCTATCAAGACGCTGTTCTTCTAATCCATCGCAAACGCCTTTGCATCCACCTTGGTTATCACGCCAAACTGTATTCAAGCCAACGTGATTTATGATGTGCAACAAAGACTCATGACTATTTATTGCAGACTGGTCGTAATTTCTTCTACCGTAAATTGAAAACATGCACGGAACAGATACCTCGGTATTGGTACCGCATGATTTGGCGTGCGTGAAGTTCAAAACATTAAGTTTTTCTAGCTCTGGCGTTGTTTGATGTTCATAACCATTTAATCCCCAATTCGCAGCCCTTGTCGTTTCTCCTACGACGAGAACAAAAAGCACAGGTTTAGATCTAGTTTTCCAGGCAGAACCAAGTTTTGCGTCATCACTTATGTTGATTTTCGGTTGAGTTGCTTTTTCTGAATCTGTCGCGACGACACGTATGAAAGACGTGAGATAGGCAGCTGGCGTTATCAAAAACCGTACTTCTTTTTGATTCCGCATCAAAGATGAGAAATCCTGGAATACCAACATTACAGAACCAACTGTTACTAATAATGACGTAATGATCATCGCAATCCGTATGAGCACATTACGTTGCCAAGTGCGCCGAGTAAAATGAACTCTCGTCAAGGCGAGGATTGGTAGTCCAGCAGCGATCGCGATATAAAGCGCCATTTCCCAGGAAAATAATTCCTTCGCTTCCTTTACATCCGTTTGTAAAATATTTCTAATCATGTCCGTATTAAAAAATACGGTGTACTTGTTCATGTAGTACGTAGCGCTGGCAGTCACGATTAGTAATACTGCCAATAACGGTTTAGCCGTCCAGCGATTGAGAATTACGAGAAAAATTAGTGCGTGCAAGGCTGTAATCGCAACAAAAATCGATGCGGCGAATAGCCATGTTCCCGAGTTAGTCCAATCTCTATCGAATAACGCAGCTTTGAAAAAAAGAGTGTTGCAGATCAACGTAAAATACAAGCTAGCCATAACCGCCAACAGTTCAACGCTGATAGAAGGATGTGTTAGAAGTACCGGTGGTTGGCGTAATAATGCTGAAGTTTGAGTTGCTGCGACAGTCGTCGAAGACGAAGTTATTTTCAAGGCTCGTACCCTACTTCATTAATTGAAGTCATCACGTTAGCGATGAAACCGTTAACATGATGTTAAGGGCTAACAGCGAACGATGAGTTCGCGAAAATACTCTGCCATATAAAGCACGCCAGAGTATTTTCCTACTAAATTTAGCAGCTTGGGAATTAGGCTTCGGTGGATACTTGAGGGAAAAACAATGTAAATTTACTTCCACTAGTTTCTAGCGATTCGTATTCTATAGTCCACCCCATGTGATCAGCGACCCGCTTAACGATCGCCAGACCAAGTCCAGAGCCAACATACTCATCGCCATGCCCGCGTACATGTCTCGCAAACAATCGAACTCTGACATTCTCGGGGAGTCCGGGACCTTCGTCCTCAATCACGATTCGATCATCCCTAAGTGTTACACGCACTATTCCTTGCTGCGTGTACTGACAGGCATTACGAATAAGATTACCAATGGCAATTCCTGCCAATTCATTTCTTGCGAATACCCAAACGTCTTCGTTGATGTTATCGAACTCAATGCTTACCGGTTTTTCACCCAAAAATTGACGATAGCGATCTATCTCTCTGACCACAACGTGTGAGATTAACAATTGCGATACGTTCAGCACTTCCGGTGATTGTGACAATAACAGTAATGCGCTAACTCGTTCAGCAGACTCGGCAGCAACACGCGTTATACGTTTAGCGACAAATAAATCTTCCGGTAGATTTGCCAAACGAACCTCAAGCAATTCTGCCGCCCCTAACATGATTGTTAACGGAGTCCTTAATTCATGGCTGACGTCTCCGGTGAATAATTTTTCATCAGCAAGGAACTGCTGCATTTTTTTAGATCGCCTTGAAAAAGCACGAGCGAGTGTTCCGATTTCGTTCTCTTCATCCAATGATGGAAGCTCAGAACAATCTTCATTTTTTTCTACAGCAGCTGCCAGTTTTGTGACAGGTGCAACAATGAGCCAAGATAAATAAAGCCCTAGAATAATGGCAATTGATAAACTAGTTATAAATCCGGCTGCAATGGCAGAAAATATAAGCTTTTCAGTTTCTTCAAAAGCACTGGTGTCATTTGTTGACGCATAAATATCGCTGCCGACACGACGAATAAATACCGTTGTTTCATTACCGTCAATTTCAATTTCGTGTACTCCATCAGAAAGTGTCCGAAAGAGCTCTGGGATTTTTTCATTGATATAAAAATTATCTTCGGCAAATGATCCAACAATATTATTCTGATGGCGGTCGATTAATTGATTGGTATCATTTATAAGCCGCTCATCAATTAACTGCTCCTCCGATATCTCAACTGCCAGATAAGCGGCGACAGAGAAAAAAGTGCAAATCGCCAAGGCCATCAAGGCGAAAGCAACTGCAATCCGGGTACGAAAAGACCGATTCTTTATTAATTTTTTAATCATTGCTTTCTACAAGCTTGTATCCGTTTCCCGGCAAAGTAACTAACATCGCATGCACAAATGGGCGATCAATGGCAGTACGTAGCGCATGTATATGAGTTCGAAGTGCATCGCTATCTGGTGGATCATCGCCCCAGATCTCGCGCAACAAAGATTCTCGTGTAATGATGGCAGGTGCCTTGCGCATAAGTGATTCGAGTAATTTATAACCAATTGGTGTCAACGCCAGTTTTCGCCCAGCTCGCCTCACCTCACAACGACTCAAATCAAATTCTAAGTCGCCAAACTCTAGAACATGCTCAACAATTTGATTACGTGCACGACGCACAAGCGCCGTCAATCTCGCCTCAAGTTCTACAAGAGAAAATGGCTTAACAAGATAATCATCTGCGCCCACGTTAAACCCTGTTAGCTTGTCATTGACCGTATCTCGTGCGGTCAACATCAGAATTGGGGTGGCTAAACGCTGGTCTTTTCTTAGCTGGCGGCATACTTCTATCCCATCAATACCTGGCAATTCTAAGTCTAGGATAATTATGTCGTGATCGGAAGAGATGGCACGTTGAATGCCAACGACGCCATTCTGCGCGACGTCAAGCGTGTATCCAAGCGGCTCCAAAAAACCATACAGATTTGCAACGATGTCCGAATTGTCTTCAATAATGAGCACGTACATTGTGGCGAGTTCTCTTAATGTTTGAACACCCTAGCAACCGAACTATTCCCCGATCTCGTCTCGATCTATATAAAAGGAATAAGCATAGCTTCGCAATTTAACAAATTATAAGAGTACACGTAAAAAAATTTTAACTGGACAGCATATCGGCTGAACTAGTCGATTAACGAAATAATTAAGAATATTCCATCAACAAACAATGTAGAAATAAGCACAAAATTCAGTCTCGTATTTTATTTATAAGACGCAGTTTCTACGAAGGTTGTCGCCATCATCTTGATGACCAAAAATATTAATGCTGCTTCAGACACTATATTAAGGATTAATTATTTTTGACGTATTAGGTTGCGACATGCTGCATATGGATATCAACAAGATCAATATTCAGCACGACAACGCGTTCATTCTAATTTTCTAACACGAGAGAATGTCGAGTTCCTTGGTAGTAGACCTTTTTGTTTCCGACGCTATTAGTATCCACGACATCTAAGCCAGTCATATTTTCTGTTTTATTGTCGGAATCACTTAATACGCTAGGACGATATTCAAAATTACCGTGCGTGTAATAGCTCGACGAGTACCAAGGTTTAGTACGATATACAAGCGTTGCATTGGCTTTCGATATCTTAAGAAATGATGCCACTAGATCTCGATCAGAATTGCCATTCAAGTGTTTAATAATAAGAGGACTGCAAAGTACGGAAATTATGGCAAGTGTAGTTGCACCTATGCTTGTCCATCTAACCAGAGTAGCAGATACATTTTCCATCCAGCGTGCCACTAACACAGTGAATGGCACTAAAGCTGTTAAACCATAAGTCCAGATAATATTATGTGCGAAAGTAAAAAATACTAACGGCATCAATGTTGCGCACCAAAGGAAGCGCTCAAGTGGTTCAATGTGTGCGGTCTTTTTAAGCATGAATTTATAAATCTGCGATACAAATACACCGATCCAAGGAAATATGGCAGCAACCCAGAATATCCAAATCGTCCCCAGTGCTTCAACATGCGCGTTTCCATAGCGATCACCTTTCCAAGCAGGAATAAGGAATCGCGAAAAATGCTCTCCAACAATGAAATAGTTTAAAAAGCCAGGGTTGTAATACTCAGCTGCGATATACCACGGCATAAAAATGCAAATCGCAACACCCACGCCCAACCAATCAAAAACTTGCTTGAATAATGCAATCGGCTTGCGCACTGCAATTGCATAGGCAATCAAAGGCATACCGATTAATGCCCAATCAGCCAATCCTTTGCATAATGCACCAATCCCGACCATGCTCCAGAAAGCGATTCGCCATATACGACGAGCATCTCGACTTGCATCAGATTGAGGGTCTATGACGCGCCATGCAAAGTAAAGTGCCGCTGTGACGACGCACATTTGGATGGCATCCGTCATCACCGCGCCTGCACTTATGAAGAAAAGTGGGCAACTCGCAAGAATAGGAAATACTAACCACGTCTTCTTGATGTTGAAAGCCTTCGCGAAGGCTACGGTTGTTAATGCAGTCGCAATAGAAGCCAACAATGAGGGTAAGCGCGCTGAAAATTCCGAGACTCCAAAAATGAACATGGAAACAGCTGCGGCCCAAGTCGACAAAGGTGGCTTCGCAAAAAATGGCGTATTCAAATCAATATGCGGCATGAGCCAGAAGCCATGTGTCAAAGTCAGCCTAGCGATTTCACCATATCTGGCTTCTGTTGTGTCGGCCAGTGGGAGAATCGACATCAAGAATAATCTATAGAGCAAAAGTAGAAGCGGAACTGCAGCAAAAGCAATAAGAAAACCATCCCGAGATTTTGACACTGTCGCAGTATTTTTTGATAGATGTATTTCTCCAGCAGTAACTATGAGCATATTATTCAAACTCATAGTGCTCTCCCTATACCAATCCGGCGATCTGCACTCTTGAACATCAACCTGAGCATGCAGACCCATGCAATCGCCAAACTCCATCCTGCCAAAATATCGATTGGAAAATGCACGCCTAAATACATACGAGAGAAGCCTACCGCCGCAACAAATGCGACACAGGCGAGTTTATGAGCGGGGTCCCAAGACTGAGGAATTGAGATGGAAAATAATGCTAAAACAATCGACATCGACACGGCTGCATGTCCACTTGGAAAGCCATATGACGATTGATGTGAAATGACATCCCAGAGCTGAGGACGACTGTGGTGAAAAATATGTTTTGTGACTTGCGCGATCGCTTCTGTGCCCAATGTCGCCGCCAACAAAAATGTGCTTGCATACCAGGCGCGGCGATACACTAGAAATATAAGTACGATGACGCCAGCAACCGTCACAGACGCCGAAGCGATTAATGCCAGTTGATCGAAAAATGGCGAAGCATAACTATGCAGGGACAACAAAAGTGATGACTCAAAACTCCAAGGCCTACTTAGTTGTGTAAGTGCTGAAAGGAGAAAGAATCCTGCTAGAGAAACAAATATTCCAAATAGATACCGTGTATTGAATGAACATAAGCCGCGCTCTGATTCTGGTATATCGGAAATATTACGAAGTTGTAATGAATACGAAGTTAATTCGGCATTTGCGAAGTTCTTCATCTCTCGCCCATAAATATGATTAATGAGCAAAGAGTAGTGATCGATTCTTAAACGTTCCTTAAGAAAAAATTAAATTTATGTGCAAACCAATCGAGTGAATGAAGTTCGGGGCATGATCTTTACTTCGCCTTAACGTACTACTGTATATATTTTGACGATTAAAAAATTGCTTTTGATCTGTCACGGTCAACAGGGCAAGTTTACCAACAGTCTATGAACGGTAAAGTCCGGGCATCGCAGCAAACCGCACACAACCAGTAAAGGCAACATGCAATCATTCGTCGCATTCATCAATATCTGGTTTCTTCACCTAGACGTTCAACTTTCGACCTTGCTTGCCTTGCATGGAAGTTGGGTCTACCTAATTTTATTTAGTGTTATTTTTATCGAAACTGGTCTTGTGATCATGCCGTTTTTGCCAGGTGATTCACTCCTCTTTGTGGCAGGCGCATTATCGGCAAGTAGCTTGCTTGATCCATGGCTATTATTTGCTCTGCTTGTCATTGCTGCTGTAAGCGGGGATGCCGTTAATTTTTTTATGGGAACGTTTACGAGAGAAAGAGCAATTGATACTCGACGTATCCTCTTTCTGAAACAGGATCATATAAATCGCACTCATAATTTTTTTGAGCGGCATGGAGGAAAGACAATCGTCTTGGCGAGATTTGTTCCCATCATTCGAACGCTCGCACCATTTGTCGCGGCGTTAGGTCGCATGCCGCCGCGTATTTTCTTTGTCTACAACATCATTGGTGCTGTCTTGTGGGTGGGCTTACTTATCGCTTGTGGACATTTTTTTGGAAACATTCCTTGGGTTATAACCAATCTCACGATCGTTATTCTTGGCATTGTATTTATATCGATCCTACCCGTCATAATTAGCTGGTTATGCTCCCGTCAGTCGTACTGATTGTTGATTTATATCTAAACTTTTCTAGCTTAAAACACAAACGTAATTACTTAATTGTGGAGTTACCAGTCTGACTCTAGCTCTAACCTCACGTAGTTTTCAACACTCATACTTTCGCTATTAAAGCGAAACTCTTCTCTGCCATTTTCTTTCGCGCGATACATCGCAATTTGGTTTGTGTTTCATCAATTTGCAATCGACTCGCACAATTTTGCGTGCAAGCCGAAATGCCGGTATGAGGGTCGGCGGGAATTGAGGTTCGGCCGGGATTACGTTTTTTTTGCAGAAGCGCATTTAACTATATGATTTAAATGAGAAATTCAGATTTTTATTAGTAGCGTTCCAATGTTCATAAATGAATATCTATAACTTGCTATTGCACAGCGTGACATATGACGCACGGTTTGCCTCTTCCAGTATCTGTTCGCCTATCGGAATTGAGTTAGAAGGTTTGCGTATTCATGATGTTTTTCTTCTCAATAGCGTACCAGCCGCGTTTTCCTGGAACTGTCCTGCTTCCTCAATATAGCCCTGCACAGTACCGTCGTGGCGCCAACCGCCTTGCCGTTTGATGTCTTGGAAATCCGCGCCGGCGCGGTGCGCGCTGGTGGCCATGCCACGCCGTAAGCTATGGCTGGAGAGCTGCGGTACATAATTCAGTTTTACAAGCTTTGCGCAGCTTTCCAGTACTGCATTTACGCTGGACTCATGCAACGCTTCCTTACCAATTTCACCCCACTTCGTAATGGATCTGAAGATTGGTCCGGCCGTGATGCCTGCGGCATCGAGCCACGCGCGCAATGCCGTCGCCGGACAGCATGGTCCATCACCGAATGGAATGGCTTTGGTAATGCCTCGGCCAAGCTGATCCGTTTTTGATCGTGCCAGCGTGATCACGAGTCCTTCCTGTTCCCATGCGACATACGGTACCTCCAGCCCGACAAGTTCACTGCGCCGGTAGCCACCAAAATAGCCGATTTGCAGCAGCGCGTTGTCGCGCTTTGCCTTGATCGTGCCTAAGTCGGCCAGGTGCTCAACAATACGCTCCAGATCTTCGATCGGTAATGCTTTAGCCTTCTTTTTCGGCTTGCCATGCGTGCGGCCAATTCCTAGCAGCGTCCTGCGCACCGTTGGCGTTGATGCTGGATCAGGGAAGCCTTGATGGGCATGCCACTGGGAGAGAGCCGTTAAGCGCAATGCTAGTGTGCGGGAATTGAGTGACTGAGAAAATTCGAGCAAATATCGAATGATCACCACTTCATCGCAAGGCAAGACCCCGCCCCAAGTCAGAAAGTGACGGATCGCAGAACGATAAGTACGGCGCGTATTTTCGGAGGTGGCAGCAGCCAAGAATTCCCGATGCTTTTGCTGCAAAAGATCGACTGGAATGACCGTACTGCCGTTACGCGGCATTTCCTCGACAGCGCTTGGTGCGACGCGATCATTTTCAGGTAGATTTTCGTCAGTCATGTTTTGTCGCTAGATTTCGGCATTTGTACTCAATATTACATAGGCTAGCATAATCATCGTCAACATGACACGCGATAAGATACCTTATCGAAGGTATTTAATATGAATTTATATATAATTTAAATCGTTATTTAAGATAATATTACGTATCACGTAATGCATAATTTTATTTAAGGCTAACGATGGCGCGCGCAGGCATACTCTATTCACAAGTGGCGTCCGTTGCCGCCCAATTGGCCGGCCGCGGCATTAACGCGACAGTCGATAACGTGCGTGAAGCACTGGGCAACACCGGCAGCAAAAGTACAATTGCGCCCTTGTTAAAACGCTGGAAGAGCGAACAGGAGAAGCATGTCTCTGGCGCGCAAACTGGCTTGCCGGCGGATCTGGTCGCGGCGGTCAAAAATTTGTATGAACACCTACAGCATGAAGCCAGCCAAAATATTGAGGCCACCTTGGCCCAGTTGGCATCGGCCAAGGCAAGCTTCAATGAGCAAATGGAGGCGGCCCGCGATGCTACAAAGGTCTTGAAAACAGAGCGAGATAAGCTAGATGTGGCGCTGACTCAGGAGCGGAATGCACATGAAAAGCTCGGTGCTGCTTATCATAGCCTGCAAATAACTGAGGCTAAATTGCAGGCCGAAGCGGCCGGCATGGTGCAGCGATTACAAGATCACCGCACCGAGGTCGACAATCTAAAGCAGCAACTTCATCTAGCGAATACCCAATTTGAGTACTATCAAGAGTCCATTGCCAGCCAGCGTATGGAGGAACGACGTCAGTTCGAGCACTCCAAAGTAACACTGGATGCCGAAATAATGGAAATGCGCCACCAACTTGCCGCCAAACATGTGCTAATGACGCAGCAGGATCAGAAAATTGCGCAGTTGAAGCAAATCGATGAAGAATTGCAGTCGTTCAAATCGGATTATCGACGCCTTGAAAGAGAATTATTGATGGTGACTCAGACCTTAAGCACGCAAACTGCGCTTGCCACCGAGTTAAGCGCTCGATTTAAGATTGCATCCGAGGCGTTATCGGATGCTCAAACCAAATTGGCCGTCCTGGATCATGAACGATCGCAACTGCAGGCCCGCAGTATTGATTTGGAAGCAAAGACCACCGCCCTGGAAACGGTCTGTCAAGCTTTACGCATCGACAAGGCGACGCTGGAAGGTCAGCTTCAACAGATCGCTGCGCAGAAAACTCTGAATATCGAGGCTCACCGAGCAAATAATTCGTAATTTTTTCTCCCCCCATTTTTTGGAAAGCGCATGGCATTGCGGCATAGTCGTGACTAGACCCACATCATTGAGCGTGTCGTCGACAAAAGCAGTAAACAAATTGTTGTGGGGCGCCCCATGGCGTGGTGTGCACTTCCACGTTGCTTTCAATGAGGTCGAACGGCTCGCCGAACCGCGCATGCAACTCAGTTGGTGCGTAACGGGCTACCGGCAAACCACTACATTTGTCAGGTCCATCAGGTCCGAACGTGCCGACGATGGCAAAACCGCCTAGCTTAAGTGAATGAAGAACCTGAGCAACGTAACGCTCACGTTGAGCATTAGTTGTCAGAAAGTGAAAGACTGCCCTGTCGTGCCAAACATCAAATACCTCTTTGGGCAACTCCATTTCCAAGATGTCTGCTGCCGTCCATGTCACTTCCTTAGCTTGTATGCCAAGACGTTGCTTTGCGACTTCTAAACCGGTCGAAGATAGATCATTGACCGTCACGTTGCTATAGCCAGCAGCCAGAAGATCATCAACCAAGGTTGATTCGCCTCCACCTACATCAATGATGGAAGCATCCTGATTTGGAGCGGCCTTAGTCACATAGTGAAGCGACTGCAACAAGTGCGGAGCATACCAACTAACCGACTCCGGAGATTTGGTCTCGTAGACCGATTCCCAATGCGCTTTTGTATTCAAAATAATCACCCTTGTTCCCCGTCAAATCAAAGTTACTACATAATAATCAGATTTAGGGATCCCATTGATAAGGGGGCGGTATTGGACCACTTCGTACACAACTAAGTCATATTTTTGAAGAGCTCACTCAGCGATTTATAAGTATCAATCGCTTGTCCCATAGCGAACTCGTATCGAATTGCGGTATTAATAAACACTGCCTGTTCTGCATCCACATCGACGGTATTTCCGTCAACGCTCGACTGGGTTGGCATTCGATATAAAAGCTTGGGTGAGAACGCGCTATTAATTGACACTGCTTGTGGTGACGTTTCGAGTACGGCCAGTGCCTGCGCCAAGGCAGCTTTAAAATCAAAGTTCCGCGCCTTGTAGTTAGGGGTATCGGCATTTGCAATATTGGAAGCGACTAGCTCTAGTCGTTTCTCAAATAACTTCACCGAAGCTTCCCAATACCGATCGCCAGAAATCTCGCCAATTGGTATACGCCCATTATTTTTAATCCCGTCCATGCGACACCTCCCTATAAAGGACGACACACTTTCAAAATATCTAACGTAGAGTTGTAGAAAGCATTTTTGATATCGGCCATACCAAGAACGGTGTGGTAAATGTTGTCGTGACTAAATGGAAGATTTCTTAATGATTGGACGCAGCTAGACTGGATATTCTTGCGTTGGCGATAACCCTCTGACATCCACAGCAACATGGGAATGCGTGTCTGCATATCTGGGGCGAAATAATAAGGGGCCCCATGAAGATACAAACCGTTTTCACCTATAGATTCCCCGTGATCGGATACATATATAAAAACTGTGTCGTACCGGTCAGATAAATCTTGAAGCATCTCGATCATCTTGCTCAGTACATGATCTGTATAACGCACGGTGTTGTCATAGGCGTTGTGTATTTCATCAAGAGAGCAAGCGCCTAGATTGGTCGTACGGCAGGTAGGTTTGAAGTATTCAAACGATGCCGGATAGCGACGCCAGTATGCTGGTCCGTGACTGCCGATTTGGTGTAGTACTTTTAACTGATCAACAGGGTTATCAGTTATTGATTTAGATAAGCCAGAGAGCAAAATTTCGTCATGACAGTAGTCTTCCTGGCACAGCAACGGTGTAACTTCGGCTTGCATGGCGACTGCGGGAACCCTTGCACAGATCCCTTTGCACCCGCTGTTATTGTCTCGCCATTCAACAGCAATGCCGCCCTTGGTTAAAGTGTCGAGCAAATTTGTTCGGTTAGTGGCGTTAGCGACCTCAAACTTCTCACGCCCCAAACCAGAAAATATACAAGGCAATGAAATCGCGGTAGACGTACCGCAACTAGACATCTCGTTAAAGAGATAGAGATCGCCTACACCGCTCAACTTGGGATTCGTCGGACGAACGTGTCCTAACAATTCAAAATCAGCAGCCCTGGCTGTTTCCCCGATGACCAGAAAAATTAACAAGGGCTTGCTTCCCAATGGCGGTGGTACTCGACTTACTTTTCCATCCACATCGATTAACTGCGTAGTTGGGGCAGCGGATTCTTGCTTCATCAAGTTCCAGCTTGCATACAGCAGATTCCCCGGATTCATCATGTATCGTAGTGGCTTATGCTCACGCAAAAATGATGCAAATTTTCCAGATTGCGGGGACATAACGACAAACACGATCATTGCTCCGCCGACGATGAAAGCAATTCTTTGAAAAAAATATCTTCTATAAGGAGTTGGCGATAAGGTAATTTTCCAAAGCAACCAAGCTGGCAGAATTCAGAAAACTAGGATGTAGGTAATTAGTCTCGCGCTAAAAAGTCCAAGTGCTTCGGTGGCGTCTGTTTCCACGACATTGCGAACCATGTCGCGATCAATGCCTATTCCAAAGTTGTCCACAAAATATGCGCAAGCGGCGGCAAGAACCACTAGACATACGCCTGCGACACGCATAATCCGACGACCTGGCATCAGTAAAAGCAAGACCGCATACAGCCAAGAGAACAGCAAAAATAATGCGAAGATAAATGCACCGTCGGCAATGCCAGACAAATTCATAGCCTTGACAACGTTAAACCAAAACTGCCAATTGCTGAGCGCAACAAGTGCTATTGCAGTAAGCGATGCAAATGAAATATCCGGATATTTTGCAAATACTTTGGCTATTGAAATCCACGTTTTATCAGCACTATTTTTCAATAATAGTCTGACCCGATCAATGAAAATTGAGGAAATAGAAGCCATATCAGGACAAGGATTTAGAGTAGTGTGAAGTCACTTCCTTGTATGGCAAGACATTCGATTTCTCTTCCGACTGCACGAGAGCAGAAGGCTGATATCCCTCCAAAAGATAAAGTGGACGTCGCTTACTCTCGATAAAAAGTCTTCCCAGATATTCGCCTATGATTCCTATAGCCATCAATTGCAAACCACCCAAGATCATCACGGTGACGATTAAAGTAGGAAAGCCTTTGACAGACTCGCCTATAAATAATGTCTTGATGAGAAAGTAAGCGGCATAGATGAACGTGATACCTGCACAAGCTAAACCCACATACGTCGCGATTTTTAAAGGAGCGACCGAGAATCCAGTAATGCCTTCAAGAGCAAAATTCCAAAGACGCCAATAGCGCCATTTACTATGTCCGGCCGCTCGAGCATCTCGGCTGTAATTCAGTGTCACTTGCGGGAAACCTATCCAAGCGAACAGCCCTTTCATAAAGCGATTTCTCTCTTCCAAAAGATTAAGAGCGTCGATCGCCCGTCGACTTAGTAGGCGAAAGTCGCCGACATCTTCTGGAACAGGAACTTCGCTCAAACGATTAATCACACGATAGAAAGCGTGCGCAGTCGCTTTTTTAAACCATGATTCCCCGCTGCGATGGCTTCTCCGCATATTGACGATATCAACACCCTCTAGCCATGCGTCAACCATGCTCGGGATCAGCTCAGGAGGGTCTTGTAAATCTGCATCAATAATTACAACAGCGTCCCCACTCGCCAGCCTTAGTCCAGCACTCATGGCTTCTTCTTTCCCAAAATTTCTTGAAAAACGAGCCACGCCGACCTCCTGACTATTTGCTCGTAGCTGTTGCAGAATGAAATGCGTTCTATCAGTGCTACCGTCGTCAACGTAAATAACTTCCCATTCATGATTTAACGCAGAGAGTGCATTTACCAAGCGATCATGGAATATCGGGAGGACACTTTCCTCATTGAACACGGGAACGACGACGGTCAAAGTATATGAGGGCAACTCTCTCCCCTCGGCACGGGCAATCGGATGCAAGTTTTTCATCGCAGGCTTCTCTATCTTTTTAATGAAAACTTTGGCCGACACGAATGGGCGCTATTTAAAAAGCGTGCAACCACACATTTCCAAATGGGTGATTTCCAAAAGTGCCTAGGCAAAGGCATGCATTTGGCGTGAAATTAATCCACGCTATGCGCTGCATTTTTGATAATTAATACCTCGTTACCACGGCACAAAGACCGAAGACAAAGTATTAGATTGACAGGGATTTAAAGCCGAGGAGGACGAAAAGGTGCGTCGAATGCCAGAAGAAGAATTTCGACATAATTGAAATAAAATTCTGCAGATTGCGTTAGAGGCAGAAAAGAAAAGTCTAGGTCGACACCTAGAAAAAGTTGAAGATGGCTCGCGGCGTGAAGCAACTCGTGCTCGACTGCTACGGAACTTGTTGCAATGCTGATGTCCAAATGATCAGTGTCATGCAATGACACATACTCAGCGGTCTTTGTCATTGGGGTGACATTGGCACTATGCTCAAGTTCATGGTTAAGCCAGTTTGAATGGTCACTCCATAGGCCAACGTTAGTCATAAATAAAAACATGACTAACATCGTAAACGCAAAGGATCTAGTAACCAGCGTGCCCATATTATGATTTCGTGACTATCCGTATTTTTATAAAATATCGTATGACATAGATGACTTAATGAGATTTACCGCACTACCTCTTTTTTCGCGCACTATGTTTCTTTGTATTCGGTACCTGCTGCTTTATATTTCGCGCCTTCTTAGCCGACGGGTCTGAACGACTCAACCAATACAACGTGCCAAAAATAACTAATATGATCAGAAGCGTTACAACAAGCAGCGTATTTGCTAGTGCCATCGGCACCCAACGATTTCCTATATACATAATTTATTAAAAGATATTTGTTGTCCAATGAGTGTCTGTCCGCATCAATCACGATTCTTTCTTAACTGGAAGGACCGAAAGAATGCTCTACTGCGGCCTGTTCACAAGGCTGCTTCTCGATTTGTATGGTGGTGTGATGGATTTCAAATTGTTCAGCAAGTAACGATTGAATAGTCGCTATCAGTACGGGATGAAGATTTTCGGAATCATCACTAACTACATGCATCGTCAAACTTACTTTCCCGCTTGAAATTGACCATACGTGTAAGTCATGCACACTTTGGACACTTGGGATCTCAAGGACAGACTTCTGAAGTTTTTCCAAATCCATGCCTTCGGGCACTCCTTCGAGCAACACATTGATGCTCTCTCTCAGCAATACCCAAGTTCTTGGCAACACCCAAAAACCAATCCCAACTGCAATCACTGAATCCACCCAAGTCCAGCCTGTATAACGAATAATGAGTGCTCCGGCAATTACGCCGACAGAACCCAACATATCGCTCCAGACCTCTAAGTACGCGCCTTTAACGTTGAGACTGGAATCCTTTCCAGCACTAAGCAATCGCATACTGATTAAATTAATAATCAATCCAAGCGAGGCAATGATCAGCATGCCCGTGGACTCTATTTCCATCGGCGAACGAAATCTTTGATAGGCCTCATACAGGATGTACATCGCCACCAAAAAAAGTAGGATCGCGTTAAATGCAGCTGCTAGTATTTCAAAGCGAAGATAACCAAACGTTCTACGCTTATCTGCTGGTCGCTTACCTATCTGAATGGCGACCAATGCAATAGCTAGCGCGCTTGCATCGGTCAACATATGTGCGGCGTCTGACAACAGTGCGAGACTGCCAGTAATAAAACCTCCTATCACTTCTGCGATAAGAAAAGTTGACGTCAGCAAGAACGCAATCAGCAAGTACTTTTGGTTTTGCCCTTTGGGCAATGCATGGGTATGGCCAGCGCTCATGAGAATCCTCGGTTCAATCAAACAAAATTAACGTTACATATGTCAGTGCAATTTATTTGCGCTCCATCCCACACTTGCCGCAAAACTTCATTCCCCCCAACATGTCTGCCTTGCAGCCCTCACATTGCACCGGGATCAAAGACGTACCGCATTGCTGGCAAAACCGCGCAGTCGCAGTATTTGCCGTCCCACATGCTATACATGTCATCGTCGGCACCGCTGCCGATTGAGGCGCTCGTCCCCAAGTCTCGGTTTGATTCGCTGGCGGGCCATTGTCATAGCGTTCGTGGTGTCCACCTCCATGGCGACGACCATGCCCACCACCCATTAATTTTTCAAAGATACTCATTTTTTCTCCTTCATTTGTGACTCAATTCACAGTCAATAATCTATTAAGTTAGCGATTGCATTCCGACGAATCTGGAGACGGCTCCTTTCGCGTAAATTTTTTCCAGCCTGGAACATGGCGGAGTGCCAATATTCCATATATAAGAATCGTCGTTAATATCGCGAGTACATACATGCCGAATGCACAGGCCATTCCGATTGATGCGGTAGCCCATAAAGTTGCAGCCGTCGTCAACCCTTCAATGCGTCCATGCACATGCAAAATTACCCCAGCGCCCAAAAAACCGATACCAGTTACTACTTGTGCGGCAATTCTGGTCGGGTCTCCACCTATGACATGAAGCGAGATCAGGCTAAAGGCACAGGATCCTATCGAAATCGCCATGCATGTGCGAACTCCCGCATCACTTCCCTGGCGTTCGCGGTCCAGACCAATGACTGCGCCAAGAAGGGCAGCAAGGACAATCCGGCCAGAAAATAGCAATTCCATTTTCCAATCCAATGTTCACTCCATCTTTATGAAAAATACGTTCATGACAATTCGTTTTTCAATTAGGAAACTGGATCAAGTTGATGATCCAGTCCCTGCAAAGAAATAGTTAAACAACATGCAATATCAGCGCTACGCGAATCATTTCCAAAACGCGAGTCGATGGATGAAACCGCGATTTTCAGTATCGCGAGCATGCGGTTCATCTTCATCACGTTGGTGTGCCATTTGGTAAAGCAGTGGCAACACCAACAAGGTCAGCAACGTCGATGACAAGATGCCCCCGATAACGACTGTTGCTAGTGGACGTTGCACCTCTGCACCGGTACCCATCGCCAAAGCCATAGGCACAAATCCCAATGAAGCAACCAATGCCGTCATCAACACCGGCCGCAGTCGGGTCAATGCCCCCTCATGAATAGCCTCATCAAGCGTTCGCCCTTCCTCACGAAGACTACGTATGAAGGAAATCATCACCAGTCCATTAAGTACCGCGACGCCTGACAGCGCAATGAATCCGACCCCTGCCGAAATAGACAATGGAATATCACGCAACCATAAAGCGGCAATCCCGCCAGTTAATGCGAAAGGCACACCGGTGAAGACCAACAAGCCATCCTTCACGTTACCGAACATGGCAAACAAGAGTAGAAAGACCAGCAGCAGTGCCAGAGGCACGACGATTTTCAAACGATCTGTAGCGGACTGCAGCTGTTCAAAGGTGCCGCCCCAGTTAATCCAGTAGCCGGTGGGTACTTTCACTGTTTGCTGGACCTTTTGCTGTGCCTCAGTAACGAAGGAGCCGATATCACGTCCCCGCACGTTGGCCGTCACAATGACAAGACGTTTACCATTCTCACGGCTGATCTGGTTTGGTCCAGGTGCCAATGTGAAAGTGGCGACGTCGCCGAGTTGTGTATAGCCGGGGGCATTCGATTCCATGCCTTCTCTTGCCGGCAAACGAATCGGGATTTTCTTGATGGCCTCTATATCGTTGCGTACTGAATCTGGTAGGCGAACGAGAATATCGAAACGCCTATCTCCCTCAAATAGTACGCCCGCCTCCCGGCCACCAACTGCGATGGACAAGGCTTCCTGTACATCTCCTACGTTGACGCCCAGCCGCGCAACTCTTTCTCTATCAATCTGAACAGTAAGCATCGGCAAACCAGTGGTTTGCTCAACTTTCACATCCGCAGCACCGGATACGCTGGTCAGCACATCGGAGATTTGATCTGCCGTTACATTCATCGCATTCATATCATCGCCAAACACTTTGACAGCAACATCGCTACGCACACCAGAGATTAATTCATTGAAACGCATTTGAATCGGTTGTGTGAATTCGTAGTTATTGCCTGGTACTTTGGCCACAGCTTCCTGCATTGCGACAATCAACTCCGCCTTGCTTCGCTTGGGCTCTGGCCATTCCGATTCCGGCTTCAAGATAACGAAGGTATCGGCAACATTCGGTGGCATAGGATCCGTTGCGATTTCTGCCGTGCCTAGTTTTGCAAAAATGCGACTGACTTCCGGAAAGCTCTTGATGTTACGTTCCAGCTCCATTTGCATGTCAATCGCTTGCGTTAAACTGGTGCCCGGTATGCGCAAGGCATGCAATGCAATATCACCTTCATTCAGACTAGGGATAAACTCGCTACCCATGCGCGTCATCAACAAACCGCTCAACACGACGACGACGCCGACGACAGTCAGAACCAAAGGTTTACTGATCATTACCCAGTTCAACATAGGCTCGTAACGACGCTTGGACCATGCCATCAGGCGATTTTCTTTTTCGCTGACTTTGTCGCCAATCAACAAGGCAACGGCAGCAGGAATAAACGTCAGCGACAATATCATCGCGCCTATCAGCGCAATCACCACCGTGAACGCCATAGGATGGAACATCTTTCCTTCCACGCCGGATAAGGCAAAGATAGGCAGGTACACCACCATGATGATCAACTGACCGAAAATCAGCGGACGGCGCGCTTCTTTCGATGCGGCAAATACTTCGTGAAACCGCTCGTTGCGTGTCAATGCCCGTCCAGCAATTGCTTGTGCATGGGATAACCGACGTATGCAGTTTTCAACAATCACAACTGCACCATCGATAATGATGCCGAAATCTAGCGCACCCAGACTCATCAGATTTGCACTGACCTTGTTATTGACCATGCCGGTAAAGGTAAACAACATGGCCAGTGGAATGACCATCGCGGTAATAATCGCAGCACGAATATTTCCAAGAAAGAGAAACAGAATGGCGATGACCAATAACGCGCCTTCCATCAGGTTTTTCTTCACGGTAGCGATTGCTTTATCGACTAAAACAGTTCGGTCATAGACCGTGTCGGCCACAATGCCTTTAGGCAAAGTCAGGTTGATTTCCTTCATCTTTTTATCAACCGCTGCTGCCACTGAACGACTGTTTTCACCAATCAGCATGAACACGGTACCCAGCACGACCTCTTTTCCATTCTCGGTCGCAGCACCAGTACGCAGTTCCTTGCCGATTACAACGTCCGCTACATCGCGTATGCGCAAAGGAACGCCCTGACGGGTGCTAATCACAATGTTGCCGATATCGTTGATATCTGTCACTTGGCCCGGTGCACGAATCAGGTATTGTTCACCGCTTTTCTCGATATAGCCTGCTCCAACATTGTTATTGTTGCGCTCGAGGGCCGTGATCAAATCGTCCAGCGACAGACCATGTGCTATCAACCTGTCAGGGAACGGTGCCACCTGAAACTCCTTGGCATTACCACCGATCGTATTAATTTCGGTCACGCCTGGCACATTGCGTAACTGTGGTTTGATAATCCAGTCCTGGATTTCTCGCAGATCAGTTGGCGTGTAAGGCTTGCCGTCTGGCTTCAGCGCACCTGGCTTGGATTCCACCGTCCACATGTAAATCTCGCCGAGCCCGGTCGAAATCGGGCCCATGCTTGGCGTCACACCTGATGGCAGTTTCTCTTTCGCTTCTTGGATGCGTTCATTGACCATTTGCCGCGCAAAATAGATATCCGTTCCTTCCTTAAAAATGACGGTGACCTGGGAGAGGCCGTAACGCGATATGGAACGGGTCTGTTCCAGCAATGGCAGACCAGCCATCACTGTTTCGATAGGAAAGGTAATGCGTTGTTCTGTCTCAAGTGGTGAGTAGCCCGGAGCACTGCTATTGATTTGCACCTGTACATTTGTAATGTCAGGTACCGCATCGATAGGCAACTTCTGATAGTTGTAAATGCCTAGTGCAGCGATACCGATAGTCATCAACATGACCAGCCAGCGCTGATCAATCGCAAAGCGAATAATTTTCTCAAACATGAATTTTCCTTGAACTAGAGGGCCGCGTCGCCGCGTTCGCCACTATGAATGCGCACCATGTCTTCGACTGCCGTAACAGCAATCAGACCGTCGCCGCGATTGCCTGTATGGGACGCGGCACGAATAGCTTCAACAGCATCTTGTGCAATATCGTCAGGACAAAACATCAGCAGCACGATGTGTTCGTGCGTATCGGGGTTCCACTCATCCGCTGTAAAGGTATGCTGAGCACCATGGCCGCGAGCATGTCCTCTTGCAGGGAATAAAGTAAAGCCAGGTAAATGACTCATGCCATGCAAGGCTAGCTCAACCATCTCGAGTCGATGCGGTTGAATGATTGCAATAATCTGTTTCATATCGATCTCCTTAGTGGTCGTGGCTGGCACTTGCCTTGCCAAGTTCTGCTTTGATCAGGAAACTATTGGTGCCGGCATATTTTTCGTCAACACTCAGGCCATTGAGTACTTCGATTAACTTGCCGTCGCTACGACCCAGCTCAAGCGGGCGTGCTTCCAGCAAGTTGCCATAGCGACCGAATACGACAGTCCAATCGCGCACTGTTTGAATGGCGTCTGCAGATACAGCAACCGGCACGTCCACTTCGCCTGCAACCAGATTCACATTCACAGGCAAGCCTGGACGCCAGAGGCCTTTAGGGTTGGCAAGGACAAGTCGTGCCTTGGCAGTACGCGTTTGTTCCCCAACCAATGCACCGATATACGACACTGTTCCTGTATCTTGTGCATCGAAAGCACTGGATTTGACGGTGCCTTTTTGCCCGGTCTTCAATACATTGATATCCTCTGCGCGAACCGTCAGATCGACCCACACGGTAGATAAATCGGAGATGACGAAGATATTGGCATCTTCTTTGGTGACCGTGCCTGTGGAAATACTCTTGTTGGTAATGACACCATCGATAGGCGAACGAATTTCATACTGCGTCAGGTTGGAAGATGAAGGTGATGCGCCCAATGCTGCCAGTTTCTGCTGCGCACTCTGGGCCATGATTTGGGCTTCCTGCAAGGTGGTGCGAGCTTGCAGATAATCCTGTTCAGCCGATATCTTTTCTTCCCATAAAGTCTTTTCACGCTCATAGGTCGTGCGTGCAAGACTCAAGCGTTTCTGCGCTGCCAGTAGTTCGCTACGCTGATCTGACAGCGATTGACTGGAAATGACAGCGAGCACCTGGCCTTTCTTTACTTGGTCGCCGGCATTGGCGCGAACCGATTCAACTATGCCGGACAAGCGTGGCACTACATGAACAGTACGGTCTTCATTCAGACGGATTTCACCTATCAGTTGCAGACTTGTTTTGATACGCGCCGGGCCTGCAGTTAGTATCTGTACGCCATTTTGTTTCAGTTGCTCGTCACTCATGGTGACCCTTGCTTCTTCCTGCGAGTAAGCAAACTGATATGGCTTATCGCCATAGCGAGCATTGATAGTCACTTTGAACGAATGCGGCTCTTCAACGATGGCGTTCCCTTTCAGGTAATCGCCTTCTTTCACAAAAGTGAACATCTGCGGTTTGCGACCCAGACGTTCCAGAGTCACGCTGACTTGGCTAGCACCTGGGTCGAGTGGCTTGCCGTTCTTGTAGGCGTACAAACGGAACTCGGGTTCCACATCTTTTTCAAAAATGGTCACTTCAAGCGCGTAATCATCTTTGGTAAACAACTTGCCACCGTGTGGACCTTTTTGCGGTTCGGTTGAGGCATGGCCCTTTTCATCAACATGCTCTTTTGTTTCAGTGTGTCCAGATTCCTGTTCTGCACCCGGCGGTTGTGCTTTACCCATGCCCAAGATCAGGCCGCCTAGCAATAGGCCAACGACGACTACGATAATGATGATGGTGGTTTGTTTTTTACGTGGTTTAAATTTCATCATGGCCTCTATTACTTGATGGCAGAAAATGGTTCGCCCAGCAGACGGTCTATGTCAGTTGCGGCACGGTAGGTCTCAGCTAAGGAGCGCAAGTACTGCGATTTGGCTTGGAAAAAAGTACGTTGCGCGTCGAGCACTTCTAGGAAGCTAAATTTTCCGAGCTCGAAACCTTTCGTCGTTGCGTCGTAGTTGCTTTGCGCACCAGGTAAGATTTCCGTCTTGATTAACTCTGCTTCGATCAGCGACTTACTTAAGCGGCCATGTGCTTGTCCAAGCTCCATGTTCAAATTAACTTCCGTCGCAACCAGCTCATCGCGTGCCTTGTCCGTGCGGCGAAGTGACTCCAAAACGTTGCCTTGATTACGATCAAACACAGGTATCGGTATCGACAGTCCTATCACTGCCTGGTTACGGCCCATCTGCTCATCCCGCTTTGCACCAAGCGTCACCGTAACATCGGGAATCCGTCGCGATCGCTCAACTTGCGCTATTGCTTTCCTGCGTTCGACTTCAATTTTTGCGCGCAGCAAAAACGGAGACTGCTGCAAACGTTGGGCCAATTCAGGTAAGGGCCAAAGGGTTGGTAGATCGCTTTCCGTATTTTCAACAAGCTCAAAGCCCGGAGTGACACCTCCCCACGTTGCCGCTAATTGGCGACGAGCTGTTTCTAACTCATTTACAGCTTGCGCCAGTTCGACTCGAACACCTGCTTCGGCCACGCGTGCGCGCGTTTCTTCTACTGGGGATATTTTTCCAGACATCACTCGTCTTGATGCTATCAATGTGGCTCGTTTAGCTAACTCGACTGACCCCTCAGCTAAGCGAATGCGTTCCTGACCAACCAATACGTCATAGAAAGCTGAAATAACCTTCGCACGTATGTCGGCTTGTTTAGCCGCTAGATCCATGAGAGCGAAATCACGGCCGCGCTCAGCAGCACTGATACGCGCACCGCGCTTTCCACCCAATTCAATAACTTGATTTATCTGTACGGTGGTCGTGCGTGTTTCGCGCTTGGTATCTTCGACCAAGGTTGCCAACTCTGGATTAGGGATGAGTCCAGCTTGCTGAACCGTCCCTTCAATTGCTTCTACTTCGCGACGCGCGACCGCAATATCGGGATTGGCGTTATACGCCAGCTCCAACGCCGCCGCTAGCGTAAGACTTGGGAAAGCCGACCCTGCAGGCGTAGATCGAGTCGCCATATTGGAATAAACAGAGGTATGCGACATCGGTTGCGCATACGCTGGAAGTGCAATTGAGCTTAGTGTGGATGCCGCAATTAAAAGCGGCAGTAATACCTTTTGCATCGAATCTCCTTGTGGAACAGACAAAGGGGATCCGACGACCTGCGCTGGAAACTACATCAAAAGTAGGGAAATAGAACGAGCAGGCGCCGGATCAGGAAGCGGCGTTTGCCCATTTAGGCCGTTCAGGTCTTGAAGGACGACTTGAGGCAAGAAGAGGATTGCCACCAATAATTGATGGCGCACTGATAAGGTCCAACGCCATCATTTGTACTGGCATACTCAGGATTGCGATGCCACCCAGATGGCAGGTAGTGCAATCGCCGTCAACCGCTGCAGCCGATTTTGATGTATCGGCTTTTTCATCAGCGGACGCAATGTGTTTATGCTCGTGATGACCAAAATGCACCGTAGATGGATTAGTTTCATGTTCGCAATAGGCTGCAGCCGCTGCCCAGCTAAGCTGGAGCGGAACAATCAAAAACATTAAAATAATCAGTAGGCGTTTCATATCTAGCCGGATTCTAACTTATTTTTAAAATTTTCTAGCAAAGAATTATGTTGTAAAAGATGTGTAAGCAACATTAATAGCTTTGATAGCTATGACGTTTAGTCAGTTTCGAAATCAGACGTAAGATTTTTTCAACAGCCTTAATCCATTGAAAACAACCAGGAGACTTGCACCCACGTCGGCGAACACAGCCATCCAAAGCGTTGCTATACCCATAAAAGCCAAGACAAAGAATACTGCTTTAATACCAATCGCAGCACTGATGTTTTGAATCAGAATGCTGCGGGTTGCACGACTCAGTTTTATAAAAACGGGAAGTTTTCCAAGGTCATCATTCATCAGCGCGACATCAGCCGTTTCAATCGCGGTATCGCTACCTGCTGCCCCCATCGCGAAGCCGACATCAGCTTGCGCCAACGCTGGCGCATCGTTAATACCATCGCCGAGCATGCCTACTACACCGTAGCTTGATTGAAGGCTTTTGATTTCCGTCAGTTTATCTTCTGGCAACAGTTCCGCCTTGATCACATTGATACCAACATGAGCACCTATCTGCTGCGCTGTACGATTGTTATCGCCGGTCAGCATGACAGTTGTAATGCCGAGTTGATTCAGTTGCCGCACACCTTCAATGGCGCTCTCGCGCAAGCTATCGGCAATGGCAATAATACCCACGACCGTTTTGTCCGTTGCGAGCATTACAGCGGTTTGTGCAGCACCTTCTATTTCATCCAGCAGCGCTTCAATCGCTGGACTACAAACCTTTAGCTCTTCGATCAGACGGTGATTTCCTAGATAGTAAATTGTGCCGTCGATCTCACCCTTAACACCTCGCCCCGGCAAGGCTTCGAAATTGGTAACGACTTTATGCAGAGAGCTTTCAGGACCGGCTTTGACGATAGCATTTGCCAAAGGGTGATCTGAGTTCGCATCCAGACTAGCCGCAAGTAACAAGACACCTTCACGTTCACTATTACCTATGGTTTTCACATCAACCACAGATGGCTGACCGGCTGTCAGCGTACCTGTCTTGTCCAATGCAATAGCTTTTAACTTGTAACCTACCTCAAGAAACTCTCCACCCTTGATAAGAATCCCGAGTCTTGCTGCAGCGGTCAGGCCGCTCACCACGGTTACCGGCGTAGAAATGACCAGCGCACATGGGCAGGCGATTACCAGCATGACCAAAGCCTTGTAAAGCCAAGGTGTAAATGCCGCGCCGAATACCAACGGTGGTATGACCGCAACTAGGATAGCCATCACCACTACTGCAGGCGTGTAATAACGGGCGAACGTATCGACAAAACGTTGCGTTGCGGCCTTGTTGTTTTGCGTCTCTTCAATGACGCGAACAATTTTCGCCAAGGTGCTGTTACCGCTATTGGTGGATACCTTTATATCCAGCAAACCACGCTCATTGATACTCCCCGCATAAACAGGATCTCCTGTGCGTTTGTCCACCGGCATGCTCTCACCAGTGATGGGGGCCTGATTAACCGAAGACTCGCCACTTGTGACGACGCCATCGAGGGCGATACGCTCGCCTGGCTTGACGCGCATCATGTCGCCAACAACAGCAGATTCCACCGGCTTTTCTTGCCAGCCACCATTGGCGTCCTGCAAGGTCACGACATCTGGCGCCAGTTTCAACAAGCCATGCACCGCATTTCGTGCACGATTCAGAGAAAGACTCTCAATCAATTCTGCGACCGCAAAGAGAAATACCACCATCGCAGCTTCAGGCCATTGTCCGATTGCCATAGCGCCGATAACGGCCAAACTCATCAGGAAATTGATATTGAGCGTGAATGTTTTTAATGCAATCCAGCCCTTTTTCAATGTCGGCAATCCGCCGCTTGCGATCGAAATAAAGGCCAGTGCAATGACTAGAGGCGATCCATCGGTATGAGTTGTCCATGCAAGCACTTCTGCTGCGAGTGCTGCAACACCGGAAATAGCCAGCAATATCTTTTGGACCGACGATAACGACGCTGATTCTTGGGCTTTTGACTGATGCGCTTCGCTATCGACTAACTGCGCATCCATACCGATAGCTTTTAGTGCTGAGGTAACGGATTCGAGACTATTTAATTGATGGTGAACATTCAGGATTCGATTTATCAGATTAAAGTCGAGACGAACAATTCCATTCATGCCTTCCAGCTTGTTACGAATCAATTTTTCTTCGACCGGGCAATCCATGTTTGAGATACGGTATTGGACCGATTGTGCATTGGATGGAACTTCCGATGAAGTTGGTTGGGTGGCAGTATTGTATACAGTCTGGCAATCACTAATTGAACAGCAATCCGCAATACCCTGCTTATTCTGAGGACGATGTATTTCAGCCATTCTTTGCTCCACTTTCCAGATGATGTATGCTGAGTAGACACCCTGTAGCCGCTACAGGGTCAAGCATTTTTGGAGACTCTTATGAAAATCGGGGAATTGGCTACGAAGACCGGCTGTGATGTGGAGACTATTCGGTACTACGAAAAATCGGGAATATTGGCTGCTCCTGAACGCACAAGCAATGGATATCGAGAGTATCAAGCACATCACCAAGAGCGACTTCAGTTCATCCGACACTGTCGCTCATTGCAAATGAGTTTGGCTGACATACGTATTCTGCTCGATCTGCAAAGTAACGCTGCTGCAGGCTGCCAGAGCGTCGATAATTTATTGGACTCGCATATTGTAGAAGTTCAAGCACGCGTCAAAATGCTGCTAAATCTCGAACAACAGTTGCTTACGTTGCGGGATCAATGTTCAGGGCCACATTCAACCCGCGACTGCGGCATTCTTCAAAATCTGAATGTGCCGACGGACGAACATGGATGCGTTTGCCACGACAAATTTCAGTAAATGAATAGTCCTCTTGTCAGACCTCAGCGCGGCCAGCGTTGGTGTATCTCATCGATGACATATTCGTGGGAATGTTTATCAGCGTCCCCATTGAGATGCGGGTGAGATTGGGGAAGATCAACGTGACTGTGTTCGACAGACATTGGATCGTCCTGTGGCCATACCTTGGTTGCGACAATTAACGCCAATCCTGCAAATATTCCCAATCCAGCGAAAGTGACGGAGAAACCGGTTTTTGCGCCCAACCAACCGGCTATCGGATAGGTTAGCAGCCAACAAGCATGCGATAACGCGAACTGTGCGGCAAATAATGCAGGTCTGTCTTCAGCATGCGCTGAGCGGCGCAGTAAGCGGCCGGAAGGCGTTTGCGCCAGCGAATAACCTAATCCCAACAGCATCCACAACGGTAGCAGCAATGCGTAGCTTCTGACAAACGTACCGGCTAACATGCCGATAACAAGAATCGAAGCGCCCCACAGCATTGCCTTGCGGTCGGCTATATTGCGTAACAATTTTGGCAGGGCCAGCGCAGCAATCATGGAGCCGCCGCCAAACGCAGCCAATGCCCACGCGGTCGCAAGCTGCGTCAATCCGAAACGCGATTGCACCATTACCACTGTGTTGACAATTACCATCGCGCTAGCCGCTGCAATCACGAAATTCAAAGCTAGCAAGCCTCTCAATCGTGGCGTCGATAAGTAAATACGAATGCCACGAGTCGTGCGATCGTAAATGCCTCGCCGTTTCGGGAGTATCGCTTTTGGCAGGATCACGGAGACAACCAACGCTGCTGAAAAAAGAAAGCCAACAGCAGTACCAGCGAATAGCATATGAAAACTGATGACGGACAGCAAAGCTGCCGCCAGCATAGGACTGACGACACTTTCCAAATCGTAAGCGAGTCGGGATAGCGACAACGCTCGCGTGTAGTCATCCTCATTAGGTAAAACATCGGGAATGGTGGCCTGAAACGTCGGTGTAAATGCAGCCGAAGCGGATTGCAAAACGAAAATCAATACGTAGATTTCCCAAATCTGCGTGACAAATGGTAGTACCACCGCTACGGCGGCTCGAATTAGATCCAGTGTTACGAGCATGGCCCGACGCGGCAAGCGCTCTGCAAATGCGGCCGCGATAGGAGCGACACCGATATAGGCCAGCATCTTGATTGCCAGCGCCGTACCAAGCACCGTACCGGCCTGCGCTCCTGCCAAGTCATAGGCCAGCAGACCCAAGGCGACGGTCGCTAGCCCGGTTCCGATCAAGGCAACGATCTGCGCGCAAAACAGATGCCGGTAAGTACGATTGGCAAGTACGTTTAACATTGTCCGTCCTGATGTATGCAGAGTGGTGATGCTGCTTAAGGCAGCGCTATCCAGCCGTGATAGCCGACGTACAGCCCAACCGAAATGATCAAGGCACTGGAAAAATATGGTGCCTTGCGCGCGATTTCACCAAAGCCCGACCAGCGCTTGCTCGCATGACGTACGCTGATGGCCGCAATCACACCGGATAACACCATCGTCAGAGCAAGCCCAATGCTAAAGGACAGCACAAGCGTTGCGCCCAAGGCTACTTTCTTTAATTGCAGACACAGCACTAGAACCGTGATCGCCGCAGGACAAGGTATTAAGCCGCCCGTAATACCAAACATCACAATTTGACCGTTGGTTACATTACGATTCGTGAACTGACGTTTGATGTCGTTGGCGTGAGCTAATTCGTGCGCATCCTGATAGTCAGACGTATCCAGATTCGCGTTTGCAGCATGTGCGTGTCCGTGGGAATGTTCAGTGTAGGTAAGCTCATAATCGTGTGCATGGCCGCCATGCGTCAGGGTGAGTAGTCCCGTAAATTCATGCGGTTCAGGAATTTCGTCTATCGATTCAAGAAAACCGTCGCGCTGTGTAAAGGCAAATGATTGCCTCACACTCCCGGCGCGGATCGTAAGCATTGCAATCTCACCAGCTTGCCATGAATGTGCCTGGGGTCCTTCTTCATAAAGACGGAATCGCGGAGGCACACCTTCCTCAAAAACTTCCACTCGAATGACACCATGTCCCGTATCGATCCGTTTAGTTTCCTCATCTGCATGCGTATGCGTGTCGTCATGCGAATGGGCGTGCGCTTTCTGAACTTGTGATTCACGCCAAGTTCGCCAAGCCATCCAGATAGCAATACCGATGATGAGTACGGACGAAGCTAGTTGGAGATACGGTTCTGTCGCCTCTGCGTTCCATTTACTGCCGAAATACATGCCGACAAAAGCAATCAACCAGACTACGGCTGTATGTGAAATTGTCGCAGCGAAGCCGAGCATCACTGCTTGCCCGACAGTGCCGCGGATGGCCACGATGAACGCGGCCATCATCGTTTTGGAATGTCCTGGCTCCAATCCATGCAAGGCCCCTAGCAAAATGGCGCTGGGGATGAAAAGCCAGGCATTGTTTGCCCCTTGCTGCAATAGCGTCGAAAAGTCTGTCATGAATCACTGCCTTATAGATATTTGGTAATTTCTTTGGATTCACGAATGGCCGCTGCGGAATCCATCGCGCTGTCACCGATCGCAACCACCGCTAAGGTGTTTCTCTCGGCTAAAGGATTGCCCTCATTGAAGACGTGGGAATGCGTCCAATTTTCACGTGTGGTGGATTGCATGATATCTTAGCTTTTCGGATAAAATATATACTATACCCCAGTATATATAAAATTACATAAAGCCTATGTCACACGCCATCAAAAGCAAGAAGTCACTCCTCACCCGGGTCCGTCGCATTAAAGGGCAGGCCGAAGCATTGGAAAAAGCTTTGGAAAATGAAGCTGAATGTATGGCGATACTTCAGCAGATTGCCGCAGTTCGTGGTGCGGTCAACGGGCTAATGGCTGAAGTCCTGGAAGGACATATACGAGAGCATCTCGGTCCAGATGCAACTGACGCTGAAGAACGCCATGCAGATTTAGAAGAAGTTGTAACAATTCTCCGCTCTTATCTCAAATAGCTACATAGATATGACGAAGGGGGTGTTCGCTTAACCTACAAATTATTGACAAGATCGGTAGCACGTTTCTATTTAACATAGTCCGATGAATCGCATGCGAGTTAAAGAGGATTAAGCATTCCCAAGCACGCTATCAGAACCAGGATCAGCAAAGCGCAGCCAGATTCCAAAACTAAACTACCTCTTAAAGCTGCTATAGCTGGACCGTGATTATCACTTGCAATCGAAGCTTCGAGCTTAGGCGTCAATCGATAACGGTTGGCCGCCGCTAGCGCAAGCATGACGAGAAATAAAACCAACTTTATCGTTAGCAGAATGCCGTATGTCGTGGCAAATATACTGCCGAAATTAAATCCTGAAATCATCAAATAGTTTATCGTGCCCGTTACGAGCAGAGCGGAAACTATAACGCTTCCCATTATTGCGAATCCATTCAACATTCGGCCCAGTTGCTCCACTTCGGCGCGTCCGCCCTTTAGGGTCCAACTTAGGATCAACAGAAAAGATGCTAGCGCCCCGATCCAGGCACCCGCCGCGATCAGGTGGACAATATCAGCTCCCAAATGTACGAAACCTTTAACATCTTCATTCATGACACCGTGCCCGCCCCAAGCCAAAGTTGCCAGAGCTATGCCACCAAAAACAGTCATTAAAACAAGCTGATAAGACGATCTTGTAGTTAAGATACTAGTGCCAAGAGCGACAAATAAAGCCAATGCTGCCAAACGGATGAGCAATGCAGTACCAAAACTCATCTCAAATAGAGCCATAGAAAATGCATCCGGTGCTATATCAAAATAGCTTTCCGCTCCACTCATCATTTTGGTGGAAACAATGAACCCGGCAATTGAAAGAACGATTGCAATTATCGCTAGCACCTTGCTTTTTGCTACAAATCGCTTAGCCGTAATTGACTCTCGCTCCAAGGAATTCAGTGAGTAAAGGGCGAATAATGGCAGTCCGAAAACCAACATCAAATCCAGATACAAAGAAAAGCGGACGATCACATTTGCCCAATCCATCACTTTCTCACTTTACGGTAAACGTAATCTTGCCCGTAATTGGATGAGTGTCTGCCGACACAGCGCGCCATTCAACGTTGTATTTTCCCGGCGTTAAAGGTTGATTGGGCGTCAACACCATGACTTTAGGGTCATCAGTGCCGGCGATCTTAGCGGCAATTTTCATCGCCCCCATGCCAGGCATTTCCGCCATGATCAAGTTGGCGCCAGAAAACTGCTTTGTGAGAGTTTCAGAGAAACGCAATTCGATTTTTGCTGGCGCTGGGCCTTCAGAATTATCCTTAGGAGTGGAGTCAACCAAACTAGGGTGCGCGAATGCAGCAGTAGCAATCAAGGTAGCCAGAGAAGCAACGCCGATCCGACGTAAATTACGAATATTAAACATGAAGTTTCCTTTGTTAGTTTTGTGAAAAATTGTGAAGCGCTTAAAACCAGAATCTCAAGCCTGCGACGACCTGAGTCTGCTGGGCATCCCCTCCTGCATTACGCACTAAAGTCGCAGTGCGACCAAAACGCGCGCTGTGCTCAATACCTATATAAGGCGCAAATTGGCGGCTGAATTCGTAACGTAACCGTACTCCGAACGTTGCACTGGAAAGTCCGCGCCCTACTCCTACTTCAGGATCGTCTTTGCCATATACGTTCGCTTCCAGTCGAGGTTGCAAGATTAGCCGCTGGGTCAGCATAAGCTCGTATTCAGTCGACAATCGGAATGCTGTGCGCCCTTCAGTTCCGAGGTAAGCCGTAGCATCTACTTCAAACCAATAGGGAGCCAACCCCTGCACCCCGAATGCCAACCAATTTCGCGAGGGGCCATCAGCGCTTATATCGTTGCGTATACCGGCTTGTACATCCCAGTATGGATGGAAGGCCTTAGCCCACAGGAGCTCAGTACGTGCGTCTTGGACGCGTCCTTGAGCGAATTCGCCTTCAGCTTTCACCGTAAGCTTGTTGTAACTGTCTCCATACCAAGCTTGTAGTTCATAAGAATTTGAATCGCCGCCGTTGCTATAGACGCGCTCGAAACGATCAACCAATAGCGAAGCGAACTTGTGCTCGTCAGCCATCATCAAAGAGCGTTGCTCGCCAACCGCGTATAGCCCGGTTCCCAACTCATATCCGCCTGAATAGGCATGAGGGTCTCGCGCATCTGCAGGCGCAGAACTGCCTCCCATGTCAGACATTCCCGTCATACCGTCCATTTGCATATTTCCATGATCGGCGGCATTTGATGCTGGGGTTACAGCACTGTCGTCCATCGTCCCAAAGCCAGCATCCGCAGCACTTTGAGTGCTCGTTTGGCCGTGGCCGCTATGACTCTCTTGAGCACTTTGTGCCAATGCGGTTGATGAGAGGACGCAAACCACCGAAGCAATGAGAGTCTTTCTAAGTGAGAAGTTATGCATACCGGCGATCCTTGGTTTAGTAATGGTAATCATGCGATGATCACTTCCCGGAACATGCCAGCATCCATGTGCATCATGAGGTGGCAATGCCAAGCCCAGCGTCCTAGCGCGTCCGCAGTCACCAAAAAGCTGATCCTTTGTGCAGGCTGGACCGGAATGGTATGGCGTCTCGCCAGGAACTCGCCTTCTGGTGTCTCGAGTTCGCTCCACACTCCATGTAAATGCATCGGATGCGTCATCATGGTGTCGTTCTGCAAGATGACTCTCACTCGCTCACCATATTTGAATTGCACGGGGCTTGATTTGCCGAACTCCAAGCCGTCAAACGACCAAGTGTATCTCTCCATATTTCCGGTCAAGTGCAGCTCAATCTCGCGACCAGGCCCGCGCGGATCCAAAGGACCTCCGATCGTATGCATATCTGCCAGCGTAAGTACGCGACGACCATTGTTACGCAGTCCGACGCCAGGATCGTTCAAAGTAGTACGTGGTGAGTCGATACGATTGTCCGTGCTGGCGCCATATTCGGTACTGGCATGACGGGGCTTTTTGCTCGGTGTCTTGAGCGGATCAGCGTTCGCTGCATGTTTGGAATGATCCATGGCCATGCCACCGTGCTGCATGCCCATTGCACTATGATCCATACCAGCCATATTAGGCATCTGGGCCATGCTGTCGCCTTCCATACTCGACATGCCAGACATGTCCATCTTGTCCATACTCATGCCACCCATATTCATCGCACCGTGGTCCATGCCAGCCATGTTGGACATATCGCCCATCATGTCCTCCATGCTCAACCATTCCAACTTGTCGATTGCAGGAACAGGAGCGCGCAAACCTGACTTGACTGCCAGCGTACCAAGCGCATAACCCGTTCTATCCATTGTTTGAGAAAAGACGGTATATGCGTCATCCTTAGGTTCGACGACCACGTCACAGGTTTCTCCAGGGCCGAAACGGAACTCATCTACTGAGATCGGCTCAATGTTGATACCGTCAACCTGAACCACTTTTAATTTCAACCCAGGAATGCGTACGTCATAAAAAGTATTGCCTGACCCATTGATACAACGCAGGCGAACCTTTTCTCCTTTCTGGAAAAGTCCAGTCCAGTTACCTGCGGGCGTAATACCATTAGTCAGGAAGGTCAAGACGGCTGCCGACAAATCTCCCATGTCGGTGGGATTCATCCGCATTTCGTTCCACATCTTCCGTTTCGAGAGGGCTGCTTTCCAACCATCTTTCGATACATCGCTGAAGAACCCTCCCGCTGTCAGTTGGCCGTAGTTGTAATAGTCGCCTTGTTTTTTTAGGCGTCCCAGCACAGTCATGGGATCATCATCCATCCAATCCGAGAGCAATAAGATATGTTCGCGATCAGCCGCAATATCTTTTCCTTGAGCCGGATCGATAATAATCGCACCGAACATACCGGTCTGCTCCTGAAAACCAGAATGAGAGTGATACCAGTAAGTGCCACTTTGCTGAACTTTAAAACGATAAGTAAACGTTTCTCCTGGAGCAATACCGTTAAAGCTAATGCCTGGCACACCATCCATTTGGAAAGGAAGAATGATGCCGTGCCAGTGGATCGACGTTGGGACAGCCAAGCGATTAGTCACCCGAATAGTGACTGTTTCGCCCTCTTTCCAGCGAAGCGTAGGTGCCGGCAGCGTGCCGTTGATAGTAGTAGCAACCGCTGCCTTGCCTGTGAAATTGACTGGCGATTCGGCTACGACCAGATCGAACTGGGTTCCCCGGAGTACGGGGGCAGCAGTTCCTGATGCAATGACGTCTTGCGCTAAAACGTGACGCAGAGGAGCCGAAACTCCAAGCAAAACTCCTCCTGCGGCAAGGCCTTGAACAAAACGACGACGAGATACAGACATGGTTGAACGGGCTGACATAGATGAGAGTCTCCAAACCAAAAAAGGAAGTTTTTTGATGAAGGTAATCTTAATTCAAACATATTATCTTTAGCATTACCGGCTCATTACAATCGTGTAATGAACCGGTAATCTAGAGAGAGTTAGCGTATCGTTTGGCTTACAAGCTAGCTCGCACAGGCGACCAGCACTCCGCACGGATTGGAAAATGAAATTATTAATCGTCGAAGATGAAGTAAAGACTGGCGAATACCTACAGCAAGGGCTCATGGAAGCTGGCTTCGCAGTGGATTACGCTAATAATGGGCTGGATGGGCACCATCTCGCCGTTACCGGAAACTATGACCTCATCATTCTGGATGTGATGCTGCCAGATATAGACGGATGGAAAATTTTGCAAGCATTGCGCAGTGTCGGCAATAATGTTCCAGCTCTTTTTTTAACCGCCCGTGACGGTGTTGCAGATAGAGTGAAAGGTCTTGAGCTGGGCGCTGATGACTACGTGGTCAAACCATTCGCGTTCTCAGAACTGCTGGCCCGAGTAAGAACATTACTACGTAGAGGAATTCCCAGCCCATTAGTGGATCGGATGCAAGTATCAGATTTGGTTCTCGATCTTGCTCGACGAGCAGCTACCCGTGCGGGAAAACGATTAACCTTAACTAACAAGGAGTTCCTTCTGTTGGAATTCTTAGTAAGACACAAAGGCGAAGTTCTGCCTCGTTCCCTTATCGCCTCTCAAATTTGGGATATTAATTTTAATAGCGACACTAATGTTATTGATGTCGCTATTCGCCGCTTGCGCGCCAAAATGGATGATGATTACGAACCTAAATTAATCTCCACGATTCGGGGCGTCGGATATGTTCTTGAAGATCCAGATGACGCTCGGGTCGCATAATGTTTAAAATTTCACTGACAGGACGTCTGACGACCTTGTTTGCTGCCACATCTGTCGCGGTCTTGGTTGGTTTTGGCACGTTCATTTCATCGGCTATCGAGGAACACTTTTCAGAGCAAGACCAGTTATTGCTTCAAAATGAATTGCAGTTGATTCAGAAAGTCATTGAGGAAAAAGGAGTAGATTCGATCAGTCAGACTTTTGGCGAAGCGTTGCATAATCACCCTGATTTCTACGTGGACGTACGTGACCTCAACGGTAAGGAAATTTATTCCACGTTCGGTGCATTTCGCGATGCAATTCTGTCACGCGTACCTAGTAGTAAGACCAAGAACGGCTTTGATGTAAAGATAGACGAGCATCGAGAGTTTCAAGCCATTCGTGCTGAACTTAAAGCGTCTGCCGGCTTACCAGTCATTGTGGTTATTGCGGTCGATAAGGCTATCCATACTCATTTTATGAGCATGTTCCGAACCACGTTAATGCTATACGTTATGGTCGCGGCAATTGCCACAGTTATGCTGGGCTGGTGGGCAGCAAGGCAAGGTCTCTCCCCTTTGCGAACTATGGCAGCACGCGCCCAAACTGTTACGTCGCAGAACATGCGGGAACGCATGCCTGTCGATGCAGTGCCGACAGAAATGACAGATCTCGCTGTCAAACTCAATGCCATGCTTGATCGCCTTCAGAACGATATCGCCAGGCTAACGGAATTTTCCGCAGACCTTGCACATGAACTCCGTACTCCGATCAGTAATATGCTGACACAAACTCACGTTGTCTTAAATCAGAGTCGTAGTGCTGCGGATTACAGGGATTCTCTCAGCTCAAATGCAGAAGAGCTTCAGCGACTGGGGAATACCATCTCGGACATGCTCTTTCTGGCGCAAACAGAAAACGGACTTGCGCTTCCGTCCGTAGCCAAACTGAACATGGCGCGAGAGTGCCAAGCTTTGTTGGAATTCTACGAAGCCTTAGCCGATGAAAAAAAAGTGGTCTTACGGTGCGAGGGCGACGCTGTTGTTATCGGAGATCAGCTCATGTTTCGCCGCGCGTTAAACAACTTGCTATCGAATGCCATCCGCTACACACCATCGTACGGGACCATTTCAATAAAGATTATGTCAGTGGGATCGGGCACCACCATTACCGTGGAAAACGACGGCGAGGAGATACCAGCCGAAATTCAATCGCATCTTTTCGATCGCTTTTTTCGGGCCGACAAATCCCGCAAAAAATCTGAATCTGACTCGGCCGGCTTGGGCCTTTCCATAACGCGTGCCATCATGCAGGCACATGGAGGCAGTGTCTCTGTGGTCTCTCGGGATAGCAAGACTGCATTTAGTCTCTATTTTTCGTCACCACAACAAACATAGTTCGAAATTCTCGAAAATGGCATACTAAAAGCGCATGCCAAATTCTTCTGAGTTACTTGCTCGATCAGCGACGTATTCGTCCCGGCAAAGTTATTTTTGCACAGACAAAACAGTTACTGTCGCGGTACCTTCGATGTTCTCGACAGTGAATTTCACCTTGTCACCCGCTTTTACATTGGAAAGCAGAATTTTGTCTTTCACTGCAAATTGCATGGTCATCGGGCTCATCTCAACAGTCGAACTTTTAATTCGTCCATGTTTCAGCGTAATACTTTTGTTGTCTTTGTCGACGGCTCTCACTTCGCCATCCGATAAGGCGGTTGCGCTGGTTGTTTTCGCTGGCATCTTGTCCATTTTCATACCTTCCATCTTCATTCCTGCCATGTCCATACCTGTGCTGTTTTGCTCAGCATAGGCATTAACCGCGAGTAAAGAAAATCCACAGACTGCCACTAGATTTAAAAGCGATTTTTTCATTTGATACTCCTTAGTAGTTAAATTGATTTGAATTTATTTGTTTAGTACTGCTAAACGTAATTTGCGTTCTTGAAGCAAACGCCATGCTGCTGGAATCACAAAAAGCGACAACAATGGTGCGGTGATCATGCCGCCGACCATCGGTGCGGCAATCCGTTGCATTACTTCAGAGCCAGCGCCACTACCGAACATAATTGGGATAAGGCCAGCCAATATAACTGCCACGGTCATGGCTTTGGGGCGCACACGTTGTACGGCCCCTTCCCGTATCGCTTCCGCTATGAGTTCCTTGCTTAACGGCAGCCCGGACTGCAATCGCTGATTCAATGAATTGCGTAGATACACCAGCATCACGACGCCAAACTCAGCCGCCAATCCTGACAAGGCGATAAAGCCGACCGCTGTGGCAACCGAAACGGCATGACCTAGTAACCACACGAACCAGAAGCCGCCAATGAGCGCAAAAGGCACAGTCAGCATAAGTAGTAATGCTTCTGATACGGAACGAAACGCCAAATACAGAAGGATAAGGATGACGGCCAAAGTAAGAGGAATGACCGTTTGCAACTTGGCGACGGCTCGCTCCAGATATTCAAATTGGCCTGCCCAGCCTATCGAATATCCAGGTGGAAGCTTTATTTCTTTTGCCACCGCTGCCTGCATTGCCGTTACGGCTGTATGCAAGTCCGTTCCTCGCACATCGACATAGACCCAACCAGAAAGCCGTGCGTTCTCGCTACGTATCATTGGCGGCCCATCGGTTACCTTAATGCTCGTAATATCACCCAGCCTTACCTGCGCACCTCTCTCTGTGACAATAGGAAAGTCACGTAGTGTCTGCACAGAATTACGGTAGTCCTGAGGATAACGGACATTGATAGGAAAACGCTGGCGCCCGTCCACAACTTCACCAATGTTTTCTCCACCAATCGCAGACGAAATCACCGATTGCACATCCGTCACTGCAAGGCCGTAGCGCGCTGCTTTGGCTCGGTCGATATCAACATCGATATAACGTCCGCCACTTACACGCTCTGCCAGTGCAGAAGTTACCCCCGGCACTTTTTTAACGACAGCTTCGATTTGCGTGGCGATTTTATCGATTTCCGCTAGCTCCGCACCAGATACCTTCACGCCGACCGGCGTTTTGATTCCGGTTGAAAGCATGTCGATACGATTGCGAATAGGCGGTACCCAAACATTCGATAGTCCAGGGACCTTCACTATTCGGTCCAGTTCTTCAATGAGTTTTTCAGACGTCATGCCGGGGCGCCATTGGTCTTTTGGCTTGAACTGAATAGTCGTTTCAAACATCTCCAAAGGTGCAGGGTCTGTCGCGGATTCAGCGCGACCAGCTTTACCAAATACCGTTGCCACTTCCGGCACCGTCTTGATGAGACGGTCTGTCTGTTGCAACAATTCACTAGCCTTAGACGCAGACAATCCGGGGAGCGCAGAAGGCATATACAGCAAATCACCTTCGTCCAAAGGTGGCAAGAACTCCCCTCCCACATTGGACAGGGGAATAACTGTCAGAACAAGAGCGATAGATGCAATGGCAATCGTCCATTTTGGATGCTCCAGACTCGCATTCAACCATGGCCGATACATCCGTATCAGTGCGCGGTTAATCGGATTCGATGCTTCGCTGGGAATACGCCCACGAATCATGTAGCCCATCAATACTGGTATCAATGTAATCGCCAGACCGGCCGCAGCTGCCAGCGTGTAGGTCTTTGTATAAGCAAGTGGCGCAAATAATTTACCTTCTTGCGCTTCCAATGCAAAGACAGGAATGAAAGATAAGGTGACGATGAGTAAGGAGAAAAATAGCGCAGGCCCAACTTCAATAGCCGACTCTGCAATCAAGTCCCAGCGCTCTTTCCCACTTATTTCCTGATTCGGATGCATATGAGAATAAGCTTCCAGATGTTTGTGCGCATTTTCAATCATGACAATTGCCGCATCGACCATCGCACCCACGGCAATGGCAATGCCACCCAACGACATCAGATTGGCATTGACGCCTTGGTAGCGCATCACAATGAAAGCCGCGAGCACACCTAAAGGTAGCGAGATGATGGCAACCAAGGCACTGCGCAGATGAAATAAGAATATCGCGCAGACCAGTGCGACCACGACAAACTCTTCAATCAATTTGTCACGAAGGTTGGTCACTGCGGCCGTAATCAGTTTGGAGCGGTCGTAGGTCGTGACCACTTCCACACCCTTCGGAAGTGAACTTTGCAAAGTGGCGAGCTTTGCCTTCACCGCTTTAATAGTTTCCAGCGCGTTCTTACCGGAGCGCATGACGACAACACCACCAGCCACCTCACCTTCCCCATTCAACTCCGCAATTCCACGACGCATTTCAGGGCCAATTCGAACTGTCGCTACATCCCTGAGCAATACCGGCGTACCGGCATCATTTGCGTTTAATAGAACATTACGAAAATCTTCCAGTGAATGCAAATACCCGTTAGAGCGCACCATATATTCGGTTTCGGCCATTTCGACGACCGAACCACCTGACTCCTGGTTTGCTTTCGCCAAGGCACCAAGCACCTTGGCATGCGAAATACCGAAGGCACGTAACTTGTCTGGGTCGAGGATGACTTGGTACTGCTTTACCATGCCACCGATGCTGGCGACCTCGGCTACATCTTGAACGGTTTTTAGCTCAAATTTCAAAAACCAATCGTTTAATGTCCGTAACTGACCGAGGTCGTTTTGCCCCGTACGGTCGACCAGTGCATATTCAAATATCCAGCCCACCCCGGTTCCATCTGGACCAAGTTCCGCCTGTACACCTTGCGGCAAACGGCTTTGCACCTGACTGATATATTCCAACACTCTGGAGCGTGCCCAGTATTGATCCGTCGCATCGTCAAAAAGAACATAGACAAACGAGTCACCAAAGAAGGAATAGCCACGTACAGTCTTGGCACCCGGAACAGCTAACAGTGCGGTAGTTAGTGGATAGGTAACTTGGTCTTCCACTAGCTGCGGAGCCTTGCCAGGATACTGAGCACGAATGATGACCTGCGTGTCCGACAGGTCTGGCAGTGCATCTAATGGCGTTTTGTTCAATGACCATAAACCCCATCCTGTGATGACGATCGCGGCAAGCAGAACCCAGAATCGATTTGCAATAGACCAGCGAATAATTCGCGCGATCATTGCTTGCCTCCCACCGGTTTGACGCTTTCGAGTAGATAGCCGTCGTCATTTTCCTTGAATAAAAACTCCACTTCCTGTCCGGCTCTTATCCCGTCAAATAACTCAGGACGCGACTTGTTAAAATCCATCGTCATCGCACCCCATTCAAGCTCCGGAATAGGCTTGTGCGAAAGAGTCAGTGCTTTTGGTGTTACTTTCTCTACCGTGCCAATGCCCCGGTGAACAGGAGACGCTACTGGCTGCATTGTTTGGCTATGGCCGGAAAACTTGGGCAATACCGACTTCAGACTTGCTTCCGAATCAATGAGGAATTGCCCTGAGGCGACTACTTTCTGGCCCTCACTCAAGCCACTCAAAATCTCAGTGTCGTTCCCTGTATCCAGCCCTATTGTCACAACTACAGGCTGCATGCTGTTGTTTTCGCTCGCCACCAGAACGATGGATTGCTTGCCGTTTGCAATTACGGCTTCACTCGGAACCAGAAGACGCGAAACTGCTTTCTCAGCATCGAGGCGAACGCGCATGAGCATGCCAGGGGTGAGGCTGCCATCACGATTATCCAATTCAAGACGAGCCTGCAAGGTCCGTGTCGTAGTACTGATACCCGGCAGGATTTCGCGAACCTTGCCACTGTATTTTCTATTCACGTCACCGGAGAACGTCGCCTCCACCGTCATGCCAGAACGAACTGCATTGCTCAGAGTCTCTGGCACTTCTGCTACCAGCCACACCTTGCTTAACCCTGCTACTTTTGCGATGGTCATGCCGGGCGTTACCATTGCCCCATCGCGTACGGACAACTCGGTGATGACGCCGGCAACCGGGGATGTCAGCGTGAAGTGCTTTTGTGATTGTCCGGTACGGTCTGCCTGATTGACCAATCCATCCGGAATAGACATCGCTCGCATTCTTTGCCGAGCAGCTGCTGCCAGTTCGGTATTACCTCCACGCTTGAGGGCCAGATATTCCTCCTGCGGTGCAATCCAGTCAGGAACAAAAATAGAAGCTATTGCTTCACCGCGCTTGATACGCTGCATAGGCGAACGGGCATGCAGTTTGTCGATATATCCTGTCACGCGGCTTTGTACGACTTCCGATGCACTCTCATCAAACTGCGTTGTGCCGACCATTTCAAATGCATCCTGTACATCTTCACGTCTTACAGTTGCAAATCGGATGCCGAGATTCTGTTGAAGTGAAGGGTTGATTTTTACGCCACCATCTGCCGAACCTTCATCCGCGTACATCGGGACCAACTGCATATCCATGAAAGGACTTTTACCAGGTTTGTCGAACTTGTTTCCCGGAACCATCGGGTCGTGCCAATACAGGACTTTACGCCCAGTCTTCGGGTCAACTTTCTCAGTTGCTGTGCCCGATGTAGCGGCATCCATATTTCTTTGCGTGCCAAACCAATACCCACCAAATACGAGACTGGCACCTGCTAATGCCAACACAACCACTTTCAATGCGAATTTAGGTTTCATTTCGTTTCTCCTACAGACACCGTGTCATGTGGAACCACCTGATATTCAAGCGCCGCCCAAGTCAGCGCTGCTTCTCTTTCAAGCTCTACTATTTGAAGTCGTCGTTCCAACAACATCTTTTTTGCATTGAAAACAGCGCTCAGACTGCCTTCACCTGAACGGTAAGCGGCAGTTGCCAGTTCTGCTTGCTGCGATGCCGCGGGCAACAATTGCGCATTGAGTTGCTGAATACGCTCTTTAAGGCTTTCTAATGTCGAAGACTGGCTCTCGATGTCCGTCTGCAGGTCACGCAAGGCTTCTTCGTATTGCATTCTTGCTTTGGTACCCAAAGCCGATTTTTCAGCGATGTCACGGTTTTGTTTTTGCGCACGATTAACGGGAAGAGGAATGCTGATGCCAAAAGAGACCATGTTTGAGTACTGGCTGCCGCGCTGGCTGTAAGCGGCTTCAACTGACCAATCTGGATTACTTTCGCGGGTCGCAACGGTACTATCAGCGTCGGCTAAATTAATTGCGCGACGCGCCGTCAGTAACATCGGGTGGTACTTTTCAAGTTCATCGATAGGTAATCCCGGCACGTGCGAAATCAGTTTTGGGCTCTCGTCGCTGACAATTGCCGCAGGCATGCCAGTCCAGCGGCTGAGTGCAAGTCGCGCATTCCGCAAATCCTGTATGTTTTTGCTCGATGCATCTTGCGCTTGCGAGAGTGACAATTGCGCTTGCATCACGTCTGAAGCGTTTGCCTTGGCACCACGATGCGCCGCATTCACCGCAATCAGATCATCAGACGCTTCTTTTTCCATCCCACTGACCAATGCCAATGTGCGCTGACCGTACAGCACATTGACCCATGCCTTGGCAGTTTCTTCCCTTACCTTGGCAACGCTTTCCAGATAAGTGCTTTCTTCCATTTCGACGGCGCGTTGAGCACGTTCGGACCGTGCAACGCGTTTGTCAGAAGATACCCATTGCTGTTCGATACCAACTCGACGCATGGTCATGAAGTCGCTCGTAGTGCTGTAACGGTCGCTACCTGTCACCGGCAAATTGTCGATACCAACTTTCAGCATCGGGTCAGGCAATTGGTCAGCTTTCGCGGCTGATTCACGGCTGGCCAAAACTGAGGCATTAGCAGCTTTGGTCAGTGATGACCTCTGTAATGAAAGCTGTATTGCTTCGTTTATTGTCAGTCCATTGGATTGGGCGTGAACAAAAGGTGTGCCAAAAGCCAGCGCCAGTAAAACGCTCATTCGGCAAAGAGTGCGCGACTGATGATTCAGTGGCGCGTAGATACGCAAAAACATATAACCCCCGGTAATGAAGACGAACGCCGACCACGGCCCAATGCCGGTCAGCGAAACAACTGGGGGTTAAATCAAATACGAAGTCGTTGCGTTCGGAGATAAGGCGGATCTACGCCTAATTCCAGAGAAGCGTCAGTCCAGGCTGAAGCCAGTACGACAGGAATAACCGGCACAGGTGACGGAATAATGAATGAAACGATAGTTGGTGCCAACGACGTTACAGCGGCAAGATGTTCAAGTGCCAACTGCGTGCCTGATTGTTGAGAAGCGCAATGAACCGGCTTTTCGATATCCATCCCTGCACAGGGCATGTCACCCATTGCCATCTCTTGCACAGGAACCGTTGTCTGCGAACAGACGTAGGCAGCCATTGCTATTCCTGAAGTCATAACAGTCATGACTAGGACGCAAGCAATTAAACGGCAAAAAGATGAAAAGGAGTGTCGGCGCATTTGGCGGTATTTATAAGTCTTTTTCCAGTTTAGCGCAATTCATTTATATGCCACGACCATGTTGACCGACGGATTACATCTTTGTAATACCGTTGTCATGTTTGCGTAACTGCTGAATTTCTATAATTCATCCATTGATACATTAGATCGCTAAACAGTTGAAACAATGTATCTGATCGATTTCGTTTTTGAATTTACTTAGACGAATCAATCCTAACTTTGGAGAATTGAAATGAATATCACACACAAGAAACTCATCGCAGTTATTGCAATATCCATTGCATCAGGCACTGTTTTTGCGCGCACCGCAAATACGAATACCTTGCAACTTGCCCAAGCAGAAGAGTCTAACTATCCAATCCTTCCATCATTTACGTCGACCAAAACTCGCGCAGAAGTAAAGGCGGAATTACAGCAGGCTCGCGAAAAGGGATTGATTGCGGTTACTGATAGCGAATATCCAAAGCTGCCTGTAGTTACTAGTAGCAAAACGCGGGCCCTAGTTAAAACCGAACTTGAACAAAGCAAGGCAAGTGGCGAATTCAAACGTCTTGAGACAGAGCAATACAGCGGCTAATCATTCATCCACCTAACAAGTTCTTCCCTAGTACTGCCTATTATCGAAAGATAACCCATCCCAATCTATGCGGGGGATGCGGAGCGGCAGTACTCTAGACAATCCTCTACGCGACACAAAATATAGCCTTTTAGGCCATATCGTATACGCACATTTATCTGTAATTTCCTATTCTTGATGGCCCTGCAATTGGACAGTTCATGGCTAGGTAAATACCTGTATTAAATGCAAGTTAGACGGCAACACACCAATGCATCCGCAGCGCTCTTCAATAGTTCGTGTTCATCTGCCCTTATTGCTGTATCCGGTACGGTGTAGACCGGCGAGAATCCTCCACCGGCCGTACGAAAATTCGTAGTCTGTCCTTGATATAAACGCGCGGCTGTCCATTGAAGCTGGCCGTCATAGACATAGGCGCGAATATCAAACTTAAGCATTTCCGGGTCCTCTTTGCTTCCACTGATTCTTTCTCCTGGCGCCATGATTGCTTGTGCCACGTAATCTCCCGCTAAAATTTCTGTCCATACTCGCTTAGTCAGCTTGTCTCCCCGATACGTCGCGCGAGAACCAAAGCCTGCACGTGGTTTGAAAAACAAATGACGGCGATCTTTCCATAGTTGCTCGGCATTGATAGCTGTGACAATTAAGGTACGCGGAATATTCGATAATAAAATTTCCTGGACATCGAAAGGAACGCCAAGCTCTTGCAACATTTTTGAATCGGTAAATAATGCGAGATTATATTTGTCGGCGTATAGGGCATGCGCTTGCGGATGTGGAGTCAATACCACTGCATTGGCCAGATAGGCTGCGCGTAAGGCAGCACATGCCTCAGTTTCCAGCATGAAGTCAGTTAACCGGTTATAGACCAGATCGATGAGCGTATCGCCGAACCACAACCTCCCTTGACGCCACTCCAAATCGGACGGATCGACTATGACCGACTGTATCCCGTGCCGCTTGAATAACTGCTGGAATAACAGAAATTCGGGATACATATATTGCTGCTGTGGATGCGTGTCGACAATCGCGATAGTCTTGAGCAATGTTTCTTTAGCAGATAATTTCCATTCGCTTTGAAACATATCAACGAAAGTTTTTTCTAGCGCTGCTGCCGATTCTTTGGCCAATGCCATGCTCTTTGGATCCAAGCAGCAGGATTGATGCACACGTGCCATGACGGCGTTGAACATCGCGCCACCAGCGTTGGTGTTAATTTCAATGAGCCCGAAACCATCGTTACTTAAATGAAAGTCATAACCAAAAAAGACGCCTTTTGCCCCACCCGGATCGTGCCTGACAATCTCGGATGCATTAGTAAAAATATGTGCTCGATAAGCTGGTAGCGCAATGACCGATTCAATCGCCCGGATCACGCTTACCATGCGTTCAATCTGGCTATCGGAAGCGAATACGGGCCGGGCAGAAAATAAATACGGGCAACGTTCTTCAACCAGAGTCATTAATTCAGGAGAATCAAGTTCAATGCTAAGCGCATGCTTTAGTGCATCGCTATCCAGACTGACGCAAAAGCATGCACGATTGAACTGCTCACTAAACTGACCAATGATCTTTTTTCCCTGAAGTGTATGCGTCATTAATTTCCATCTAAAGGAATCTGTAAAAGAATCATTGAATTTCCCTCAGTTTCTGAGGATATCGTGCGTCTGTCAAAGCATCCCTCAAAACATTTACAAAGCTACTTTGAGCGCAAACGCAAAGCATTAACAATTACGGAAACGGAACTCAAACTCATCGCGAGTGCTGCAATCATTGGTGATAGCAGGTGCCCCGTAAATGGATATAAAAGACCTGCTGCCAATGGTATTCCCAGGGAGTTGTAGATGAAGGCAAAGCCAAGATTCTGGTGCATGTTGCGGACTGTTTCTAAAGATAAATTCCTCGCTTGCGCAATCGCTCGCAAGTCTCCCTTGATCAAGGTCAGATGTGCGCTATTGATGGCAACGTCAGTACCCGTACCCATCGCGATGCCAACAATGGCTCGTGCAAGTGCCGGCGCATCATTGATGCCGTCACCCGCCATTGCCACAATTTTCCCTTCTTTTTGCAAGCGTTCAACGAGCGCCAATTTGTCCTGTGGCTTGACCTCGCCATAGAATTCTTCAATCTGTAATTTTGCCGCTACCGATTTAGCGGTCGTCACCCCATCGCCAGTCGCCATGATGACGTTAATGCCCGCATCGCGTAAAGTCGTGAGCGCCTCTTCTGTCGTCGCCTTGATGGGATCGGATACCGCAATTAAGCCAGCGAGCGCACCATCTGCCGCCAAATACATGACGCTTGCACCTTCGCTACGTAGTTCTTCGGCAGCTTGCGACAAAGGCTGCCAATCGACTTTTTCTTCATCCATCAACGCTGTGTTGCCAAGCGCAATGCGCTTGCCATCTACGGAACCGCGCACACCAATGCCGCTGGCAGATTCAAAATTCTCGGGCTTAGTGAGCGTCAATTTTCGCTCACGTGCCTCTGCCACAATCGCATGCGCTAGTGGATGTTCGCTGCCCTGATCAATGCTTGCAGCGATCTGCAATACTGTAGTCTCGTCCATGCCTTTTGCCGCAACGATACGGTCAAATGTTGGTTTACCTTGGGTCAGCGTGCCGGTTTTATCGACGATCAAGGTATCGACTTTACGCATATCTTCAATCGCGGCAGCGTCGCGAAACAACATGCCCTGTGTTGCGGCACGCCCAGTTGCCGCCATGATGGACATTGGTGTTGCCAAGCCGAGTGCGCAAGGACAGGCAATGATCAACACCGAAACCGCAGTCACAAAACCAAATACCCAACTAGGTTGCTCGGGGCCGAATAATCCCCAGCCAAGTAGAGTTAACACTGCAATACTGACCACCACCAAAACAAAATAGCGTGCCACCTGATCGGCTAATCGCTGCATAGGTGCGCGTGAGCGCTGCGCCTGCGACACCATTTGTACAATTTGCGACAGCATGGTTTGCGAACCGATTTTTTCGGAACGAATCACCAAACTACCGCCAGTATTCAGCGTTGCGCCAATGACCTTATCGCCTACTCGCTTAGAAACCGGCATCGGCTCTCCTGTCAGCATGGATTCGTCAATCGCGCTTTCGCCCTCTTCCACAACGCCATCTACTGGCACTTTTTCACCTGGACGCACACGCAATTTGTCATCGATATGGACGTTATTGAGTGGGATATCTTCTTCCGAGCCATCCTCACGGATACGGCGTGCGGTTTTTGGTGACAGGCCGAGTAAAGATTTAATCGCGGCAGAAGTTTGTGAGCGTGCTTTTAATTCCAATATCTGCCCCAACAGTGTTAACGAAACAATCACTGCTGCCGCCTCAAAATAAACGCCAACGTTTCCATGCACGCTCATTGCCGCTGGAAAAAAATCCGGTACCAGGGTGGCGATCACGCTGTATAGATAAGCCGCTGAAACACCCAAACCAATCAGTGTCCACATATTAGGACTGCGTTTTGCAATCGAGTGTATGCAGCGTACAAAGAATGGCCAGCCCGCCCACAAAACGACTGGCGTGCTCAATGCAAACTCTATCAAGTTCTGATGTGATATTCCTTGCGGGAAAAGACTATGCCCCGCCATTGCTAGCGTGGTGACAATGACTGTGAGTGGTAAAGTCCACCAAAATCGGCGACGAAAATCCACCAACTCTGGATTTTCTTCCTCATCCAAGGTGGGCATGACAGGTTCGAGTGACATGCCACAGATAGGACAACTGCCGGGAGCTGGTTGTCTAATTTCAGGGTGCATCGGGCAGGTATACATCGTTCCCTCAGGCGCATCCTGTTTGGTTTCCGATGATTCCTTGTGGGCGTATGACGCAGGGTTCGCATCAAATTTATCCATGCAACCGGCGCTGCAAAAATAATAATTCTCGTCTTCGTACGCACGCGTTTTCTGCGGATCGGCTTTGACCTTCATCCCGCAAACAATATCTGTATACGGCTTATCCGTCGTCGAGCTTTGCTTGTCTGTCTCTGCATCCGCATGGGCATGACCTGTATGGGAATGATCGTGATGTGTGTCTTGAGTCATGGTTCCATCCCTGCATGAAGGTAGCTGTGTACTTTGTATAGTGTCAGAAATATCGCTGTGACTACAGTTAATCTGGATAATGAGCAATTAAAAGAATGATGGTGGTTGCTGTGAGGTAAGCACTGAGGCAGCGATCAGGGCACGAAATAACACAATTGATTCGATCCGTGAGTAAATTTGATTATCAAAGCGGATGGCGGGCACATTACAGCCTGTTGTCATGAAGGGAATCCTATTTTCTAATCACGCATCCTTCGTTAAATAATTACGCGGTAACGGGACGAAAAATATAGTTTCCATTCTCATTCGTTAACATGGGACCTCTTTCTTTAGTTTACAAACTTTTTCTCTAAAAGATGTCTAATAAAAACAAAAAGTTAGAAAGGAGATGAAATGAACAAGTACGCCAAGTTTTGCCTGATGATCGTCACATCAACAGTCATCATGTTTGGACTAATGTATCTAAACACCTACCAGCCAGACCATCTCTTTTTTAGTGAAACACGTGCTTACATGGCGCTCGTTATGGGAGCAACCATGGCGGTCATCATGCTCGGTTTTATGTTGAATATGTACTCTGAGAAGAAGCTCAATATTTCCATACTGATTGCCAGCATTGTTATTTTTTCCGCGTCAATCTGGTTAGTGCGAAGCCAAAAAACCGTGGATGACATTGGCTGGATGAAAGCAATGATTCCACATCATTCCATAGCCATCTTAACTAGCGAACGTGCCAACATCAGCGATCCTCGAGTGAGGAAACTCGCAGACAATATTATTGAAGCACAACGTCGTGAAATCGATGAAATGAAGGCTTTGATCAAAGATATTGAAACTAAGAATTAGCCGATCGATTCCTACATTTAGCCAACTTACATCAGCAATGCTAAAGATAGTGATTAATTTCTACTGAAATATGTACAAGTTCTTCGTGAACACCTAGCGGCTCTTCGACATAATCTGGTTGTACATCCGCATTCGTAGCCAAAGAACGAATACAGGCCTATTTACCTTGCCCGACACGCCAAATATTAAGATCGCATAACGTCGCGTTAATAGGGCTAGCGGCAACCATGTGCCAGTCAACGCAAAGGTCATTGGTAACCATGTGTAGTGGTCTAATGAAACCGGACATCAATTTAGGCGAGAATACTCGCCATAGAGAGGTGTTTGATGACCAAGAATGATCGCCATCATTGATGACAGGCGCTGGCTGTGGGAGTTTAGTTAAGTTAACGAATGCAACGTCTAGATTCCCTTTTGTTAGTTCTTAAATTCTCACCTGTGCTCGCGCCTTACTAATCATGCCGATACCTTTCGCAATTTCAGGACGCATTTTTTCCCATATTTCGCCAGTATCGATCGCAGGGATGTAAGAAGTAATCACTTCGATCACTTCATCGATAATTTCGACCGGGCGATCAAGTTTACAGTGTGCTTTTCCAAACTCTATAAGCTGCTCACGAGATGGCCATGCTTTTGCCTTGTTCATTTTTAAGGCAATCGTGTCACGTGGGATATAAGCTGTTGTACATACGATGTCATACAGAGGTGACAGTCGAACATCGTTTGTCTCAGGTGTCGTGTACAACATTCCAAAATTTTTCAGATGCGCATCGCCATTCCGTACTGCTATTGACAGCACAAGCGATTTAAAAAATTCGGCAAGCGATTCCGTCTTGTAAGTGCTGCTCGAGAAAATATCGATGGCCTTTGCTACGTTCTCATAGCTTGAATCGTATTTCCCGTCATTTTGTTTGCCAGTTAGAGCGGTCATATCTTCGAACCCAAGATACTCGCCCGATATTGGATCTATATCAAAGCGCTCAATAACAAATACTTCCTTGTTTTCAGATAGCCAAAATTTTGGGACATTAAGTCCCGCAAGCATTCCCATTGTCATGCAATGGAATTCATTTTCCGCGAGTCCGTCATAATCGGCTCCACTGGCCTTGATAATTAGCCTACGATCTTTCATTGCTCCTTTGTCGACCGTTTCCTTATCTTCGTATGCGACAGCAAGTACCTTCGGCTGTACTCCAGAAATTCCAGAAGTGCTCGCATATTTTTCAGCCAAATAGTCAAATAGACTTTCACTTCCCTTCCACGACAGTAAGGCACTGAGATCTTCCGCTTTTGCGTGTTCAACGTGGTTTTCGTTAGGACTAACACTCACTCGGCCAATCATGTCACTGCCAGTGAGTGCCAGAATATTGAAATCGTCCATTTTCATGGTCTTACCAAACCGTTCGCGAATCCAATGAAGTAAATAACCTTCGGGAAGGTTCTGTCGCAATACACCAGGCAAAATATTTGCAGCGTATGTCTCTGCTCGCAGCGGCATCGTCAGGCTGATCTCGCAATGCGGGTCATCGCTACGATATCCAAAAACAATCTGTGATTCGCGCGTGAGCTGGCCGGCCAAGCCTTGGCTTGTATGCACAAACAATTGTTTGAGACCTTGCGGTTGGGAGTTCGATTTATTCATCGTCGGCAAAGATTGTGTTTAGCTCGGATTCGGTCGGACGCTTTGATTTTTCTATGACTGCGATGTTCAGTCCAAGAGCATTGAGAATGCGTTCAATCTTGCGGAAGCCAATATCATTGGAACCAGGCCCATTCTCGAGATCAATGAGAGTGCGGCGACTGATATCAGCTCGAACGGCTAATTCTGCTTGAGTCAGCTTCAGTGCGCGGCGGGCTGAAACGATAATTTTTGCTAGATCAAGAGTATTCATGTGAATAATTTAGCACTTTATACTGAAATATTCAATATAAAGTGAAAAATACAGCACTTATTGCAAGGAGCAGAAGAATTATCACTCTTGCATCATGCTGGTGAATAAACGGAGTTGTGACGCATCGACAGCATCCTGCAAATCATTATCGGACAATACAAAATTAGGGCAATCCGAAGCTCGTGCCATTTGTAACAGGCTCTCAATTGCCACTATCGTGTGTTCCATTGGCAAACCGCCACTTTCACCACCGACATTTGCCGTCGTCAATGCAGACCACAGCTTGCTTGCGTAAATCTGGAGACGAAAGCCTTCCTCAAATGCGCGAGGTAAAAAGAAACGCGTAAAGCTCCAACCAGACCCTTCTGGATACTCTGTTCCTTCGTCAAAAGTCTTCAAGATTTCCTCCAATTCTTCGATGGAAGTACAACCATTGAAAGCTAACGGCTCACTTAAAAACCGAGCAATAATTTGACGTTCCCCAGCAATCATCATCGCAGCCCTACGATGCAATATCTCTGGCTGAGCAAATGATAGAGTTGTCATGTTTATATTCTTAAGTTTGAGATCATTATGCACAACCAACAACTGACTTAGATCAGTTCCACTTAGAAGATGCATTTCATCGATCAGTAAAACAAATTGCATTCCTCTACGTCGCCCTACCTGCATTGCTATGTCGGTGACGGTATTACGAAATAAAACACCGGTATTGGTTCGTCCCGCGAGCTCATGGTTTAGACCCTCCAGTAAGAGGCGGTACATATGTGCTTCGCTAGGCCGGGACGCACGCGCGCTAATCAATAAAAAAAAAGTCTTCGGAAACTCAGCTTCAAGCATCCCTTTAATCATCATCAAACATGTGGTTTTGCCGATACGAGGAGTTGAATAGAAGTTGAGACCCGTGCGACGAGCCCATACCCTTTCTCGTACCAAATCGTAGGTTCTCTGAAGAGTAGGAGTTGGCAAAATATAGGTTTTTGTCACCATAGGATGGTCATCAAGCATCTTCAGAATATCTGCTGAAGAAAACTTAGCAATTGATGTTTGTGAGGAATTGGGTGACTCATTCGCAGCATCCATGGTGATTCCTATCGATGATTTTTGGTCTTCATTGGAATTGGAGACGGACGTCCAATCAATGAGCGCCTTTTGCTCGCATCATTAACTGATTTACCTCTTTTAATTTTGTCTTCCTGCGGGGCAGTTATTGTAGGTTCAAGACCAGCCGCCTTCGCTACGTGAACTACTGCTGTTGCTACCTTGGGCGGAGGAGGTTTGATTCCCCCTTTGTGTTTCACCCCTTTTCCGATATGTGCAAGATATACCGCTACTGGGTCATCAAATTCAGTTAAGACGATAATTCGCTCATATGCCAATCGATTGATAATCTTACGTGTGCGGCGACTGTGTTTAGTTAAATTCCATCGCCCCCCTGCTTTCAGTATCCCAAGTTCGGTTCCATTTGGGAGGAATGCACGAACTTGTCGCATATCGTCTTCATCAATTTCAATCGTTACTTTCTTACCTATTAGATGCCCCGCCTCTGCAAGAATAGGGTTGGTGTAACGCACCCGGTCAATTTGTACATATGGTCGACGACCTGTTTTCTTGCCTCCGCGTACAAAATGCGTCTCCGTTAATAGAAACAATTTTGTTTCCGCTGCAGCTCGCGCTGGAAGATGCCTTACTATTAAGCGAGCTACTGGTCCGTCTATGAAGTAACGTAAATAATCCAGCGGCGTCATGTACGAAAGGCCCTCGGTGGGAGTGGCGTTATGCTGAGCGAAATAGACGTCAGTCATTTTTTCTGCATCATCAGCATTAATTCCGTATCTGATTGCTTTTGCCTCAGCATCATCTGCGCGACCTTTACGAGGGTGGCTACCTGTAGTGGACGGCAAACGTTTGAATACATCATCGCCAATTTTCCGAAATGTTCTTTCAACATTCGGTCTCCTTTCGAAATGGCCCACTGGCCCCCAATTAATAATCATGCCAAGCGTTTTCCTAACGCGGTCATGTAACGCTGTGGCTAGGTGAGCCAGCGCGCCATCCAGCATAGTGATTTCCCAAACTGCACCAAATGCGAGGGGGATTACACCGCTAGGGAGCCCACTACCAATCCCATATGTAAATGGGGGGCCGGCAAGAGGTTCCCATTTTTTTGCGACAGCATCGCGAATAAGAGCAACTATGTCATTTGCCCCAACTTCGCTCCGGTAAACAAATGACCATGCAAGGACAGCAGTGCTCGCGCGTTCAACAGCAGCAATTAACCAAATCCGTTCGAGTAAAACTTGCTTGCTCGTACCCTCCGGTGTTAAGAAGTCGATAGTAAAGTGAGCTTCAATACAGTAGGCATCAATTTCGACTGCATCATATGGATCTTCAAAAGATAAGAAGGGAGGATCGCCTGTTCCGACAGCTAAGTGCGCCTTTGCGTCAATCTCTCCTCGTCGATAAACGGATTTCGAAAAATATTTGTTGAGTACACCCACCATGAATTTTTGGATCGTGCGAATACCAAGGTACTTGGTATTGAATGGCCATTCGTGACGACAAATGCCTTGCTTCTCGATGCACTTAATAAATAAATGGTGTAAATCTTTTGCGCGCAGCTTGTATTCCGGAATAACCTTTGCCTTAGCATCTTGCATAATCCATCGTACTAACTCGCTTTCCAAATTTGGAAGTCTCTCCAAAAGATTGGACAATGCACCAGACAAACCACCTTGGGCTTCGGGGAATTTCGTTTTTATCGCGGCGCGGCGCTGATAAGGTTTTAATCTAATGTTTGGGACAACAGCGCGAAAACCGAATATTCGGCCATCTTCCGCCAACATCAGACACTTACGTGCCATGGTCGGTAAATAGCGCTGATCAACGCCTGTACGCTCTGCAATACTCGCAACGGCTTCGTTGGCATAATATAAGCGTATGGCCTCCTCGTTTCTTTGATATCGCACTTTTATCTCGGGTGCAAGGCTGGCTACACTAACCGTCGGCCACGTTTCAATCGGCGGTGCATCCTGAAAGGCATTGCGGCGTGACCACATGTCAAAACTCCTCCAGCCATTTCCATTGAGTCTCATAATTGAACGATCGATGAGATAAATCGATCGCAATTACCCCCTGTATTGCGCAGCGAATAAATAACCCAATTACCGTTGGTATGTCGTGCCCGAAGAAATCCTGCAAAATTTGATCGAGTGTCCCTTGCGTTCTTGCTTTCAATACTATTAGTAACCGTCCTTGTAATACTGCATGGTCTTGATCGCGTAAGGCAGCGGCAAAGCCGAGAGGCTTTAACCATCGAATACTAGTTTTAACGTGGGGTATTAAATCGTCGTCGGTGAACAGTCGATATTTGATTCCTTCGCGCTGAGCCTCACTTGCTTGCGCAAGAAGCTGACCACGTGCCTCATGTACTTTGGTTGAGTCACTTTTAACTTCATGAAACTCTTGGTGTCCGTCGACGTATTCAACTTCTGCATCGAATTCCGTTCCGCGGTACTCCTTATCATCAAACGAAATGCGCAGTTCTGGTGCAAGGTCAAACGATCTCACCGATCGATTCAGTTCTAAGAAATTCAGCCAATGGACGAACTGACGTCCGCTGGGAAGTATCCAATCCCTGTTGGTCTTGACGCTGTAGACAAGGTAGAGATCATTGTTCTGTTTGCCGCGCCCACGATACGCTGCAAAAACATGTAGACGTTGTTTGTTTTTGGGCGACTTGCTCATGCGATACACCTCATGAAAGTTAGTCGATATCCAACTGATAGACATTGAAAAGCGACTTATAAATAATCGATTTTGATTTTTAGATTGTCAATGAAATTCTAAAAACTTCGTGCGATTCAGCTTTTAATAACTAAAAATTTAATGTCATAACCACGTCGTTTCTACGAGGTTCAAGCATTTCTCATCGATTGACTGCTGAACTTCTGATTCCTTATGAAGGATCGCTAATACTTTTGAGTAGGTAGGAAATAAAGACAGTTCTTTGTCATCGACTACCTGAGCCACTTGATGAAAGAAAAAATTTGAAGAACCGCGAGAACCTTTTACTACTTCTTCATCAAGATATTTACTTATATTAGGAAATAAAATTGCTTGGCTGGGCACACTTCTTTTGCCGAACCAAACTAAGGGTTCTTGTGAGTAAAGATTTCCCATTAAAAATAGATAATATTTACTATCTTTTAAAGTCGATAATTTTTGATAGATTCCGAAATATTGGGCGTAACACCAGTTAAGAACGAAATCATCGTCCACCTCCGTAACAAAACTTTGGAGATCAGGTGTATTCAGAGTTAAGCGACGCCGTGTCCGCTGGTCAAGCTCAGACAAATTACGTCCTTCAATCGACATCCGCCACAACAAAAATGCTAATGCTGGTTTAGCTACCTTATCGACATTAAAGCTAATGGCATAACCATTGCACAAAAGTATATTGTTAAAGCATCCCCTATAGCGTCGGACAAATTTATTAAATAAATGGCGTCTAAGACTCTTGTAACTTTTGAGCAAATCTAGAGGTACAGATCTATTTTCAGCCTTCCATCGAATTAAGCTAAATCTAGATTTTTTCCTTGCGATTTCCCACGAGAGAGGCGGCTTATCAGCTACGTCTAGAATTACAGAATAATAAATTCCGAAAGGCTCGGGTTCATATCTGTAGGGTAATTCATGATGAGGAGAGTATCTGCTCATAGCTGTTTTACACCAATCCAGTAGCTCACTACACTGGATATGGATTCTGTCAGCTAAGTGACTAGGAACCTTTGTGACCTCATAATCGGAAACAAAGTCCACCAAGATTTCACGGCAACCTGGGCAGCAGAGAAGAAGATCATAAGGCTTAGTTAATCTTGCTCCTTTAACTGGTGCAGAACATTCACTGCAAGAAGAAATTAGCGGCACCCGATGCCATGGGCAACTCTGCACAAATGGTAAATCGAACAAGACACAATGATAATTTAGGTCAAGGCATTGGGGACATATCCTGACTTTGTAGCCAGAATTTGGACCTTTAATTCCGAGTTGGTCTGGAAAGCAATTTCTGAGCGTTTCTTCACACACTCCTAGTAATCCCGATAGTTTCTCGAAATCAATCCAAGAGCTATCAGTAATATCCAGTGCATTAATTTTCCGCTTTTTCGATACCTCGGTTTGTATAAGTCGCATCAAATTATGCGGGGTAATCTCGTTCAATACGCATATTTTCAAGAACAGAATCCACGCCGACTCAAAAGGTGCTGGACTAGAGGGATGCCACGACAGTCTCGTATGTAGCTTTGCCATAACCATATCCAATACAGGACGAGGAATATGATTATGTCTCCTCCTCCGGGATTTAGTTCCACTGTCCGCAAAGTAGAATAATCAGTTCTAAAAATTAGAACTAATTAGTCAACCTGACTTCGCCTATTACAAGAGATAAGAGTTGTAGCTGTTTGAGGTAAATGAGATCGTTGAATGTGGGAGACATCGATGTATTACTTCGGAGCGCTACCTACTCCTTTGGAGTTTGCATTTGCTACGTGTTCGAAGCCATCAAACATGGTTTTTAAAGTCGTGTCGATTTCGCGCCAGCGTTCCAGATGATTTTTGCCGTAAGAGTATTCAAGTACGATGCCATCTTTATAATTTGATTTTGTTCTGCAACTTGGCGAAAAGTCATCGCTTGCAGGCTCTGGATCGCAGCTAATAACCAACTCCAGATCATCATTGATGGGAAAATAAAGGTCCTCCATTTTTCTAAATTATCGTCACCCGGAATCGGGCGCATCACTATTTAGCGGATACACAGGGACATAACTTGATGGTAGTTCGCTAGAGAATCAAAATAAATTACTCGTCGTCGGGCAAGGACCATAATGGGCTATTAGGCTCAGTAACTGCTTGTTCACCCGGTGCGCCAGCCCTGAACCGAGCAGAGTGAACACGACGTCACTGCCGACTCTGTACAAGGCTGCGCGGTAACATCCCATCCCGCCTTCGCGCCGATCACAGCATCAAAGGCGGCAGTAACGCCAACTGGGACCGTCACAATGGGGGCTGGTAAATGTGAAACCGGTTCCTTCCACACGTCTTGGCCTCGTACATTGCCTGATCCGCTTGCCTGAGCAATTCGCTCGTGCTCGTTGCCTGGCCGCTGTAAATGGCAATGCCGATACTGGAGCTACAGCTATGGACGGTGTGAGCAAGATGATAGGGGCGCGCCAGGCTGATGTTGATTTTTTGCGTCACAGTGTCCACCCACCCCGTCCCGGCTTGGTTCGAGTCGCGACTGATATTAAGGATGATGACGAACTCATCGCCTCCCAAACGGGCGACAATGTCCGACTCGCGGACGCACTTGCTCAGCCGTACGGCAACTTCCTTGAGCAATTCATCGCCGGCTTCGTGGCCACACACATCATTCAAGGCCTTGAAATTATCCAGATCGATGAACAAGACGGCAAACTCAGCCTGGTCACGTTGTGCCCTCAGCAACGTGTGTTGCAACTGCTCCTGCAACAAGCGCCTGTTTGCCAGCCCGGTCAGCGTGTCGTAGAAGGCCAGGCGCCTGATTTCCGCCTCGGCAGCCTTGGCTTTTGTAATGTCGCGGGCGATCTTCGAGGCGCCAATGACCCGCCCGCTCTGGTCGCGCACGGGAGAGATGGTTACCGACACATCGACCAAATGGCCGTCGCGATGAAGGCGCCGGGTTTCAAAATGGTCCACTTTCTCGCCACGGGCGATCCGGGCAAGCAATTCCGGCTCTTCATGGGCCCGGTCCGCGGGAATGATATCCATCATTGGCTTGCCGATCATTTCATCGGCGCTAAAGCCGAAAATCTTTTCGGCGCCGCGATTCCAGCTTGCGATGATCCCTTGTGTAGTCTTGCTCAGGATGGCATCGTCTGACGAATCGACCATCGCCTTATAGTGCAGCAGGTCCAGTTGAGCGAGCGTGCGCTGAGTTTGCGCAATCCAGCCCAGAACGCTATCAGCGTTTTTATTGTTCAATGCAATCGGGCTGATGAAATCGCCGCTGCCAAGCCGGATAATGGTTCTATGCAGCTCGGGAATGGAGCAACCAATAATGAGATTCAGTTGCTGCCGCACTTTCAGGATCAATACAACCAACAAAGCGCTCAATATGAACAGCGCCGTCAGCGCAATTTTCAAGCGCTTATGCGTCGCATCGACGACCTGCTGGGTTCGTCTAATTATCATTCCCTCGGTAAGGATAATCGGTCGCATCACCTGCGCTTTAATCGACAAGAAATTTTCATCTACCATCATGCGCAGTGCCTGCTCGCGCTTGGCCGGATTGACCGGGCTATCCTGGTCGACCAGGGCCATCACCATTTTTTCAATCCGCACCAATTCGTCCGAATAGGCTTTCGATTGCGCCAGGTTTGCCATCTCTTCTCGCGTAATGCCAGCGCGCCTCATCAGCTCCAGCAAAGCGACCGCCTCGCCTACCGGTTTCTTATCGCTTTGGTAGCCAGGATCAATTGCCTTCAAGTCCCAATAAGCAAGACTGTAATTTGATGGCCTCGGAATTCTGCCCTCGCGGATGTCAATCACCGCCTGGAACTGCGATTTGAACACCGGATTGCCAGTCGTAGCGTAGGTACGGACCAGGCGGGTCAGATCATTCGACGATTGACGCAATTCTTCTACCAGGCCGATTGAGACGGAGCGGTTTTCAAGCGCTTGCTCGTAATGCCGCTGCTCGTAGATAAACCCAATGAAACTGATGCCGAGCGCAGCAACAATTCCCAACATCAAATAGAGGTAAAAGGTGAAATGTGACGACTTGCTATTTTTCCAGAACCTCATTTTGCCTCCCAACGTCTCCACGCATGCTGGCATTGCCGCTGATTCGAGCTTCTGTATCGCATGTAATGCAAAGTGCATCAAGCTGCACAATAGTATCTTCTTTTGCCCAGAAACAACAACTTGCACGCGATGCAGCCTCCACACAACTTAGCAGCGCTGCGTCTCCGCACGGGGCTGTCTCGCAACACGTTGCGCAAGTGGCTCAGGAAGCCGGATCAGGCAGCGTAGTTCAGCGCCTGCTGCATGCCCGCACCGACGCTGTGGCAGTTGTCCTTGGCCTCGATCACTGCAAGGGGGATGTTCGATTTGTAATACAGGATGTAATCGGCACGCTTCTGTTCGCCGCGAGTATGCAGCTTGCCCCCACGATAATGCGTCCCTTGGTAAAGCTCACTTCTTCGCGAATGTGCGTATGGAGATCCCATCCTGCGCTGGTGATTGCTGGGGTGATGTATCTGGAGCAGATGTCCCGTTCGGAGAGTTTCTTTTTGTCCATTCTGCTTTTATCTAAACCTTCAACAAATACCCCCTGGCAGGATTCCATTAGCGGAAACATTATGTGGCATGGAAGTATTTGTGGCCTGTCCCCAATCTGAAAGGCACCGTATTAAGCCAACTGAGCTTGTTGTTCAAAGTCAATTGGGCTGACATAGCCCAACGTTGAATGTCTTCGAACTTGGTGTCTTTCAAGTCTGAGACAGGCCAGTTTTTGAGCGCCCTCCTTCCTAGCCACCGTTTTGATTTCATCGGATTGCCAGCCAGCGACATGGTAAAAATCGCAACCGGAATCAAGATCACGGCACCAATGACCGGTCAACGCTTCCAGATCGGGACGATATCGCTTGCTTCCATCTCGGCATCGGCTACAGACGATCTCCTTAAGAGAAATACCCTTTCTCGGGAACGTCGCAAGCTCCCTTGCGTCATAAAACTGTATAGCTTAACTACAGGAGATACGCATGGCATCGTCCGTCAAAACAAAATCCCGTTCGACTGCAGATACCGTAGAGAAACAGAAAAAAATCCAACGCAAGCAAGATGTAAAGGACGCGAGCAAGAAAACTGCAAGCAAGTCCAAGCCAGCGGTACAAACCAGTGACAAGAAGCAAGCTGCTCCGCCGATGTCGCGTAAGCACTTGCGAAAACCTGGCACCGAAGCCGAGCTGGAGGTGGCGCCGCAATTTCTCGCGACTGGCTATAAAGGCAGCGGCAAACTTAAAGGAATGAAAGCCATCATCACGGGTGGCGACTCTGGAATTGGGCGTGCAGTCGCGGTGTTATTTGCGCGTGAGGGTGCGGATGTAGCGATCATTTATCTCAATGAAGATAAAGATGCCAAGGAAACACGGCGTCATGTTGAAGCGGAAGGTCGCCAATGCTTGTTGCTACCTGGCGATGTGAAAGACGCTGCATTTTGTCAGAAGGCGGTGAAGAAGGCAGTCAAGACATTCGGCAAGCTCGACGTGTTGGTCAACAACGCAGCATTTCAAGAACACGCTGATACTTTGCTGGATCTGACAGAAGAACGTTTTGATGAAACCATGAAGACGAATGTCTATGGCTATTTTCATATGGCAAAAGCCGCACTGCCCCATTTGAAGCGTGGTTCCGCCATCATCAACACCGGTTCGGTGACGGGTTTAAGAGGTAGTAAAAAGTTGCTCGATTACTCGACTACCAAAGGTGCGATTCATGCCTTCACAATGGCGCTTGCCGCCAATCTACTGGATCAGGGCATACGCGTGAATGCAGTCGCGCCAGGCCCAGTATGGACTCCGCTTAATCCGGCGGACAAATCCAAGCCGGAAGACATCGCACAGTTCGGTGCGCAAACCAGCTATCGTAGACCTGCACAGCCGGAAGAGATTTCACCTGCTTATGTATTTCTCGCTTCTGCTGTTTGCTCCAGCTACATTACTGGAATTGTATTGCCCATTACCGGCAGCGTAGGCGAATAAAAAGGAGAATCAATATGCTCAACAAAAACACGATTTGTCTTTGGTACGATGGCACTGCTTTGGATGCCGCAAAGTTCTACGCCGAGACCTTTCCTGATAGCACAGTAGATGCTATTCATCGCGCGCCAGGTGACTATCCTTCTGGCAAGGAAGGCGACGTTTTAACAGTCGAGTTCAAAGTGATGGGCATTCCTTGCCTTGGCTTGAACGGCGGCGCGGCATTCAAACACAACGAAGCATTCTCTTTTCAGGTCGCAACTGACGACCAAGCTGAAACAGATCGATTGTGGAATGCGATTGTCCAAAACGGCGGACAAGAAAGCGCATGTGGTTGGTGCAAAGACAAATGGGGTTTATCGTGGCAAATCACACCACGCGCACTCATCGCCGCTGTTACAGACTCTGATCACGCAGCAGCCAAGCGTGCGTTTGAAGCCATGATGACGATGTCAAAGATCGACATCGCTGCGATCGAAACGGCTCGACGCGGCTAATTCACACCCAAAGCGGACCTTAGAGAAGGCTACTACCCGCTTCGCTTTTGGGGAAGTTGGCACCGGTAGTTGTCGTACCGTTAAAACCAGGAACTGGGTCAATGTGTCGGACTCTCAGTTTTTTACTCACCTAAAGGAGCATGATTATGTCGGTATCAAGTGAAAGTCGAACCGCCACCCGCACAATCTCCATGACGGCGCGCGATGTTACGCGTCGTATGGTATTGATGTTTTGCGCAACGGCCATGGCGCTATTTACCATGCAAGCCTTCGCGCATCATGGCTGGACCTGGGCGGAAGAAGAGCAGTCCGAGTTGAAAGGCACGATAACCGAGATTTCGATGGCGCCGCCGCATCCAGCGATGCGCGTGAAGGCCCAGGATGGTCGCTTGTGGCAAGTCGATCTGGGAAACCCGAATCAGACACAGCGCTCAGGTTTCACCGGCGACACTGCCAAGGCGGGCGATGACATTACAGTACTGGGCAACCGCAGTAAGGAGCCGAACAAGGCGCATATAAAAGCCGTGCGCATTACGGTCGGCGGCAAACAGTACGACATGTATCCTGAACGCATCAAGGAATGACGGCACGGCGATGACCGGTTTTCTGCAAGCAATTGCTGGTTGGCCCGGTGCCGTCTTCCTGCAGGAATACTGGGTCGCCTACCTCGTTGTCAATGCAGCCCACATCCTTGGTATAGGGCTACTTCTTGGTGCTATCCTTCCGCTCGATTTACTCCTTTTGCGTTCAACGCACAGACGGGATCTGCCGATCCTCGGCCCCTTTCTTGTGCGTGCAGCGGCAACGGGTGCCGCACTCGCGGTTACGACAGGGCTTTGCTTGTTCTCAGTGAAACCGGTGGAGTACGCAGAGAATCCAGCTTTCCTCTTCAAGGCCGTACTGCTTGTACTGGCAATCTGCAACATCGCACTACAGCATCGCGGCGAGAGCTTTGATGCTGCCCTGCGCAGCGGCCAGCCATCTGTGCGAGTTCAAGCCTTGGCCGCCGTATCCGCCATTCTTTGGCTTTCTGTCCTCATAGCTGGCCGCTGGATAGGTTTTGTCGAGACGATGTGATTGGCGGGAGATTATCAGTGGGGAGTTAGCTGCGCCAGAACCTGTCGTTCTCCTTCCCAAATTTGTTTCCATTTCGCATCTCTATCCGCACAGAAATTGAACCCCTTGTCTTACACGGTGTTGAGCAAACGTCTGATAGGTTAACCCCAATACATCTCTTAATCTTCAAAGTTAGAAACCAGGTCCCCCTCATCTATCACTTTGGAGATTCTTATGCCAACGAAAATCACGGCCCCGAAAAATACTGGCTCGCTGCTCTCTACCGTCTCCGGACCGTCGACCGCACAACCGGCAGCAAAAACGAGTGCAGTAAAAAATTCATATTTGGCCGACAAGGTTGAAGGGACCGGGGCACTCGCTGGTTCAATGCCGAACAATCCAAACAAGGCTTCAGAATATGGCGAGGCAGCATATAACCCGCCCGAGGGTGCTACCGCTCTGCCCGCCTCTGCTGCCGTCACGAGTAGCACGGCGAGTGAAAAAAACGGATCGACTAAAACCGGATCGGGAAAACCTCCGCAAGGGATAAATGCAATGATCGCGTCGCTAGACCGTGTTCGTGTGGATTCGGGTGGGCAACAATTGACGACGAACCAAGGCGTACCGATTGCTGACAATCAAAACTCTCTGAAAATCGGCTTGCGAGGCCCAACCGCACTGGAAGACTTCATCCTTCGTGAAAAAATCACTCATTTTGATCACGAGAGAATCTCTGAGCGCGTTGTTCATGCTCGCGGCTCTGCAGCACATGGCTACTTCGAATGTTATCAAGCGCTGGGCGCATTGACAAAGGCGACCCCCTTTGCAGAAGACGGCAAGCAAACGCCGGTCTTTGTACGTTTCTCTACCGTCGCAGGAGAGCGCGGTTCGACAGATACTGCGCGCGACGTCAGGGGTTTCGCCGTCAAGTTTTACACTGACGAAGGTAACTGGGACCTGGTCGGCAATAATATGCCGGTTTTCTTTATCCAGGACGCGATGAAGTTTCCTGACCTGGTCCATGCCGTCAAGCCAGAACCGCATTTTGCAATGCCGCAGGCATCTAGCGCGCATGACACGTATTGGGATTTCGTTTCATTGATGCCTGAATCGACGCATATGTTGTTATGGCAAATGTCTGACCGTGCGATTCCGCGCAGTTACAGAATGATGCAAGGCTTTGGTGTCCATACTTTCCGCTTGATCAATGCTGAGGGTGAATCCGTGTTTTGCAAATTTCATTGGACCCCGGTGGCCGGCACCCATGCACTGTGCTGGGACGAGGCAGTGAAAATATCCGGTGCTGATTCGGATTTCCATCGAAGGGATTTATGGGAGGCGATTGAGGCTGGTGCTTATCCTGAGTGGGAGTTGGGACTGCAAGTATTTACCGAACAACAAGCAGAAGAGTTTGAGTTCGATGTACTCGATCCAACTAAACTGGTGCCAGAAGAGTTGATTCCTGTCATCGCGGTCGGCAAGCTGGTATTGAATCGCAACCCGGATAACTTCTTTGCTGAAACCGAACAAGTGGCTTTTTGCACTGCTCACATTATTCCGGGTATCGATTTCAGCAATGATCCCTTATTGCAGGGACGAATTCACTCTTACCTCGACACACAGATAAGTCGACTTGGTGGCGCTAATTTCCACGAGATACCTATCAATTCGCCATTGGCTCCAGTCCACAACAACCAAAGGGACGGCATGCATAGGCAGGCGGTTGCCCGCGGCCGCGTATCGTATGAACCAAACTCGCTGGGTGGCGGCTGCCCTTTCCAGGCTGGCGGCGCTAAGGGATTCACGAGTTTCGCGGAGCGCGTTAGTGAAGACAAAGTGCGCGGCAAACCTGAAAAGTTTGCGGATCACTATTCGCAGGCGCAGTTGTTCTGGATCTCGCAAACTCCGGTCGAGCAACAACACATCATTAAAGCGTTTCGGTTCGAGCTTACTCGCGTGCAAACACAAGCGATTCGAGAGCGGGTCGTATCGCTGCTGGCCAACGTCAACGCTGAGTTAGCTGCCGGTGTCGCCGATGGATTAGGTTTTGCCGTGCCTGCACCTGCGCTAAATATTTCGCCATTGCCACCACACACTTACGATCCATCCCCGCCGCTGTCGATGAGCTCGTACCCAGCTAGCGACATCAAGACAAGACGGGTGGCAATCCTGATCGCGCCGGGCATTGATGGTGCAATGGCATCGAGTATTTACTCGGCGTTGATCGACGCAGGTGCAGTCCCTCGTTTCGTCGCTGCCAAGCTAGGTGAAGTGAAGGCGGGCAAACTTGGTTTGCACGCAGAGATATCCATCGAAGCCGGCCCGGCTGCTCTTTATGATGCGATGGTGGTTCCCGATGGTGCAGATGGCGTTGCCGCTTTGCTTAAGGATGGCAATGCGATTGAATTCATTAAAGACCAATACCGCCATTGCAAACCAATGCTGATGATGGGTGCCGCCGAGGCGTTGTTGGAAAAGGCTGGCATTCCGCTCAATCTGCCTAGCGAAGAAAAGGATCCCCTCATTGTAGGGCCGGATCAGCCCGACGCAGGCAAAGCTACTAAAGCTTTCATTTCAGCCATGACCAAACACAAAGAATTTGGCCGTGAAACTGATCCGCCTGCAGTCTGAAAAACCGGCGATCCGGCAAACAAATGCACCTCGTCATATTTGGTGAAATGCCAGACTTTACGACACTTAAAGGAGAATGCAATGACTAACAGAATCGGAAACAAAGACATCGCCCATCAACGGAGTGAGGAAGAGAAAAAACGCATCAAAGCGTCAAATCAGACGATGGAGGCAGAGAAAAAGGCGGCTGCAAATGCGAAGTATCGCAATGCCATCGAAGGTCAGGAAACCGAGACGCGCGGTCCATAAGGACTAATGGCCTGCGGCCACCCCGATTTAGGCGGTCGCAGGCGAGCATTGTGTTATATGGTTCAGGGTAGCTTGAATTTTATTTTTTTCCGCTTCCAGCTCGAACAACATGCTGGCAGCACTATCGATACGTTTCTTATCGCGATCGCTCCCTGAAAGAAAACCATATGAACAAAGATGCTGATAGTCAGAGCAACGGATCGACCAAGGTTATGTTTGATGGTGCCTGCCCTCTGTGCCGCCGTGAGATTGCCATCTATCAGAAAATACAGGCCAATGAAGACATTGCCTGGGTCGATGTATCCGCTTGTGATTTCCAGCCGCCTGTCGGCATGACCAAGGCACAGTTGCTGAAGCGCTTTCACTTGATTACTCCTGACGGCGATATATTGAGTGGTGCCGAGGCTTTTGTATTTGTATGGAATCGCTTGCCCGGCTGGCGCTGGCTTGGCCGGTGCGCTCGTTTGCCTGGAATGATGTTCTTGATGGAATGGCTGTATCGCGGCTTCCTTGTCGTACGGCCTGGGCTACAACAGCTCGCCAGATTTTTCGCGGCAAAGCAATAGCGCTCTCATGGCGGAATAACTCCGCGTGACGCTTAAGAATCAAACGCATCCCCTCCCCGCCTGACTTTTTCTACTTGTAGCTTCCTTCTTGCCTATGTTTGTATTGATGCCGAATTTCTTCGCGCGCGATGCGCGAAGGGTCGGCATTCAGTTGGCGGTATTGCAAATCTATTTATTCAGCCAACAAGCTATTTTTTCACGCTGCAGGTGTTAAAGCCGAACGGCAGATATACCGGACAAAAACGAAATATTCCGGTTGCCAGTGGGATCACGCCTATCCAGCCCCATGGGCCGATAAGGTCTAACAGAGATGCCGCAATCAGCGCAGCACCAGCAACTATGCGCACGATACGGTCGATACTTCCTACGTTTGTTTTCATGATGGCTCCTTCGTGAATGAGTGATCCGGGTTGGAGGTTAACATCCAGGGATTGATTGATAGACCTGCATATACATGCGACGTAGGTCATCGCCATGCAGGCCTGCTGATACAACACGTTCGCACTACCTGCTACAGCACCACTCAAGATCAGGCACGTGCTGCTGTGGTCTTGTCGCTGAATATGATCAGTGCGCTCATGTCATTTCCGGTCTATGTGGACAGACAAGAGCAAGCGACACTGTTACACCGGCACGCGCCCTGTCAAACTAATTGCTGCCGGTCAAAAGCCAACGCAAAATCTTTCCGCGTTTAATTAATCCTACACTTAGGGGGTGTCGTCTTTCTTAGTTTTTTCATGAAAAGTGCATCGCTATTGATCTCGATCATGATTCCAAACAAAGCTTGCAAAAGAACATGCCGACTCCACGAATCTGATCAGTAGCGAAGCGATGTGTTGGAGCAATGGTGCAAAGTGTTACGTGCCGAAGAAGATAAAGCTTCAACGATTCTCGTACTTGCAGGGAATTAATTGGCCGCCAGCAGGTCTTTCTCAAGTCGAGTATCGTACTAGGGTCATTTCCCATACGGCACATGCTCTTGCAGTCATGCGGTCATGCGCCAGACAGCAATCTCTATCAGCCAGTCTCCATTAGCCAAATAGGATGCGAACACCATGGATCAATTCAGCGATATCAAAATAACCCGGCGCAATCTGCTGATTGCAGGCGCGGTGTCCACCACCGCCATGGCAGTGCCGTCCGTTGCGGGAGCTCAAACTTCTATGCAAACTACGCCTAGCCAATCCCCCATTACGTCCAAAGTATCGTTCCGCGTGAATGGCGAAGTCCGCCAGCTCGAGCTCGATACGCGCACCACACTACTCGATGCATTGCGCGAACACCTGCACATGACGGGCACCAAGAAAGGGTGCGATCACGGTCAGTGCGGAGCGTGCACCGTCATCGTCGATGGACGGCGCATCAATTCCTGCCTCAGCCTCGCCGTCATGCATGAAGGCGCGAACATCACCACGATCGAAGGCCTGGGCAACAAGGACAAGCTGCATCCGATGCAGGCGGCCTTTGTCAAACACGATGGTTATCAGTGCGGCTACTGCACGCCGGGCCAAATCTGCTCTGCAGTTGCGGTACTCGAGGAAATCAAACAAGGTATTCCTAGCCATGTCAGCGCCGATTTGAACGCCAGCCCCAAAGTCAGCGCCGAAGAAATCCGCGAACGCATGAGCGGCAACATCTGCCGCTGCGGCGCGTATTCCAACATTATCGACGCGATCACCGAAGTCGCAGGGAGGCCAGCATGAAGGTCTTTAGCTATCAGCGCGCACAGTCGCCGGCTGAAGCAGCGGCCGCTGCATTACGCACACCGGGCGCCAGATTTATTGCGGGCGGGACCAACCTGCTCGACCTGATGAAGCTCGAGATCGAGACTCCGGCGCATCTGATAGACGTCAACGGTCTGGCGCTAGACAAAATCGAGCCCATGGCTGATGGCGGACTGCGGATCGGCGCACTGGTACGCAACACCGACCTGGCAGCCGATGCGCGCGTGCGCCGCGACTATGGCGTGCTGTCGCGGGCCTTGCTGGCAGGCGCATCCGCACAGCTACGCAACAAGGCTACGACTGCGGGAAATCTGCTGCAGCGTACCCGCTGCCCCTATTTTTACGACACCAATCTGCCCTGCAACAAGCGCGTCCCTGGCAGCGGCTGCTCAGCGATAGGCGGATTCAGCCGCCAGCTTGCCGTGGTCGGCGTCAGTGGTGCATGCATTGCGACTCATCCCAGCGATATGGCGGTGGCCATGCGCGTGCTGGATGCGCAAGTAGAGACCGTGCGACCCGACGGCTCGATGCGGACGATTCCGATTGCCGATTTCCATACACTGCCGGGCAACACGCCTCATATCGAACACACATTGCAGCCCGGCGAACTGATCACCAGCGTGAACCTACCCAGGCCTGTCGGCGGCAAGCAGATATATCGCAAGGTGCGGGATCGATCGTCATATGCGTTTGCATTGATTTCTGTCGCCGCAATCGTTCAGCCCGACGGCACTGGCCGCGTGGCCTTGGGTGGCGTCGCGCACAAACCATGGCGGGTGGAAGCGGCAGAGAAGAAATTGCCGAATGGCGCCAAGGCCGTGGCAGATCTACTGCTGGCCGGCGCGAAAACGACACATGAAAACGCGTTCAAGATCCCTTTGGTGCACCGTACGCTCGCCGCCGTGTTGGCCGAAGCGAAGAAAGGTTGATGTCATGAAATTTACAACGCCTGCCACCACTAATCCCATCGATCAACTCAAGGTCATAGGCCGTCCGGTGGATCGGATTGACGGCCCACTGAAAACCAGCGGCGCTGCGCCTTATGCGTATGAGCAGCATGCGGCGGCACCGAACGCTGCTTATGGTTATGTGATCGGATCGGCGATCGCCAAAGGGCGTATCACCTCCATCAATCTGAACGAAGCCAGGCAAGCACCAGGCGTGATTGCGATTGTCACTGCCGAGACTGCGGGCACGCTAGCCAAAGGGCGATTCAATACTGCCAAGTTGCTCGGCGGGCCGGACATCCAGCATTACCATCAGGCGATTGCCATCGTGGTGGCAGAGACGTTTGAACAGGCGCGCTCCGCCGCCAACCTGGTGCGGGTTAAATACGCTCCTGCGAAAGGTGCATACGATCTGGCCAAGGCAAAGGATTCGGCAGCCAAGCCTAAAAAAGAAGAAGAGCCAGATACCAAGACTGGCGATTTTGCCGGCGCGTTCGCGACTGCCCCCGTACGGCTTGATGCCCACTACACCACACCCGACCAATCGCACGCGATGATGGAGCCGCATGCGTCGATTGCATCGTGGCAAGGCGACAAGCTGACGGTATGGACCTCGAATCAAATGATCGATTGGGGACGCGGCGATCTGGCGAAGACGCTCGGTGTGCCGAAGGAAAATGTAAGGCTGATTTCACCCTATATCGGCGGCGGCTTTGGCGGCAAATTATTTGTTCGTTCCGAAGCCCTGATGGCCGCTCTCGGTGCGCAGGCTGCGAATCGGCCGGTGAAAGTCGCCCTCACCCGCCCGTTCATGTTCAATAACACCACGCACAGGCCGGCCACCATTCAGCGCATCCGTATCGGCGCCACTCGTGATGGCAAGATCACGGCGATTGGACACGAATCGTGGTCTGGGGATCTGCCAGGCGGCAAACCGGAAACCGCAGTGCAGCAGACACGCCTGCTCTATGCCGGCGCGAATCGCATGACTTCGTTGCGACTGGCTGTACTCGATCTGCCCGAAGGAAATGCAATGCGCGCACCGGGTGAAGCTCCGGGCCTGATGGCGCTGGAAATCGCAATGGACGAGATGGCAGAAAAACTCAAGATCGATCCGGTGACTTTCCGCATCCTCAACGACACCAAGGTCGATCCGGAAAAACCGGACCGCCGCTTTTCCCAGCGTCGTCTGATTGAATGTCTGCGTACGGGTGCAGATCGCTTTGGCTGGAATGCACGCAATGCCGAGCCTGGCAAAACCCGCGATGGCCAATGGCTGATCGGCATGGGCGTGGCGGCAGCATTCCGCAACAATCTGGTGATGAAATCGGCCGCGCGCGTTCGGCTCGATCGCAACGGCGTAGTGACCGTCGAAACCGATATGACCGATATCGGCACCGGCAGTTACACCATCATTGCGCAGACCGCAGCCGAGATGATGGGCGTGCCGCTTGATAAAGTGGTCGTGCATCTGGGCGACTCGACCTTTCCTGTCTCTGCCGGTTCGGGTGGTCAATGGGGCGGCAATAGCTCCACCGCCGGGGTGTATGCCGCCTGCGTGAAGTTGCGCGAAATGATTGCGAAAAAATTAGGATTCAATCCGGCCGACACTGCGTTTGCCGATGGCATGGTACGCGCAAGCGGACGTTCCGTGCCGCTGGGCCAGGTCGCAGAAGGCGGAGAAATCGTTGCTGAGGATTTCATGGAGTATGGCGACCTCGACAAGAAATATCAGCAATCGACTTTTGGCGCGCATTTTGTTGAAGTCGGTGTCGACATCGCGACCGGTGAAACGCGCGTGCGGCGCATGCTGGCGGTGTGCGCAGCCGGACGCATACTCAATCCAAAATCGGCGCGCAGCCAGGTGATCGGCGCCATGACGATGGGCGTCGGTGCCGCGTTGATGGAAGAACTGGTAGTCGATACGCGATCGGGCTTCTTCGTCAATCATGATCTGGCCGGGTATGAAGTTCCGGTGCACGCCGATATCCCGCATCAGGATGTCATCTTCCTAGATGAAACCGATCCGATGTCATCGCCGATGAAGGCTAAAGGCGTAGGCGAACTCGGCATCTGCGGGGTCGGAGCGGCAATTGCCAATGCGGTATACAACGCGACCGGCGTACGGGTGCGCGACTACCCTGTGACGCTGGACAAGCTGATCGACAAGATGCCTGCTTACCTCTAAAACCATGCCCAGCCAACCCATCGTCATCGTACTCGCCGCCGGCAAAGGGCAACGTTACCTCGCATCGGGCGGGACGACGCACAAGCTTGCCGCATCCTTGGCAGGCTCAACCGTGTTGGCACACGTGGTCAGTGCAGTTGAGGCATCCGGCTTGCAGGTCCACATTGTGAAGAGCGCGGCTGGCGACGGCATCGCCGACTCGATCGCCGCCGGCGTGTGTGCCACAGCAGATGCGGCGGGATGGTTAATCCTGCCCGGCGACCTGCCATTGATACAACCGGAAAGCTTGCGACAGGTAGCCGATGCCTTGGCGCGTCACACGGTAGTGGTACCGCATTACCGCGGCCAGCAAGGCCACCCGGTCGGATTCGGCAAGGCATGCTTCGACGCGCTATCCCGCCTGTCCGGTGACGTCGGTGCGAAGTCGGTGATTCAAAAGTATCGTTTAACTGATGAAGTATTCGATTTATCCATCGACGATCAGGGCCTGGTCACCGATGTGGATACGGTCGAGGACTTGTCACGAGCCGAGGACTTATTCGTGCGCGCCATCAATCAAGCCTGAGATAAATAAATGGAAAGCATAGACCTCACCGTATTGCGTAACCTGCGTGACTGGCGCGTCGCGGGCCATCGCGCACTGTTGGCAACCGTCGTCAAAACCTGGGGCTCCTCGCCGCGGCCGATAGGCGCAATGATGGCCTTGCGCGCGGATGGCCATGCCGTCGGTTCGGTCTCGGGCGGCTGCATAGAAGACGATCTGATACAGCGTTATGCAAACGCCGACAGCGCATTGAATAGCGTGTCGGCATTTACAGAAGTGGTTCGCTATGGCGTCAGCGCAGACGAAGCGCATCGGTTCGGCCTCCCCTGTGGTGGTACTTTGGAATTGTTACTGGAGTTCAATCCGCAGCATGAAGCGCTGGACACCCTGGTGCACAAACTCGAGTCCGGCATGCTGATGCGACGTACGGTGTCTTGCGCCAACGGGCAAGTCGTTCTGAAATCCAGCGACGCTAGCGAACCCTTGCACTTTGACGGCAAGCAGCTGGCCTGCACGCTCGGGCCGGAATATCGGATGTTGCTGATAGGCGCAGGGATACTGGCCGAATATCTGTCTACGATGGCGGTCTTTAACGGGTTCGCCGTGACGGTTTGCGACCCGCGCGTGGAATATCTCAACGCCTGGTCGGTAGCCGGCGTGAAGACTGTGACGGAAATGCCGGACGATGCCGTGGTCACGTTCAGGCCGGATCGACGCAGCTGCATTGTGGCGCTGAGTCACGACCCGAAACTGGATGATCTGGCGTTGCTGGAAGCACTACATAGCTCCGCGTTTTATATCGGCGCAATCGGATCGCTGCGCAATAGTGCAAGCAGGCGCGACCGCATGATTACCCACTTTGGCGAAACCCACGCATCGCTGGAACGCCTGCATAGTCCGGTCGGCGTATATATAGGTAGCAAAACGCCGGCTGAAATTGCGGTGAGCGTGATGGCGGAAATCATTGCTGTCAAAAATGGACTTGCTCCATCTTCGACAACCAGAACGGCATCCTGCGATGCTATCCAGCCTGCCTAGGATTCTGTTTGGAGTGCTGATACCCTTACTTGAGAATCACCACGGGCACGGTGCTATGGATCAAGACTTTTTGCGCAACGCTTCCCAGCAAAAGCCTGTCTATGCCCTTGAGTCCATGCGAACCCATGAAAATCGAGTCACACCCATAGCGCGTGGCTGCATCAATGATTTCTTCGTAGGGAGTGTTTCCGCGCTCGATATGTACTTCACAACGGACATTCGCTGCCGCGGCGAGATCGGCGATTTTTTTGGCATTTTCCCGCGCTATTTCTCCCGCCTTACCCTCCGTTGCATAAGGGAAATAAGGATGTACTTCTTCAACTGCCAAACCGATGATCTTGCTATGGTTGTCCTTTGCAAATTCAATCGTTGAGCGTATCGCTTTGTCCGAAGCATCGGAACCGTCAGTTGCCAGCAAAATTGTTTTAAACATCATGATCCTTTGAAGAGTTTTGCCTGCCCTGAGCATCAGGTACAAGGCCTTGAAAATCCAGTTTTAAAGCTTGGTATCCACATAGACACTGTGACTAAACAGCGCTTGCCGTTAACTATTTCAAACACCCTTCTATCTCGTTCTTATCCATCGTTTTCATCTACCTTTCTTGCTACTGTCTTCAAACAAACCCGGCCCTGCATCGTCAAGCCTGATCGTCAGAGGCTGGCTACTTATCGTATTGATCAAACCTACCGTATCGATATCGGCACCCCCAGTGCTCAATGGAGCATCGACCACCGGTGTCATGAAATTTGTAGAGCGTGCTATCTCTAGCGAACGTTCTCGTTCATCCTGATTGTGATAACCCTCGGCGCTAGCAAACACAATCTTTCCATTGGCCCAAAAACGCCAACGGTATTTTCCTTGCGATGCAGCCAAAGGATCATCCAGCGCAGTTTGCTCGTATCTTTCGAAGTACATGGGACCTTCCTTTCGCAAGCAGACTTGAATTGTCGGTTGCCATGTTGCGTGCTCTACAAAAAAGGGAAACGCATTCAATATAGGCGAGGGTTAACATATAACAAGTGTTGAAAGACGATCCATTGCGCTGGATCAAGAAATAATTGATTACCAAGCCGTCAGCTATAAACAGGAAGACAGCTCAGCAGCTGCACAATGCGACATCTTGATTCACATTGATCACGCTGGATCAACGGAAGTGCAATACTCGAATGCATCGATATCGATATAGGGAAGAGCAATGAGCTGGATTATTACCAAGTACTTGATAACTGCAGGTGTGGTCGTTCTTATTTCGGAGTTAGCCAAACGCAGCGACAAACTGGGTGGTCTGATCGCTGCCTTACCGATGATTACGATCTTGACCTTGATCTGGCTTTATCTTGAGAAGCAACCAGAAAGCAAACTGGCGAATCATGCCTGGTACACGTTCTGGTATGTGATTCCCACCTTGCCTATGTTTCTTGTTTTTCCTACCTTGTTGCCGCGCATCGGTTTTTGGCCAACGCTATTGGTATCCGCTGTCATTACGATTGCCTGCTTCGCCCTGTTCGCTTTTGTTTTGCGTCGCTTCGGCATCGACCTGCTGTAATCAATAAACAGATGGCAGAGACTCGAACTACACTCAATAAACATTGTCTGATAAGCACTGGTTTGTTTTTGCAGGACTTGAACCATTTTTGAGAAAGCAGCATTAAGCGATTGTTTTTATTACGAAATTCTATCTATCTCTATCGTTCGCCCGAGCTTGAGTAAAAAATATACAAAGAATGTGTGTTGTAAAGTGCAGTAGCAGCAAGTCAGAAGAAGCATGCAACTCTTTCAACCATACCGGCAGATAGTGTTACCGGGGTTGATAGAACCAATCATTCAACCAGGAGCATCCAGACATGAAGATCATTCCCGTTGTGACAGTCTTAAGCGCCGTTGTTGTCGTGACGGCCTGTGCCGGTTTTTCAAAATCACCGACCACTGCCGAAGCCATCATGAAGCCGACACAGGGCAACACAACCAGTGGCATCGTGAGTTTTACGCAGCAGGACGACAAGGTATTAGTCAATGCGCGGATACAAGGTTTGTCGCCAGGCCTGCACGGCTTTCACATTCATGAAAAAGGCGATTGCAGTGCCCCGGATGCGACCAGTGCAGGAGGTCATTTCAATCCCTCAGGTACAAAACACGGCTCGCCTACCACTGCCGAGCATCATGGCGGGGACTTTGGCAACCTGACGGCCGACGCAACGGGCACAGCAACGCTGGCGATCGCCGTACCGGCCAGCCAAATTTCACTTTCGGCAAGCGGTGCCAATAGCATCATCGGCAAGGGCTTGATCGTGCATGCAGATCCTGACGATTACATCACGCAGCCCACCGGCAATTCCGGCAAGCGCCTGGCTTGCGGTGTGATCGGTTTGAAATAGGCCAACCCTAACCTGGGCGAAATAGCGTAGCCGGTTGTAAAGCGAAATTTTGCTCACGGCCTGAAGAAGCCCCGTGGCGGCATATGCGGCCACGGGGCTTCTTCTTTTTATCTGTTTTTTGGAACAAGTCGGCCATACGTACGCATGTTCAATCCGCTATGTGAAGCTCCTTCACCACGAATACCCCATCAACCTTGTCCGCGACAAATTTAATCTTGTCGCCTTCCCTGATTTGATCCAGCATCGCCGGATCTTGCACGCGAAAGATCATCGTCATGCCCGGCATATCGAGATTATCCAGTGGCCCGTGCTTGATGGTTACCTTGCCACCTTCCTTGTTAATCCGTCTGACTTCACCGTCGCTAAGCGTCGCTGCGGGCTTGGCGGCATCGGTGATTTGCATGGGATTGCTTGCGCTAGCGTAGGCGGCATGACTTGCGATAGTTGCTGAACCCGCCAGGAAGACGGCAAGGATGGTTTTAGTTAGAAATTTCATGATTTATCCTTTTGAAACATACTTGATTTGAGAATGGTGGGCACAAAGACCTGATTAGTTTTTCGCAGTCACAGTAATCGTGCCTACCATGCCAGCTTCGAAATGACCTGCGATCAAGCAAGCGAAATAAAACTCGCCCGCCTTGTTGAAGGTCCAGATAATTTCCTGCGACTGGCCAGGCTTGACATGCGCCATATAGGGAGTTCCATGCTCCATCGTCGGGAATTTTTTCATCAGCGCTGAATGCTGCTGCAATTCCGGCATGCTGCCGATAACCGCTTCGTGCATGATTTTTCCCTTGTTCGCAATGACCAGGCGTATGGTTTCTCCCTGCTTGACCTTGATCAAGCCAGGCGTAAACCGCATGCTGTCATCCATGGCTATCCGTATGGTCCTGCTGGCTGTTGTCGCGTCACCGGCGATGCGGAATGCCATCTGTTCGCTTGCCGCCGCATCGAATCTGTCTTTTGCAGGGGGTTCATCCCCATGCGCAAACGCCACGCACGATGCAAGCAACAGCGGCATTACGACGAGATTAAATTTTTTCATTTCCGCTCCTGTTCTTTATTTCAGTTCGTAGGCGACGCTACCTTTGGGATGCTTGTACCAGCCAGGGTCCTTGTAGTCGCCCGGCTTCTGGTCCTTGCGTATCTTGACGGTCGTGAACATGCCGCCCATCTCGATCGGGCCAAACGGCCCGTTTCCGCTCATCATCGGCAGCGTGTTGTCGGGCAGCGGCATTTCCATAGACCCCATGTCGGCCATGCCTTTGTCGCCCATCACCATGTAGTCGGGAATGATGCGGATGATTTTTTCGGCGATCTTGCTTTGATCCACGCCTATCATCGTCGGCACGCCATGCCCCATCGCATTCATCGTGTGATGTCCTTTGTGGCAATGGAAAGCCCAGTCGCCCGCATCGGTGGCGTCGAACTCGATCGCGCGCATTTGCCCGACGGCGACGTCGGTTGTCACTTCCGGCCAGCGTGCGGATTTGGGCACCCAGCCGCCATCGGTACCCGTCACCTCGAATTCATGACCGTGAATATGGATGGGGTGATTGGTCATGCTCAGGTTGCCGAAGCGTATCCGCACGCGATCGCCCTGCCTGCATACCAGCGGATCGATACCGGGAAATACCCTGCTATTCCAGGTCCAAAGATTGAAGTCCAGCATCGTATTCACCTTGGGCGTGCTGCTGCCGGGTTCGATGTCGTAGGAGTTCAGCAGGAACACAAAATCGCGATCGACCTTGTGCTGCTCGGGATTCTTCGGATGCGTAACCCAGAATCCCATCATGCCCATCGCCATCTGCGTGACTTCATCCGCATGCGGGTGATACATGAAGGTGCCGGGACGCTTCGCTTCAAATTCATATACATAGGTTTTGCCGACCGGGATTTGCGGCTGCGTCACACCGCCCACGCCATCCATCCCATTCGGCAGACGCTGGCCATGCCAGTGTATGGTCGTGTGTTCAGGCAGTTTGTTGGTCACGAATACCCGTACCTTGTCGCCTTCGACCACCTCTATCGTGGGGCCGGGGCTGGAGCCGTTGTAACCCCACAGAGTCGCTTTCATGCCGGGCGCGAGTTCGCGAATCACGGGTTCGGCAATCAGATGGAATTCCTTCCAGCCATTCTTCATGCGCCATGGTGCGCTCCGGCCGTTGAGTGTGACCACCGGATTGAACGGACGGCCATTCGCTGGTGCGGTGGGCGGCAAGGTGCGCGCATGCTGAACGATCTGCGCTTCCGGAATCGAAGCAGCACCCGCCTTGCTGACCAAGCCTGCCCCTACTAGCGTTGTTGCCGTTGCGAGAAAACTTCTGCGAGAAATCATGTCGATACTCATTTTTGTATTCCTTCTCAGTGTTCTTCTGCTGTCGATGACGCGGATACGGTATTGGTAAACGCGGCAGATGCTTGCGCGGTGCCGCTGCCGTTGATAGCCAACTGCAGATCGGTCTCTGCCAGCCAGTAATCGCGTTGTGCTGTTATTGCGGCATTGACTGCGTTGATCTGTACGCGTGCATCAGCCAGCAGGTCGAATACGCTGGCCAGCATGCCGTTGTAGCGCAGCAGCATTTCTTCCGAAATCTGCTTGCGCAGCGGGACCACTTCATCGCGGTAATGCAGGGAAAGATCATAGGCTGTGCGATAAGCGGCGTAGCGTTCGCGCACCTCAGATTGCGCACGCACGGCGGTCTCGGCAGTGCGATGCAGCGCCTGCATATAGAGTGCTTCTGCCCTGCCCGTTTTAGCCGAGCCCCAGTCAAAGATCGGTAGCTCCAGACTGATCTCATAGCCATTGCTGCGCGGACTGCCGTTTTCGCTTTTATTGATGTAACCGGCGTCGAGCATGTTGATGAAGCGCGTGGCCCTGGTCAAGCCGAGCGCACTGGCGGTGGCTTCGGCATCACGTTTGGCCATTTGTACATCCAGCCTTTGTTGCATTGCTTGCGCTTCCAGCTTGCCCAGTTCCGTGGGCATAGTGGGCAAGTCCGGCAAGGTCGCAGGCAAGACGAGCGCTTGATCCGTTCGCAGCAAGCCCAGCATGCGCGTCAAATGTTCGCGCGTACCGAGCGCATATTGCCGACTGCGTGCATGCTGCGCGAGCGTATCCGCATAAGCCATTTGCTCACGCGCCGCATCCAGCTTGTTCCAGTTACCGACTTTCAGCATGCCTTGTGCAAGTTCGGCCCCGGCTTCGGCCGCCTCTTTTGCCTGCGCCATGAAGAGCATGCTCTGTTGTGCGGCGACGGCATTGAAATATGCACGGCGCGTTTCGCCAGCCACATTGACGGCATCGCTTGCGGCCTGCAGTTTTGCCTGCTCGAAGCGACCGCTCTCTATCTTGCTGCGCATCGGTATAGTCAACAAACCGACCAGGTCGAACATCACGCTGCGATCAATCTCGACCGTACCGCCGCCGCTCAGGCGCCCGAATGAAAACCCGGGATTGCGCATGCGACCGGCCTGTACCAGATCGGCTTCGGCAATCCCCAGTTCGGCCAGCTTTGCTTGCAGACCCGGGTTATTGATCAAGGCAATCTGTACCGCGCTGTCTGCGCTAAGCGGTTGCGCCAGTAGGTCGCGTACCGTTTTATCCAGACTGCTGCGCTCGCTATCGCTACGTACGTGTTGTGGAATCTGGCCGGTGCGCTCGCGGGTCAGTGTGGCAACATCGGCCATGCCGCCATCTGTGGAAAAGCTGGCGCAACCAGACAGCAAGGCAAGCGTGGCCAACGCTATGGCGGCCGACCGAAATGGCGAATGTAATAGAATTTTCATGAAATTCTCGTTTAATAAATGATGGGAATCGGCGCACGGCATGCGTGCGCGCATCAATCGCGGCTTGAACCGCAGCTTGAACAGTGATGCCGTTCAAGCAGATTGATTACCGGGATTTAAACGAGAGAAGGCTTGGGCGGGCGTTTTATCCCGTCAGGGATAAAACCGAAAAACAGGGAGGATGGTGAAGAAACAACGGGTGTTGAAACAAGAGGGAAAACCGGCAATTCCGGCAGCCCGGGCAACATCGCGACACCGATGCAGCATACTGCACACGCACTGCACTTAGCGTTGGCGTGCGCATGGGTCTGATCGTTCTGTTGATGCGCCGCGGTAACGACCTCGTCAAGCTGCACGGTCACTTGATGATGTGTATGTTCGACGCTATCAGCACTCATGTGATGATGTGAATGTGTCGAATTTTCTACCGCCCCTGCCGCCACAATCACATGCTGCATCTGCGGCACACAAGACGATTGCGTGACTGCAGCAAAACCCTGCACGGGCAAAGCCAGCGCAAGCAGCCACAACATCGCAGTCTTGAAAAGTCGATTCATCGTCAAAGTGTAGCACGGCGTGTATGCCGTCTTGTTGGGCTGAATCAGCCGCAGTGATAGGCCATCGCGGCGAGCTTTCTGTATTACTTCAGGAAAAACTGTACTGCCAATTCGACGATGGGCGGCTGTATCGAGTGATTGCCTTCGAACTCCAGATACGTCACGTCGTAGCCTGCCGCCTTCAATTTCTCGGCATGCGGGCGGCCGCTGGTCTCAATCGGCAATTGCTCATCCGACAAGCCATGCGCGATGAATATCTTGGGCGCACCTTCCTGCATGAAGACTGACATGAAGCCGCCGGAAAACACGATCACGTGGGTAATCAGATCGCCATTGGTGATGCCATTCGACAAGGAATAACTTCCACCATCCGAAAACCCGGCAAAGCCAAAATGATCGGGATCGATAAAGTAATGTGCCGACACTTCAGTCAAGGCCTGATTCAGCCTTTGCAGATCGGGACCGTTGCCGCCTATGACGATATCCCAGGTCGGATAAATCGATTGCGGCACCAGCAACAGAAACTGATTGCGCTCTGCATGCTGCTCAAGGAAGGGCATTACTTTTTCTGCGCTGCCGCCACCGCCATGGAACAAGACCAGCAAAGGCACGGCAACTTCTTCTTCAAGCCCGGTGGGAACATACAGAATGGCATCGCGTTCTTCGGCTATGCCGAGAGAATGGCGACCAGGCTGCAACGGTGGTTTGGTAGGAGCTGTCGGCGCAAAGGAAAGCCGGCCCATCAGAGAAGGATCAATCATGCCGCCATCTTACCTTTTTCATCCAAAATTGAAAACGACCGGAGATGCACGACGGCCAGATTTCGGCCACGTTTTGGCTGCGAGCCAGAAAATCCCGCGCTGGAATAAAGCTTGCCAATGGCATGAATCCAATCGTGCCCAGCCTGCAACATTCAAATAAATATTGCAGCACCTGCCCCGCTCAGCAACACAGGGCGAGGCAGGCGCATCGCCGTTTTACTGAAAACTGCGTTTGACTGGTGGCGTCCATTGATACAACCAGGTTTCCGACAAGGTTTGTCCATCTGCGGTCAGATACAGGCGCAAATCGATGGGCCCCTGAATGTCGTCACTAATCTTCAAGTCGAACATGCCGCGATAGCCTTTGATATCGTCCAGCGGCCGCGCCGACACGACTTCCACCGATCCCTTGCTGGCCGTCACCATCGCTTCGACCTTGGTATCGCGTCCTAGTAATGCCAGATCGCCCCCGCTGAAATCGACCGCAAAGCGCCACGAAAAATACGTGCGCTGCTTGCCCACCACGCCGCCTATTCCGGTGCGGGTCGCTACCACGGTGGCTGCTTGCGGGCTGACCGGCATCTTGGCGCCCCAGTGCAGCTTGTAGCCGAACAACAACTCCTGCCCGGGTTGCGGTATCGCTTCCGGATTCCAGAAGGCAACGATGTTATCGAAGGTTTCATCGACGGTAGGAATCTCTACCAATTGAACCGAGCCTTTACCCCAACCCGACTTGGGCTCTACCCACAGGCTGGGTCGGCGATCATAGAACACGCCATCATCCTGATAGTGATCGAAGTTGCGATCGCGCTGCATCAAGCCAAAGCCGCGCGGGCTTTGATCGGCGTAAGCATTGAAACGCAGATTTTCAGGATTGACCAAAGGTCGCCATATCCATTCACCGTTGCCCGACCACATCGACAAACCATCGGAATCATGTATCTCGGTGCGCCAATCATTACTGATGCGCCTGTCGTTTTCCGCCGTCAGGAACATGCTGGTCAACGGTGCGATACCCATGCGTTCGATCGCCTTGCGCGGATAAAGCGCTACGTCAATATCCATCAACATAGTCGCGCCCGGCATGATTTCGAAGCGATAGGCGCCTGCGACGCTAGGCGAATCCAGCAAGGCATACACCACCAGCTTGCTCGACTGCTTGGCTGGACGCTCCAGCCAGAATTCGGTAAAACGCGGAAATTCTTCCGGTCGCGCCATGCCGCAATCGATCGCCAGACCGCGCGCCGACAAACCGTATTGCCAATCACCGCCGACTGCGCGGAAATAGCTCGCGCCCAGAAACGCGGCAATATCGCGCACCAGATCAGTATGAAAATTGACGCGAAAACCGGCAAAGCCCAGATCCTTCGGCAAGTCAGCGCCCTTCAAGCCGCTTTTGCCGTAATTGAACATCTCCGGATCGTAGGCCAGCTCGCGCGCCTTGCCATCTTCCAGCTCATGTATCTTCACGGACTGTGTCGCGTACATGCCGAGGTGGAAAAACTTGGTTTGAAAACGCAGCTTATCCTTGCCCCACAAGGCGTGATCATCGCGGTATCCTATCGACTGGTATTGATCCCAATCAAGCGCCTTGACCTTGGCAGGCACTTTGTCGACAGTCTGCTGATATGGCTTGCCAGCCATGTCGCGTGCACGTCCTTTCAGGAAGGCGTAATCGAAGAGCTCCGACTTTCCTAAGGTTTTAAGTTTGGCGGGAGCATTGCCGGCAGCGTACAAAGACGGGGCAGAAAAACCAGCCAGCGCGAGCGCGGCGGATGCTTTGAGTAGGTCACGACGTTGCATCAGACTCCTTTATTGATTTGTTGAATGTTGGCAATGAATCACAACACGGTTGGGCATAGACAAGCGGATAACGTTCAATATTCGTGCCATGGTTTATGCATCAAATCTGCGCAGAAAACATGGAAACATCATTCTCCGTCGCCATGTTGCCCCACAAAATATCTTTATAAATCACTTTAATAATTTACATTTAATATCAATAAATCATAAGTTTGAAGTAATTATTTAAAGCATTTTATTATGATCGAATAAGGAGAAACAGCAATGGACCGCCATGATGATTTCATCCCGGCAAGAAATTTAAACTGCTCGCGTAGAAGACAATTTATGCCATGTTCGTTATCATTTCAGCTTCAGCCACTGAATGAAAAAAGGAAGCTTCAATGAGCGACACGAACACCAACGCAGCACCCGTAGAAACCGTTACAAAAAGTGAAGTTGCTTCATTCTGCCGTCACCTTGGCCGCAGCCTGAAGGGCATCACGACCAACGATACCGCCCTCGCCGTCCATCTGATGCGCGAATCCGAATACCTCGAACGCAATAAATTTACTGCTGCTTCTGAAATGTTCGCCGCAGTTGCACGCACACTCGACCCTAACCTGCCGGTCAATCCTGAAGCTTCCTGAGCGTAAATGGGCGACGCAAGATCATATGCGTCGCCCACATCATCCCACCTCGAAACCAGCCAGCTTTTACGTGTCGTAGATAGCACTTACGCGGCTCGCATCAATATTTCAATCAGGATTTCAACGCGCTGCTATCCGGACCATGTCTGCCTCTTGCCTGACGCTGTATATATTTTTTCAGTGCAAACGGCTTGATTAATTGGTATCGGTTACAAAAAATATCGACGCGGCGGTGCGATAACCACATACATCTTCTGCAAACGACGCTATCATCGCAGCCGGATGCAATCATTCTTCGAGCCAATATGATCAGGTCTTTTCTCTTTGCCGCACTCTTTACCCTAACTGCATCAGCCTCGGCAATGTCCCTGGGTTCCAAGCATGCCATCGTGATTGATGAAGCTACCGGCAAGGTGCTCTTCGAGAAAAACGCCAGCGATATCGTGCCGATCGCCTCGCTCACCAAGCTGATGACAGCCATGGTCGTGCTTGATGCCCGTCAGGATATGCATGAACATATCGTGATCACAGACGAAGATGTTGACGTACTCAAATTCAGCTCGTCGCGGGTGCCAGTTGGTGCCGTCCTGACGCGCCTCAACTTGCTCGAACTTGCATTAATGTCGTCGGACAATCGCGCTGCCCATGCTTTGGCGCGCACCTATCCCGGTGGCATTGAATATTTCAAAGTAGCGGCGCGCAACAAGGCACATGCACTTTCGCTGCGACGCACCAATATCGAAGAGCCTACCGGCCTGTCGCCATTCAATACCTCGACTGCAAGCGATCTGGCCAAACTGGCGATGGCAGCGTCCCGCTATCCGGAAATCGAAAGAATCACGACCGTATCTGGCGACATGATTGAGGTTGGCGGTTCAGCACGTCACTATCACAACACCAACAAGCTGGTCGGCGACAAGAACTGGACGATCTCGCTTTCCAAAACCGGTTATACGCAAGAAGCCGGACGCTGCATCATCATGCGCGTGCGTACCGCCGGTCGCGACGCAATCATGGTGCTGCTGAATGCGCGTGCCAGTGCAAATCGCACAGCCGATGCCATCAGCCTGCATCGCTTCCTGATGACGGAACGCCAACAGCCAGTCATGGCTGGCTTGAACATCAAATAAAACGTTGAGCTGTATGTGACGCGACATCCTATCCGGTCCAGGATAGTGATCGCTGCTTGACGATGAACCTGCCTTTAAGTCGAATGACTCAAATGTGGCGTTGAAACTCCAGCGGCCTGGTTTCGACTGCAGCCTCCGGCTTATTTCCGGATATATCCTGCGAGTCGCTTGCCGGATTCGACGCACAGTTGGAACAACTGCTGCAACCACTACCGCAACCTCCACCCGACGTCTCATCAGGCATCATGAAGCTTCCCAGCTTGCGTAGTGGCAGTGAATGCGACGGCTGGTTCAGCATGCTTGCCAAAGCCAACTGTCTGCCCCGCACCCACTTCGGCATCAACTTGCGCAATACGTACAAAGCACTCATCAGCACAACGATGCTGATAATCGCATTTTGTACAAATCCATACATGCTCATGTGAGTGCCTTCGCAATTTGATAGGTCAAAAACGCCGCCAGATAAGCCAGGCCAAACAGATAGCCGGCGGACACGGCAACCACGCGCCAAGAATTCGTTTCGCGCCGTATCACGGCCAGCGTCGACAGGCATTGCGGTGCAAATACATACCATGCCAGCAAAGCCAGCGCAGTCGCCAGCGACCATTGTGCCGCAATCACCGGACCGAGCTGGGCGGCCACTGCATCTTCACTGCCAGACATCGCATATACAGTGCCCAGCGCAGCAACGGCAACTTCGCGCGCAGCCAGGCCCGGTATCAAGGCAATACAGATTTGCCAGTTGAAGCCGATAGGTGCAAACACCGGTTCGATAAACCGCCCCAGCATACCGGCCAGACTGTAATCAATCGGCGGCATGGTTGCGCCGTCAGGTGGCGATGGAAAAGTCGACAAGAACCACAGCAGTACAGTCAGCGACAGGATGATGGTGGTGACACGGCGCAAAAAAATATAGGCGCGCTCCCACAAGCCGATCGCAATATTACGAGGGCTGGGCAAGCGATAGGATGGCAGCTCCATCAGTAATGCATGCTCGCTTTTATCCTTGCGCAGACGCTTGATAAACCATGCAACCGCCAGCGCGCTGGTCACGCCCGACAAATACAAAACAAACAAGACGATGCCTTGCAGATTAAAGAAATTCCATACCGTCGTGTTCGGTATGAAGGCGGCGATCAGCAATGTATAAACTGGCAGGCGTGCTGAACAGGTCATCAGCGGTGCCACCAGTATTGTGGTCAGGCGATCGCGCGGGTCTTGAATACTGCGGGTCGCCATGACGCCGGGAATCGCGCAGGCAAAACTGGAAAGCAATGGAATGAAGGAACGCCCTGTCAGTCCGGCCTTGAACATCATGCGGTCCAGCAGGAAGGCGGCACGCGGCAAATAGCCGGATTCTTCCAGCACCAGAATGAACAGGAAGAGAATCAGGATTTGCGGCAGGAAAACCAGTACTGCGCCCAAACCGGCAAACAGGCCATCGACGATCAAGCTACGCAACAAACCATCCGGCAAAGTGGAAGCGAACCATTCGCCAGTGAAAGTCACACCTTGCGTGATACCGTCCATCAAAGGCTCGGCCCACGAGAACACCGCCTGAAAGATAAAAAACATCACTGCCGCCAGAATCATCAGGCCGAATACCGGGTGCAAGGCCCAGCGATCAATCGCGTCATCCACCACTGCAGTGGCGCGCGGCATTGTCACCGCGGCAGCCAGTATCTTGCGCACATGCGTATGCAGATCGTCGTCACTCTCGAAGGCGACTGGCTCCGGCGCACCCACTTGCATCTGATCGATGTGCGCCACCAGATTTTTGGTGCCGCCATGCTGAATCGCGACGGTCTCGATGACGTCCATACCCAGTTGCCGCTGCAACTCTTCGCGGTCTATCGTGATGCCACGCTTGCGCGCCGCATCCATCATGTTCAACGCCAGCACCATCGGACGCCCAAGTCGTTTGACTTCCAGCACAAACCGCAGGTGCAAACGCAGATTGGTCGCGTCGGCCACGCAGACGATCAAATCCGGCAACTCCTCACCTGGGAAATGGCCAAGACAAATATCGCGCGTGACGACTTCATCCGGGCTGGTTGCGGCAAGACTGTAAGCGCCAGGCAAATCCAGCAATTTGAAGGCACGGCCAGACGGCGCAGTAAAGCGCCCTTCCTTGCGTTCAACCGTTACACCAGCGTAATTGGCCACCTTCTGCCGACTACCCGTCAGTTGATTAAACAAGGCGGTCTTGCCACAGTTGGGATTGCCGACAAGTGCAATGCGCGAAATACCTGAAATAGCCATATGTCTAAAAATTACTGTTCAAGATGAATGCTGACGCGCTGTGCTTCAGAGCGACGCAAGGCAAAACGCGTAAATCCAATTTGCACCAGCAAAGGATCGGCACCGATCGGACCTCGCGCGACGATGCGTACCGGCTCACCCGAAACAAAACCGAGTTCGCGCAAACGCTTGGCGATCGGATCATCACTCTCGATGTTCGTTACCTGATCGACAATCGCGGAAGTAAAAGGAGGAAGTTCGGAAAGATTCACACAAAGCCAAAATTAAATAACAATGATTCTCATTATAATCTAATTCGACTTACAAGTTATACCCCTACGCATGCTCCATCGCGCGCGCACTGCATCGTTTTTTTCAATCGAGAGTAAGGCGCATGGGTAACATGGCGGAAGTGGTGAAGCCGTGCCTGGAATAGAACTTTTGTGCAGCCTTATTAGCACTGTCAGTGAGTAAGGTAATGCGCTTGCACCCACGATCACGCGCAAGCGAAATGGCTTCCGTCAAAAGCCGGGTGCCGACCAGCTCCCTGCGGCATGCAGAACTGACTACCATATCTTCCAGCAACGCTACCGGCGCGCCTAGCGCGGTAGAAACCGTAAACAGCATGTTCAGCATGCCGACCACTTGGCCCATTTGCCCCGTTTTCCCATTCCGCCGCGCGAGCAAGATGATGCCAACATCAGGATTATTAATAATCGTCAGCAATCCCCTGGACTGCGCCTCGCTGTCCGGCGTGAACTCTTGTTCTTGTGAAAACAGTTCCGCCAGCAACGCACTTAGCGCCGGAATGTCAGCAGCACTTGCCGTTTCTATCAACATTTGAGAATGGGAACCTGCGTTTAATGGGTGAAGAAATAGATGGATGAAAAAGTGAAATGCCTTCAAGCTGCTTGATGAGCTTGATGATCATGCCGACTGAAGGTCGACATGATCCGGTCTGACGCAGTACCTCGCTGTCAGCCTGCGTGTTTCTTGACCCAGGCTACATAGGCATCCATCCAGCCTTGCAGGAATTTCTTGCTGCCTTCGCCGATATTTCCCTCTGCATCAAACAAACCATCCTTGGCATGAATAAAGGCCTCCGGCTGGCCGAGGGTGGGCGCATCAAGGTAGGCCAGAATATTACGCAAATGCTGTTGCGCCAGTGCCGTGCCGATTGCACCTACGGAGACACCGAGTACTCCAGCCGGTTTACCTGCCCATGCGTTTTGACCATAAGGACGCGACGCATGATCGATCGCATTCTTGAGCACGCCGGGAATGGAGCGATTGTATTCTGGCGTCAGGAACAACAAACCTTGCGATGCCGAAATATCGGCCTTCAAGCGCTTCACTGCAGCCGAAGGATTGCCGTCATCGTCCTGATTATAGAGAGGCAAATCAGCGATCTGCAACTGCTTGAACACGAACCCTGCGGGCGCGAGCTTGGCAAGCGCGGTGGCCATTTTCTGATTAAACGAATCCTTGCGCAGGCTGCCGACGACAACTGCAATTTGATATTGGCTCATGCTGTTCTCCTTGTTAGAAACTTGAAATGAATGGGCATTGCCACCCGATAAAAGAAACCCGCTTTATCAGGGTAGCTGGATTGCATGCAGTGTTGAAGCATACCCTTGTTAGCCCAGCACCGCAGCGCCCTCCTCCCTTCAAGTATTTGTTCTAGCAGCTGCAAACAGTTTCCAGGTTTATCATGTGCGCCATCGTCGATCACTTCACTGCAAGGCATGAACCCCGAACACCTCTCGCTACTGGTCAGTCAAACCATGCCCTATGGAAAATACAAAGGCCGTCTGTTGGCCGATCTGCCCGGGCATTATCTGGGCTGGTTCGCGCGTGAAGGCTTTCCAAAAGGCGAACTAGGCAGTCTGATTGCCTTGATGTACGAACTTGACCACAATGCCTTGCGTCACTTGCTGGATCCACTGCGTTCGCGCTGAAGAATTGCATTAGCGCATTGGGCTGGCCTGCGGCAAACCACACTCCACCATGTCTATCAGGCGCTGCCCGATCGCTTCTGCCTGATCCGCATCGAGCGCACGCAAAGGACCGTCGATCAGCAACATCGACAAACCATGCACGGCAGACCACGCCAGGAATTCTGCTCCCGCTCGACGCTCTGCCGGCAGAACTCCGGCTGCCAGCATTTCATCCAGCGCGCGACCCAATAACTGAAAAGGCGTCAAACCACTTTTGCCGGCCATTTCCGCCACGCCCGCTTTTTGCAGATCTTCGTGAACCGAAAATGCGGTGCGAAACAGCCCGGGTTCGGCGCGAGCAAAGCGCATATACGCCGTGCCAACTGCACGCAAATGTGCACGGGCAATACCGGTGGCATTACCTTCTTCCTTTACCTTCACCCACTCCACTTCGATAGCCAGCGCCAATTGAGCCTGCGCCGCGGCGCACACTGCCTGCAAGAGTGCGTTGCGATCGGCAAAGTGGCGGTAAGCAGCATTGGGGGCAACCCCGGCCTGGCGCGTAGCCTCGCGCAATACTACTGCGCCTGGGCCGCCCAACCTCGCCAGTTGTGTACCGGCATCCAGCAACGCGCGATGCAAATCCCCGTGCCGATAGGTTTTTCGTTTAGGTGACTCCATTTTCTTTGTCATTTTCTATAATTGTGTACGCTGTACACTATCTATCCTATTATTTATGCGTGCCGCCCACAACACCTCATTTCAAAGGAGAAATATCATGGATCAAGCCGTTGTAAACATCAAAGCCGAAACCGATATCCGCAACCTGATCAAGAGTTGGGAAAAGGCCGCCAGTGCGGGTAATCTGGATGCCATCATGTCGCACTACTCACCCGAAGTGATTGCCTATGACGCCATCGCAGCGCTGCAATTCAAGGGCGCGGAGGCCTACAAAAAACATTGGAAGATGTGTCTTGAAATGTGTAGCGGACCGATGACTTTCACGATGCACGACTTGCATATCGGTACTGCTGATGAAATCGCCTACAGCCATTACCTGAATCATTGCGGCGGCTCCGACAAGGATGGCAATCAGCATTCTTCATGGATGCGCGTGTCCAGTGCCTATCGAAAAATAAATGGCCAATGGCGCATCGTGCATGAACATTTTTCCGCGCCTTTCGATCCCGAGAGCGGCAAGGCCTTGTTTGATCTAAAGCCCTGAGTCACACGCATGCAGCACCTTCATGGAGTGCAGGCGCAACCGTTACTCCGGCAGTGAGCATAGGCCGGCGATAAAAATCCAAGGAGAACCATCATGAGTCAGACCAAAGTACAAGCAATACCGAACGGGATGCACAGCGTCACACCGCATCTGGTGTGTGAAGGTGCAGCCGCAGCCATTGCGTTTTATATCAAGGCATTCAATGCAGTGGAGTTGGCGCGTCTGCCCGGCCCGGATGGAAGAATAATGCATGCGCAAATCCGTATCGGCGATTCCTGCGTCATGCTGGTGGACCAAATGCCCGACTGTGGCGCATTCGGGCCAAAGGCTTTGAAAGGCTCACCAGTCACGCTACATCTGTATGTCGAAGATGCCAATGCGGTGTTCAATCGTGCCGTTGCAGCCGGTGCCACCGTCAAGTTTCCCATGGACGATATGTTTTGGGGTGATCGCTACGGTGTCGTGGAAGACCCGTTTGGTCACAATTGGTCGATCGCGACACACGTTCGCGATGTCAGTCCGGAAGAAATGAAACAAGCGCTCGAAAAAATGGTCAGCGCCACATCGTGATGTCGCCACCATCCACTGTTGCGCTGATGTGCAATGCACCCATGCTCAACTGACTTTGCGAAAAGTCAGATTGATGCGGTGCTGGCCTAGCAGCGGATGACTTGCCTGTTTGAGTGGCAGTACTCCGTGATAGCGCAACCTTGCGGCGCCGCCCCACACCACAACATCGCCATGCGCCAGCGGTATGCGCATGGCTTTTTCTTCGCGCTGCATGCCGCCAAATAAAAACATGGCGGGGACGCCGAGCGAAACCGAAACGACGGGTTGCGTGAAATCACGTTCGTTTTTATCCTGGTGCAAGGACATGCGCGCACCGACCTCATAGCGATTGATCAGGCAGGCATCCGGTGCGAAATCGTTGAAGCCGGCTTGTATTGCCGCTGCTTGCGCAAGCCGGATCATGAAATCCGGCATTTCCGGCCAGGCATGCCCACTATCCGGATCTGTGCGGTCGTAGCGATAACCACTGCGATCCGTCACCCAACCGTAAGTCCCGCAATTGCTCATCGCGACCGACATCCGAAAACCGCCGGGTGTGACCATGTGGCGTAACGGTGCGGCGGCAAGAATGCTTTCCAACGCTGCAAGAATGTTCGCTTCTTGATCAAGAGCGAAACCACGCAACACAAGTGCACCTGCGCACAAAGGCTCTTGCCAAGTACGCCTGCTTTCTTCCTCATCGAACAAGCTCAAGGTCATGACATGCTCCTCAAGTTACTTACTGAACAGAGTCGCGTAGCGCGGCTGCACAGTCGAGCCCCGCCCTGTGGCATCAAGAATGTCATGCAAATAGGGCAAAACTTATTTGACGCGCTGCTTTTCGAGCTTGCGCGCCAGCGTGCGCCTGTGCATACCCAGCCTGCGGGCTGTTTCAGAAATATTGAAATCCGTTTCCACCAAAACTTCATGTATGCGCTCCCACTCGAGCGTCTTGATTGATGTCGAACGGCTGGTCAGCTCTATCTCGTTCACGCCGGCTATATGGCCAAATGCCGCTTCAATGTCATCGGTATTCGACGGCTTCGCCAGATACTGGCATGCGCCCAGCTTGATCGCCTCTACTGCCGTGTTCAAACTGGCAAATCCGGTCAACACAACAATCAGCATCGCCGGATCATGCTTGTGCAGCATCTGCACGCAGGCGAGACCGGATGTATTGCCTTCCAGCTTGAGATCGACGACCGCATAACCGGGGGAATGCTCGCGCAGCAAGACGCTGGCAGCATCCTGATTCGGTGCAAGCAAAACTGTATATCCGCGACGCTCGAACGAGCGCCCCAATGTGCGCGCAAAAGCGGCGTCATCTTCAATCAGCAACAACAGGCGATCAGTCGACATTTATTCTTCCTCGTCCAGGCTGATTGCAGCGAGCGGCAAAGTGAGTTCAACCAGCGCGCCGCCCTCTTCCCGATTACGCGCGCTAAAACTTCCGCCCAGTTTGCGCGCCACATTCACGACCAAAAACAAGCCGAGGCCGCTGCCTGGACGTCCTTTGGTCGATTGATAAGGCTTGCCTATCTGCGCCAGCATGGCAGGCGCAAAGCCGGGACCTTTATCCATGATGCGCAACGTCAGCGTGTCGCCTTGGCGCGAGGCTTCCAAACTGACAAATTGCGGCGAGGCTTCAAATGCATTGTCGAGGACATTGCAAATCATCTGTTTCAACACAGAATCGAATACCACAGGCGCGTCATGCGCAATCCGGTTGATGTATTCGAAGGAAGCGACCGGCCTGCTGGTACGCCACTCAGTTGCGAGGTCATCTAGAAACGTGCTGAGCGTCGTCTTGACTGAGGATTCTCCACGCGCTTCGCCGGCTGACAGCAAAATGCTGCTGACGATACTTTTGCAGCGTTGCAACTGTGTTTCCATCTCGGTAATTTCTTCCAGCAACACCTTGTTTTGGGTGAATTCCGGCATGTGCTTCCAGTCCCCCAGAATCACCGACAGCGTCGCCAGCGGCGTCCCTAGTTCATGCGCAGCCCCGGATGCCAGCAGCCCCATGCGCACGATATGTTCTTCTTCCAGTGCGCGTTTGCGAAACTCTGCGAGTTGTGCATCGCCTGCACGAAGATTCTGGCTGATACGTGTCATGAAAAAAGCCAGCAAGATACCGTTCAAGGTAAAGCAGATCAGCATGCCTTGTACATACAAGCTGAAAAACCGTAGTTGATGATCGTAGGGCAATACCAGCGGACTTGAAAAAAGAGTCAGTCCGATAAGGCAGGCGCTGGTGATTCCAACGATGCTCCATGTCGACCATGCCTCCAGCAGCATCGCGCTCAAGATAACCTGCAGCAGATACAGGAAGATGAAAGGATTGGTGGTGCCACCGCTCAGATAAAGTTGAGCAGTCAGGATGCCGACGTCCACCAGCATCGCAAGGAACAATTCATTGTTCGAGACGAAGGGCCGTTCGTGCCAACGCAGGTGGCTGGCAATGTTGAAGGCAACCAGGCATACCAGCACTTCCAGCATGTGACGCACCGGCAGGTCGATGCCGAAGATCAGCGTGACGACAGCAATCGTCGTGATCTGGCCAACGACGGCGATCCAGCGCAGCTGAATCAGTTGCTGCATATTCTTGTGGCCGACGGAATTTTCAGCACGCACTGCGTTGCTTCGGATTTTCAGCTCGTCTTTAACCGAAGGAATTTCAGTTTTTCCCAGCATCTTCAATTTCTCTGTCTATACGATCGGCGCGGCTGGCAGCGCCAAGAGAATCAGCGTGTGCGCGCTCGTCTAGCCTTGCGCTCTTCACGTGCCACCCAAAAGGCTGCACCTGCCACCATCAAGGCAAGAGCATACCAAGTAAGTGCATAGACCATATGGCTATTGTGAAATGCGATGACGGTGAGACCGGCGACCGGATTGATAGTTGATGCATCCGCGTTACTTGCTGCAGCATTTTTATCGACTTCTGTGTCAATAAAGTAAGGCGCAACATTTGATAATTTGTGCGCTTGCGCGAGTGCTTGTACATCGCGTGAATACCAGCGAGCACCGGCCGGATCATTGCTGCGCAAGAACCCGCCGCCTGGTTCGTTCATCCGCAGTAAACCGGTGACAAGGACGGTCTTGGTATTTCCAAGGACAGCCGGATTGGCCTTTCCCTGTTCGGAAAAAATTGCCTTGCTTTGCGCTTCGGTGATGAAGCCGCGATTGATGAAAACTGTCGTGCCGTCTTCGGCACGTAATGGCGTCATCAACCAGTAACCGGCACCGAGTTCAGTAACCGCTTGAACCTTACTCGACAGTTCATGTAGAAAGATACCGCTTGCATTGACGTGACGATACTCATCATTCGCCGCGCTGACTTGCGACCAGCAATCCGGCGCCGGCGCAGCAATCGCTACCGCATGCACACGCTGATCTACACGTTCAATCAAGGCGAGCTTCCATTGCAAACGATAGACTTGCCAGGTACCCAGCGCGATAAAGCCGGCAAACAACAACAGCGCGCAAACAGCCAGCACGATCCGCGTTGTGCGTGAACGTAAAGACGGCTCGGTTTCCTGCGAAACCGAGCCGTCCTTGTTTTGCAACTCATGCACCATTATTTATGGTTCATGTGAGGCGTAACAGCAGGATTAGCCGACGGCATCAGCATTTCGCCAGTCGGATCAGCCATGTGCGGCATCATATTGGTATTGAGGTGATACATGACCCAGATAGAACCAACCAGCATGATGACAACCACCATGATGGTAAAGACCAGCGCCAGCATCGACCAGCCACCTTCGGACTTGGTATTCATGTGCAAGAAGTAAATCATGTGAACCACGATCTGAACTGCTGCAAAACCAAGAATAACGAATGCAGTGGTGCTGGAATTGCTGATCACTTTACCCATGACCAGCCAGAACGGAATCGCTGTCAGGATGACCGACAGAATGAAACCAATCGCATAGGTTTTCAGGCTGCCGTGATCGACATGATCTTCGTGGCCGTGGTGACCGTGACCGTCGTCATGAGCCGCATGTGCGGTATTTGCGTGATGATCGCTCATGGCAAGACTCCCATCAAATAAACAAAGGTAAATACACCGATCCAGATCACGTCCAGGAAATGCCAGAACATCGACAAGCACATCAGGCGACGGCCGTTTTCAGGAATCAGACCATGACGTTTGAGTTGGAACATCAAGGTGACCAACCACACGATACCGAAGGTAACGTGCAAACCGTGAGTCGCAACGAGAGCGAAGAACGCTGTCAGGAAGCCACTACGGTGTGGACCCGCACCTTGGTGAATCAGATGGCTGAACTCATACAGTTCCAGCGCCAGGAAGGCCGCACCGAGCAATCCGGTGATACCCAACCAGATCATGGTGGCACGCAGGTTTTTCTTCTGCGATTCCAGCATGGCAAAGCCGTAGGTAATCGATGACAACAGCAGGAAAGCCGTATTCATCGCCACCAATGGCAAGTCAAACAAGTCGGCACCAGTTGGACCGCCAGCATAGTTACGACCCAAAACAGCGTAAGTGGCGAACAGACAAGCGAAGATCAGGCAATCGCTCATCAGGTACAACCAGAAACCCAGCAAGGTGCTGCTTTCCGGATGATGCTCATCCACGTAATAACGCGCGCTCGGATCAGCGCCAGCATCAGCGCTTAATGCGCCAGGATAATTTGCAGTAATTTCAGACATGGCTTTCCAGCAAACGTGTGCGAGCTTCTTCGGTACGGGTTACTTCTTCCGCCGAGATGTAGAAATCGCGTTTGTAATTAAAGGTATGAATAATAATGGCTGCCATCATGACGACGAACACCACTGCAGCACCCAACCACATGTGCCAGATCAGACAGAAGCCGATCGCTGCGCTCAATGCAGAAATGATGAAACCGGCCGCCGTATTTTTTGGCATGTGGATTGCGGTGTAGCCTTTCAATGGACGCTTGTAGCCGTTCTTCTTCATGTCAGCCCATGTGTCATTGTCATGAACACGTGGTGTGAATGCGAAGTTGTAATCTGGCGGTGGCGACGAAGTCGACCATTCAAGCGTACGACCATTCCATGGATCGCCTGTCACATCGCGCAATTGTTCGCGACGTTTGAAGCTGACATAGAACTGCATGAACATCGAACCAACACCAGCTGCAATCAACAAGGCACCGACCGCTGCGATCTGGAACCAGATTTGCAATGATGGGTCCTGGAACTGACTCATACGACGCGTCACGCCCATCAGGCCCAACACGTACAACGGCATGAACGCCATCCAGAAACCAACCAGCCAGAACCAGAACGAGCATTTACCCCAGAACACGTCGAGCTTGAAGCCGAACGCTTTCGGGAACCAGTAGTTAATTGCTGCAAACACACCGAACACGACGCCGCCGATAATCACATTGTGGAAGTGAGCGATTAAGAACAAGCTGTTATGCAACACGAAGTCAGCTGGTGGAACCGCCAACAACACGCCGGTCATACCACCGATCACGAACGTGACCATAAAGCCCATCGTCCACATCATCGGCAATTCGAAACGAATACGGCCGCGATACATCGTGAACAACCAGTTGAAAATCTTCGCGCCGGTCGGGATCGAAATAATCATCGTGGTGATACCGAAGAACGAGTTGACACTCGCGCCGGAACCCATCGTGAAGAAGTGATGCAGCCAAACCAAGTAAGACAGAATCGTGATCACGACAGTCGCGTACACCATTGAGGTGTAACCGAACAGACGCTTGGCCGAGAATGTCGATACAACTTCCGAGAACACGCCGAACAGCGGCAGAATCAAGATGTAAACTTCCGGGTGACCCCAGATCCAGATCAAGTTCACGTACATCATGGCATTGCCGCCCATGTCATTCGTGAAGAAGTTGGTATCAAATACACGATCCAGTGACAACATTGCCAGCACAGCGGTCAAGATTGGGAATGCTGCAACGATCAACACGTTGGTGCACAAAGCAGTCCACGTGAAAACCGGCATCTTCATCATATCCATACCTGGTGCGCGCATCTTGACGATGGTTGCAATCAGATTGACACCGGACAGCAATGTCCCTACCCCGGCCACCTGCAGTGACCAAATATAGTAATCGACGCCAACACCCGGGCTGGCCAAAATTCCAGACAGAGGTGGATACGCCAACCAGCCGGTACGAGCAAACTCACCGACGAACAGCGATGCCATTGTCAACATCGCGCCGAAAGTAGTCATCCAGAAGCTGAAGTTATTCAGGAACGGGAAAGCAACGTCGCGTGCGCCGATTTGCAAAGGCACTACATAGTTCATCAAACCGGTAACCAGCGGCATCGCCACGAAGAAAATCATGATCACGCCATGCGCGGTAAAGACTTGATCGTAGTGATGTGGTGGCAGGAAGCCAGGGTTATCGCCAAAAGCGATCGCTTGTTGCGCACGCATCATCAACGCATCTGCAAAGCCGCGCATCAACATGATCAAACCGAGGATCATGTACATGATGCCGATTTTCTTGTGATCGATACTGGTAATCCAGTCGCGCCACAACGTGCCCCACACGCGGAAATAAGTCATCAAGCCGAGGACAGCACCACCCCCCAGAACCACCATGCCGAATGTCACCAGCAAGATTGGTTCATGGAACGGGATTGCGTCCCAGGACAGACGGCCAAAGATAAGCTTCGTCAGATCAATATGGTCTAGCATCAATTACTCTTCAATAAATTGGTGGACGAAGTGCATACCGCTGCGTCGATTTCGGCGACGCGTGAAATGTTTCCGTTACTTTGGAAGTTTCTGGCAGCAGCTTCAACCTTCATGCGGTTTGCATCGTCATGCATCATTCTGTCCATGCAGACAGTTCCTTCAGCAACGCAGCGATTCAAGATTGCGCCGTACAAGTCAGGTGCGACTTTGCCGTAGTAACGCACTGGTTCGCGTTCGCTAGGCGCTTCCAGCGCGGTATAGCTTGTACGATCCAGCGAACCGCTTTCAGCTTTGACTTTTTTAACCCAGTTTTCGAAGTCTGCCTCACCCATGCCGTGATACTTGAAACGCATGTGCGAGAAGCCGTCACCACTGAAGTTCGCGGAGAAGCCGTCGTAGACGCCTTCTTTATTAATGACCGCGTTCAACTGTGTTTGCATGCCTGGCATGGCGTAGATCTGACCAGCCAACGCAGGAATGTAGAACGAATTCATCACGGTCGAGGCAGTAATCTTGAAACGCACAGGAACGTCAATTGGCGTAACCAATTCATTAACGGTCGCAATACCTTGTTCAGGATAGATAAACAGCCACTTCCAATCGAGTGCGACCACTTCCACTATCATCGGCTGGGTAGCGGATGAAATCGGGCGGTCTGCGTCCAGCCTGTCGAGCGGACGATATGGATCGAGCGTATGCGTGCTGATCCATGTAATCGCACCCAGAACGATAATAATCAAAAGCGGAGCGCCCCAAATTACCAGCTCAAGCTGTGTGGAGTGATCCCAATCAGGATCATATTTGGCTGTTGTATTACCCTGCCGATAACGCCAGGCAAAGAAAAAAGTCAGGAAAATCACCGGAACGATGATCAAGAGCATCAACAGCGTGGAGACCACGATGAGTTGTCCCTGCTGGGCAGCTATGTCACCGGAAGGATTGAGCACCACCAAGTCGCAACCTGCAAGCAACATGAGAGGCAACAACAATAATCCGCGACGAGTTATCAAAGAAGTCATTCAATTCATTACGGAGGTTAGAAGATCGTGATAATGTAATACAAACAGCGTGCGTTGCCGATAGGACGTTTTGTCCCACCCTGATGGTCAGGGACTTGTGGATGTGGGGCAGCCGTCAGCGCGTTGTTAAAACAAGATCGATATGGAGGCCAAGCTTATGGATACCACGTATAACACTGAACTTCCACCCGACTCGCGGCTTGCCTCACCGGGCAATGGCCCTCGCCTGCTCAATACCAGGCATTCCCATATAGCACCCGGTGAAATTGCCATCGGCGTCGTCATTGGGCGCGCGTCAGAATACTTCGACTTCTTTGTATACGCAATTGCGTCGGTGCTGGTTTTTCCGGCGGTGTTCTTTCCGTTCGCCCAGCCGCTTGAGGGCACACTTTACGCGTTTGTTATCTTTTCGTTCGCATTTATCGCCCGGCCGTTCGGAACCATTGCCTTTATGGCAATTCAGCGGCGATTCAGTCGAGAAGCGAAACTGACGCTGGCGTTATTCCTGCTTGGTTTTTCCACTGCCGGAATCGCATTCCTGCCAACCTACGCGCACATGGGTGCCACCGCAATTATCGCGTTGTCGCTCTTGCGCATAGGACAAGGTGTTGCGTTGGGTGGTTCATGGGATGGCCTGCCTTCCCTGCTTGCGCTTAACGCACCGCAAAACAAACGCGGCTGGTATGCGATGTTGGGGCAGCTCGGCGCGCCGGTCGGTTTCTTCATAGCCGCAGGCCTGTTTGCGTATCTGATCTCGACCATTTCCAGAGCGGATTTTCTGGATTGGGGCTGGCGCTATCCTTTCTATGTTGCGTTTGCCATCAATGTCGTAGCGCTGTTCGCGCGTCTGCGTCTGGTATCGACGCCGGAATACAGCCGCTTGCTGGATGAACAGGAACTGGAACCAACCGGCGTAGTGGAAATCACCACTTCGCAAGGCCGCAATCTGGTTATCGGCGCACTGGCAGCATTGGCCAGCTATGCATTGTTCCATCTTGTAACGGTATTCCCGCTGTCCTGGATTAACCTGTACTCGGCACGCTCGATCAGCACCTTCCTGCACGTACAGATGTGGGGTGCCGTATTGGCCGCCGTCGGTGTTGTCGCCTCCGGTCTGATTGCCGATCGCTTTGGTCGTCGAACCACACTGGGGACACTTGCGGTCTTGATCGCGATCTTCAGCGCCTTTGTTCCCATGCTGATGGATGGTGGACCTGACGGGCAGGATCTGTTCGTCATACTCGGCTTTGGTTTGCTGGGCTTGTCGTATGGTCAGGCTGCTGGTGCAGTGTCAGCAAACTTCCCTGCCAAATACCGTTACACCGGTGCGGCACTGACATCTGATCTTGCATGGCTGGTTGGCGCTGGTTTTGCTCCGCTGGTCGCGCTTGGCCTTTCCGCACATTTCGGCCTCGGCTATGTCAGCCTGTATTTGCTGTCAGGTGCTGTTGGCTCGCTGGCTGCATTGAGCCTCAACCGTTCATTGCAGATACGCAATTAGTTTTCGTCGTTAGCGATTAGCTTCGCATATTAAAAAGGGCGGACATTTTTAAAGATGTCTGCCCTTTTTCATTCCCTTGGCTATTTAATACAACACCAGCTATCGGGCAGAAGCAGCCTCTCGGAGGCGTAAAAAAAGCAACCATGAGGTCGCCTTATTCATTTCACGTCTGAATTAATCAGAACGCCCACTTCGCTGAGTCGATGCGGTATGGATCAGATAATTCGAACGACCTTCCGCCAATAGCCGCATCGGGGAATTGACCGCATCACTGGATATCGACCGACTATTTTTTGCCATCATGACAAGGGCAAATCCAAACCGAGCTTCCTGGCAAGGATGAAGGTAACAAATCCCAAGGCCAGGACCAATAGCACGAATACTGCAACTACCTTGCCGCCCGCACGTAGCAACGCGCGCTTCTTCTCCTTCTTCTCTTGATCGAAATGCCACTTGATGGCGAAGTACATGCCCGTCCCGAGCACGAGAGCCTTGAAGGTAACGAAGACTATTGGGACCCATTCCATGATTTTGAGTATTCCTGGCTATTACTTGACACTATCGAACGTGAGAACACGACCTCAAAACGCGGCATGATATCTCAATTGAAGTCTGTTTATTTTAGGGCAAGCAAACCGCGATCAACATTGGACATAAAGCCCTACCCTCAGGTGGCAACGTTGGAATGCAACTGACCGCAATTTTGAAATGCAGCTAAGTGGCAACTTTGTTTTTCGAATCGGTGGCAACATTAATGCGAATATTCACAATATTCTGAATGGTGCTTATGTCGCCTACCAGAATGGTGACGAGGTCGGGGAGAGGTCATTAGCTGAACGAGTTTTAAGGCAACATTTACGGTCGAATGAGCGCAGCCAATCGTCGTTCATTCAAGACCCTCTCCCGTAAATCTACATTTCGCTAATGTCCACTTTGGGTGGCGGTTTCAACCGGTGGATGCAACACACTAAAGGCTATGCAGATAGCGGGAGTGTGTCATGGTTCACCGAACAAGGATCATTTATACCGATAGCCAGAAGGCTCTGATGTGGGATCGCTGGAAGAAGGGAGAATCTCTCCAGCAGATTGCTCAGCTATTCGATCGAAACCATTCGTCTGTGCAACGCATTCTGGCTGATAGTGGTGGAATCCGACCACCACCAC
>NZ_JBHTCC010000004.1:0-262601 GCF_042665175.1 Herminiimonas aquatilis
CTCGTTCTGTGACCTGTTTGACTGCTTCAATCTTGAATTCTTCTGTATATCGCTTTGCACTCATAACACCTCCGTTAACCTATAAATTTATAGGCTCAGATGTGTCTAGTAAAGCCGGGGCGATTCAAATATTGCGCGCAGCGGCAATGACATATTGCAGGTCAGCCGAGCCATCCTCGCCTGAAGGTGTGCCAACCGCAATCATTTGCACCAGTCCGTGCGCAACACTCTCTGCAACGTCGGTCGTAAAACTCAATCGTCTGGCGTCAACATTACTATTAATTAGCCCTTCCAGGCCCGGCTCATAGATTGGCACTCCGCCCTGTTGAAGAATACCGATCTTGCGTGCATCCACATCGAGACAAACTACATCGTTTCCTAATTCGGCAAGACACACTGCGGAAACTAGGCCCACATAACCTGAACCCACTACAGTAATTTTCATTACAAACTATCCATTATTTTTAAAATTTTAATAAGTCATAGCAAGACCATCTTTTAAACTGATCTTCGCGAGCCAGTCAAAGCTACTCAACGCGATCACATGTCAGTCACCGATACCTATTCCAATCGAGTAGATGACAAAATAACTATACGGTTGATCGTCCAAAATATAAGAACAACTGCCTCAGGAAACTCTAAATCACAACACGTATTACAAAAATTATCAAACTCTGCGATTTACGGCAATATAGTTTGTCGTGGCAAAAAACTCTTCGCTTTCGGCGTAACGCTGAATTTTTTGCACTCCGATCGGAGTGATTCTAAACAGATCAAAATTTTGGTCTTTGAAGAAATACCAAAAATCCTGGAAGTACGTGTGAGTATCAATATTGCATCCGCCAAACTCAAATTGAACGATCCTCGTTTGGTGAAGTGCAGTGCCAAAACCATTTAACGCATTAAGCTCATGACCTTCGATATCAATTTTTACAATATCTAAGCGTCTTTTATTTAAGCGATCTTTCCAATAGTCTTCAAATCGTACTGTTTGGATTGTTTCTTGATGTGAAAAATCTATATTGAAATGCTCAAGCTTACGTTTAGTCAAACTACCAAGGCCAGAACCAGGCTGGTTCGCGAATAAGCTTGCTGTACCTTCAGCATCAGAGACAGCATAAGGGACAAGCTTCACAAGCTCATCGTTGCCAAAACGTGCTTTCAGTTTTTGTACATTTGTTGCCGAAGGTTCAAAAGTATGTATCTCCAAACTCGGATACCGTCTTCTCAATTCAGCAGTGTAATTTCCAACATTTCCACCAATATCTACTCCAAGCTGAGGAACCAGGTCCAGCAACTGCAGGACAAGTTTGACTTCCTGTTCTATTGTTGCAGCTCCATATCCTTTCCCTTGCATAGCAGTTGCAGTTCGTTCCAGTAACTTTGCAAATTTGAAAATGTAATTTTTAAATGCAGGCATTATTGATTTTCTTTATGTACAAATGACAATGGTTTCACATTGAGTTGATCCCGATAAGACGACAGATTAAATCATCACTCAACCGCTACTATCTCGGCAAAACTAGGATCTATCCCGCTGGGAAAAACTAATTTACTTTTCCATCCAAGCCAATATTTTGGCGAAAAAACTTTTTTTCTATTTTTCATTAAATATGCTGCCCACCATGAATATGAACTATTAGACATAATTCCATACTCGCATAACGTAATAATCGAGAAATCAACAAACATTGAATTTTTCGACACGATTTTGTTCTGCACATATTCAAAGTAATGCTCTACAAATTCAGAATCATCAGTCAGAAAAACAAAATAAGGATTCTCAATATTTTCTTCATACCATTTAATTGTGTTTCGATAATAAGAAACTGGTAGGGCAACCCCCCTTTTTCCTAAAACCTCATACTCAACATAATCACCTCGTCTCACATGTACAAAAATTATATTGTGATTTTGGGGAGTGGAAGATAAGAAGATTTTTGCTTTTTCCAGATGTTTTTTATTTATAGAAAAATCGTCTTTAATTGACTCTTTGAAAAAATTTTCTGATTGGGCAAAACATGGATAAATATATGTAATGGGAAGTAATCCTTTACTTCCGATGAATGTTGCATCCTCCAAAATAAAACCATTTTCAAGGTAGCAATTTACTTTATAGCTTGAAATGAGTTTGAATTTCGAAAGAACATGTAACGACGGAACAAAAAGTCTACGTATTAAAGCCTTGACGTATCTATTTCTAATATTTATCAAATTTGGAGCTGATTCCATCAACTCTAAAAGCGCATCAAAATTAAAAGAAATGATTAGTCTCTGCTTCTCTACTAAAGATTTTATAAAGGCATATTGAAATAATTGATTTCCTAGCCTGCCGTCACCGAAAAAAAATACCATTTTCTTCCCAATAAAACTTCGCTTCACTCTTCACATTAACTTTTTAAACATAAAAAGTCCCGTTCCAAATCCACGCTCTGGAACAAAATTATCGATCAACTCATATCCATATTGATATTTTTCTTCCAATAACTCGAAGTCATGAAAAAGACTCAAAATGTAGTCTCTTGTAAACGCTCTATGAGCATTGAAGTAAACTGTATTAGATGAATCAACTGGCACGCTAAACAAGATCACTCCCCCAATACTCAATACTCTTTTCAACTCTAGAATTGATTTTTCACTACCAAGTGAATCAATGGGGTCACCATACCTACCAAGACCTATATGCTCCACTACGCAGAGACTAGAAATGGAATCAATAGAATTGTCTTCAAATGGAAGATCAAGAATTGAACCCTTAATAAAATTAAGATTGGGTAACTCTAGAGGAAGGGGGCGAATATCAACCATTGTTATTGGAACAAATTGAGACAAAATGCCAATTGTTTTTGCTGAACTGCCTACGTCGAAATGATATTTAGGTTTGAGCTCGAAAATTTTTCTAGCCATCCACGTATCTTGAAAAAAGTAGACAGGGTCCATTGGAGTAAGCGATGTTTTATCGTTTAAACAGGGGAAAAATTTAAAAGTAATAAAATTACTATTGAATGTCTTTTTTATTTTGAAATAATTTTCAAAGTACCAAAATATATTTTTAAGATCGCTTAGTCTAAATTCATGATTCAAAATAAATGCGACTCTAAAGTAAATTGCTTTAGCAAGATTATTGTTTTTTAAAAAATTTCTTAACATGATTTTCTCTTTGGATTCATGAATAGCATGCTTGCCATCATTATCTTAAAATTCTCCCTCGTTTTACCATAACAAAAATCTAGTAGAAATGTCGCGACAAAGAAAGATACGAGTGACGCAAAAATGGCGCCTTTTGAATGGTAAATAGGGATTAACAAATAATTTAATAAGACATTTACCACCGCACCGATAATTAGAGTGATTAGAGCATATCTTGTCAAATTTTCAGCCATTAAATATGCGCCTCTTGCAGCACCATAATTTGTAAAAAACAGCCTCAAAGCCATGAGTGAAAACAGGTAGCCAGCGGGAGCATAAGCATCTTTATATAAAAATATTACTATTTCGTTCCCAAAAAAATAAATTGGTATCGCAACACCTAAAAATAAAAGCATCATGAATTTGTATAGATGCGAAAGTCGGTCTTTATACACAGATACAGACATATTTTTTGCATTTACGATGGCTGGAAAAAGCGAGGTGGTTAATATCATCGGAATAAAGCTAAAAATCTCAATCAAGCGCATGGCGGAGCTGTAATAACCCACCTCAGCATTACCGACCAAGGCTTTTAACATCACTTGGTCTATGCGCGCTTGAATCATCAATACAAATCCACTCAAAATCAAAGGCCAACTATCTCTTAGAAGGTTTTTGGCCAGAGGTAAATCAAAATACTTAAAGAAATTTCCATGTCGTTGATATCGATATGCAAGGTATAGCGAAACAGCAAGCGTGGCCTGATCGATCAAACTGACCGCTACAAACCACAATAAATCAGCTCCTGTAAGAACAAGATAAATTTTTAGCAGAGAGGAAAGGACTAATTGGGTTATCCGGCAGAGTGAAACGAACTTGGAAAGGACTTTGGATTGAAAATAAAAATCTACAACTTCAAAAGATTGGAAAATTGAGCCGCTAGCAATGATAAGAATATATAGATTCGTAAGGTGATCATTCTCTGTATATTGCACGGCAAGCGTCACAGCACCAAGGGTTAATAATGCGCCCCCTAATTTCAACCAAAATGCTGTGCCCAAATATATGTCTCTCTGGTTCGGGTCACGTACCAAGTCACGAACCACAATACTATCTAACCCTAACTTGGCAACACTACTAAATATGCTTACAAAGGCGATTGCATAGCTGAATACACCGTATTGTTCGGGTCCCAAATAACGCGCAACCCAAATACCCACAAACAAGCCTGCCGCCATGCGTAATACTTGTTCTGCAAACATCCAAGACGTGTTCTCAAAATAGCGGCGAAAACCTTGATGGCTTTTAACGTTATTAAAATATTGCCGGATAAGGCGTGACATACTCGTCACAGCCCAATACAGCAATACTTCAGGCTCACCACTAAAACCCGACTCATACAACCCGGACCAATGACTACAATTCTCATTGCAAACTATCCAATGCTTTGAAATTTTGATATGCCATTTCCAGACCATCCTTTAAACTAATTTTTGCGTGCCAGCCAAGTTTGTTCAACTTGCTCACATCCATGAGTTTGCGCATAGTGCCATCTGGCTTGGAGATATCCTGTACAAATTTTCCGCGATAACCCACAACATCAGCAATCAATTCCGCCAACTGGCGAATAGACAAATCCTCCCCAGAGCCAATATTAATTAACGGACAGGAAGATGCGTGGACAAGCTGCTCATATGCCGCACCTTCCATATTCGCAAGAAAAATCAAAGCTGCAGCAAGGTCATCTACATAAAGAAATTCACGCTTGGGAGTACCACTCCCCCAAAGCACAACTTCATTTTCCTGAGTTTCTTTTGCTTCGTGCATCTTCCGTATCAATGCAGGTAAAACATGAGAATTATCAAGATTGTAGTTGTCGCCAGGACCATAGAGGTTGGTCGGCATCGCTGCCAGCCATTTCGTGCCATATTGCCGGTTGTAAGCCCAGCACATTTCCACACCAGCGATCTTGGCCAAGGCATAAGGCCGATTGGTCGCTTCGAGCGGACCAGTCAGTAAATATTCTTCTTTGATAGGTTGCGGGCAGTCACGCGGATAAATACATGAGCTTCCAAGGAATACCAATCGCTCTACGTTTGTCTTATACGCCGCACGAAAAACGTTTACCTCGATCAATAGGTTATCCATCAGAAAATCAACGGGGTAAATATTATTGGCGTGTATGCCGCCAACCTTGGCAGCAGCCAAAAATACTACTTCCGGCTTTTCCTGTTCGAAAAATTGGTTGGTTGCAGTCGCGTCTTCCAGATCGAGCTCCGCGTGCGTCCGCATTACAAGATTGGAGTAACCCTGCCGTTGCAACTCGCGCACGATTGCGCTACCTGCGAGGCCACGATGGCCGGCGATGTAAATTTTGGTTTTCTTATCCATCACCTGTTACTCGTGAGCCTTGAATGTCGCGTAACCGTGCTTTCTGGTCAGCTCATCACGCTCGGCACTCTTCAAATCTTCGCGCACCATTTCGCTAACCAGTTCAGCAAAAGTAATCTTCGGTGTCCAGCCTAGCTTAGTCTTGGCCTTGGACGCGTCACCCAGCAAGGTTTCTACTTCGGTCGGACGAAAGTAACGCGGATCGACCGCGACCACACATTTGCCGTTGGCGTCAAAGCCTTTCTCTTCTTCGCCTGTGCCTTGCCAAGTGATCTCGATGCCCAACTCCTTGGCTGCGGCATTGACGAAGTCGCGCACACTATATTGCACGCCGGTTGCGATGACAAAATCTTCCGGCTTATCTTGCTGCAACATCAGCCATTGCATTTCGACATAATCCTTCGCATGACCCCAATCACGTAACGAATCCATGTTGCCAAGGTACAAACACTCTTGCAGGCCAAGTTTGATCCGAGCCAGTGCACGCGTGATCTTGCGCGTAACGAAGGTCTCGCCGCGAATCGGGCTTTCGTGATTGAACAGAATGCCGTTACAGGCGTAGATTCCGTAGGCTTCACGATAATTGACAGTGATCCAATATGCGTAGAGCTTGGCTACAGCATAAGGGCTGCGAGGGTAGAAAGGCGTGGTTTCCTTCTGCGGTGTTTCTTGCACCAGACCATACAATTCAGAAGTGGATGCTTGATAGAATTTGGTCTTCTTCTCAAGACCGAGAATACGAATCGCTTCAAGGATACGCAATGCACCTAATGCATCAGAGTTCGCCGTATATTCAGGCTCCTCGAACGACACCGCGACGTGACTCTGCGCGGCAAGGTTATAGATTTCGTCCGGCTGCACCTTCTGGATGATCCGGGTCAGGCTGGAAGAATCGGTCATATCGCCGTGATGCAGGAAAAACGGCTTACCCGTTTCATGAATATCATGGAACAAATGATCAATACGCGCAGTATTAAAAAGTGAGCTGCGACGCTTGATGCCGTGTACTTCATAGCCCTTGTCCAGCAGTAGTTCGGCGAGGTAAGCGCCATCTTGTCCGGTAACGCCAGTAATCAATGCAACTTTACGCATGGCTATCTTCTTAAATTAGGTTAAACACGACCATAGCGATCTTCAAGGCGAACGATATCGTCCTCCCCCAGATAATCACCTGTTTGGACTTCGATCATCACACAATCAACGACGCCAGGGTTGGTCAGTCGGTGCGCAGTACCGGCAGGAATATACGTGGATTCGTTGCGCTGGACAAGGATGTCGTGCTCGCCATTAATAACCTTTGCCGTACCTGACACAACGACCCAATGTTCACTTCGGTGATGATGCATCTGCAACGAAAGACTAGCACCGGGCTTGACAACTATGCGCTTGAGTTTGAAGCCAACGCCCTCTTCAAGGACAGTGTAAGTTCCCCATGGGCGATGGGTTGTCCGATGGTGCTGTACCGTGGCATGGGAAAGTAGCTTTAGACGGGTAACAACGGACTTCACATCTTGCGCGCGCGAGTTATGCGCAATCAACAGCGCATCAGGAGTATCGACTATCAACAAATTATCAACGCCAATCACGGCAATCATGCGTGAATCGCTTTGAACGTAACAATTATCGGTGTCTACCAATACCGTCTCACAACTAATACGGTTGCCGCGATCATCAGGTGCAACCAATTGTGCCAATGCAGACCAGGATCCTATGTCGCTCCAATCAAAGCTGACGGGTACCACAGCGACTTTAGCGGCACGTTCCATCACTGCATAATCAATTGAAATATCAGGTACTAGCGAAAACGCCGTTGCATCAAGAACCGCTGGGTCTTTGTCGAAAGCAGTAGCAGCAAAGGTGCGCTCCACGGCGTTCAATACGGTAGGCGCACAATCCTGCAAGGCGGCTAACATCGCACCTGCCGTAAAGCAGAACATACCTGAATTCCAAGTGAACCGTCCTGAGGTAATGTACGCCTTGGCGGTATCAAGATTTGGTTTTTCTACAAAATGCGCGACTTTATAGCCACTGGTATCGACAACTGAATCGCTGCTTTCTATATAGCCGTAACCGGTTTCTGGCGCAGTCGGCTGTATGCCAAATGTGACAAGCCAGCCTTGTTCTGCCAAGACCGTTGCGGCACTTACCGCTTGCGCAAAGGATGATTGATCATTAATTAAATGGTCTGCAGGCAAAATCAGGAGGACGGTGTCTTCGCCATATTTGCGCGCGGCATGCAAGGCGGCAGCGGCAATTGCGGGCGCAGTATTACGACCGACGGGTTCCAGCAAGTAGTCATGAACGATGGATTTTCTGCCAGCCACAGCGGATTCTGCGTTTGACTCGTACTCATCGCGCGTCAGGAAATAGTAATCGCGATTAGTTACCGTCAGGACATTCTGCACGCCGGGCAAGCCGATGGCACGTTTGAGCGTCTTCAATAGAAGAGTTTCACCATCCGGCAATGCAATAAACGGCTTGGGTAAAGCTTCGCGTGAGACTGGCCACAAACGGGAACCGGCGCCGCCGGAAAGAATAACGGGAAGAAGCATCTAAATAACTTTCAGTCATGCTAAAAATACGGTTGCGGTATTTTAGTCGATTGACAAGCCATTTACTGCATTGAAAAAGAATTAATAGAACGCAATTAACATTGGAAAACGGCGATTTCAGCCACTATTTAACAGCTCCCGGTTCTAGTTCTCCAATGCCCGGACCATATCGCCATCGGTCGAGTTCTTGTCGAATCGCACAATAAACGTACTCCCCGCCTCCGGCTGTGATTCAATCGCCAGCACCGCCCCATGCCGCAACAGCACATGCTTGACAATTGCCAGGCCCAAGCCAGTCCCCTGTGTTTCGCGGGAACGGCTCTTGTCGACACGGTAAAAACGCTCTGTCAAACGCGCAATATGTTCGGCACGAATACCGATACCGCTATCTTTGACTGAAAACTGCGGGCCAGCTTCGGTGTTTTTCCATTTGATGTCGATACGACCACCCGCCGGCGTGTAACGTACCGCGTTGGAGACGAGATTGCTGAAGGCGCTGCGCAATTCATCGGTACTGCCTTCAATATCAGGACCATCTATCATCAAGGAAATTTCATGACGGCCGCCGGATAAGGCGTCTGCTTCCTGCTTGATCTGATCCAGCAGGTTATGAATATTGACATGCTCGGGGCGCACCGGGTAGTCGATGGATTCCAGTCTGGTCAGCGTCAGCATGTCTTCGACCAGATTTTGCATGCGCTGGCCCTGCTCTATCATCAGCTTCAGATGCGACATGCGTATAGTCTGGTCCAGATCGGGTTGAGTCTGGGCGATTTCCAGGAAGCCATTGATCACGGTCAGCGGCGTGCGCAATTCGTGTGAGGCATTGGCGATGAAGTCGCGGCGCATCATTTCGATACGATCGTTTTCCGTCGCGTCATGTGTCACCAGAATCTGGCGGCGATTTTCGAACGGGATGATGTGCACGATCAGCTTACGATCTTTGAGGCTGAGCGTGAGTGGCTGTTCGTAACGACCGAGGATGATGTAGTCGATAAAGTCCGGACTGCGTATCAGATTGGTGACGCGCATGCCTTTATCGCGACTGTTGTTGAGGCCCAGATGGCGCTCTGCGGCAGGATTGCACCACTCCAGGAAGAGCACGTCATCCATGATGACGACACCATCCGGCAACAGACTCATCGCTTGGCGGAAGCGTGCCAGCCATTCGGTCAGTTCGGTGCGGTTGCGTTCGTCATCGCGGCGCAGGCGGTACAGGCGCGAGAAGATGTCTGTCCATGCACCCCACCCATCCGGCAGCTTTTCGCTGTCTGGATGGTCCAGCCAGGCGCTTAACAGGTAGAGATATTTGAGTTGGATGACGATCAGTGCGATCAGGCATATCAAGCCAATAGACAAGCCGATGATCGGACCGAAGAAATACCAGCAAATGCCGGATGCAATAAGAATAAAGGATAACCGCAGCGTGGCGGGTATCCAGAACAGCAACTGAGGATTCATAGACGGCTTGCTTGCGCTTATTTTTCTGAGAGCATATAGCCTACACTACGCACCGTTTTGATCAAGCTTTCTGCATCCTTCAATGCCTTGCGCAGGCGCAGAACGTGCACATCGACCGTGCGTTCTTCGATCACGACGTGATCGCCCCAGACCTTGTCCAATAACTGGCTGCGCGAAAACACGCGGTCGGGATGCGCCAGGAAAAATTTCAGCAGCTTGAATTCGGCATGGCCGATGTCGATTTTTTCATCGTTCATGCTGACGCTGCAGCTGATCGGGTCGAGACTGATGTTCCCGGCAGTCATCAAGGTTTGCGAATGCTCAGGCGTCTTGCGACGCAACAGCGCGTTGATACGCGCGGTCAGTTCTCGTGGTGAAAATGGCTTGGTGACATAATCGTCGGCACCGTTATCGAGGCCGGCAATCTTGTCTTCTTCCATGCTTTTTGCTGTCAGCATGATGATCGGCAGCTCGTTGAACTGCCGGTCGGCACGTATTCGCGACAGCAGGCGCAAGCCGCTTTGATCCGGCAACATCCAGTCCAGCAAAATCAGTTGAGGCAGGCGTTGCTGGATAAAATCCCATGCTTCACCGGCAGTTTGTACCGCCGCGACATTCCAGCCTGCGCCCTTCAATGTGAACGTCACCAATTCAATAATCGGTGGTTCGTCCTCAACAATCAGTATCGTTGGTTTTTCAGCTGCCATATATTAGTTGGAGGTACGATCTTCCAGTTGTGTTGCTGCATAGTCGGTATGACGAATATCCTTGCCTTCGACAATGTAGATCACGTATTCGGCAATATTCTTAGCATGGTCGCCGATGCGTTCGATGGCCTTGGCCACCCACAGCGTATCCAGCGCGCCGGAAATGGTGCGAGGATCTTCCATCATGAAAGTGATCAGGGTGCGCATGATGGAGCGGAATTCGAAATCGACTACCTCATCCTGTGCGATCAACTTGATCGCCTGCTTGCCGTCGAGACGGGCAAAGGCGTCCAGCGCATCACGCAACATATTGCTGGCGCTGATCGACATCACACGTATGGTTTCGTAATGATTGATGGTCGTGACACCGCGTTCGGTAATGCTTTTTGCCGCCCGCGCAATCTTGGTCGATTCGTCGCCTATGCGTTCCAGATCGGTGATGACCTTGATGGTGGCCATCACGGTTCGCAAGTCGTTGGCCGCCGGCTGGCGTTTGACGATCAGGTGGCTGCAGGCATCGTCCAGCGATACTTCCAGGTTATTGACGCCCTCATCCGACTTGATGACTTGCTCGGCTTGCGCAATATTTCCTGTTCTAAAACAGGAAAGTGCATCTTGAAACTGGCTTTCAACAAGACCGCCCATGGCCAATACCTTGGAACGGATGGTTTCCAGATCCATGTCGTATTGCTTGGAAGAGTGTTCGCCTGGCATCAGGTTTCTCCTAATTGGAATATAAACTGTGTTCTATTAAATGGTCACGTGCAATGCATCTGATATGCAGTCGCACATTGCTGTTTTTTGTTCTTATACCGTTTTTTACTGATCGATCAGCCGAAACGACCGGTGATGTAATCCTGCGTATCTTTCTTGTTCGGGTTCATGAAGATCTGATCGGTTTCACCGAATTCGACCAACTCGCCCAGATACATGTACGCGGTGTAATCCGAACAACGCGCCGCTTGCTGCATATTGTGCGTGACGATCGCGATGGTGTAATCGCCCTTGAGCTCACTGATCAGTTCTTCGATCTTCGCAGTCGAAATCGGATCCAGCGCCGAGGTCGGTTCATCCAGCAGCAAGACATCCGGCTTGACAGCGACACCGCGCGCGATACACAGGCGCTGCTGTTGACCACCCGACAGGCTCAGGCCGCTCTTGTGCAGCTTGTCTTTGACTTCGGTCCACAAGGCAGCCTTGTTCAATGCCCATTCGACACGCTCGTCCATCTCGCCCTTAGGCAGGTTTTCATACAAGCGCACGCCGAAAGCGATGTTGTCATAGACCGACATCGGGAACGGTGTCGGCTTCTGGAACACCATGCCGACCTTGGCGCGCAACATGTTGACGTCCTGGCCTGGCTCGAGAATGTTCTTGCCGTGGTACATGATCTCGCCTTCCGCGCGCTGGCCCGGATACAGGTCATACATGCGATTGAAGGTGCGCAGCAATGTTGATTTGCCACAGCCGGACGGACCGATGAAGGCGGTCACTTTTTTATCTTCAATGCTCAGATTGATATTTTTCAGGCCCTGGAACGCGCCGTAATAAAAATTGAGGTTTCTGATATCCAGCGTTTTTTTGCCGGTGGTATTCAAAGACGTTTGAGTAGTCATAGCGTTCGCTTTGGAAAAATCAGTTATTAATTTTTTGATTGAACAAGGTGCGGGATGCAATGTTCAATGCCAGTACGCTGAAGGTAATCAGCAATGCGCCGCCCCATGCCAGTGAGCGCCAGTTATCATATGGACTCATCGCAAACTGGTAAATCACTACCGGCAGATTGGCCATAGGCGCGTTCATATTGGTGCTGTAGAACTGGTTGTTCAATGCGGTGAACAGCAAGGGGGCGGTTTCGCCAGAGATGCGCGCAACTGCCAGCAGTACGCCTGTAATGACGCCGGCCTTGACCGCCCGCAAACGCACGAAGGTCGCAACACGCCAGCGCGGAGCACCGAGTGCAAATGCTGCTTCACGCAGGCTGGTTGGGACCAAACCCAACATATTGTCGGTCGTACGCACCACCACCGGGATTGCAATCAAGGAAATCGCAAAGCTACCTGCCCAACCAGAGAAATGTTTGACGTTCGCCACATAGATTGCATAGATGAACAAGCCAATCACGATCGATGGTGCGGACAACATGATGTCGGTAACGAAGCGCGTAACTTTGGCAAACCAGCTGACTTCGCCGTATTCCGCCAGATAAATACCCGCCAGAATTCCGATCGGTGTGCTGATGAATACCGCTGCGCCCACCATGAACAGACTGCCGACAATCGCATTCATCAAACCGCCGCCTTCACTGCCTGGTGCCGGTGTGGTTTGCGTGAAAATCGCCCAGTTGATCGCACCGACGCCTTTGATCACCAACGTGAACAGAATCCACATCAGGAAGAACAAGCCGACAATCATCGCCAGGAAAGACAAGGCAATGCCGATGCGATGAATCAACAAACGTTTGCGATAGACCGGATTCATAGCTTCTTTCAAAACGTCTGCTTTTGATCCGTCTGCTTTTAATGTCGTACTCATTTCGCACCCTCCTTGCGGGACATACCCATCAGCATAATTTTTGCAGCGGACAGAACGATAAAGGTGATCACAAACAGGATCAGACCGAGTGCAAACAGGGAAGAAACGTGCAATACCGATTCGGCCTCGGCAAATTCGTTTGCCAGCGTTGATGCAATACTGTTACCGGCAGAAAACAGCGACCACGACAGTTTGTGTGCGTTACCGATGACGAAGGTAATCGCCATGGTTTCACCGAGTGCACGACCGAGGCCCAGCATCACACCACCGACTACGCCGATGCGGGTATAAGGCAATACCACCTTGCGAACGACTTCCCACTTGGTGCAACCCAGTGCGTAAGCGGATTCTTTTAATACTGGAGGTACGATCTCGAATACGTCACGCATCACCGATGCGATAAACGGAATGATCATGACCGCCAGGATGATGCCGGCGGCCAGGATACCGATACCCATTTGCGGGCCCTTGAACAAATTGCCGATGACCGGCAAATGCCCAAGTGTGGAAGCCAGTGCTGGCTGGATGTAATCCGAGAACAAGGGAGCAAATACAAACAGGCCCCACATACCGTAGATGATGCTCGGCACACCGGCCAGCAACTCAACTGCGGTACCCAGCGGACGCTTCAACCATGCCGGGCAAATCTCTGTGAGGAATAATGCAATGCCGAAGCTGATCGGGAAAGCGATCAGCAAAGCGATGAATGAGGTAACCAAGGTGCCGACGATGGCAATCGCTGCGCCGTATTGATCGTTGACGGGATCCCATTCAACGCTGGTTATAAACGGCAAACCGAATTCTTTTAAAGCTGGCCATGCACCGATCATCAGGGAGGCGATGATACCGAGCAGGACGAATAACACGCTTAACGCAAAGATGAACGTTATTTTATGAAAAAGGAAATCTTGAAGCCGCTGCTTGCGCATCGTGGCCATCAGCGCTTTGCTGAATATGCCGCCTTCACTATTTTCTTTGTCAGGACTCATGGCGTGGGCAGAAAGTGCGTTAGGAGTTGCGCTCATAATATTTGGTAGTTAAGTAGAGCTGCAGCCATTTGGCTGCAGCTCTGTGTAACATTAGACAGCGTGTGTATCAGTTCTTACCAAACAGCCTTGCCAGAAGCATCTTTCAGATTTGCTTTCCAAGCGTCCTGCACCAGCTTGACAACAGGAGGTGGCATAGCAACATAGTCCAGCTCGGTAGCCATTGCGCCACCGTTTTTGTAAGACCACTCAAAGAATTTCAATACTTCTTTAGCGCGCTCAGCCGATGCTTGCGATTTGTGCATCAAGATGAACGATGCACCAGTGATAGGCCAGCTGGCTTTGCCTGGCTGGTTGGTCAACACAACTTCCATGCCTGGTGTTTTCGCCCAATCTGCGCCTGCAGCTGCTGCCTTGAAGGTTTCATCGTCTGGTTGCACGAATTGACCGTCACGGTTTTTCACTTGGGTGTGCGACATTTTGTTCTTGTGCGCGTAAGCGTACTCAACATAGCCGATCGAACCCTTGATACGTTGTACGTTAGCTGCAACGCCTTCGTTACCCTTGCCGCCCACGCCAGCCGGCCATTTTACTGCCGTACCTGCACCAACAACAGACTTGAATTCAGCATTGGTTTTCGACAGGAAATCGGTCCACAGGAACGTGGTACCAGATCCGTCCGAACGGTGAACAACGGTAATGTCTTGGTCAGGCAATTTCACACCTGGATTCAAGGCGGTGATTTGACCGTCGTTCCATTTGGTTACTTTGCCGAGATAGATGGCAGCCAGCACATCAGGCGTCATTTTCATTTGACCTGGCGTCACACCTTCCAGATTCACGATAGGCACTACACCACCCATGATGGCTGGGAACTGGATCAAGCCTTCTGATTCCAGCTCTGCTGCCTTCAAAGGCATGTCAGATGCGCCGAAATCGACGGTTTTTGCCTTGATTTGCTTGATGCCGCCGCCGGAGCCGATGGATTGATAGTTCAAACCAATGCCGGTTGCTGCTTTATATGCCTCAGCCCATTTGGCATACATTGGGTATGGGAAGGTTGCACCGGCACCGGTAATATCGGCAGCCACTGCAGACGAGAAAGCCATTGCTGCACCTGCAGCAACTACGGCGGTTTTCACAAATTGATTCAATCGCATATCTGCTCCTTAGGGGTTATCTAAATAAGACAATGCGGACTGTAGCGAACAATTATGACAGCTTTATGACTTGCCAAAAATGATGTCATAAACTTGATCATACGCAAAAAAGACTGTCATTAAGTTGTCATAATGGGCCTCTACACTCTGCGGAATTACCAATGGCCAAAGTCAAGAAAATGCTCAAGAAAGCTGCTGTAGAAGCCGTCTCTGCTCCCATCCTGCCTAAAAGTGCAATATATTTGAATCGGGAGTTATCGCAGCTGGCATTTAACCGTCGCGTCCTGGCGCAAGCAGAAAATCCAGCCGTCCCTTTGCTGGAACGCCTGAAGTACTTGTGTATTGTGAGTAACAATCTGGATGAATTGTTTGAGGTCAGGATTGCCAGTCTATTGGCAAATAATCATGTCGATGGCGAATTCGTCGAGGCGCCGGCCCTTTCTGCCGCGCTGGCTATCGCTGGTGCCGAATGTCATCAAATCGTCGAACGCCAGTATCGGGTATTGAATGAAGATGTACTGCCACAACTGGCCAGGCAAGGGATCCATTTATTACGCGATCAGGACCGTAACGAGGCGCAGCGGGCCTGGGTCAAATCCTATTTCGACCGCGAAGTGCGGCCGCTGCTGACACCTATCGGCCTCGATCCTGCACATCCCTTCCCGCAAGTCGTCAACAAGAGCTTGAACTTCATCGTTGAACTGTCTGGCAAGGATGCCTTCGGTCGCGGTACTGCGATCGCGATCCTGAAGGCGCCGCGCGTTTTGCCGCGCGTCATACAGTTGCCGCCAGAATTATCGAAAAACGGCATTTCCTTCTGCCTGCTGTCTTCTGTCATTCACGCCCATATCAATGACCTGTTCACGGGGCGCGAAGTACTGGCCTATTCGCAATTCCGCGTGACCCGCAATAGTGACTTGTGGGTAGATGAAGAAGAGGTGAAGAATCTGCGTCAGGCGCTGCAAGGCGAACTACAAAGCCGTAATTTCGGCGTCGCCGTACGCTTGGAGGTCGCCAAGAATTGCCCGCCGCATCTTTCACAGTTCTTGCTGGAGCAATTCTCCATCGACAAAAACCGTCTATACGCGGTCGATGGTCCGGTCAATATGGTGCGCCTGTCCGAGTTGATCGACCATGTCACCAAGCCTGAGTTGCGCTTCCCGCCCTACTCGCCCATGTATCCGTCCAAGCTGTCAAATGCAGACTTGTTCGGCGTCATAGGCAAGCACGATGTGCTGCTGCATCATCCGTTCCAGTCATTTCAGCCGGTCCTCGATTTCATCCGCAGTGCGGCGCATGATCCTGATGTCGTTGCGATCAAGCAGACGATTTACCGTACCGGCATGAACTCGGACCTGATGGAGTCGCTGATCATTGCGGCACAACGCGGCAAGGAAGTCACCGTCGTCGTCGAATTGATGGCGCGCTTCGATGAAGAAGCGAATATCAACTGGGCCGACAGGCTGGAGCGTGCAGGCGCCCAAGTCGTGTACGGCGTGGTCGGATTAAAAACTCATGCCAAGCTGGCGCTGGTGATACGCCGCGAAGAAGGCGCACTGCGCTATTACGCACATCTGGGCACCGGCAATTACCATCCAAGCACCACCAAGTTTTATACCGACTTCGGTGTGCTGACGGCCAACCCGGTAATCGCTACCGAGGTCAATGAAGTCTTCATCCATTTGACCAGCCTGACCAAGCCGAAAACGTTGCATCATCTGTGGCTCGCGCCATTTGCCTTGCAAAAGGAATTCATCAAGGCGATCCGTAACGAAGCAAAAATTGCCAAGGCCGGCAGACCTGGCCGCATCATCGCCAAGATGAATGCCTTGCTGGATGAGTCGGTGATTCGTGCGCTGTATGCAGCATCCGCCGATGGCGTGAAAATCGATCTGATCGTACGCGGTGCCTGTGCCTTGCGACCGGGCGTAGCGGGCCTGTCGGAAAATATACGGGTACGCTCCATCGTCGGCCGCTTCCTCGAACACAGTCGTATCTATTACTTCCGCAATGACCTCAAGCATGACGTTTATCTGTCCAGCGCAGACTGGATGAACCGCAATCTGTTCCGACGTATTGAAGTCGCGTTCCCGATTCTGGACCCGATCTTGAAAAAACGTGTGATTGCGGAAGGACTGGATCCTTACCTCAAGGACAATACGAATTCGTGGGAGCTGGATTCAAACGGCGTCTACCAAAAACGCAAGCCACGCGGCAAATCCAGCGCGTTCAGCGCTCAACAACATTTGATGCAAGTTCTAGGCACCCCTGTGGAGTGATTCCTATCCCGTTTCATTGATGACACTGCGTCGGCCTCCTCACTCGCTATTGGCCCTGCCAAATTAGAATTGGAGTAAAAACATGGAATTGATCTTGTGGCGACATGCAGAAGCAGAAATGGGAGAGCCTGACGAGGGCCGCGCATTGACGGCAAAAGGCCACAAGCAAGCATGGAAAATGGCTGAGTGGCTGGATCATAATCTGCCCAACAGCTGCAAAATCCTGGTCAGCCCGGCCGTGCGCGCGGTACAGACTGCGGAAGCGCTGGGTCGCAAGTTCAAGATCGTCGACGATCTGGCACCCGATTCCACCGCAGAAAAAATCCTCGCCGCCGCACATTGGCCGGATAGCCGTGAACCTGTGCTGATCGTCGGCCACCAACCTACGCTGGGTCAAGTTGCGTCAACTCTAATTAGCGGTGCCTCGCAGGACTGGACCATACGCAAGGGCAACGTCGTTTGGATAGTACAACGTGAAAAAGGCGAAACATCCGGCAACTATCTGCGCGCTGTAATGGCACCTGATCTACTGGCAAAGTAATCAATTCAAATCTTCATACATAAAAAAGCCGGCAAGTTAAATCGCCGGCTTTTTTATATTTAAGCCTGGCCTAGGCCAGCGATGAACGCACTACCGGTATAGATTGCGCCTTGCGTACAGGATGCAGATGCGTCAGGAATTGTTGCGTCGCCGCGCTCCAGGAATAGCACAAGGCATGCTCCCTGACAGTCGAACGTTTGAGGTTTAATGCCTCAAAACAGGCGCGCATCAAGTCCGTATCCAGCACCCCCGATTTGCCATGTGCCACGACGTCGATCGGGCCTTCGACCGGATAAGCAGCCACCGGCACACCGCAGGCCATCGCCTCTATCAATACCAGGCCGAAGGTATCGGTACGGCTGGGGAAAACGAACACATCGGCGCAGTTGTAGTAAGCCGGCAAGGCTTCATGCGGCTTGGCACCGAGAAAACGAACGTCCGGATATTTTTTCTCCAGTTCCTCACGCATGGGGCCATCGCCGATGACCCATTTAGCGCCCGGCAAGTCCATCTGCAGGAAGGCTTCAATATTCTTTTCGACGGCGACGCGACCAACATACAAATACAGCGGACGCTTCAAGGTCGCTTCTTCACGCGGCCCTGGCTTGAAATAATTGGTATCTACGCCACGGCTCCACTGCACCACGTTCTTGAAGCCGCTTTGTTCCAGCGCGTCCTGCATCCGTGGTGTCGGCACCATCACTGCTCTGGATGGTTTGTGAAACCACTTGAGCCAGCGATAGGTCAGTGCCAGCGGCAAATGATATCTCGCGCGCAGATATTCGGGAAAACGCGTGTGATATGCGGTCGTGAAGTCCAGCCCGCGGTTGATGCAGTAACGGCGCGCAGCCAGGCCCATGGGACCTTCGGTAGCAATGTGGATGCAATCCGCATCGAAATCATCCAGCGCCGCCGCGACCTTGCCGTAAGGCTTGTAGGCCAGCCGTATCTCTGGATAGCTGGGGCATGAATAAGTCTTCATGTTCTCCGGCGTCACCATCAATACCGCGTGACCGTTGGCCCGCAATTGCTTGCGCGTGGCTTTCAATGTATTGACGACACCGTTGACTTGCGGTGCCCAGGCATCCGTTATGATGGCGATACGCATAGCTCTTCTTCCTTTTGGTGTTTGGCATGTTGATGCGGCATCACAATTTCCTGCCATGTGACCAGACGCAATTCGCCGGCATAATCCTCGACCAGTGCAGACAGACTCTCGACCCAGTCACCATCGTTGCAGTACGTAATGCCATCGATTTCGCGAATTTCCGGCTTGTGAATATGGCCGCAAATCACGCCATCGAGACCACGCCGCTTGGCTTCCGCCGCCAGTGCATTTTCAAACGAAGAGATGTAGCTGACTGCATTCTTCACCTTCAACTTCAGGTATTGCGACAGCGACCAGTACGGCAGACCGGCACGGGCGCGCCAGCTGTTGAGCCACTGATTCCATTTGAGGATAACCGTGTACAGATTGTCGCCAACGTAAGCCAGCCATTTGGCGCAAGAAATCACGCCATCGAAGCGATCACCATGCAGCACCAGCATGCGTTTGCCTTGTGCCGTGGTATGGATTAGCTCATCGCGTACCCGGATGCCGCCAAAATCCAGATCGATGAATTGGCGCACCGCTTCGTCGTGATTACCGGGAACAAAAATGACTTCAGTGCCCTTTTTGGCTTTTTTCAACACCGTTTGCACGACGTTGTTATGCGACTGATCCCAGTACCAGCGACGCTTGAGCTGCCAGCCATCGATGATGTCACCGACCAGATACAAGGTATCCGATTCGGTTTTGCGCAAAAATTCCAGCAGTCGTTGTGCCTGGCAACCCGTCGTTCCCAGGTGGACGTCTGAAATCCAGATCGTGCGGAATTTATGCGGATCACGCGTTTTTTCACGCGTAGTTTCATGTGCATTGCCAGCGTCCGCGCCAAGAAACTCTTTCGTCAGGAACTGGTCGCGTGGTTTCATGCTGGCGCATCCTCTTTCGACTCGTCTTTTGCACCATCCCTGAGATAGTGCCGCGCATAACGGCTATCGAGTTTGGCCAGCGGCAACATCATGAACAGATCGGCGCTGTGGAAATCAGGATCCCACGCCGGTTCGCCGCATATCCACGCACCACTGCGCAGATAACCTTTGATCAATGCCGGCATGTCCGGCTTGTGGCCAGCTTCACGTTCTGCGATCGGGAACGGCAAGTGCGGTTTGACGCGATACTCAGCAGGTGCCAGATTAGTTTCCGCAATCGCGTGATACAGCGCTGCGGCATTGTGCCCACCATCCGCCAGGCTGATGCTGGCGCAACCGATCAGGTATTCGCATTTTTCCTTTTGCATGAACGCTGCGATCCCTGCCCACAGCATCATGATGACAGCGCCGCTGCGGTATTTTGGATGGATGCAGGCGCGACCTGCTTCGGCGATACGGCCGCGCAAATTGTCTAGCCGGCTCAGATCGAACTCCTGCTCGGAGTAGAAGCCGCCTATCTTGCGCGCGGCTTGCGGGCTCAGGACGCGATAGGTACCGACCACTTTCAACGTAGTCGAATCGCGTACGATCAAGTGATTGCAATACGCATCGTATTCATCTTTATCGAGACGTTCCGGATTGGCCAATGCGGTCAAGCCCATTCCCTCGATAAATACCTTGTAACGCAAACGCTGTACTTCCCGCACTTCTTCCGGCGTGCTGGCCATACTCAAGGTCAGTCTTGGGGAAGCGGAGGTGGTATCGGCAGAAGCATTCAGTAATCGCATGTGTCGTCCTTTGTATTATGACGAGCAAAGCGTAACTGCTGATTACTTCAGCAAAATGACAGGAGCATGTCATTTTGATGACACTGCAACACTATCAATTTGAAGGATTGAAGCGGCCATAAAAAAAGCCGATGCATCTGCATCGGCTTGATCTCGCTTCAGCCATATCGTTACCAGATATGTGTTGCGCTACTAGTGCAACGACTTACTTCTCGTTCTTTGGACGACCGGCCTTGATCGGTGCCAGCGCAGAAATCACGGCATTCAATTTGCCGAGTTCCATGGTCTTGATCAATGCCACACCTGCGCGCAAGAGCTCGCTTTTCTTGACCGACACACCCGATTTCAAAAAGGCTTTCTTGACGTCGCTCAAGACCTGATATTCGATCTCAGGCATCGTGAAGCTGTCTCTGATGAGCTTGGATTTCTTGATTTTTTCTTTTGGCAATGCAACTGGCTGCGATGCTTTTCCCGATGGCTTGACTGCCTTGACTTTAGAAGATGGTTTCGCTGCCGGCTTCGTTACCTGTCTGGTAACTGGTTTTACTGTTGGCTTCTTGGCCAAAGGCTTGGTGGCGGCAACCTTCTTGGCAACGGCCTTCTTAGGCGCGGCCTTCGTTACGACCTTTTTCGCAGCCTTCACAGCCACTTTCGTTGCTGCCTTTTTCGCAGTCGGCTTGGCGGCTGGCTTGGCGGCTGGTTTAGCTACTTTCGTTGCAGCAGTTTTCGACACGGCTTTTTTTGCAGGTACAGCAGCTTTCTTCGCTGCTGCCTTCACCGCAGGCTTGGCCGCTTTCTTGGCTACCGCTTTTTTGGCTGGTGCCGCAGTTGTAGCAGGCGTTACGGCCGGTTTGGCTGAGTCGTTTACTGCGTTATTTACTACGTTTTCTGTGGACAAGATGCGCTCCTTAATTTAATCGTATAAATAATATATATAGTTTATTACATTAATGCAAGTAGAACAGTGCCAGCACTCGCTGTGCGAGCGTATAAGCAAATACCGGCTTTGCATATCCGTACCAGGTCTTTGTTGCATCGCATCCTCAGTTGCCAGCTGAATTCATGGTGCGGTCATAATTACCGCGCAAAATTGTTGTCTGATTCGACAACCGCGACTTTCATTCATGTTCCTACGATTTCTCTGTTCAATTTCCATTGCCACGGCAACGTTCACCATGCCGTCTGCCGCATTCTCTGCGGAAGACACTGGCATGATCGTGATCGGCCAGGCCATTGATCTCTCCAGCCCCAACGCTGCCATCGGCCGTGACTATGTGGCAGGCATCAAAACCTATTTCGATGCACTGAATGCTAGCGGTGGCATAGCCGGGAAAAAAGTGAGATATGTCGTGCGTGATGATCAGGCGACACCGACGGTGGCGGTCAGGGCCGTGACCGAATTGATTGAACGCGATCAAGTGGACTTCCTGCTCGGCGGCGTGGGCGATGACGTGACGCAGGCGGTACTGAACGCACCGGTATTCAAACGCAGCAATCTGGTCTTGTTTGCGCCACTGGTCGATGCCGTGGAGTTGTATAACAACCGGATATTGTTCTGGCGCCCGGGTTACGTGCAGGAAGTACAGCACATTCTTTCGCATTTCGCCCCCCTCGGCATCAAGGACGTCGGCATCGTTTATCAGGATGGCCCTGCGACCCGCGAAGCCTTCCGCAGCCTGTCGACTGAATTGCGGGGACGCGGCTTGAACCTGACCGGTACCGTACGTCTGGGCAGCAATGAAAAACAAAATGCACAAGAAGCCAGTCGCCTCGCATCCACCAAACCCGGCTTCGTCATCGTGATTGCCGACACCATCGGCACGGCGCTGTTCCTCAAGGAATTCCGCAAGTTCGCATCGCAAACCTATGTCGCAGGCACCTCACTGATCAATCTGGAAACCCTGCGGGAAGTAGCCGGCGCGCGCGCCGTTGAATGGACCGTATTCTCGCAAGTCGTGTCGAATCCGAATGCCGGTAAGACGGCGATACAGCTCGAACATTTGACGATGATGAAGAAGTATCGTGACGAGCCGCCATCGTCATTAACGCTGGAAGGCTTTGTCGTTGCCAAGACCCTGACCAAAGCCATACAACGCTCCAAGCGTTCGACACGGGCCGCCTTGCAAGACTTGATGACGCAGGACACGAATATCGAACTGGGCGGCCTGTCGGTGAACTCTTCAGCCAAGAGTAATCACCTCTCAGGCTATGTTGATATCGCGCTATTCAAGAAGAATGGCTTAATCTTTTAAGGACCGCGAGCAACTACGACGGCTGCGGCTTGAAGCGAACAAAACGATAAACGTAAATAGCGATCACCAGAAACACGACCGCCTTCGATACAGGTTCCACGTATTGCTCCACCTGCTCGTACTGCGATTGCAGTACGTAACCTGTCACCGCCAGCAAGGCCGTCCAGATCAGCGAACCGATAGTCGAGTAGACGAGAAACGGCAGCATGGGCATGCGCACTACGCCGGCCGGCACTGAAATCAAGGTCCGCACGGCAGGAATCAAGCGCCCGAGGAATACCGCCGCCGCGCCATAGCGCGCAAACCAGTACGAAGCCACATCAATATCGCGTGGTGACAATGTGAGCCAGCGGCCATGCTTGGCGGCGATACGCTTGAGCCTGTCTTTGCGAAATATCGCACCGGCGTAATACCAGGGCAAGGCGCCCACCACAGAACCTGCGGTACCGGCCAGGATCACCAGCAACAAGTTCAAATCGCCACGCGCGGAAACAAAGCCGGCGAGCGGCATGATTAATTCAGATGGAATGGGTGGGAACACGTTTTCTGCAAGCATCAGCAGAAAAATTCCCAGATAGCCGCTCTGCGACACGATATCGACAATGCTGTTAAACAAGAGCCTCTCCAGTATGCGTCAGGCCGACTACCCGAACGCGAATTTTCCGATGCACATCCGCAATGTGCACCAAATACGTCTATCAGAAGGACAAGTGAGCAAAAGGTTCACGAAATGCGCGGCGTGCTCCACCACGCGTGACTTTCTCGACGACAAGGCCGCACTCTTGCGCTATGGATTTTTAGTGTCAGCCATTGAGCTTGATGGAAAAATCGACGCCGACGTCACTCCAGCATTCTTTTTCCTTTTCAATCCAGTAAGCAACAGTGGGATGGTCATGTACCCATTCCTTGCGCAACTCGAGTTCGATTTTGCCCTTCATTTTCAAGCGCACATCGTTCAAATCGAGATCAATGCGCGAATGCATGAACATCACCGCCAGTCGCAAAGCCAGAATCGCCTTCGCAAAATCAAGATCACTGAGCGCATCGCCGACTTTACGCAAATTACCTTTGTGCGCCAGCGCCAGATAACTCATCAAGCGTTGTTCGCGTGTCGTAAAGCCGGACAAATCTGCATTCTCGATCATGTAGGCAGCATGCTTGTGATAGCCGCTGTGGGATACCGACAAACCTATTTCGTGCAGCAAGCCAGCCCAGTTCAGCAACTTTACATATGTGTCGTTTGCGGGCTTCAACAAACCGAATAATGCACCGGCTGTGTGCGCCGTAAAATCGGCGCGTTTTTCGTCTGCGTGAAAGCGTTGCATGAAATCGCGCACCGATTGCTCGCGCCTGTCGCGCTTGGTAGCTCGCAGTTGCAGATCCCACAACACGCCCATGCGCAGACCGGCTTCAATCGGCTTCATGACCTTGATGCCTAGCTCCTGCATGACCGCAATCAGAATGGCCAGGCCGCCGGTGATACTGGTAGCCCGGTCGGCTTTCATGCCGATCAAATCGATCTTGCCGGCGTGGCCGAATTGAATCAAACGACGCTTGAGCGCGTCCAGGCTCTTCAAGGACAAGCTGCCATCGCCCAGTCCGTTCTTGCTGATGGCATCTGCAATTGCACGTATCGTTCCCGAGGAACCGTAGGCAGCGGCCCAACGCTCAGATCGATACACCGGTGCTGCATCCTCGAAACGCGAGCGTGCCGACAGAATCGCGGCGTCGAAGGTCGCGGCGTTGATGTGTCCGTCCTGAAAAAAAGCCAGGGTTTGTGGCACTGTCCCTATGCTGAATGACTCAACCTGTTCGATTTCCGGGCCTTTACCCAGAATCAGCTCGGTCGAACCGCCACCAATATCCAGGACCAGCCGACGTTCGCTTAAAGACGGCAAGCTGCTGGCCACACCCATATAAATCAGGCGTCCTTCTTCCTCACCGGAAATAATCTCGATCGGATAGCCGATGGCGGCTTCCGCTGCCGGTAAAAAAGTGGCGGAGTTCTTTGCAATGCGCATAGTGTTGGTTGCCACCACGCGCACCGCATTCAATGGATAGGTGCTTAAAATGGAATTGAAGCGTGACAGGGATTCGAGCGCGCCCTGCATCGCTGCAGCGGTCAAATTTCCCTTGCTGTCCAAGCCCGCGCCCAATCGCACAGGATCGCGCGCGCTTTTGATGATGCGAATGCTCTCGCCATCATGTCGCCCTATGTGCAACCTGAAACTATTGGAACCCAGATCTACTGCAGCAAACATTCCATCTCCTCAATCACCTACCTGTCACTCTTGTTTGCATCATATGTCGCTTGCTGATATCTGCGCTTGGGAATGCGCATAAGACACCATCGCGGATCGTCGCTACGCGTGAAAAGTGCGTGACGATAAGCCCGCATTATTACGTCGTCATGACAAATCGAACATGAGGACAAATTACGCTATTGCACGCTGCATAGAATGCGGAAAATGCTCAGCAACAAAAAAATTGCGCATAAATGCGCAAATTGTTTATACCATTTAAAAATGCGTCATGCCAAGCAGTGTTCGCTGTTGGCATGACTAATTTATTTCTTGCTTCGCTTTTACTTTATTCTTGCTTCACTTTTGCTTATTGGTTGAAGAACTCAGCCGAATTTTCTGACTGCATCCAGCGCCAGTCCGGCGCCAATACTGCCAAACAGATCGCCTTCCACACGACGCGCATTCGGCAACAGCGAGCCTATCTTTTCACGCAATAATTGCACCCCGCTGGAACCGCCGGTAAATACCACGGTATCGATCTCATCCGCATCGATGTCTGCGTCACGCAACAAATTGGCAACGGTATCTTCGACTGTGGTCACCATCTTGTAGATTGCTTCGTCGAATTCATCGCGACGCAAGGTCAGCGTGTGGGCCGGCGACAGCCGCTCCAGTACCAGTTGCGTTTGCAGCTCTGCCGACAAAGCGATCTTGCCCTCTTCCGCCTTCAATGCCAACCAGTGGCCAGAGCGATTTTCAATCAAGTCCAGCAAGCTGTCGAGCTTGTCCTTTTCGCGGGCATCGCGATAGATATCCTTGATTTGCAACCAGGTCTTTTGCGTATATGCCAAATTAATCGTGTGCCAGGTTGCCAGATTGAAATAGTAGCTGGACGGCACTTCATTATTATTATTCAGGCGGCTGCCGAGCCCGAGCAAAGGCATGATGCTGGTCAGGCTTAAATACTTGTCGAAATCGGTACCACCGATATGCACACCGCCAGTCGCCAGAATATCGTCGCGCCTATCAACCTTTTTTGCGCGCTCCGGTGACAGGCGCACGATGGAAAAGTCAGAGGTACCGCCGCCAATATCGGCGATCAGCACCAATTCTTCGCGATCGATCTGCGACTCGTAATCGAAGGCCGCGGCAATCGGTTCATATTGAAAATCGATATCCTTGAAACCGACCGCTTCTGCGATTTCATACAAGGTATCTTCGGCCAGGATATCGGCCTCTTCATTGCCGTCGACGAAATACACGGGGCGCCCCATCACGACGCTGGTGAACTCGCGCCCGGCAGCAGTTTCCGCCCTGTGCTTCAACTCCCCTATGAATTGGGTGAGCAGGCTGCGGAACGGCAAGGCCTTGCCCATCACCTCGGTCTGATCATCGATCAGGCTGGTGCCGAGCAAGCTCTTCAACGAACGCATCAGGCGGCCTTCATAGCCTTGCAGATAATTGGCCAGCGCTGCGCGCCCGTAATACACCTGCTCTTCATCTGCATTGAAGAAGACGACGGACGGCAATGTTGTTTTGCCATCTTCCAGTTGCAACAGTGCTGAAGTACCGGGACGACTCCAGCCTACTGTCGAATTCGACGTCCCAAAATCGACGCCGCACGCGTTTGCCATGAAAAACCTCTGTAAATGAAACGGGCCACGATGATAAGTCATAGACCGCAGGGTGTGTTTATTTTCTCCACTGCAGGAAGAATTCCTCCGGCATCTGGTGCAAAAGCCTGACAGCTTACAACAGTACGCGATAGCGGCAAGCAGGCTGGCCGGTAGGTGTTGCCCCGGGAAGCACAGATGAGGAATACAATAAAAACGGCTCCCCATACGCGAAGAGCTGATTCGTCACATACAACTCAATCGTCATCAACAGGAGGCAATATGGTTAACGTCGGATTGCAGGTCCGTCTGGAAGCAAAACCGGGCAAGGAAAAGGAGCTGGAGGAGTTTTTGCGTGCGCAATTGGCTTACGCCCTCGGCGAACCCGGCACCACTGCATGGTTTGCCGTCAAACTGGACGCCAAAACGTTTGGCATCTTCGATGCCTTCCCCGATGAAAATGGACGCCACGCCCACCTCGAAGGGGAAATCGCCAAAGCATTGGGAACAGTGGCGAGCAGCCTGCTGGCCCATCCGCTCGCCATCGAAAAATTCGAAGTACTCGCAGCAAAATTGCCAGGTAGTGGCGAAGTCCCGGATTCTCTCGGTTGAAGTTGCAACGGGATGCGCGCTCCGAAGCAGGTCTTCGGAGCGCGCATCCAACATTTCGGAAAAACATCGTAAAATATCGCCTTTCGGAGGATCTATGAATAGCAGTTGGGGGAGTGAAGAGGATATGGAAATCGACGACGAGCTGATGCGCGACGTCGAACATTTAGTGCCATCGAGACAACGCAATAGCGGTGACATTGGCACGCTGGATTTCTACGACAGGCAAGACCGTATGGCGCGCGAGATCGCCGACAAGCCGCGTTAATCAGGAACTCTTTTAATGACAGGACGGTCAAGCTTGCCTGTTCTAGCTTCAGCAACCCGGCTCAACAGCACGATTCAGCAGTACGATTACATCTGCAATTAAATCAATCTTGTGTGTCGCCTTCGCCTACGAAGGCTTGATGAAAGTCATACGCACAGCCACTTGCACAGAGCATTGACAACTTCAGAGGCGACTTGATGTCTCGATGAGCGTCATTAGGCTCTTTACGCGCCACGAAAATCGCTGTTGTCATTCTTGCCTCACATCCAATTGCACCGATTTAGTGCGCAATATTATTGATTGTGGTGGCATCTTTATTGCTACATGGGAAGTAATTATTCCTGTCATACAAACACATTATTGAATTGTCATGACATCCGTCGCATCAGAAATTATCTATTTATTAAATACTGTTCGTGAATCAATCTTTCCAATCTGAATATGCTGCTTTCGATGCCATCTCATCCTGCTGACCCGACGCTGCAAGCGCGGTTGCTCGGCACGTTGCTATCCAATCTGGAAGGCATGGTTTATCGCTGTCGGCTGGATGCCCACTGGACAATGGAATTCGTCAGCGAAGGCTGTTCAGCGCTGACCGGTTATTCGGAAGAAGATATTTTATTCAACAGCCGGGTTTCCTACGAAGACATTACGCACCCTGAAGACAGGGATATTGTGCGCAATGCCGTGCTCGCCGCGGTAAAGAACAATCGCCGCTTTGATATCGAATATCGCATCGTGCGTGCAGACGGCGAAGTCCGCTGGGTATGGGAGCGCGGCACCAATATTTCGCACGACAACAAAGATTGGGATGTACTCGAAGGTTTTATCCAGGACATTACAGAACGCCGGCTTGCCGACGAAGCATTGCGTGAAGCAGAACGTCGTTACCGCAGTATTTTTGAAAATGCCGTCGAGGGGATTTATCAATCGACGCCGGATAACGGGTATCTCGCCGTCAATCCAGCACTCGCCCGCATGTATGGCTACAACTCGCCACAAGACCTGATTTCAACCTTGAAAGACATTGAACACCAGGTCTATGTTGATCCCAAGCGGCGTATCGAATTCATGCAGTTGATGATGAAAAATGGCGTGGTCACCAGTTTTGAATCGCGCATCTACCGGCGCAATGGCGAAGTCATCTGGATCTCGGAAAATGCGCGTGCTGTCTTCAACAGCACTGGCACCCTGCTTTTTTACGAAGGCACGGTAGAAGCCATCACCGAGCGAAAACTGCATGAAGCCGAAATCCAGTTCCAGGCGACGCACGATGCGCTGACCGGCTTGCCGAATCGCACGCTGCTCTACGATCGCATGCAGCAAGCGGTGCTGCACTCCGAGCGTTACAGCAATATCACTGCGATCGCCTTCCTCGATCTGGATCAATTCAAATTCATCAACGACAGTCTCGGCCATCAGGTTGGCGACGAGTTATTGAAAATTACCGCGCAACGCCTTACCTCCTGCCTGCGGGAAAGCGATACCGTCGCGCGCCAAGGTGGCGATGAGTTTGTACTGCTGCTCACCAGCCAGCCTGATGAAGAATCGATCACGCAAACCATGCAGCGCGTTCTCCATGAAGTCTCGCAACCATGGACGGCGAACGATCTGGAATTTCGCATTACCTGCAGCATAGGCGTCACCCTGTGCCCGGATGATGGTCGCGACGTTGAAACCCTATTAAAGAATGCCGATTCGGCGATGTACAAGGCGAAGGAACTGGGGCGCAATAACTTCCAGTATTTTGCTGCCGAAATGAATGACACCGTGACCGACCGACTGGCGCTGCTCAATCGTCTGCGTCAGGCGATTCCGAATAATGAGTTTGTTTTGCATTATCAACCGAAGGTCGATCTCGGCAGCGGCAAGATCATAGGATCGGAAGCACTGATACGCTGGAATAGCGCAGAAGGCACCGTCTCCCCCGCCAATTTCATTCCGCTGGCAGAGGAAACCGGACTCATCATACAAATCGGTGAATGGGTATTGCGTACCGCCTGCCGGCAAAATCGTACATGGCAATTGGCAGGTCACCCGCCTATTCCGGTATCGGTCAATCTGTCACCACGTCAACTCGCGCGTGGCGATATTGTCGAACTGGTCGAGCGCGTACTGGCCGAAACCGGCATGGAAGCGAAATATCTGGAGCTGGAAATTACTGAAAGTGTGATGGCGACCGATGTCGAAAAATCTTTCGCACTGCTGACACGTTTGCGGGCAATAGGTGTGAAAATTTCCCTCGACGATTTCGGTACCGGTTATTCAAGTTTAAGTTACCTGAAACGCTTCCCGGTCGACACCCTGAAAATCGATCAGTCTTTTGTCCGCGACATCGCCACCAACCCGGATAGCGCAGCCATCATCAAGGCGATTATTTCGCTCGGCCATAATTTGAACCTGACCGTGCTGGCCGAAGGCATAGAAACCGAAGAACACTTTCAGTTCCTGCTGCAAAACGGCTGCAATGAAGGTCAGGGATATTTGATGAGCAAGCCGGTTTCCAATCATGCATTCATCAAACTGCTGTATGAAGGAATCCGGCAATACTGCTGATTTGACCGTTTTTGATTATTCGCTACAGATTCAACCTCAACTGAGGCAACGAATGTTGACTGAGCCGTTACAGTTAAAACGTCAGGCGTTGCACGCCATCCGCGGTGCCTAGCAACGCAATGTCTGCGCCACGTCGCGCGAACAGGCCGACTGTGACGACGCCGACGATATCGTTAATCTGTGCTTCCAGTTCGGCCGGATTCTCAATCTTCAAGCCCAGCACGTCGATGATGTAGCAACCGTTATCTGTCACTAAAGGCTTGCCGTCCTTGATGCGCAGGCGCGGCTCTCCACCGAGTGCCGCCAGCTTGCGTGCGACGACTGCTTGCGCCATCGGTATCACCTCAACCGGCAGCGGAAAATTGCCAAGCAGCTTGACCAGTTTTGAGCCGTCGGCAATGCAGACGAATTGCTTGGCTACCGAGGCAACAATCTTTTCGCGCGTCAAAGCAGCGCCGCCACCCTTGATCATCGCGCCTGTCGCAGTGATCTCATCCGCACCATCGATATATACCGACATCGAATCGATATCATTCAAGTCATAGACCTTGATGCCATGCGATTGCAGGCGCTGGGCAGTCGCCTCCGACGACGCCACGGCACCCTTGATACGGTCCTTGATCTTGCCCAGTTCATCGATGAAGAAATTGGCAGTGGAGCCAGTACCGACGCCGATAATTTCACCCGGAACGACATAGTCGATTGCGGCACGGGCAACTGCTTGCTTCATTTCATCTTGGGTCATGGCGTATGCAAAAAATTGATGGTTGGGAATCCTGCTGAAACGCTATTTTACCGGATGCTCTGTGGGTAGGCGCCCAAAGCTTGAAGGTGTTTACGCCTGTTCAGCCTTTTTCCACCAATTCTTCCGCAAGCATTTACTTGGTCTCATCTTCGGCTTTTTCATCCAGCGTTTCAAACAGAGCGATTTGCAGACGTGTATGAAACCTTACCAAGGGCCGCCACAGCGCTGCGGTCAGCACGGCAGCAGCGGCCAGTAACAGTGCCAGCATCTCAAATGGTGGCAGGATGCTACGACTCAATATACCAATCAATAGCAAAATGACGGCAATCGAGACCAGCGGGATCGTTTCAGCAATGACACGTCGCCAGCCGTGAGGAAGGTGACTGGTTTCGCCGGTAATAATCTCTGCCAGCAGCAGGCTCAAGGCTTTCAGTTTTCGGTAAGTCGCGATCAGAAAAGGCAGGGAACACGCCAGCGCCCCACCCCAAACAACTGTTTTATGAATTTTTTCATCCTCGAATGAGGTTCCGATAAGTTGCTCGACAATGCCTAGCAGATAGATAGCTGCCACGAACACTGCAGCGGTCAAAGCGCAATTTGCGATGACCTGTATAACAATTTTCATGATGATTTTAGCCAGCAATGCGCGATCGCCTTGTAGCTGCGCACTTTGCAGCCATACGATATATCGATTCCCAGCGCGACTGATAAAGGGTGGCATCACCGTTGCGGCTTGCTGCGACAATGGATCGGCCAGCTTGATCAGGTACGGTGTCAGTAAAGTAGTCACTGCAGATACTGCTACCACGATCGGATACAAGAACTCGCTGGTAACTTGCAGGGTCAAGCCGAGCGACGCAATGATGAATGAAAATTCACCTATCTGTGACAACCCCATCCCTACCCTTAAAGAAGTTTTACCGTTGTTGCCTGCGACAAAGGTGCCGACTCCACATGCAAAAATTTTTCCAAGGACAACCGCTGCCGTAATAACCGCGATCGGCAATGCATAAGTAACCAGAACATCAGGATTGAATAGCAAGCCGACACCGACAAAAAACATGGCACTGAACATATCGCGGATAGGTGCAATCAAGCGTTCAATCAAATGCAATTGGCGCGCCTCCGCCATGATCGCGCCTATCATGAATGCCCCCAGGGCAATGCTGTACTCCAGCTGCAGCACCAACAAGCAAAAGCCGAAGCACAAGCCAAGTACAGTGATCAAGAACACTTCCGTATTCTTGAATTTTGCGACAAACGCCAGGATGCGCGGCACCATCAGCAAACCAAGTATCAAGGCAACAATCATGAAAAGGGATAGCTTGCCGACTGTGACGAATACGTCGCCGGCATCGACCGATCCATTCATCGCTATGCCCGACAACAAGGCAATCATGCCGATCGCCATGATATCTTCGACAATCAGAATGCCGAATATCAGGTGTGCAAAGCGCTCATTCTTCAAGCCCAGCTCATCGAGCGCTTTTACGATAATCGTCGTCGAAGAAATTGCCAGCATCGCGCCCAGAAACAGGGAATCCATCGTATTCCATTCGAAATACAAACCGATCCTGTAACCTATCCACGTCATCAACACAATCTCTGCCGTGGCCGCAATGAATGCGGTGACACCGACGCTACTCAATTTTTTCAAATTGAATTCAAGACCAAGGGAAAACATCAGGAAGACGACCCCAAGTTCAGACACGATCTTGATCGTCCGATCATCCTGGATCAATTCGAAAGGCGGCGTATGAGGCCCGATGATCACGCCGGCAAGAATGTAGCCCAGCACCACGGGCTGCTTGAAATAATTGAACGCAACTGTGACAAAACCGGCGATCAGCATGATCACTGCAAGGTCTTGGATGAACTCTGCTCCATGCATAGGACGGATCCCTGTTGTGGTAACAACAATGCGGGCGGGTGTGGATGGTGATGTGCTTGCTTAAACCTTACACATAGTTTTGGGTGGTGTCTATGAGGGGGCGAACATAGGTGGTGGGATTTTTTGCTCGGATTGCTGCATGTGTTGCTATTGCCGAGACTGTCTTTTCTTCGAAGAGGCTTGGGATGCCGGGGGTGGCCCGGCAACCCAACTACGGAGCAATGAAATATTATTAAACGAAAGCCTACCGAAGCGCCGCAGCAGCCCGAGCCAGCTCGGTAATCCGCGCCCAATCACCAGCGACAAGAGCATCCTTAGGCGTCAACCAAGACCCGCCCACGCAAGCAACGTTTTTACAGGCAAGAAATTGCGCCGCAGTCTCCTGCGAAATCCCACCTGTCGGGCAAAACAGCATATCCGGCAACGGGCCCGCAATCGCATTCAACATACCGACGCCGCCAGCAGGAACCGCAGGAAATAACTTCACCTGACGGAAGCCGGCTTCGCGCGCACTCATCACTTCAGATGGCGTCATCACGCCAGGCAACAGCGGCAAACCGCTGGAACGTGAGCCCTCGATCAAATCCTTCGTCAAGCCTGGCGATACGCCAAAGATCGCACCTGCATCGCGTGCGGCAGCAAAATCTTCATGACGTGTCAACGTACCCACACCCAGAATTGCTTCCGGCACCTGCTCCGCAATGAGGCGAATGGCAGCGAGACCGTGTTGGGTGCGCAAGGTGACTTCCAGTACCCGAATACCACCGGCCACCAAGGCCCGCGCCAAGGGCACCGCGTGCGCAAGGTCGTCAATCGCGATCACCGGAATCACCGGCGAGGACCGCATAATTTCAAGCAGATTCATGGACTGACTCACCTTTCGACTTAAATGGATTGCTGAACGTGGGTATCTTCATCACTGAACGGTTCAGCGTCGCCTTTCGGCAAATTGATCTCTGTATCGCTCGGCACTATCAGGCGCGGCAAGCCAAAAGTCGTTGCGCCATCTTCGGCCACGCTGACTGAAGAGCGGAACATCGCAAATAATTCACGCCCCATACCGACCACATTCGACGAACGATCAGTGGATGCGTGCGGACGTTGCTGCCATTCCGCCTCGTCGACCAAAGCCTGTAGGGTGCCCGCTTCCGCATCCAGTCGGATAATGTCGCCGTCGCGTATGCGTCCCAATGGGCCGCCGGCCAGAACTTCCGGCGACACATGGATCGCTGCAGGCACCTTGCCGGATGCTCCAGACATGCGGCCGTCGGTCACCAGCGCGACGTGGAAGCCGGCATCCTGCAAGCTGCCAAGCGCAGGGGTGAGTGCATGCAATTCAGGCATGCCGTTGGCTTTCGGCCCTTGGAAACGGACGACTGCAACAAAATCCTGGTTCAGATTGCCATCCTGATAGGCATGCATGAATTCCTCTTGCGAGGTAAAGACCATGGCTGGTGCCTCGACCACATGATATTGCGGCTTGACGGCTGAAATCTTGATGACGGCACGGCCGAGATTGCCGGTCAACAGACGCAAACCGCCATCCGGCGCAAACGGTCTTGCGGCCGGACGCAATACGCTTTCATCTGCACTGGCTTCCGGTGCCGGTTTCCAGACGACTTGCTCGCCATCGAGGAAAGGCTCGGTGCAATGGGCACGCAACCCTTTGCCCAATACCGTCGTCACATCGTCGTGCAGCAAACCTGCATCCAGCAATTCCCGAATGACAAAACCGGTACCACCAGCAGCATGAAAATGATTGACGTCAGCTTCGCCATTTGGATAGATGCGCGTGAGCAAGGGAATGACCGCAGACAGCTGATCAAAATCATTCCAGTCGATCACGATGCCCGCTGCTTTTGCAATCGCAATCAGATGGATCGTGTGATTGGTGGAACCGCCTGTGGTCAGCAAAGCCACGATCGCATTGACGATGGTTTTTTCATCGACCAGACGACCGACAGGCGTAAAGGTTTGTCCTTGCGCACTGATCTCTACCGCGCGTTGCGCCGCACGTACCGTCAATGCATCGCGTAAGGGCGTATTCGGTGTGACAAAAGCGGAGCCCGGCAAATGCAGACCCATGACTTCCATCAACATTTGATTGCTATTGGCAGTGCCGTAGAAAGTACAAGTGCCGGCATCATGATAGGACTTGGATTCTGCTTCCAGCAAGGCATCGCGATCGATCTTGCCTTGCGCATACAGCTGGCGGATTCTGGATTTCTCCGAATTCGACATGCCCGTCGTCATCGGGCCGCTAGAAATAAACACCGCAGGCAGATGGCCGAAATGCAAAGCGCCGATCAGCAATCCGGGCACGATCTTGTCGCAAATGCCGAGATAGACCGCGGCATCAAACATATTGTGCGACAGCGCGATCGCGGTCGACATCGCAATCGTATCGCGCGAAAACAGCGATAGCTCCATACCTGGCTGGCCTTGCGTAATGCCGTCGCACATCGCGGGCACGCCGCCACCGAATTGCGCGACGCCACCGATCTTGCGCACCGCATCCTTGATGATGGCGGGGAAACGTTCGTAGGGCTGATGCGCAGACAACATATCGTTGTACGCGGAGATGATCGCCACCGATGGATTCTTTTGCTGCTTCAAGACCAGCTTGTCATTGGCCGGAAACGCCGCAAAACCATGCGCAAGATTGGTACAGGACAAGGTGCTGCGCTGCACGCCTTGCTGTATGGATTCCGACAGTTGATTCAGGTAAGCAGCGCGATAAGGGCGGCTGCGCTCTATGATCCGCTCGGTGACAGCAGACACGACGGGATTGAGCGGCATATGAAATCCTTGAAAACAGTTTTGAAATTTTACTACAATAAAACGTGCCAACCAATCATCTTTTTTGGTTTTCCTACGAAAACATACGACAAGAAATTGCGCAGGAAATTCACTTATTCGACATTATCCTGCAAACAGCCCGAATCATCCTAGCAGATTGAACTTTCGGCAGTTAAGCGTATCCGTAACAGGCTCCCTCCAGATAAGCGACGAGGTGCATTTGATTTAACACCTTGTTCGTACGGAATATATTTGTAGTGAAATTACCATAATTTGATGTATAGTTAAATCCAACTTCTATCGCATATATTGCCCATGCGCACGTCCAACCCAACACCTACGCTCATTGCCACTGCTGCCTTCAAGGCACTGCAACAGCATCATGCTGAAACAAAAAACCGGCAGGTCCGCGATCTTTTTTCGCAAGACCCTGCCCGCTTCTCCACATTATCGATTGAAGGTGCCGGCCTCTTTCTTGATTATTCGAAAAACAGCGTCGACGAAAAGACAATCCAATTGCTGTGCGATCTCGCACGCGAAACGCAAGTAGAAACACAACGCGAGGCCATGTTTTCCGGCAAGGAAATCAATCGCACCGAACATCGCGCTGTCTTGCACACTGCGTTACGCAAACCGCGCAGTGATCAATTGCTGCTCGATGGTCTAAACATCATTCCGGATATTCATGAAGTGCTTGATCGCATGGGCGTATTTTCCGAACGTGTACGTTCTGGCGAATGGCGCGGCTACGATGGTCGCGAGATTACCGACATCGTCAACATCGGCATAGGCGGGTCCTACCTCGGGCCGAAAATGACTTGTCAGGCTTTGCGTTCGTTTGGCCATCCCCGACTCGTCATGCATTTCGTATCGAACGTCGATGGGCACGACCTCGATGCCTTGTTGCCGCGCATAGACCCGGCAACGACTCTTTTTATCGTCGCATCCAAAACCTTCGGCACGTCGGAAACGATGACGAATGCACGTTCGGCACGCGCATGGTTCCTGCACAATGCGAGCGAAGCAGAACTACCCAAACATTTTGTTGCGGTATCCACGCAGCTTGATTTGGTGACGCAATTCGGCATCGCGGCAGAAAACATGTTCCCGTTCTGGGATTGGGTAGGCGGTCGCTATTCAGTCTGGTCGGCCATCGGTTTGGCACTGGTCATCTCGATAGGCATGGATAACTTCAAGGAATTCCTTGCGGGTGCCTATGCGATGGATCAGCACTTCCAGCAAACTCCGCTGGAAAAAAACCTGCCCGTGATCCTGGCCTTGATCGGCATCTGGAATCGTAATTTTGTTGGTAGCAATTCTATTTCGATTGCACCTTACCATCAGGATCTGCGCCTGTTTCCAGGCTATCTGCAGCAACTGGAAATGGAAAGCAACGGCAAGCGTGTCAAGGTCGATGGCTCTCAAGTCGATGTGGCAACCTGCCCTGTCATCTGGGGGGATGTCGGCACAAACGGGCAGCACGCCTATTTCCAGTTGCTGCATCAGGGCACCGATGTGATGGCAGTTGATTTCATCGCTGCGCTGAAGCCATCCCACCAGCTCGCATCGCACCAGGCACTGCTGCTGGCAAACTGCTTTGCCCAATCGGAAGCCTTCATGCGCGGCAAGAATGCGGAAGAAGTCCGAGCGGATATGCAGAAACAAGGTTTGCCGGACGACGAGATCGCAAAGCTGCTGCCGCACCGCACCTTCCCAGGCAATCGCCCTAGCAACACTATTTTGATGGATGCGTTAACTCCTAACACGCTTGGCGCGTTAATCGCGTTGTATGAGCACAAGGTGTTTGTTCAAGGAATCATCTGGGGCATCAACAGTTTCGACCAGTGGGGTGTAGAGCTGGGGAAAATCCTGGCCAGGAACATTGCGGATGAACTGATGCAACAAGCCAAGCCGGAGCAGCACGACAGTTCTACCAATGGCTTGATCGCACGCGCCAAGGCGGCGCTGTAATCAACCGGTCAAATAAGACCTTTACGCTCATGATGTTCCGAAGAACACTGATTCAAGCACCTGAATGTAGTACGCAAACCAAAGACACAAATTAAACAAACTTAATTAGCAAACTTAATAAAAATAATCATGGCTCTTACCGATTTTGATCTCGTACTGTTTGGCGGCGGCGGCGATTTGTCGATGCGCAAACTAATCCCTGCAATGTATGCACGCGACCGTGCCGGGGATTTGCCACCTACTGCGCAGATTATCTGCATAGGCCGCCAGAGCTGGACCGATGCAGAATTCGTCACTGCACTGAATGAAAATGCGCGACCGCATATCAATGAAAAAGTATTTGCGCAGGCATCGTGGGACACCTTTTGCGCACGGGTGCGTTATGTGTCACTGGATGCAACCGATGCCACAACTTATCAGCCGCTGAACGATGTCTTGCGTAACGATGCTGCATTGACCCGCGTGTTTTACCTGGCGACTCCGCCTACGCTGTTCGCCCAAATTTGCCACAACCTGTCGGAACGCGGATTGGCCACTGAAAATTCTCGCGTAGTGCTGGAAAAACCTCTGGGCCGCGACCTAGCCAGTGCCAAGCAAATCAATCTGGAAGTCGGGCAGGTCTTCAAGGAATCGCAGATCTTCCGTATCGACCATTACCTCGGCAAGGAAGCGGTGCAGAATCTGCTGGCGCTGCGCTTCGGCAATGTCTTGTTTGAGCCGCTGTGGCGCCGCGAATGGATTTCCGACGTACAGATCACCATCGCAGAGGAAATCGGCGTCGGCAATCGCATGGGTTACTACGAGACCTCAGGCGCATTGCGCGACATGATGCAAAACCATTTGCTGCAATTGCTGTGCATCGTCGCGATGGAACCACCGCTATCGGTCACGCCGGATGCAGTGCGTGACGAGAAACTGAAGGTCTTGCGTTCGCTCAAGCCATTCACCGCCACCGCGCTGGCAAAAAACATCGTGCGCGGCCAGTATCGGGCCGGCCATGTAGAAGGCAAGGCTGTCCCGGCTTATCGCCAGGAGAAAAATGCCGACCCGGATTCGAATACAGAAACCTTCGTTGCCGTCAAAGCCGAAATCGATACCTGGCGCTGGGCAGGTGTGCCCTTCTATCTGCGTACCGGAAAACGGATGGCAGATCAATTGGCGGAAATCGTAGTGCGCTTCAAAGCGATTCCACACTCCATCTTTGCGCAATCGACCAGCAGCTTCCAGCCTAACTGCCTGGTAATCCGCCTGCAGCCGGACGACGGCCTGCAACTGAACCTGATGGCCAAGACACCGGGCGATGGCATGCGCCTGAAGCCGGTCGAACTGGAACTGGATTTTGCCGAAACCTTCAAGGCACCTCGGATGGATGCGTACGAACGTTTGTTGCTGGACGTATTGCGCGGCCAACTGACGTTGTTTATGCGCAGCGATGAACTCGAGGCTGCATGGGAATGGGTTGAGCCGGTACTACGTCACTGGGAACAGGAAGGTAATGAACCTTTGCCTTACGCCTCAGGCACCTGGGGCCCGGCTGCTGCGAGCGCGCTGATAGGGCGCGATGGCTTGCAATGGCGCGAAGAAGCCTTGCCAGAATAAACGGACGAATACGGAAAACCGCATGCTGCTTGATTCAATACGTACCCAGTACGACTTGCTTTCCAAATCGGAAAAGAAAGTTGCGCTCGCCGTATTGGAGCAACCCGAACTGGCGATCACTGAAAATATCACTGCGCTCGCAAAGAAGGCCAACGTATCCGAGCCCACCGTTGTGCGCTTTTGCCGTGCCATCGGTTTCGAAGGTTGGCACGCATTCAAGATGAAATTGGCACAGGGTTTGGCGCTGTCGCCCGGTGCCGATGAATCGCCGGCACCGGAAGATCTGGCCGCCGATCTGGTCAACAAGATTTGCAGTCGCTCGATCAATACCTTGCTTGACCTGCGCAACAGCCTCGACGCCAATGCCATCGAACAGGCGCTGCAGGTCTTGTCGCGCGCCAGCCGCATCGAGTTTTACGGTCAGGGCACATCCGGCATCATCGCCTCAGATGCGCAACACAAGTTCTTCCGGTCCGGAGTGCCGACCGTCGCATATGCCGATCCGCACATCCACAGCATTGCCGCATCCCTGTTGAAAAAAGGCGATGCCGTCGTGGCCATTTCGCAGCGCGGCAACAGCATCGCCTTATTGCGCAGCGTACAACTGGCTCGTTCCTGCGGTGCCGATGTCGTTATCCTGGCACCCAGCGGCACGCCGCTGGCCGAACTGGCAACAGTACTGATCCCGATTGATCTGCATTTCCATACCGACCCCTACACGCCAATCTCAGCGCGTCTGGCACATCTGGTCGTCATCGATATTCTGGCCGTGGGTCTGGCGCTGCGCCTCAGTCCTGAGCGTCGCAAAAAAATGATTTCTGCGCAAAAGGCACTGCAAAAAATCGAAATGCAATTCGATTCCTTCCTGCGCTAGGGTTTATAAACTTGTGATTGTTTCTTTCATTATTTGATCTAATCACTGATATACCATTTTGCTTTCCCTCAAACTATTGGAATATCTTTGTTCCTGCAGAGTCATCCACACTTTGCGTACAATAGATCTTCGAAGCTAAACATCTTTCTCGCGAATACGTCTGATCATGAACCAACTCGAACAACTGAAGCAGTACACCACGATCGTTGCCGACACGGGCGACTTCCAGTCGATCAAGGCATTTGCTCCGCAAGATGCCACGACCAACCCTTCACTGATTTTGAAGGCTGTGCAGAAAGATGAATACCGCCCGATCATGGAAAAGGTCGCGCACGAACATGCCGGCAAAAGTACCGACCAGATCGTCGATCATTTGCTGGTCGCGTTCGGCACAGAAATCCTCAAAGTCATCCCCGGCCGCGTTTCCACTGAAACCGATGCGCGCCTGTCTTTCGATACCGAAGGTTCGATTGCCAAAGGTCGCACACTGATCAAGCTTTACGAAGCCGCCGGCATCTCGCGCGACCGCGTGCTGATCAAGATCGCCTCGACGTGGGAAGGCATACGCGCTGCCGAAGAACTGGAAAAAGAAGGCATACACTGCAACCTGACTTTGTTGTTCTCGCTGCCGCAGGCGATCGCCTGCGCGGATGCGAACGTACAACTGATCTCACCTTTCGTCGGCCGCATCTATGACTGGTACAAAAAAGCGACAGGGACCGATTACGCGGGCGCGGATGATCCAGGGGTGCAATCGGTAAAACGCATTTACACCTATTACCGCAAGTTCGGCTACAAGACCGAAGTCATGGGTGCCAGCTTCCGCAATACCTCGCAAATTACCGAACTCGCAGGCTGCGACTTACTGACCATCAGCCCGGAACTGCTGCAAAAATTGGCAGAATCAGAGGCGCCATTGGCACGCAAGCTGGTTCCCGCGGAAGCAAAGAATGCCGATATCGAAAAACTCACGCTGGATGAAAAGACCTTCCGCAGCTTGCTCAATGATGATGCAATGGCAACGGAAAAACTGGCAGAAGGCATCCGTGCATTTTGCGCAGATGCGGTGAAGCTGGACAAGCTGATTGAAGCATTACATTAACAGCGTCGCAATGCTTAAAACAACGGGCGTATAATCCGCAGCGCGCAACCCGGCCGTAGCAGCGGTTGGAATTGTCTGCTTGGCAGTGTCTTCTATCCGTGAGCGGTGACCCGCGCTCTCCATTGCTCTTCCACTGTATTGCGGTGACAGGCGTCAAAATGATTTTGATGCCTGTACACGTGATGCTATTGCCTGCGCTATACAACGCGGCACCAAAGATTCTTGGCGAAAATTATAGGAACCCATTGCCGAATCTGAAGTCGTATATGCAGCGACTTGTCTATTTCCCTATCAATAAAAAATGCCAGTTACATGGCGCACGCCGGGATGCAGACGTAAAAGTCTTTCATTTCAAACTACAAGTCATTCAAATTAAACTCTTAAAATGCAAAAAAATATTCTGAACAATTCGGGCATTTTCGCCCTCCTCGCCTTGTTATTTGCAGTGTCTCTGCCTGCCCATGCTCAAGAAAATGTAAATTCGGTTGAGTCCTACAGCAGCAATAACTTGACCCTCTTCACCAGCGTTGCGACCAGACATTTCCGTCCTTCACCCATCCACAATAATCACCAGGGTCTGATTAATCTGGAGTGGAACTATGACAAAAATTATGTAGTGGGTGGTGCGACCTTCAGTAACTCATACAATCAGGATACGCAACTCGTATATTGGGGCGCAAAATTTCGCCCGCTAGATGCAACGCCGGATATGTACGTGAAAGTGGTTGGTGGATTGATTCATGGTTACAAGGATCAGTATCAGGACAATATTCCGTTTAACAAGTACGGAACAGCGCCAGTCGTTTTGCCGGCAGTCGGATACTGCTATAAGCATCTGTGCACCGAATTGATTGTCTTCGGAACCGCAGGTGCGATGTGGACTGCGGGCGCCCGTTTTTAAAATCGGCGAGGGTGAGCGAAAATTTTTACGGCAACAGCTTAGTTAAAATCAGTTGAAGAGCAAACCGTTAAACGTCCAGTACCCGAGCAAGAACAGTCCCAACGCAATCGCAAACTGCTTCAAGAAATTTTTATTCATTTCATCTCCTCGTTGTTATTAACAGTTTCGCGGTTGCGACGGCGTCGACTACACGACGCCATCGCGCCTCAATTCTGCAATTCCTGCCTCATCATAACCCAGTGTTTTCAGGACATCATCGGTATGCTCACCCAAGGCCGGACCCAGCCACTTTGTTTCGCCTGGCGTCTCGGATAACTTGGGCGTAATTGCCGGCAATTTGATCGGCGTACCATCAGCAAACGTATGTTGCTCGAACATTTTACGCGCGAGAAATTGCGGGTCTGTCATCATGTCTCGCACCGAGTAAATTTTCCCGACCGGTACATCTGCCGCCTGCAATATGGCCATTGCACTGTCGATAGTTTGCGTCGCGCACCAGGCTTGTATTGCTTCGTCGATCTCTAGCGTGCGCGGCACGCGGCCATCGTTGCGTGCCAATTGCCCATCGTTGGCGAGATCGTCACGTCCCATCGCCAGCATCAGCCGTTTGAAAATGGCGTCGCCATTACCGGCGATCACAATGTTTTCGCCGTCGCCGGTGGTGTAGGTATTCGATGGCACGATGCCCGGCAAAGCCCCGCCAGTGCGCTCGCGCACCACGCCGGCGTAATCGTATTCCGGCACCAGCGACTCCATCATGTTGAAGACGGCTTCGTATAGCGCGACATCGACCATCTGCCCCTGCCCTGCAATTTGTTCATCGCCGGTCTTGCCGTTCCAGCGCCCACCCGTGGCATCGCGATGGCGCAAGGCCATCATCGCGCCCATCACGCCATGCATGGCAGCGACCGAATCACCGATGGAAATACCTATGCGCAGTGGCGGCCGATCCGGGAAACCGGAAACATAGCGCATACCGCCCATCGATTCACCGATGGCACCAAAGCCAGGCTGATCTTTCAATGGACCGGTCTGACCGAAACCGGACAGCCGCACCATGATGGTTGCCGGATTCTCGGCCTTCAACTGCTCATAACCCAGTGACCATTTCTCCAGCACACCAGGGCGATAATTTTCAATGATGATGTCGGCTTCGAGCGCGAGCTTTTTCGCAATCTGCTGGCCGCGCGGGTCTTTCAGATTCAGCGTCAGGCTTTTCTTGTTACGCGCCTGCACCGACCACCACAAGGACGTGCCATCCTTCAACACACGCCATTGACGTATCGGATCGCCGCCATCCGGCGACTCGATCTTGATGACATCGGCGCCGAACTCTGCCAGCATGCGCGCGCAAAACGGACCGGCGATTAATGTACCGAGTTCAAGAACCTTGATGCCGGCCAGCGGCCCGGCGGATGCGCTTTTAGTCATGGCTGTCAAAAGAAGGGAGAAAGGAGTGCAGCATGATCAACTCTATAAGCTGAAGACCGAAAAATCAGGTGGTACGCCTATCCAGCATTGCACGTGCAATCGTGCCGGCGTCCACATATTCCAGCTCACCACCTACCGGCACGCCGCGCGCAAGTCGACTGACTTTGAGGCCCCGCGCCTTCAGCGTTTCGCTGATGTAATGCGCCGTGGCTTCGCCTTCATTCGTGAAATTAGTCGCCAATACAACCTCCTGCACGATGCCATCGGTAGCACGACTGATCAGCTTGTCCAGGTGTATGTCTTTCGGACCTATGCCATCCAGCGGTGACAAACGTCCCATCAACACGAAATACAAACCCTTGAAGGTCAGCGTCTGCTCGATCATCAACTGATCGCCCGGCGTCTCGACCACACACAGCAGAGCGGGATTACGCTCCGCATCGAGGCAGGTTTCGCATACATCATGCTCGGTAAAGGTATTGCACATCGCGCAGTGCTGCACCCTGTCTACCGCTTGCGACAAGGCGCGGCCCAGCATCGCCGCACCCTCCCGGTCATGCTGCATCAAGTGATAGGCCATGCGTTGCGCAGACTTGGGCCCGATGCCGGGCAGGCGACGCAGTGCTTCTGTCAAAAAATCGAGACTCGATGGCGATTTCAAAAAATGACTTTCAATGATTCAGGCTGAAACCAAGCTGTACCTAAGCGGTAAGTTCGTTACCGAACTGGATACAAATTTAGAAAGGCATCTTGAAGCCAGGAGGTATCGGCATGCCGGCGGTGACGCCTGCCATTTTCTCTTGCGAGGTGGCTTCTGCCTTGCGCACTGCATCATTGAATGCAGCAGCGACCAGATCTTCCAGCATGTCCTTGTCGTCGGCCAGCAAGGACGGATCGATGGAAACGCGCTTCACATCGTTCTTGCAAGACATGACGATCTTGACCAAGCCTGCACCGGACTGACCCTCGACGTCAATCGATGCCAGTTGATCCTGCATCTTTTTCATGTTGTCCTGCATTGCTTGCGCCTGCTTCATCAAACCTGCCAATTGATTTTTCATCATGATGTTGCTCCTTTAAATAAAGCTGAATGAATGGATATCGTTGATTGTGCGCTAGATCGGTTTGACCGAACCGGGCACAATCGTTGCGCCAAATTCGCGCATCAATTTTTGTACGAAGGGATCTTCCCGCATCGATGCTTCTGCTTCGATCTGACGTTCGGCACGATCGGCCATAGCAGCTGCACTGGCGGTGTGTTCTACCGCCCCTATCCTGGTTTGCACGCGCACGGTTTGACCAAAATGTTCTGACAAAACGGCTGTCAGTTTTTCCACACTTCCGTTGGCCAGCAAAACATCCACGGCAACCAGCAACTCGAACTGAATTTGATTGCTATCCATGGTTGGTCCACATGTGAGCAATTCGCTCTGCAAGGCCAACTGTTGTGCCACACCTCGCACTGGCAAAGTTGCTGCAAGTAGGGGCCAGTTGCCATCCCAATTCAAGGACGCTACCGGATGCAAAGTAAATGGACGTGATGCAGCATTTGCCATTGCCGAGGACTGCTGCGTCGTAGGCTGCGGAGTGGATGAGGTGGTGCCTGCTGAACCGGCCATCGCTGCACCTGCCTCAGCAGGCGCTACCGATCGTCCAGATATCAGTTCAGTTTTTTTTTGAGCCGAAGGACTGGAGAATTCGTCGTTGGCACTGCCACGTTCTGCCGGCATTTCGTCATCCCATGGCGGCGCAGGTGGCATGTCAATCGCCATTGTCTTTTCGGCAGGGGCAGGAACTTGAACACGAGCGGCAGGTGCGACAGCCGCAGGCGCGGCCGGCGGAGCCACTTTAATACCAGAACGTGCTGCCTCCAAAGCGGCACGTGCCGGGCTCATACCGCCGCCGGGACGCGTCACTGGCGCACTGGTCGTTACCGCTTGTGGTGTTGCACTCAAACGCGCTGCTGGAGTTGCAGCAGTTGTGCTTGCTGCCATCGTGGCGGATGCAGACGGTCTAGCTGTTTGTACCTGTGGGGCAATCGGCTTCGCTTCTGCCGGACCAAAACCGGGGCGGAAGGCCAGCATGCGCAACAAGGTCATTGAGAAGCCCGCATATTCATCCGGCGCCAGTCCCAGTTCATTGCGGCCGTGCACGGCGATTTGATAGAACAGCTGGATTTCTTCGGCATCGAACAAAGCTGCCAGACGCAATACATCTTCGCGTTCCGGCAAATCATCCGGCAAGGCCGCCGGGACGGTTTGCGCCAGGGCGACCCGATGCAAGAGCGAACCCAGGTCCTGCAGCGCCGCGTTGTATGACAGGCTGCGCGTTGCCATTTCATCAGCCACGGCCAGCAAACCCGCACCATCTTTTTGCGCCAAGGCATCCAGCAAGCGAATCAAAAAGGACTGATCAAGCGCGCCCAGCATGCCCTGCACTGCTTCTAGCGTAACCTTGCCGGCCGCGTAGGCAATCGCCTGATCGGTCAGCGACAAGGCATCGCGCATGGAGCCGTGCGCGCCTTGCGCCAGCAAACGCAATGCGGGTGTTTCGAATTCGATGTGTTCCTGCCCGAGAATATCGTCAAGATGCGCAACGATATGGCCGGGCGGCATTTGTTTCAGATTGAATTGCAGGCAACGCGATAAAACGGTCACCGGTATTTTTTGCGGATCGGTTGTTGCGAGAATAAATTTGACGTGTTCAGGCGGCTCTTCCAGCGTTTTCAACATCGAGTTGAATGCATGGTTGGTCAGCATGTGCACCTCATCGATCATATAGACCTTGAAGCGCGCATTTGATGGCGCGTAAACCGCCTGCTCCAGCAATTGGGCCATTTCATCGACGCCGCGATTGGATGCAGCATCCATCTCGATATAGTCGACAAAGCGCCCGGCGTCGATGGCGACGCACGCGTCACATATGCCACATGGTGTCGCCGTGATGTCGCCGTTACCGTCAGGGCCTATGCAATTGAATGATTTCGCCAAAATACGCGACAGTGTCGTTTTGCCCACGCCACGCGTGCCGGTGAACAGATAGGCATGATGCAGGCGCTTGTTGTCCAGTGCATGCGTCAAGGCTCGCACGACGTGCTCCTGCCCGACTAGCGTGTCGAAGCTTTTCGGACGATATTTACGGGCGAGAACTTGATAGGACATGAGGACCGATCTGGATAAAGGCAAACAAAAACGCAAACCGCATTTTACCTGACGACGGCGGCAGATTTACAGTGTTCCTGTTTTCCTTGCTTACAGGGTAATGCCCGATAAAAAAATCAAAGGAAAAACCAGAGAAAAATCAAGATAAACCGTGTTCGTTCCCATTAAAAATGGCAAGTCGCGACGCCACGTTATAGACTCAATTCAGGCACAGTCTTCCGCCAGTCTTGAAGTTTGCACCATGGCAAAAGGAGCATTCCATGCAATGGCCTACCCATGACGTCAGCAATCAGGCATCTGATTTACACGACTACAATCTGTATGACACCGATCTGGCGCTAGTCGCAGGCATACAAGGCGACCTGGCTGCCTGGCACGAAGCAGATCTGAGCCGCTATGGCGCCGAACTGGGTACGCAGCAAACCCTGCATCTGGGCCAACTCGCCAATCAACATGTGCCAGCACTGCAATCCCACGACCGTTTCGGCAACCGGATCGATGTCGTCGACTTTCACCCCAGCTGGCATCAACTGCTCGCCATGCAAAGGCGTGAAAACCTGCATGCGATGCCCTGGTCGCAGCCGCGTACAGGTGCCCATATTGCGCGCACCGCCGCCTATTATCTGCAGGCGCAGGTCGAATCCGGATCGATGTGCCCGATCACGATGACCTTTGCGTCAATTCCGTTGCTGCAGCAGGAAGAAAAATTGTTTGCAATGCTGAAAGACAAGCTGTTTTCTCGCGAACACGATGCGCGCGATCTGCCCTTGCAACAAAAGCGCTCCATGCTGGTCGGCATGGGCATGACAGAAAAACAGGGCGGCTCCGATGTGCGCAGCAATACCACTACCGCACGTCTTACTCACGGTAAAGGACGCGGCGCCGACTATCTACTGAACGGCCATAAATGGTTTTTCTCTGCGCCTATGTGCGATGCGCATATGGTGCTGGCGCGCACCGATGCGGGCCTGTCCTGCTTCTTCGTGCCGCGCTGGTGGCCGGACGGCAGCAAGAATGCGATATTGATACAAAGGTTGAAAGACAAACTCGGCAATCGCTCCAATGCCAGCAGCGAAGTCGAATTTCACGACGCGTATGGCGTCATGGTCGGCGAAGAAGGTAGCGGCATACCCACCATCATCGAAATGGCGAATCACACGCGACTGGATTGCGTGATCGGCAGTGCGGGCTTGATGCGTAACGCGCTGGTACAAGCCATCCATCATGCACGGCATCGCAGTGCATTCGGGCGCCCACTAATAGAACACGCGCTGATGCGAAATGTCTTGTCCGATCTCGCGCTGGAAAGCGAAGCCGCAACCTTGTTAATGCTGCGATTGGCCCGCGCTGCAGAGGCATCCGGCGCATCGCCCGACAATCTGCGGGAACACGCATGGCGTCGCATCATTACGCCAGCAGCCAAGTTCTGGGTCTGCAAGCGTGCGCTGGAATTTACCGGCGAATGCATGGAAGTCTGGGGCGGCAATGGTTACGTGGAAAGCGGTCCGATGGCGCGTATGTATCGCGAATCGCCAGTCAATTCGATATGGGAAGGGTCAGGCAATGTGATGTGCCTGGATGTATTGCGCGCCATCGCTAAAGAACAGGAGGGTTTTGAGTTACTGCTGAATGAATTACAAGAGACAGCCTCCGCTCATCCTGCGTTGCGCGATTCCATCGACGCCTTGCGGCAAGACTTGAAAAGCTCGGCAGTACAACAGGAAATGCTGGCGCGCCGAATCACGCAGCGTCTGGTGTTGATCATACAATCCTGCCTGATGCTGCAACATGCGCCTGCTGCAAGCGCAGAATTATTCATAGGCAGTCGTAGCGATGCAGAATCCGGCCGCGTATTTGGAACACTAAGCGGCACGAATAATACAGGGGCCACACAGCGCGCAATACTTGAGCGCGCATGGCCAATCTAGCTTCAGCGCGCAGCCAATTCCTGCTCAGGTGTAATCTGCAGCGGACCATCACCGCTGAAACGATCCAGATATAGATAAATCACTGGGGTAATCAACAAGGTAATCACTTGCGACACCAGCAAGCCGCCCACTACCGCCAGGCCCAGCGGTTGTCGTAACTCGGCGCCAGCACCCAAGCCGAGCGCAATCGGCAAGGCGCCGACTGCAGCAGCCAGCGTCGTCATCATGATGGGACGGAAGCGCAGGATACAAGCGGTACGAATCGCTTCCGCCGGTGTCATGCCTTCCTCCCGTTGCGCCGCCAGCGCAAAGTCAATCATCATGATTGCGTTCTTCTTCACCAAACCAATCAGCAACAGAATGCCAATCACCGCAATCATCGTCAGCTCAAAGCCAAAGATGCGCAAAGTCAGCAAGGCGCCCACTGCCGCAGATGGCAAGCCAGCAAGAATCGTGATCGGATGAATATAACTTTCATACAGCACACCGAGCAGAATATAAATCACGACCAGTGCCAGGACCACCAATGCAACCTGACTGCCTTGCGAAGACTGAAACACGGCAGCGTCGCCAGCGTAACTGGTGACGATACTGGTCGGCAGATTGATCGCTTCCTTGATCTGATTTACCTTCTTGGTGGCATCTCCCAGTGGAATACCGGGGGCCAGATTGAAGGACAGCGTGATCGCCTGCAATTGCCCTTGATGATTCACTGAAATAGGCCCAGCCGTGCGCTTGACGGTGGCCACGCTCAATAACGGGACCAAAGTACCGGTTTTGCTGCGCAGATAAATCTTGCTCAGCGTCGATTCATCCTGCATGCCGACGCTGTCATCCTGCATGATCACCGAATAACTATTACTACTCGTATAAATCGTCGAAACCTGGCGATCGCCATATGCGCTATAGAGCGCGGTGCGTATGTCGGCGATACCGACGCCTGCTTCATTGGCGCGATCCCGATTGATCTCCACCACCGCCTGCAAACCCTTCAACTGCGAATCGCTGGTGACATCAATGAAAGCGCCATCGGCACGCATTTGCGCCTGCATTTTTTCTGCCCACGTATTCAATTCATCCGCGCGCACACTTTGCAACACGTACTGGAACTGACTCTTGGAGCTGCGTCCGCCCAGTCGCAGATTTTGCACCGGAGTCAAATAGACGGTCGCGCCCGGTACCGCCTTCACCTTGCGGCGCAAATCGCTTAATACTTTTTCCATAGGCGCGCGTTCCGAACGCGGCTTGAGGCCGACGAACATATTGCCGACATTGCTATCGCGCGCGCGCATGGTCGCGGTTGCTACATTTGGATCGTTCTGAATAATGGTGCCGACCGCATTGACCAGCTTTACCATGGTCGGATAAGACGCATCCTGCGGACCTTCAATCGTGACGCTGATCTGGCCGATATCCTCAGAAGGAAAAAAACCTTTGGGTATCGTGATGAACAAGAACGCCGTCAGCACAAAGGTGCCGACCGCCACCATCAGCATGATGGTCCGATGTGCGAGTGACCAATCCAGCGCTTTCGTATAGCTGGCGAGCAGGCGATTGAAACCTTTTTCGAATGAGCGACTGAGCCAGTTTTCTTTTTCCGCTGTATGAGTTGAACCCGCTTGTGCGCTCCCATCTTCCTTGCCGTGTTGCGGCTCATGCTTGAGCAAGCGGCTGCACATCATCGGTACCAGCGTCAAAGACATGACGGCAGAAACCATCACCGCCAATGACACGACGGCGGCAAACTCATGGAACAGCAAACCGATCACGCCAGGCATAAAAAAGATAGGAATGAAGACGGCGACGAGAGAAATCGAAATCGAAATAATCGTGAAGCTCACTTCACGCGATCCCTTCAAGGCCGCAGCCAGCGGATCCATGCCGGCTTCTATATGACGCACGATGTTTTCCAGCATAACGATCGCATCGTCTACCACCAGCCCGACTGCAATCGTAATACCAAGCAGCGAAATATTGTCGAGACTGTAGCCAAACCAATACATCAAGGCACAACAACCGATCAGCGAAATGGGCAAGGACAACACCGGAATCGTGGTCGCGGTAAGCCGCTTCAAAAACAGGAAAATGACCAGCACCACCAGTGCGATGGTCAACAGCAAAGTGAGTTTCACGTCATGAATCGCCTCGCGTATCGAGACTGAACGATCATTCAATACCTGCAAATCGATGGATGCGGGCATCTGTGATTTGAATTGTGGCAAGGTACGCTTGACGCCATCGACTACCGCCACGGTATTGGCATTCGGCTGCCGTTGGACGGCCAGTACAATCGACGGTTTTCCGTTTACCCAGCTACCGCTCTTGACGGATTCAACACTATCCTCGACCGTCGCCACATCTTTCAGGCGCGTGGTTTGACCATTGCTGCTGCTGATCACCAGATTGCTGAATGCTTCTGCGTTCTTCAATTGTTCATTTGCCTGCAGCGTCAAGGTCTGCCGCGGACCATCCAGTACACCGACCGGCGAATTGGCATTCGACGCACGCAACGATGCTGCAATTTCGTCCATAGTCATATTGCGTGCCGCCAGTTCATCCGGCTTGACCTTGATGCGTACTGCGTAGCGCCGTTGGCCATATACCTGAACCTGCGCCACGCCGTCTATCGTGGACAATGATGGCGAAATCAGATTTTCTGCATAGTCGTTCAGGTCAGACAAGGAGATTGATGGCGAGGTTAATGCCAGCAAGAGGATCGCGGCATCTGCCGGATTGACTTTGCGGTATGCCGGCAAATCATTCATTTCTTCCGGCAAGCTGCGTTGCGCACGCAATAAAGCTGCTTGCACATCAACTGCCGCAGCATCTATATCGCGATTTTGTTCAAACTCGAGCACGATAGACGTATTGCCCAGGGTGCTACTGGAGCTGATGGTAACGACCCCGGCAATCGTTGAAAACTGCTTTTCCAGTGGCGTTGCAACCGACGATGCCATGACTTCGGGACTGGCGCCTGGCAAGGATGCGGTGACGTTAATGATAGGGGTGTCGTAGCTAGGCAAGGCCGCGATCGGCAGCTTGAAGTAGCAGAAGATGCCAATCACAACCACCGCGATCGACAAGAGCACGGTCATGACCGGCCGACGTATACAAAGTTCGGAAATATTCACTGGATAATCAGTCGGGCAATAACACTGTGTTGATCAATTTAAGATACATGCGCCCACGCTTGAAAAATGGCGAGCGATGTCGGCGATCCTGCAATTGGAACCATTAGTGAACCGGGGCGACGGACGCCTTTGTGCCAGCGGCAGACTTGTCTTTTGCCTCGCTGATTTTTCCACCCGTACGCAGATTTTGTGTCCCCTCGACCACGACGCGCGCATTCGCCGCCAGACCTGTAACGGCCGCCTGCCCGTCTTCAATCGCCACGACGTCAATCTTTTGTTCCTTGACCGTGTCGTCCGGCTGCACCACATAAATGAACTTGTACTCGGGCCCGGTGACTACCGCTTGGGCCGGAACCAGCACCGCATTCGTCACGTTGCGCGAGACCATATTCACGCTGACGAACGATCCTGGCCATAATTTTTGCGACGCATTATCGAATTGCGCCTTCATCCGTATCGTGCCGCTTTGCGTATCTGCAGTGTTATCGATGAAGATCAGCTTGCCGGTGACTTCCGGTTGGCCCGGTATCTGCACCTTGACCGGTGCATTTCCTTGCGGATAAGTCGCGGTGATATTTGCCAACTCGCGTTCCGGCAATGAAAAGCTGACAGCAATCGGATCCAGTTGCGAAATCGTCACCATCACCTCCCCTGAGGGCTGCGCCAGACTCCCGGGATGAACATTGATCATCCCGATACGGCCGGAAATACTGGCTTCGATACGATTATCACTGAGGGCAACATTGCCGGATTCAGTCATCGCCTGATTCGCCTTAACGTTATTACGGAGTGACTCAACCTTGTTGCGCGAGGTATCGACGACAGCCTTGGAAACAAAATTACGCGCCAGCAGATCTTCATTCCGTTTCAAGGTCAGTTCGGCATCCGCCAGATCCGACTGACTGGCGGCTAATTCAGCACGCGCTTTCGCCACATTGGATTGATCGCTGCGTTCGTCCAGCGTGAAGAGCAATTGACCGGCCTTGACGAACTGCCCTTCCTTGACGTGAATGGTGCGCACTATGTTCTGCACCTTGGGCCGCACATCGACTGTATTAATTGCCGTCACATAGCCATTGGCCAAAACTTTGATGGGAATCGTCTTTTGTTCGGCAACAGCCGTTTTGACGATTTGCGCATTATCCAATTTTTTGTCTTGTTCTGCGGGAGCGCGCAACAGCATATAAGCAGCGCCGCCAAGCACCAGGACGGCCGCACCGATCAAAAGATATTTTTTCGTTTGTTGCATGCTGACTATTAAGTGTGAACTGGTGAGATGAACTGCAGAAACAGCAATTCATGAAAATAAGCGCATCTGCCAACGTTACCAAGCATTAATTCGTTAGCTATACTAACTGCTAGCTTAACATGCCAATTATTAATCATCGCAACAGGCTGAAGCAAATGACTGCAGACATACAAGGCGATCTAAGCGATTACCAAACAGAACTCGGACAAACGATAGGCGACATCTCGCGTGCCTGGCGTTATCAAATGAATCAGCGTCTCAAGCCATTCGGCCTGAATCTTTCGACACGACAAGTCCTATTACAGTTGCATAGACATCCGCAGGGTTTGATGCAGCGCGACCTCGCGCGCAAGCTGGGCATAGAAAGTCCGACACTGGTTCGTCTTTTAGACATCCTGGAACAAAAGGAATGGATACGGCGCACTGCCTCCGGCGATGACAAACGGCGTAAATATGCAGTATTGACGCCCAAGGCCAATGAGCAATTGAAAATTATCGAGAAATTATCGAAAGAATTACGTGCGGAGATGATGCAAGGCTTGTCAATCAGCGAGATCGAAAACAGTACGCGGGTAATGCTAAGAATGAAAACTAATTTATTGCCGGATTAGCGCAAGATCAGCCGCAGGATCAAACCATCGCAGAGAAAATACGGAACAACTTTGCTCAGCGCAAGTGGCTCCCCATTTCTTCGTGTGCGAAGAATCAAAATCGAATGGAATTAAATTGAAAGTGTGTCGCGATTAATAATCATGCGACAACAAATAAAAGATAAGAGGCGAGCCTGATCTGCGGCACTTGCAGGAAATGACTGTGGCTGCTTCGTTCCCGACCTGACCAGGTTGGCCATGCCGCAATGCGCAGGGGCCCGCCGAGATGAATTTTAACAGCAAAGAACGAAGCGCGCTGCAGGAATTAGCTGCTACAGCGCGACAAACTTTAATGAAATATCAATTCCATTGAAATGGGCTGCTATCTATGACGGCCCATTATTGTGTCGATCCATTCAAAAAATGCTTGGGTGCACTTCCTCGATTAAATCCCCAGTTCCTGCCAGATATGATCGACGCGCTTTTTGACTTCATCGGTCATCTGAATCGTCGTCCCCCACTCGCGGCTGGTTTCACCCGGCCATTTGTTTGTCGCGTCTATCCCCATTTTGCTGCCTAGCCCACTTACTGGCGACGCAAAATCCAGATAATCGATAGGCGTATTGTCGACCAGCGTCGTATCGCGCGTCGGATCAACACGAGTGGTGATCGCCCAGATCACCTCTTTCCAGTCGCGGATATTCACATCTTCATCGACCACGATAATGAACTTGGTGTACATGAACTGCCGCAAAAAACTCCAGACGCCAAACATCACACGCTTGGCATGACCCGGGTAGGCCTTCTTGATCTGCACAACGGCCATCCGGTAACTGCATCCTTCCGGCGGCAAATAGAAATCCAAGATTTCGGAAAACTGCTTTTGCAGCAGAGGAATGAAGACTTCATTCAGCGCCACGCCCAAAACTGCCGGCTCATCCGGCGGCTTGCCTGTATACGTAGAGTGATAAATCGGATCCCGCCGCATCGTGATACGGTCTATCGTGAAGACAGGAAAAGAATCCTGTTCATTGTAATAGCCGGTGTGGTCGCCATACGGACCTTCCAGCGCATGCTCGTAACCGGACGGATGCGATTCATCCGGATAGATATGCCCTTCCAAGACAATTTCAGCGGAAGCTGGCACACGCAACTCGCTGCCCATGGCCTTCACCAACTCGGTCCGGCTACCGCGTAGCAAGCCGGCAAATTGATATTCCGACAAACTGTCAGGCACCGGCGTCACCGCCCCTAATATAGTCGCAGGGTCAGCGCCAAGCGCGACCGCAATCGGATAAGGCTGACCGCGGTTAACAATGCTGTGTTCACGAAAATCCAGCGCGCCACCACGTTGCGCCAACCAGCGCATGATGACTTTGTTGCGTCCAATAACCTGCTGTCTATATATACCCAGATTCTGCCGCTTCTTGTGCGGACCTTTGGTGATCACCAAGCCCCATGTAATAAGAGGCGCAATATCGCCCGGCCAGCAATGCTGAATCGGCAGACGCGCCAGATCGACGTCATTGCCTTCCCATACAATTTCCTGGCATGGTGCACTGCTGCGTTCCTTAGGCGCCATATCCCAAAGCGACTTCACCAGCGAACCGAGGCCCAACATATCCTTGAATCCTTTTGGCGGCTCCGGCTCCTTCAGCATCGCCAATACGTGACCGATTTTGCGTAATTCGCTAACGTCGGTCGCTCCCATTCCGAGAGCAACGCGCTGCGGCGTACCGAAAAGATTACCGAGTACGGGAATTTTATGACCGGTCGGCTGCTCAAACAAAAGTGCCGGACCTTGGGCGCGCAAAGTGCGATCACAGATCTCCGTCATCTCTAAATACGGCGAAACAGGCATGTTTATGCGCTTAAGTTCGCCCATTTGTTGCAACTGAGAAATAAAGTCGCGTAAATCTGTATATTTCATTTTTTTTCGCCATTTTGCACAGTGCACTTGAATTTTCAAATAAAACGGCCAAGTACCTGATTCGCTTAGGTTTTACCGGTAAACGATAGAACCTTAAGATTTAAAAGTAATAGGATTGCGTTTTTATAGTATTGACTTGATATAAACGCCCTCCTACAATTCGCGCAACTTGAAGAGCAGGCCCGTATTTGAACACCAAACCGGGCAGAAAAGAAACTCTCTTCATTTCACGGGATCGGGGTCCCACCTAACGTTTTAGGAGTGTTTTTCAAAAGGCTTCCGCCTTCTCCCCGAAAAAGTTGTTTGCCAAGGGTATGCCGCATACGATGCGCTCCCGATAAGTAATCAACTCCGACGTTTGCCGTACGCGACGCGCGACAGCAAACGATTTCTCTGATTCACGGCATGTGCAGGGTTCTACAAATAAGCATCATTTGTGGTGGAGCCCTTTATTTGCCGCGTCAATCCTGGAGTTTTGCATGTTAAATCGAATCAAATCGGCGATGCAACAAGTCGCCAACCAATCAGCACGACAGGCGATCGCCACATCGATCTCCGTCCGCAGCACAGCCGGTCGCCTGGTTGCGACAGGGCGCCACGCAGTCATGGCTATGGGCCTGACCGCCATTGCCACCCTGGCCTTGATGTTTTTCAAACCGGAAATTGCAGACCGCATTCAAGCTCTGTCGCCATTCAGCGAAGCCGTTGCCTCACCAGCACCGCAAGAAATGCCGCCGATGGCAAATCTGATGGATGAAACAACCAGCGCTGCCGATACTGAAGCCGCAATCGCAAGCGTGTCATCTGGCAATAACGCCATGATAGGCACCGACTTGCAACAGCAACGTGTCACGCAATGGATTGCCAAGCGCTATCGCGTCGCCAACGATGCAACCAATATGCTGGTTTCTGCAGCGTACCTGACCGGTAAGGAAGTTCAAATCGATCCATTGTTGATTTTGGCAGTGATGGCGATCGAATCGCGCTTCAATCCGTTCGCGGAAAGCCCGGTCGGCGCACAAGGCCTGATGCAAGTCATGTCAAAAGTGCATCGTGACAAATTTGCAGAAATGGGTGGCACCCATGCAGCACTGAATCCAGTCGCCAATATCCGTGTCGGCGCCTTGATCCTGAAGGAATACGTGGCGCGTGGCGGCTCGGTTGAAGCCGGCCTGAAACGCTATGTAGGCGCAGCAGCTATGGATACCGACGCCGGTTATGGTGCCAAGGTTCTGGGTGAATATGATCGCTTGAAAGCGGTCGCAAGCGGCAAACGCATATCGGCTTTTGCCACGATGGCCAGCCGTGCAGCGCCACGGATTCAGCCAATTCCTAACGTGCTGCCGGAAAAAGCTGCCGACCTCAACAACGAAAAAACAGCATTGGAAGATCGCGCACGTCGCCAAGCCAATGTCGCGCAATACACTTCGCTGTAACTCGCCCAATATTCAAGCCGAAAATGACGTCGTAAAAAAAGGAGCCCAAGGCTCCTTTTTTATTGCTCGATTCAACCCTCAACGGCGCTTGGCAAAGAAAATCTGCAAGCGCGCTATCGCTTCCTGCAAATTCTCCATCGACGTCGCATACGACACGCGGATATATTGACGCGCGGTAGATGGGCCGAAATCCAGCCCAGGCACCATCACCACTCCAGCCTCGTTCAACATCGCTATCGTCAGCTGATCGGCATCATCCGACAAGGCGCTACAATCAGCGTACACATAAAAAGCGCCGTCAGGCATAACCGGGACTTTGAATCCCAAGCCTTCCAGCGCGGGCACAATATAGTCGCGACGACGCTTGAACTCTGCTTTGCGCTCTTCGTACACAGCCATCGCTGCCGGCTCAAAGCAGGCTAATCCCGCATGTTGCGCCAGGCTCGACGGGCAAATGAACAGGTTCTGCGCCAGTTTTTCGATAGGCGGCACCAGGGCTTCCGGCACCACCAACCAGCCCAAACGCCAGCCCGTCATATTGAAATACTTGGAAAAACTGTTAATCACGATCACATCATCGCCTAGCGACAGCGCCGAAAATGGCGCGGCGTCGTAGCGCAAACCGTGATAAATCTCATCGACGATGGTGAAGCCACGCTTCTCGCGCACGACTTCCACAATTCGCCGCAATTCATCTTCTTTAATTGAGGTGCCAGTCGGATTCGATGGCGATGCAAGCAGCACGCCGCAAGTTTTTTCTCCCCAGTTCTCTTGCACCATATCTGCGGATAATTGAAAGCGATGCTCAGGACCGCACGCAATCAGCTTCGATTTGCCATCAAATGCCGCGACAAAATGCCGGTTGCACGGATACGAAGGATCGGACATCAATACTTCCGCGCCTTTTTCAATCAGGGCAGCGCAGGCCAATAACAAGGCGCCAGATGCGCCAGCCGTGATGATGATGCGCGATGGCGCAACCTCGACACCGTATTTGTCACGGTAATGCAGGGCAATCGCTGCACGCAACTCCGGCAAACCAGTCGCCGACGTGTATTGCATCTTGCCGTCCGCCATGGCTTGCGATGCGGCGGCCTGCACCGAGGGCGCTGCGGTGAAATCCGGCTCCCCTATGCCCATGTGAATAATATGGCGCCCTTGCCGCTCGAGCTCGGCTGCCATCTTCGCCAGCTCCATGACATGGAAAGGCGCGATATTCTCGAGACGAGAAGCAAGTTGAGTCAGGTGTGAAGACAAGCTAATTCCCCAATGAAAACCGCCACCTGCATCCGATGATGGAAGCCAGGTGGCGATGTTTTAATACTTGCGATTGCTGCGGCAATGACGTCTTGACAAGAACGAAGTTGGCAATCAGCCCTTGCGCCCCGCATTGATCTCTGGCTCACGCACGCTTGCAGCAAACTTATCCAGCACGCCGTTCACATATTTATGGCCATCAATGCCACCAAACGATTTGGTCAACTCCACCGCTTCGTTGATAACAACCTTGTAGGGAATCTCGATGTGATTTTTCAATTCGAAAGCACCGATCAGCAAAGCCGCATGTTCCACTGGTGACAATGCCGAAATCTCACGATCGATCAGCGGTGTCAAGCCGGCGCGCAGCTCGCCCACTTGCTTGACGGTGCCATACAACAGCGCATCGAAATGCTCGGCATCAGCTTTGTCGAAACCATGTGCCTGACGAATATGCGCTTCAATCGTGCGGACATCTTCATTGTTCAACAGCCATTGATACAGGCCTTGCAACGCAAATTCACGGGCGCGATGACGCGGTGTACGGTTTTTGCTCGGATTGGCGTGGTCGGTTTTTTGGGTCATGGCTCACAGCACTTCATTTCGGAAGGCGCAAATAAGTTATAAGGCACGTACTGCAATAAAGCAGGCGATAGAGACTATGGCGGAAGATTATTCTTCGGCGTCACCAGCGTCAGCCAGATCTTCCAGCGCGATCGTCAGATTGGCCATCTCGACAGCGACACGCGCCGCATCGGCACCTTTTTCCGCCATGCGCGCTTCGGCTTGTTCGTCAGTATCAGTGGTCAATACCGCGTTCGCAATCGGCAGGCCGAAGTCGAGCCCCACGCGTGTGATGCCGGCGCCGGACTCATTCGATACCAGTTCAAAGTGGTAGGTTTCACCGCGAATCACCGCACCGATGGCGATCAGTGCGTCAAACTGCAAGGTCTCAGCCATCTTGCGCAAGGCGAGTGGGATTTCCAGCGCGCCAGGAACGGTGACATGCAAGACATCCTCGTCTTCTACGCCCAGATGCTTGAGTTCGGCCAGGCAGGCTGCCAGCAAACCGTGACAAACGTCTTGATTAAAACGTGCCTGCACGATGCCGATGCGCAAACCTTCTCCTGCCAAATTCATATCGTAGGTGCCAACTGTCATGGTATTTCCCTTCATGCGCGTAGCGCTGTATACATTATTACTGGTTCAACTTTGCTGTAGCGCGGCCTCGGGTGAATTGGCCTTGGTACAGCAACAGCTTATCTTTTGATTCAACTAAATAACTTCGCGAAAATTGAACGAATGCTCAATTTTCCGGCGTTGCCCGATAACCGGTTACTTCCAGATTGAAACCCGTCATCGACGGCATCTTGCGCGGATTGGCTAGTAGCTTCATTTTGCACACCGACAGGTCTTTCAAAATCTGGGCGCCGATACCGTAGGTACGCAGATCCATACGTGCCGCGCGCTGTTGCGGGCGTACATCCGGATTGGTCAGTGCCGCGAACTGGGAAAACAGCTCATCGGCCGACTCTTCACAATTCAACAACACCATCACACCGCGTTCGGACTGCTTGATCGCAGCCATCGCCGAAGCCATATTCCATGAATGCGTAGTCGCCTTGGTTTCCAGCAAATCAAGCATCGATACTGGCTGGTGCACGCGCACCAGGGTTTCCTCACCCGGTTCGATCACGCCATGCACGAGCGCCAGATGCGCACCGCCGCTAGGTTTGTCGCGATACAGCACGGCCTGGAAAGACCCGTGCACCGTTTCCATCGTGCGCTCGCCGATGCGATCGACAAAACTTTCGGTCTGGCTTCGATAGTGGATCAGGTCAGCAATCGTCCCGATTTTCAGATCATGTTCTTTTGCGAATTCAATCAAATCCGGCAGACGTGCCATCGTGCCGTCATCTTTCATAATTTCGCAAATCACCGCGGCCGGCGTCAAGCCAGCCAGTTCAGCAAAGTCGCAACCCGCTTCAGTATGGCCGGCGCGCATCAGCACACCACCCTTTTGCGCCTTCAATGGGAAGATATGGCCAGGCTGAACGATATCCGCCGGTTTTGCATTCCTGGCGACCGCAACCTGTATGGTTTTTGCACGGTCCGCGGCAGAAATCCCCGTCGTCACGCCTTCCGCCGCCTCGATCGATACCGTGAAATTGGTACCGTACGAAGTGCCGTTACGCGATGTCATCATGCCCAGCGCGAGTTGATCGCAGCGCTCTTGCGTCAATGTCAGGCACACCAAACCACGGCCAAACCTGGCCATGAAATTGATCGCTTCCGGCGTAACAAAATCTGCCGCAAGCACCAGGTCGCCCTCATTTTCACGATCTTCTTCATCGACCAGTATCACCATACGGCCGGCTCGCAATTCTGCGACGATTTCTTGGGTAGTTGAAATAGACATAGGAGGAATCTCGGAGTAGGCCGCTATTTTAAAGGATTTGGCGACCGCCGACCCCGTGGATTACAGAAGAATTGCCCGGTTTGCGCGAAAAAGGCCGGTTTACGCGCATCCACGCTCGATGAACAAGCCAAATTCAAATGAGCAGACTGCTGCCGCTCAGTCTGTACCCGCCAATATCAATCATCGAGCACCTTCCTGTCACCGCACACTCGGCTCTGCCTAATTTCCAACTTCGGCGGCAATCCCGATCGCGCTCTGAACGAGCAATGCGAGCGCAAATCCACGGCACTTGATATGGATCACATAACAACTTTTCCACTCATCTATTCTTAATTTTCTGTTCGCACCACCGATGGTCGCGGAAGAAAGTTTGTTTATCTACATCCATTAAATAAAAAATTGCTGATAGAAAGTGAGTTCAATCATGGCTACGAATTTGATGCGTTTTAACCCATTCAACAATATCGCCCGCTTTGAACCCTTCACGGGATTCGAAGATATGGTGCGGGAATTTGGTCTCGCCCCTGCCCTGCAGGCCTTCGAGGGCGGTCAGGAAATGAAAATGGATGTGTCGGAAACAGAGCAAGCCTACACCGTGAAGGCTAATGTCCCCGGCATGAAAAAAGAAGATATAAAAATTGATATCGACGGCAATCAAGTTTCAATTTCAGCACAGACCACACAAGTCAAAGAACAAAAAGAAGGCGAAACAGTGGTCCGCAGCGAACGATATTCCGGACGCTTGTATCGCAGCTTTTCGCTTGGACATGACATTGACGCCACAAATGCAACTGCAAAATATCAAGATGGTGTTGTCGAATTGACGCTTCCTAAAAAAGCCCGTAACGGAAGTCGGCAACTGACAATCAACTAGTCGCCAACGAAACGTACCAGCTATCGCGCTAACGCGGAACGAAAGCTGCCCTCGCATCGCAGCAATCATGATTAGACTGAGGATTGAACATGAAAAATATTCGATATTCCTTGTTGGCATTCTGTTTCCTGGTGCTTTCTGGCTGCGATCGCAACGAAATGAATGTGCCAAAATTAAAGCCGTCCGATGAAAAATCAGCATCGACAAACACGGCAGAAAAAGATCGCGAACAAAAGAATGCATTCTTGAAGGTCACTAGAGAAGAACTGGATCGTTTGCAGCAAGAACTGGACACATTGAAAGCGAAAGCAGCCAGCGCGTCAGAAACTGCGAAAGCGAAAATCGAGTCAGAAATCCAGGAGTTTCAGAAGCAGCAGCAAAACCTTGAAGCCAAATGGAATACGTTCAAGGAAGAAGGCAGTAATGCGTGGAGAGCCGTCGAGAAATCATTTAGGGAATCCATTGAAACCCTGAGGAATGCCATTCGAAAAGTGAGCACGAATTGAGGCTAGAAAAATTTGCCAAGACGCCATTTAATTGGTGCTTTTCCATTGCGCGATCCCTGTGCATCAGAGCAGACCAGATAACTTGTCAGCGCTGCCCACATGGTCACACATAGCCCATACCGAGGAGGATAGTATGAACTTGCGATCGACATCTTTTTTTATCGGCCTTCTATTGAGCCAAATGACATACGTCACTGCATCTCCTGTCGAATTCAAGACAGAACATGCAAGCTATATTTCCGGTGGTATTGGCTCGGATGAGGCCGCAGAAATGAGGGCAATGGCGCCTCGTTATACGTTGGAAATCGTATCTATCGTCAAATCAAAATCGGCGGGACGGGAACAATATACTGCCGACTTTCGCGTGCAAGTGAAAGACCTCAAAGACATGGTGCTTATCGATGCGGCATCGGAAGGGCCGATTTTTCTGGTTAATTTACCAAAAGGGAATTATCAGATAGCGGCTACTCAGAATGGCATCACAAAATCCCAGAAAATTTCCGTACAAAAAGGGACGCATAGGCGCATTGTATTTATATGGCAGGAATAATCAGACTTTTCAAACAATATGGGATTCACTTACCCACTGATCATGGCTGCAAGCAACCGGGAAATGATCGATTATCTGCACGCCGCGTTAAATGAAACTCGGTAGTTCTCAGGTGCAGCGCTGCTAGTGCTGTACCTACCTGCATTCCCTTCCGTGATCTCCGCTCCATCTCAACCGGCAATTTCATGCATGTTGATCTCATCAATAAGCAATCTGCGGCTAGAACCGTCTGACACCAGGCATATTCAATGCTGTCTGTCCCCCACATTATTGTCTTGCAACAACAGTTTCGCGCTATTTTTTGTTGTTTTTTTATTACCATTTATTTGATCTAGAACAGTAAAATAAGAGGTAGTAGGGTCACAATAAATTTAGTTAAGTAATTAAAAACCTTGACATGAATTTTTCGATTGCTACAGGTTTCACCCATATGGAGGGCGTCATGGCAAAGTCCTTGCAACCGCATTCGTCTTCTGGTGTTGAAAACTCTGTTGCTCGCAGCTGCTCGGCATGTAGCATGCGCCAGATATGCCTGCCAACCGGACTGAATGAACTTGAGACGCGACTACTGGATCAGATTATCGTACGCAAGAAAATTGCCAGGGATAGTTATCTCTATCGCATAGGGGATCCGTTCACCTCGCTCTATGCTGTGCGTGTTGGTCATTTCAAAACTTATCAAGAAAATCTCGCCGGTGACCGGCAAATCAACGGCTTCCAGATGAGTGGAGAACTCTTGGGCATGGATGCCATTAGTAGCGCACGTCATCAATGTGACGCGGTCGCATTAGACGATAGCGAAGTCTGCGTAATTCCCTACCCACAACTCGAATCATTATTTACAGAGATGCCGATGTTGATGCGTCATTTTCACCGTGTAATGAGCGAGGAAATCATGGGCGAACAAAATGTGATCATGATCCTCGGGAATATGTATGCGGAACAGCGCTTTGCGGCCTTCCTTATCAATCTGTCCAGGCGTTATGCGCTGCGAGGATATTCGCCAACCCGCTTTCAGTTGCGCATGACGCGTGAAGATATTGGGAATTATCTCGGCCTGACGATGGAAAGCGTTAGCCGAATGATTGCAAAAATGCGTAAAGAAGGAATTATCGAGGTGCGACAGCGTGATGTTGAAGTATTGAATTTATCAGCGTTAAACAGAATAGCGGCCGGCATAGATAGCAGCTCTTTGCACGCCAGTGTTGAGATGCCATCAGTCGTGACCGAATATAATTATTTATCTCCTCAGCTCACGCATTTGCAGCGTCTGGGGATCTTGAAGTAATCTCACGCAAGTCAGTATAAGCGGCACCAGAACTGTCACCGAGGCTTCATCGCTTTGGCAAATGGTTATGCCATATTCGAGAAGACCATCAATGCGATATGCGGCACCAGCGGCGCTTGCGTTCAGCATTCAAACCAAGGCCGCCGCAGGTTTTTCTTCGAGAAGGTTCATGCGCTCGAACGGCGCCGATCAACAATGTTGACGCAATGCTCAGGCGACAAATAACTTGTCAACAACCCTCGCCACACCACGCGTCTGTGCTGCAGCACTTAATGCTGCGCGACGTTCTGCGTAAGACGATACAGAGCCATTCAGCGTGATCTGATCACCGTTGACGACCACCTCGATGCCTTTGGTTTCCGAATGGGCGCGACGCTGTAAAGCAGCTTCGATATGACTTTTGATATCGCGCGGTGTCACAGCCGGCGTCACGGCAATCTGATTGCTGATACCGACGACACCGAGCAGGGTTTGCAACGCCCTCTCAGCTGCCTTGCGTTGGTACTGAAAATCCACACTGCCGGTGAGCGTAATCCAGCCATCCTCCACGACTATCTTGATGCCGTCTTTAGGTACCAGGGCATTCCACTCCAAAGCTTGTGCTGCGGTTCTTGCTATATCAGCATCGGTACGTTGACCCCAGCCAGGTAGCGCAACATCGATTTCGACTGCAAGGCCTTTGACATCAGCTACACGCTGCACTGCTTTTTCGGCAGCGTATTTTTCCGCATAGCTGTTCAACGTTCCCGATAAGGTCACGATGCCGTTGTGCACTTCGACACCTATTCCAGTCTCGTCAATTGCCGATTCCCATTCCAACTCATCAATCACATCCTGCTTCAACTGGCGATCGGTTTTCATATTCACCTCTTACACGTTAATGTCTGTCGGAATCTTTATGGGCCGGGATCAGCTCTCGCGTTCTACCTGAAAACGAGAACCGGAATTGTGCTGTGCGAAAGCACCTTTTGCGTTTCACTACCCAGCAGAACTTTATCGAGCCCTTTCTTTCCGTGGGATGCCATAAAAATGGTATCGCAATGAAATTGCTCGGCGGCCTTGATGATTTCCTGATGGGGGCGCGTTCCAGTGGCTGTATGCACTTCGCAGTCAACGCCGGCTTTTTTCGCACACTCGGAAATGAAATCCGCGTTCGCTGCAGCCTGCTGTTGCATGTCGTCTTCGATAGCACGCAAATCGTAATCGAGGAACACTTCCGGAAATACTTCCGCGACCGACAAACCTACTATTTTGCTGCCGTAAGATGCAGCAAAATCAACTGCGGCCGTTATCGCCTTTTTGGACAAATCGGAACCATCTGTCGCCACCAATATTGTCTTAAGCATGCTGCCTCCCATGAAAGAAAATTTGTTGAAATCATCCTAGGCGCAAGATGGAAGCGCAACTTGACATGGATCAATAGTCATCTAATCAAAAAAGAAATCTGCAAGACAGGGATACCAGCACAAAAAAACTGCGCATGGAAAGCCCTCTGCCGTTTGCATAACGTAACAAATGAACGCATAGAAACGTGCAGTCTTGATCTGCATCAAGTCAGTACGCGGACGCGTTGCTAGGCTAACCGCATTGCTCTTTCGAAGGTCCGCAATGCTTGAGAAGAATCCCTCTGACAGTCTCGCTTTTGAGCGCATGGCTAGTGCATGGCTTACCCCCTTGAGCTATCAATATCCTGAGAGCGCGAATGATTCAGCGCCTTTGGATCTAATGAGTAATGCCTGGCTGGGACGCGTGACCTCCAATATTTCACCGGCGGCCATGTTCAATGCGTTTGCCGACTGGCTGATCCATCTATCCTTATCGCCATCGAAGCGCGTTGTTTTGCTGGAGAGAGCTTGGCAAAACAGCTGGCGCTGGCATCTCTATAATCGCAATTGCATCAGCACTGAAGACCAGTCACAGCCCTTCTGCATCGCGCCTTTATCGCAGGATCAGCGCTTCAGGGATCCCGCGTGGCAAACGTGGCCGTTCAATGTCATCTCACAGGGATTCTTGCTGCAACAACAATGGTGGCATCGCGCAACCACGGGAGTCAGAGGCGTATCCAAGCACCATGAGGAAGTCGTGACATTTACAGTCCGACAGTTGCTGGACACACTGGCACCATCAAATTTTCCGTTGACCAACCCTGTGATACAACAAGCCGCCATCCAGTCATGGGGTAACAATTTTTTGCAGGGCTGGCTTAATGCAACCGAGGATTGGCGACGCAGCATTACAAGCGACACGAATGAAGCCGCCGATACATACAAGGTCGGCAGAGATATTGCCATCTCACCTGGCAAAGTGGTCTTTCACAACCATCTGATCGAGCTGATTCAGTACACACCAACGACCAAAACAGTGCATGCACTGCCCTTGCTGTTCGTACCGGCATGGATAATGAAGTACTACATACTCGATCTGTCGCCACAGAATTCGCTGGTCAAATATATGGTCAGCAAGGGCTATACCGTATTCATGATTTCATGGAAAAATCCATTGGCCGAAGATAGGGATTTGTCGATGGAAGATTATCGCAAGCTGGGTCTGATGGCTGCGATCGACGCCATTACGGAGCTAACGCATGCCCGAAAAATTAACGCAGCAGGATATTGTCTGGGCGGCACCTTGTTGTCGATTGTGGCGGCCAGCATGGCACGTGACGGCGACCAACGCATTGCCAGTGTCAGTCTGTTTGCATCGCAGGTCGATTTTGAAGAGCCCGGAGAACTATCTCTCTTCATTGATGAAAGTCAAATCAGTTTTCTGGAAGCCATTATGTGGGATCAGGGCTATCTCGATACCAAACAAATGGCGGGTGCGTTCCAGCTCTTGCGCTCCAATGACTTGATCTGGTCGCGCAGACTCAACCAGTATTTGCTCGGGCGGCGCGAGAAAAAAAGCGACCTCATGGTCTGGAATGAAGATGCGACGCGCATGCCGTACCGGATGCATTCGGAATATCTGCGCCATCTTTTCCTGCACAACGACCTCGCCGAAGGCAGATACATTACGGATGGCAAGTCGATTCATCTGGTCGACATCAGCATTCCCATCTTCGTGGTTGGCACACTAACCGATCATGTTGCGCCATGGCGTTCGGTATTCAAAATTCATCGCCTGTCCGATACTGAAGTTACCTTCGTACTTACTTCCGGCGGCCACAATGCCGGCGTGGTATCTCCCCCAGGACATCCTTATCGCAGCTATCAGATCTCCACCCACGCCGATAAGGAATTGGCGATGGATGCCGACACATGGCAAGCCACCACTGAACACAAAGAAGGATCATGGTGGATTGCATGGGAATCCTGGTTGCGCAAGAAATCCGGCAAACGTATCCCACCTCCCCTGATGCCGGCACATAAACCTTCGGCACCCGGGAAGTATGTGATGCAACCATGACGCAGAAATCGAGCTCCATCGGCAGGTTTGGTGCGGAGAGATATTATTTTTCTGTCGGCTGACGATATCATTCCTAGCGATGTTCGTATCCTGTCGGCCACAGTCCTGTTCATCAGTCAGGCAGCATTGACCGATGAATCGCCATCCATTGAAAAAGCGCCTTCTGCGATCGCACAAATGATACGAACGCATTCTCGGATATCCTTAATCTTGCATTTATGGGGTACGAGGTCAGGAGCGGCGCCGGGATTTCTACCTGCTGGCGAACCAATTATTGAAATCGTCGTTCATATCGCGGTTCGGCTTGAAATGGCCTATGCTTGCCTTATCGCTACAGAAGATTTGATTGATATCAAAATGCTGAAGGTAGATAGATCGTAAGCTTTTCCACAGAGCAAGCATGCATATGCAACTCAGCATGACCTTCGAATAAATACGCATCTGGTTTTAAATCCTTGATGTCCGCATTTGCGGCGCCCGCATCGCCCAAAGAATGAGCGCGTTGCTGCACATGCCCCTTGCTCCCTCGCAGTTGTCGCCTTGCCTAGGCCGAGACGCACCGCACTTGTACCTGCATATGCGCATCCTGCATGTGGTTTGCTTTCTACCTGGAGAAATACATGAGTACGGATGATCTACGTATTGTTAAAAATCGGGTATTCGACGAGATCGCGATTGGCGACGAAGCATTTACAGAGCGCACGCTTACAACTGAAGATATCCAGCTTTTTGCGATTCTATCGGGTGATGTCAATCCGCAGCATCTGGATCAGCAATTCGCTTCTTCAACCCGTTTTCAAGGCGTGATTGCCCACGGCATGCTGGGTGGTGCGCTGATATCAGCAGTGCTCGGCACGCGCCTGCCGGGCCCGGGCACTATCTATCTGGCGCAGACCTTGAATTTCAAGGCGCCTGCTCGCATAGGCGACACATTAAGAATAAATGTGCGCGTCACAGCACGCCACGAGGCAAGTAAGCGGCTGACACTGGCCTGCTCATGCGTCAACCAGGATAGCGTTTGTGTGCTGGAAGGCGAGGCAGAAGTGATCGCCCCGACCGAGCCTATTTCGCTGCCACGTACCACGCTCCCCGAAGTGCGATTGCTGGCCGGAGATAGCGGCCTGTTACGGCTACTGGAATACGTCCGGCCTATGGGGGCGATTACCGCGGCGGTCGTCCATCCTTGCGATGCACTTAGCCTTTCCGCTGCACTGGATGCGCAGGCAGCCGGCTTGATCATCCCTATACTGGTTGCGCCGCGGGCCAAATTACAAGCCATCGCGGACAGTAACAGTCTGGATATTTCAACTCTGCGGATTGAAGATGTTCCTCATAGCCATGCCGCCGCAGCGCGCGCCGTCGCACTGGCGGCCAAGGGCGAAGTCGCGATCATCATCAAGGGCAGCCTGCATACGGACGAACTGATGTCAGCCATACTGGCTTGTCCTGAACTACGTACAGAACGTCGTCTCAGTCATTGCTTCCTGATGCAAACGCCGGCGTATCCACGTCCTTTTATCATCACGGATGCAGCCATCAATATCGCTCCCAATCTCGATGAGAAAGCCGACATCATCCGCAATGCCATCGGCCTTGCCCAGGCTATCGGCGTACAGCAGCCGCGCGTTGCCATACTGGCGGCAGTGGAAACGGTCAATCCGCGCATGCCAGCAACACTCGATGCCGCCGCCTTGTGCAAAATGGCCGATCGCGGTCAGATCAAAGGAGCATTGCTGGACGGCCCGCTGGCATTCGACAATGCCATCTCTATCGCCGCAGCACGCATCAAGGGAATTACTTCCGAGGTCGCTGGACGTGCCGATATCCTGGTAGTGCCCGACCTGGAAAGCGGCAATATGCTGGCCAAGCAGCTCGAATATCTGGGCGGCGCAGCGAGCGCCGGTATTGTCATGGGGGCGCGGGTCCCGATAGTGCTCACCAGCCGAGCCGATTCGCGAGAATCACGCATCGCTTCTTGCGCGATTGCGCTGATACTGGCACATCAGGTCAAGAAGGTGGCGTCATGAGCAAGCGCATTCTGATATTGAATTGCGGTTCTTCCAGCATCAAGTTTGCATTATTCGACCCGACCGCGCTGTCCAGCCGCAGTCCCTTATGGAGTGGCAAGGTTGATGGCATAAGCAGCGCCACGCCGACATTTGAATCCTCTGATACCTCTCCTGGGCATCTTTCCATCGGCGCAGACGCCCCGTATCACGATGCTCTGCAACACATCCGGCAACATGCCCTGCAGCAGCTTGGCGGGGATCAACTGGTTGCCGTCGTACATCGCGTAGTCCATGGCGGCAGCAAATATTCAGCCCCGGTGCGCGTCGACCATCAGGTCTTGTCGGACTTGCGCAGCTATATACCACTCGCTCCCTTGCACCAACCCTTCGCGCTGGAAGCCATTGAAAGTCTGTTAAAAGCGCAGCCTGAACTGGTACAGATTGCCTGTTTCGATACCACTTTCCATCGTGATTTGCCACGCGTCGAAAAGATGCTGCCGCTGCCATATTCAGCGTGGGAGCGCGGCTTGCAGCGCTATGGCTTTCATGGTTTGTCTTACGAATACATGTCTATCATTCTGGCGGAACGCTACGGCGATCTGGCGCGCAATAAAACCATCGTCGCGCATCTTGGAAGCGGTGCAAGTCTGTGTGCCATGCAAGGCCTGCGCAGCGTCGCGACGACGATGGGATTCTCCGCACTTGATGGCCTGATGATGGGTACGCGCTGCGGAGCACTGGACCCCGGCGTGCTGTTATACCTGATGGAAACCGAGCAGTTATCGTCGCAGCAGCTGGGGCATATGCTCTACCATGAGTGCGGACTGCTGGGAATTTCCGGCGTGTCATCCGATCCGCGTCAGCTGCTGCCGATTGAAAAAGACAATCCGCGTGCGCACGATGCGCTCGCACTATACGTGCGCAGGATAGTGCGAGAAATTGGCGCACTGACTGCAGTTCTGGGCGGTTTGGATATGCTCGTGTTCACTGCAGGCATTGGCGAAAACAATGTGGAAATGCGTTCACGCATATGTAGCGACCTGCAATTCCTGGGACTGACCTTGAACGATCAAAAAAATTTGGTCAATGCCTCAACCATCTCTTCGTCCGACAGCCGTATTTTAGTGACAGTCGAAACGACCAATGAAGAATGGATGGCAGCGAGTTTGGCAACGACGCTGTTGCCAAACTGACAGACACTGCCAACATAAAAAGTGCTGATTATCCACGCGCCAATCAACCCTCGCGTTCAAATAGCAAAGTACACCCGTTCACTGTTTTGCGCTACGCGACTTTGCCTGGTGATCCGCTGCCTTGCTTGCGGCTTGATGTGCGAAATTGGCACTAGCGGTATCCATGGAATGGAGCACGCTGTTGTTCCAGTTAGCATATCCTTTACTGGCTTGTTCAACCATACTCTGCAGCATGGATATCCCGGGGAAATTAGCGTTCGCAATATTCGCTTCCGGAGCGCTCGCCACATCATCGCTCATGCTCGCAATCTTGCTGGCCTGTTGCTGCGCCACTTTCAACATATCGGATTGCAGATCAAGCATGATTTTTGTCAGGTGCTGCCCATAGGAAGTGGCAATCTCGACGTTCCTCTTTAATTGATTGGCATCCAGTAGCGGAGGAGTGGCATTACCATCCATCTGCTTTATTTGCTCAGACTGAGCGGACCAGTTTGCACGAGCCTGCTTCAAGAGTTCAAGATTCAAGTCTGCAATTTTAAATGCGACATCAAATGTCTTGCCCGCAGCTGCGTTATACAAACCCAGTTCCGTACTCAATATACTCTTCAAATTATCGGGCGCGTTCATTGTAGAAAATGGAAACATAGTGTGCTCCTTGGTCGAGACCTTCATTAAACAAAGCCGACATGTTGCGGCTGTCTTTCAGTCGAGTGTGTCGGTTTAAAAACAGAATGATTGATCGGTTTGGCACCCGCTGCCTTCAACGCTTTTACAAGCGAGGCATCCATCTTGACCAGATGCCACAGAAACCATTGAGGCAACATGTTCAATACTTGGCGAGGCAGCAGATAATCGCCATTGATCGCCTTCGCAACAGCATCGTGTACCGTACCGAGCAATTCAGCGTGCTGTTCACGATGTACACGCAAATCCGGATAATCCATTTGTTCCATCAACTCTTCCTCTCCCCGGAAATCCATTTCCAACAGCTCTACCAATTGCGGCAAGCGTCGGGAGAACTCAAAGTTCGGAGCTTGCATCATGTCCATGATTTCACGCATCAATACTTTATGCGCTTTATCCATTTCGATAATGCCCACAGATATCTCCGGCTGCAAAAAAATTTGTTCCATGTACTTCTCCTGAAATAAATTAAATAAATTAAGTTGAAAATGGTGAGGTTCAACATCAAGCCATGAACTGTCCACCATTGACATCAAAGGTTGCGCCAGTAATGAAACCGGCTGAGTTATCAGCCAGAAACACGACGAGCCGGGCAATATCACTCCCCGATCCCAAATGCCCCACGGGAATACCTGCCATTATTTTTTCCAGTGCTTCCTGCGGAATGGCGGACACCATATCCGTATCGCAATATCCAGGTGCAATCGCATTCACAGTGATGTTCTTGCGTGCACTTTCAAGTGCGAGAGATCTGGTAAATCCAAGAATGCCCGCCTTGGCAGCGGCATAGTTCGTCTGCCCCATCTGTCCACGTTCACCATTGATAGAACTGATGTTGATAATTCTTCCGAAGCTACGCGCGCGCATACCTTCGATGACATTGCGGGACATATTGAAGACAGAACCGAGATTTGTATTAATGACGTCCATCCACTGGCCTGGCACCATATGATGCAAAACAGTGTCGCGAGTGATGCCGGCGTTATTCACCAGTACATCTATGCAACCTATTTCTGCTTCCACGATGCGAATGCCCTCCTCGCATTGCGTGTAGTCAGAAACATCCCAGCAAAAAACCGGAATAGATGTACTTTCTCTGAACGCGTGCGCGGCATCGACATTACTGTGATAAGTCACTGCAACATCGTAACCGGCGGAATGCAATGCAACTGCAATTGCAGCACCTATTCCTCTAGTGCCACCGGTTACCAACGCAATTTTTTTCATTGACACAAAATCCCAAAGAAGTCAGTTCGGCTAAAAGACAAAATGTATTGTTAAATTGACTCGCCAATTTGATCCATATCAATTTCAGGTGAATTCCGACATTCGAAATATTCTGTCCATTCACTCTTGCAAAACAACTTCTTGCTGCAGTGAAATCGAATCAATGTTTTCATCTCTGCACATGCGAAGGATGTATATTTCCGGAGAGATTTTCCTTGCTGGATGGAACGCTTATTTGTTGCCACCTCCATTGCGATCTACTGCTGATTTAAACAGATTAGGAAGATGGCGATGACTTTTCAAGTCATTCAATAATCGATTTATGCGATTGCATATTCATAAATAATCTGATGTAAAACACCGTGCGCAGAGATTGTTTTTATCTACATGAGGCGGTGGCATTTACACAGGTATACCTAGCATTGGCATCTTCACCAGATGAAGGATGCATCGATCATGAAAGCCGAATGTGCACTGACTATTTGACTTGCAGCGCGAGATCAGGGGAAGAAAATGCGCGATCAGATACCAATATTTTGAATACAAGAAAGTGCGCAAAGTAAGACCGGACTTCAACCTGGAAGTATTCTGACCACCATGTCACGACATATCGGCATGCGACCTGCAAGAGGTAGATTAGGTCAACGTGGGCTGACACTGCAACCTCCATCGACCGGCGTGAGTGGGAACTATCAGCCCCGTTAAAGAACGAGACCGCGCCTATCCATAGGCAAGGATTGGACAAAGCGGGTAAGCAGCTACTTTTGCGCAGCGCGATTTAAATGGTCGGATGACCGAGGCAGGCTTTGCGAAGAAGGGAAACCAAGTTTCCCGAAAAGAAATAAGTCTGCAAAAAAAAAACGGAAAGCAGACTTATTATCGAACTCAATGATGTTTAAAATCGGGCGTGCTTGACGGGATTCAAGTCGGCCATTGATCGGCAAACAAGATACCTCCGCGTCACTTTTGTTACAAGATCACTGCCATCCATGCGGCACGTCTTGATGCATGATTTTCTGAAAAATTATTCTGCCGCCGCTGTCAGCATTCTTTCCACATAGCGCGCGATCAGGTCTATCTCGAGATTGACCTTGCTGCCGGCTTTCAAATTCTTAAGCGTAGTAACCTGAACTGTGTGCGGGATCAGGTTCACGGAAAATTCACACGTATCCTTTAAGTCATCAACGGTATTTACCGTCAACGACACGCCATTAATGACGATAGAACCTTTGACTGCGATATATTTTGCCAGCGCTTTTGGTGCTTGCACCGCCAGCAACCATGACTCGCCGACAGGTTCGAATTTACTGACAACACCCAAGCCGTCAACATGCCCCGATACCAGATGACCACCCAGACGCTCTGACAGCGTGACCGCCTTTTCCAGATTAACTTCGCCGATGGCATCCAGACCCGATGTGCAATTCAAGCTTTCACGTGACACATCCACCGCAAACTCTTGATCCGTTTTGCTCACCACGGTCATGCATGCACCGTTCAAGGTAATCGAGTCACCCAATGCAACATCAGCCAGCGGCAAGCCGCCGGCATGAACTGTCAGCCGATGTCCGGCAGCGTCGTCGCCTAGTGGCGAGATGGCGGTGATTTTTCCAACGGCAGCGATAATTCCAGTAAACATGACGGTATCTAAGTAAAAGGGGCTAAATGAAAAAATTATTCAGATGAAGCGAGCAAGGATACGCAAATCGGCACCGATCTGCTTGACCTCATGAAAAACCAGATTCTTCTTTTGTTCCAGTGATTCCAGTACCGGCAGATTGAACATGCCTTGTGCATCACCCAGCAAAGTCGGCGCCAGATAAACCAGCAATTCGTCTACGCAAGCTTCGCGTATCAGCGAACCATTCAATTTGAAGCCGGCTTCTACATGCAGTTCGTTGATCTGGCGGCGTCCCAGTTCCAGCATGAGCGCCTGCAAATCGACCTTGCCGTCGGCGTTTGGCAAAACGACCACTTCATTCCCGCGGTCGCGCAGGATTTCTTCTTTCTCCGCATTGTTTTCTGCCGCCACGATCAAAGTACCGCCACCGCTCAATACGCGCGCATGCGTACTTATCTGCAGCTTGCTATCAATAACGATGCGTTGCGGCTGGCGCGGCGTGTCGATTGCGCGTACGGTCAACTGCGGATCATCTTCCATCACTGTACCGATGCCGGTCAAAATGGCGCATGCGCGCGCGCGCCAATAATGACCGTCCGCTCGCGCTGCATCGCCGGTGATCCATTGACTACTGCCGTTATGCAGCGCGGTCATGCCATCCAGGCTGGCAGCGCTCTTCATCCGTACCCAAGGTTTGCCGTGCTGCATGCGCGACAGAAAACCGATATTCAGTTCGCGCGCCTCGTCTTCGAGCACGCCGCATGTCACCTGTATCCCTGCGGCCTCGAGCCGCGCCAGACCTTGACCCGCGACCAGCGGATTCGGATCTGCAACTGCAGCCACCACACGCGCCACGCGCGCCTTGATCAACGCATCGGCACAAGGCGGCGTACGACCATGATGGCTGCACGGCTCAAGCGTGACATAAACAGTGGAGCCCGCTACGTCGAAACCCTTGTCAGCCGCATCGTTCAAAGCCTGTACCTCGGCGTGTGCATGACCAACCGGCTGCGTGTAACCGGTACCGATGATCTTGTTTTCCTTGACGATGACGCAACCGACGCGCGGATTCGGCGTCGTCGTAAACATGCCTTGGGCTGCCAGTTCCAATGCAAGGCGTATCCCTTGCACGTCGCTATGAATTTCCACTAGAGTCTTTTCCAGAATGATGAATTACGACCGCAATCGGCACGATGCAAGGGGCTAACAGCTAGATGCGTCCTTGCCGGGATCGCATACCCGCGGCCGGCCGAGAAAATTGATCACAACCTTGCGCGATTGTGTACCCGCTTCTAGCAGCCAGTTTCCGGATTGCGAAGTCTGACTGTTCGCATTGGTGCGCGTCCGGCCAGTCCCGTTGAATGCGATATATTGTACTTTCGAATCGGTGAAACTGGGCGTGATACGCAGATCACGGTGCAGTCCGCCATACGAATAAATTACCGTTTCGTTGGTGTCTGGCCGTTGATCATTGTCTTCGTCGATGAAAATGATCCAGCCATTGCTCCATTGTGAGCCATCGCCTGCGGGAATCATATCTACTCGTATCCCGCGATGTATGGCTTCGGAACGCGTCAAATTGACAGCCATGAACAAGGCATTGGTGGCGGTGATCAATCGGTGACGCTGGATCATGGACTGGAAGCTCGGAACAGCAATCGCCATGAGGATACCGGCGATCATCAATATCACCATCAATTCGACGATAGAAAATCCTGCAGTGAGCAGTAGTATCCTGCGCCTGGCTGGTGAAATGGGCCAGCGCATGGTGCTACCAGCAGCCATCGGCGGCTGCCGCTTTTTCACCGCTGCTGGACAAAGTCAATTGTCCGCATTTTGGATCACGATAATGCGCATTGACCTTGTCAGTGCCAGGCTGCGCTGTCAACAATACGCATTCGCGCAGGGATTTTTCCTTACAAGATTGCGCGCTGATTTCATAAAAACTGGTTTGCGCATTCTCTCCGGAATACCAGCTGAATCTCTTTTCATTCGGATCGATGGATGCCGAAGAAAATGCCAGATACGTTGTATGTAAAGAGTAATAGCGTTCCTGTTGCTGCATGGTTTTCATCAGCGCAGCGCGTCCTTCGGTTCGCTTCGCCTTCGATACCGACTCCTGATAGGACGGAATAGCAATCGCAGCCAGAATCCCGAGGATAAGCAGCACGATCATCAGTTCTATCAATGTGAAGCCGCGTACGCATTTGCACGACATGCTTTCTCCTATTTTTTGGTCGAAGACGTGCGTAATTCAATCCAGTTAACGATCTCACGCCAGCTCAGGCGGCCTGATACGGTGACGGTTTGGGTAGGGACGCCTGGCGTGGTCGTCTTTTGGCCAGGTTGATCACTCACGACTGGATCAACGACCTCAAGTTTCTTTTTGAGGCGACGCTTCCCGCTGGCCTCGCGCGGCGGGTTCTCCGGCACGATCGCCATCACTATCGGTGTATTTCCCATGTTGGCGTTTGCAGGATAGGCCGTGAGATACGCATAGGCAGGCAAACCTGTGAGGACGTTCAAGACATATGAACGGGTACCATGCTTTTGACAAGGATCAGGATTCGGTATCAGGGTATTGAAGAACAGGCTGCCATCGCTAAGACGGGCGCTGCTGATACTGTGCTCGCCCGTCTTGTTCGCATCCAGGAAATCGAAGTACCAACCTTTATCACCACTACCGGGAGCGCCATACTGCAGCTCGCTACCGCTGATCTCCAAAGCGCCAGGACCGGAACCTGTGGCAACCAACTTTCGTTCGACAAGTTGATTCCTCGTCACCGCCTTGCCATCGAGCATATCCAGAACGCCATAGAATGTCTGCGTCTTGAAACCCGCACCATGCAAGTCTGCCGCTTCCATGAATTTCCCCGTGCCAAACAAGAGCAGATGACCACCGTAGGGGCCATATGCAATCTGGACTTTCTGCGTAATTGCTTGCCGGTTCTGCTGTTCATCCATTGCGGTGAACAGCGGCTTCGGAGACGAACTGGCAAGCGCACTTACCCACGGCGCGCTACCGTTGAAATCAAAGCGCCAAACATTTCCCTGCAGGTCGCCGGAATAGATATAGCTAACCGCGCCATCGTCGGCGAGCGTCAGTGCAGGTGCCACCAAGCCGTTTGCGATTGTCTTGTCACTGACAGGAGTGCTGAACTTGAAATAATTGGAACCGATCTTCCAGGGTTCCGATTTGACTTTATCCAGCGCCAGCAAGAACAAGACGCCAGATGCCTGAAGATTGAATTTTCCCGTGCCATCATCGCGATAGCTATTCAAGCCGCCTGCAACGACAACAAAGTGCCGATAACTGGATACGCCTTTGACGACTTTGACCTTGAAGCTGGCGATCAGCGGCGCACCAACTACATATCCCATATCAGCATCGTCACTATCGGTAAATTCCCACAATGCGCCGAGACCTTTTTCGAACTGGTCCGGGCGTGTGACGTCCAGTGCGAACACGCCTTGCGCACCGCCACCCATACCCGATGCCAGTACTGTTTTCCATTCGTTGCCGACTCGCGCCTCGGCCACTGCAATCACGCCATCAACGAAAGGACGGTAAGCACTGCCCTGCCGTGTCAGGCTGCTTAATTGCTTGAATAAAGCTTGCGGTACATAGGCAAATAACTCTTCGCCATTCAGTGCGTCAAACGCATGCAGCATGCCATCCCGCGCACCGACATAGACGGCGGCACGCCGCCCTTTGTTCGCCGCATGGAACTCCGGATAGCCAGCGCCTTGCGTACTTGTCGAGGGCGGCCCGACAAATACTGGCGGACTATGTACGATGGCGCCCAAAATACGATCCCGCTTTGGAAAAATACCCCCGCTGTTACCGAGCTCGTAGAGCCGCGCGCCACGCAGATAATTCAATCGCTTTTCCCCAAGTTGATCACTTGCTCCATTGACCGGAGAAGCATCTAGCAAGGCTTTCTGCGCGATTGATAAGTCATTCCATAAAAATGGAATGGTAAGCCGGGAGCGATTTTCCGCAAGCATTGATGTATAAATATGCCGTGCTTCGGGCGCAGGCTTTGCGACTGCCGATGTCGTGCCTGTCAATATGTCGGCCGCCTCCCATTCCGCCTGGGAGGCGATTGTGATCGTGCCTTCAACACCGTCAAATCCCAGAGGATATTTCTTCAGGCTTCCACTCCACGTAACGGGATTAAATGCCGCTTGATACAAGGACACACCTTCTGCGGAAATATGCGCCGCCGATGTAGTTGCACCCGATACACGCTCACTATCGACAGAATGTGTCGGACACTGAAGGCTAACGAAGGGATCAGTATCCAGCGCGACTTCCGGCACTGCAGCCGCGCGACAAGGAGGCATTACCGCTAATAGCAGGCCCGTGCATAAACTGGCGACAAGCGCATGTAGGCGCATGGCTTCCATCAATGCGCTTTCCGATAAACCGTTTGTAGCGCGACCTGTGTCGTCTCCTTCGCCCCAAAGCCGACAGCAGTAATACGATAAAAGTAGGTTCGTTCATCGGTCGCCGCGCCCGGGATTTTATAAAGCATCAACTCAACGATATATCGCGGAAGTTTGACGGGAAGAGATCCGTTGGCGATATAAAAAGCCTGTCCGGTAAATCTGCCGTAAGGAACCGAACTGGTCGTGTTCGCCGCATCATCCATAAAATTGACGACTTGCCAAATCGGCAGCGCGCCCACCCCTGCCTGAGGACATAGCCCGAGATACTTATTCTGTACGCCATTAACGCAAGCGGAACCTGTCGTCGCAGGAAAGCCGATTGCGCTGGTGCTGGAGAAAAGGCCGCTACGCGATTTGCCGGCATCCGGCGAATTCTCGATATCCATTTCAGCGTCGAGCAAGGCAGCCTCTGCCGCCTGAAACGCAATTTGGCGATCCCTATCGTTACGCGATGATTTCTCACCCTGTATTGCAATCTGTGCAGCAGCGATACCAAGCATCAGTACGACCAGCAGGATCAATAGCGTGGCTAGCAGGGTCATTCCGCACTGGTATGCCCTTCGCGCAGCAACATTAACGCTCATGCGCCGTTGCCCGCTGCGTCATTACGCAGTTGAATAGTGTGCGTAAATATTTTCCGGATGCGATTTCTGCTCGCCTCCGGCAAAACATCTTCCCTGACACGCACACCTTTATCCTTGTAGCCATGTGCATTACTGTAGTCATTGCCGAACAAGTTATATTCGTTCGCCAGTGTATCGTCGCGCGCATTTTGCGAACCGCGTACCAGCAGCGAGAATTTGATCGTACGCACCTTCTTCCATGCGGTTTTGCGATTTTTATCCCTTGCCCGGACAATCGCGTTCTCGCCAGCCAACAGCAGATGATTGTCGAGTTCATCAATGTCATCTGCGTTCAGGAACTGGTCAGGCTGGCCGTCACCATCAGCATCAATGCCATACAAAACCTGAAAGGATTCGACACCTCGCGCAATTGCATCTGCGTTCCAGCTCGTTTTCGACTGATACTTGCAACGTAATTCGGGCTCGCCGGCGCTATCCTTGGCAACAAAAAAAATACTCCAGCCACGTTCCTGCTCGGCAGTTTGAACCGAAGCTGGTGCCGCCACGGACAGACCGGCACAGTTAAGGATTGCGCCTACTTCCCCGTCAGTGCTCTCACCATAGAACCTCAATGCAAGTACGTCGCTGCCATTGACGACATCCGTGGCCGTCGCGCCATCCAATCCGGCGCTCGTCTTCTTCAACGTCATGGCATCCATGCCCATCACGTTCGCGCTGAAGTTATCAGCTGTTTGCAAGGGTATGGTTCCACTATTCCAGTTTTCGTAGCCGGCTTGCCGCACGCTACGTGACACTACCTCGGTCGCATAACGACCGGTTTCATGAATATACGCATTCTGATCTTGCATGACATAACCCATTTTGGCGGACAAGAGCAGTCCCATGGCGGTCAACAGGACGAAGAGTCCCAGTGTTATTGCGATCATCATTTCGGTGAGCGTCCATCCGTACTGGCTGCACACGGTATTTGTCCGATAACACCCGCTGCGATGACTCATCTGGAATAGGCAGCAACAGTCAACACCATGCCGGGCGCAACCATGGCCTCGTTTTGCGATGTCTGGTCATGAAGCATTTTTTCCTGCCAACCGATTTTGATCACCAGAGGAACAATCGCCAACCCACTCGAGGCCATGGCACAGTCCCATTCGAATCTTTGCGCTTTGGCATTCCACGGCATGGCATCACGACAAATACGCACGCGGCCGCCAGGAAAATCCGAATCAATGCGCTGCAGTAGCTGCTCAATATCAAAACGGGCGAGCTCTTCCGTATCGCAATCTCCCCGTCCACCATAGCAAGAGACATCCGATGAACGAGCGGACGTAGACGATGATTGATAGTCGACCTGAAGATAGGGGTTGAGATCGTCTGCCAAACGCATTTGCTTGACATTGGCGCGCATGGAATCGGCGATATCGGATCCCAGATGCAAGGCGCTCGTTTGATAGGCGGACTGCTGCGCAGTACGCAAGGCGTTCAAATGCATGCCGGTGGCGCCGATGACACCAACCGTCAAGACAAACACCGAGACGAGTACTTCAATCAGGGAAAAGCCTTGTTCGGTTGATCTCATGCCGTACCTTCCGCCAATGTGATTGATGCAAAATCTGAAATGCCGGATCAGAAATAAAGAATCAGGAATACAAGGTCAGAACAACTACATGCGAACCACGATTCGAACCATGATTTTTAAACAGAGGTGATTGTTGCAATATTTTTAAGATTTTCGTATCCCATCAATATGGGAGCCGTTTAATTAATACAACAAACACGAAGTCAGCTCAAAAAAAAGCCCGCCATCCTTGCGGAAGCGGGCTGAATCCAATTCTTGAGAAGTTGGAGGAGACAGCAGCAACTATATCGCGCAGCTAACCAGGTACCAACGACCGATTAATTATTTGCATAGTCGTAAATCCATATATTGATGACGCAGCGCTAGTCAAATTGCGAGAGCATGGGGAAGGCTTCCAGCAACAAAACCATCACCGGCTTGGCAAGGAAAGCACCGACAATGCCGACTATCGAGATAGACAGCATGGCGATCGACAATCTTAAGGTCAGCTTGCGATTGTGCGCGCGCAAGACCAGTGGCAGATTAATTAATACACTGGCCAGCGATGCAATCACTGCGCCAGTGGAGGCGACATGTGCAGGTACCGAGCCACTGGTCACCAAACTCGCCGCCGCCGCCACCGCACTCGCACTCGATACGACACCACCAATCAGGCTGACCGCATAGAAACCGGTTTCGCCCAAATTTTGTTGCGCAAGCACACCGGCAATATGCAAAATCAGGAAGAGCAAACCGTACTTCAGTGCCGCTCCGAGTGCAAATGGCAGCGGCAAATCGACAGGATGGGCTGGATCGCCCACCGGCTTTTGCCTTGAATTGGCATCAAAGAAAAACCAGCCGGCGTTAATAGCCAGCATCAAGACGAAAGGAATCGTTGCAGCCAATGCGGCGGTAGGTGCAAGAATCAGCAGCAAGGCGCCATTGCGAATGATCATCGCAGCGGTCGCCAGCAAAATCCCGCGATACGCTGCGCTGACGGTATCGCGTTGATTGTCCTTGGCGCGCGAAGCCAGTTCGCTGACGGTCACGCTACTATTGACCAGGCCGCCAAGGAAACCCGCCATCACGATGCCGCGCGTGCCATACATCTTCCACAGTACATAGTTGACGAAGCCGATACCGGCAATGAGGATCACCGTGACCCAGGCTGCACGCGGTTCAATCAAATTCCACGGGCCGACAGTGCCGACAGGCAGCGCCGGATAAATGACGATGGCAAGAATCGCCAGCAACAAGGCTGAGCGCATTTCATTTTCTGTCAGCCCGAGGCTGAAACCAGTCAGCCGGTCTTTCCACGCGAGTAGCGCAGTGACTATCACAATGATGGATGCCGGTGTCGCCGTATGACCTTTGCCGCACAGAATGCCGGCGACGCAGGTAATCAGCATCGCAGCCGACGTGGTCAGCTCACTGCTATCGTTGGTACGCAAGCGCTGAATATTCAGAAATACCGTAAGGACGCCGGTCAGCAATAAAATCAGATACGCATAGTTATCGCCTAGTGTGCCTCCCATTGCACCCAGCAATGCGATCAGGGAAAAGGTGCGCAGCCCTGCCTCCTTGCCGCGCCGTTCGCGCTCCATCCCGATCAACAAGCCTAATGCGAGCGCCAGGCTGAGACGCGTCAGACTGACGAGATACGGCCATTTGATTTCAGGGAGAGACATGCCGACCTGAATCAGCGGTTCAACAACGGTAGTGATGGTATGCGGATCGGTCATGATGAGAAGCCAAGTGTCTAGCTGGAAACTATAAACCACTAGCCACTGATTGTCCGCTCAAAGTACGTATGTTTTATATGCGGAGTATGTAAGCGCAAGCAATCAAGCTAGTACATCTGCCAAAATAAAAAAGCCGCAGAGTTTGATTTCTGCGGCTTCGATAGGTTGGCAAGTCATCCTGCTTATCTTTTTTGCTCAAGGTTCGGCAAGCAAGTCATCAATTTTCTGTTTTGTATCAACCAGTACCAGCGCCCTTGCTTCCTCCATCGTATTGCCCTCGCACGGCCCGCCGAATCCTTGCGATATGTCGATGCCCTCGGCGCCATTACTCTCTATTTCGCTCGTGGCCGACCAGCGCCCATCGCCAATGGGCAAGATTACGGTAAAGATTTCATAACCGTGGTAAACCGTATCAGGTATTCTGCTCATGACTGTCTCCCTGTTGAACATATCAAACCCTGCCCTGCATCGCCACGAGATCCAACTTTACTCGCGCCCTTCTGGATGGTCGGCAACATAGCGCGCAATAAAAGCGTGCGCCTCATCCAGGGCTTCACGTTCAGTGCCCACTATGCCAGTGTCATAAATTCTTTCTGCCGCGGTGGGATCACTCTCCAGAGAGTGCGATACATGACCAGAGAACGTGCCGTCTTCGAGTCTGGTTGCATAAGCCTTGAACATATGGCGCGGCGGTTTGGGAGAAAACTCTCTCATGACCATCTCCTTGTTATTTGGCGTATTTATTTGGCGGTGTTAACAAGAGATAACAGAAGAGGAAAAAAGTTCAGCCTAGCTACGCAGCAACACATCAAGTGTGCGTACGACTACCGTGAGCATCCAGCATATCGACAGCCGCTTTGCGCGCGCCGGCTTCTGCTTCTTCGCAGGTATTGAATACAGTTTCTAGAGAAACACGTTGATCAGGAAATACACAATTTCTGTGCATGGGATTGGTCGAGTGACCATAGACGGCTACGTGCGCGACCCAGCCTTTTCCATCTGCAGCGGGCACCGCAGTGTATTCAACTTCGTAAGTACCCATTTTTTCGGATGGCATGGCTGGCTCCTCGTGTACAAACCCATCCTAGCACGGTCGAAAAATAGATGTATACGCATAGCAATTCGCATAGCAATTCCAACGACGACTACAATAATGAGAACAATCTTCAGAAACAGCAGCCCGGCTACCGTCGACAAATCATTCAGAAAGTTGCAGCACATCATTGACCCCCATGTTTATGGGATTGTCATTGCATATTCATTGCTATGTAATCGCTACCATTCAAACAAGTCAGCGTAGAGGCATCATGTCTAGTACATCCGTGATCGGCCAATTCAAAAATCAGTCCACAGGATTTACCTGCACAGTCATCAAGTTAATCCCGACGAATGCCCGTCCGGGTACGGAGTGCTATGTCACTGATGAGGCCGAATATATAGAACCGGACCCAACGAATCCAAATAATTTCAAAATGGCTTCAGGAGAAGTTTTAATTCCGTTGTCCAGATAGGAATGCATTTATCAAGTTTGCGTGACGAATGAATTATTTTGAGCAGCTTATCGCACCGCAGAAAATTGATCACGATGCCGCAAGATACAGGCATCGTCGATCAGTTTGATGGATTCAGAATTCAGCCAGCATCGCCGCCGGAAACAAAATTCTTTTCCCCGCGTAAAAAACGGGACAACCACTGCAGCAATGCAATCGCATCACCGAACTCCATAAATCCTTCCGTGACACCGTCCCCAAACAATAGTGTTTCATTGAGTCTTTCATCAATGATCAAGCCATCGAAGGTTGCAATCGGCAAATAGCCAGGCTCGATATCGAAGGTGTTTTCGTTGAGGATCGCGTTGTAAACATGTCCCAGAAATTGCACTTCTGGCGTCCGCATAGCGGCCATGTTGTTTTGTTTAAAGTATGCACCGACAGTCAGCAAGACATTGCTGATCACCACACGCAAATAACGATTTTTTTGCAACGCGTCTGCGTGCAAGGCTTGCGTTGATGCACGAAAATTCCATTCCGGATCAACTGCGGCATAAGACGCTGCGATATTCCCGCCCGAACCCGTTTTAAGCAGGCGCGGCTTTCTTTGCAATACTTCGGCCAGCACTTCCTCGGTAACATTTCCCGCATCAGCAGACTGCCAGATCATGGCGATCGATATTGGCAGAACCTGCAATTGCTCTTCGATCAGGTTGATCGCTAACTGGGATGCTTTTTGACCACTCATTTTGCTCATGGCAATTCCTTTGTGAATATCCTCTGAAGCCGGACATGAAAAGAGACTACTTGAACTTGTACATGCTGGATGTTCGCTGACACACTTGGAGGTCATTTACACTCCGGGTGCCAAAACTTTGCGGGACACTCGCAGTATTGAGAATAATAATAGAGCAATTCAAAGAGCCAGCGGGCAACAAAAACGCCGCTCGCAAGCGGCTTTTTTTAACATAACTATTCTGGATGCAAACTACTTCCGCATCTACTCGACAAGTTAAATCAAGACTTACTAGGCTTGTCTTGCCGATCTATGTAGGCGTGCGCAGAGCGAATCCCATGTTCGATACACTGTTTCGGCGTTGGGTAGGATCCACCATCCGCAACTTCCTTATCCTTGAAATTGAATCCTTCGTGTTCGGTGACAATGACACGCGGAATGTAATCAGGCGCATCCCTACCGGCATCTATGCGCGACAAATGCGCTGAAATTTGTACAGAGACACCCCAGCCTTTATAGGTTTCGTAATGCGATTTATACGATTCAGTCGGTGCTTGCATGATTCCTCCAGAGTGAACTATAAAAATACATGCTAGCAGAACTTGGCAAAATGACCGATGCGTGAAATTTTAAAATGTAGGCCTAACCGTCAGCTCCGTATTTGGAGCGATCGCATACGTGTTGATTTTTTCACAGAGTTAATTTGCTGCAAGTGATGCATTCTCCATTGTCCGCAACGTCGAAACAGCTTTTCAAAATTTAAGGCAAATCACGCAGAATTTGATAGTCTTTATCACTGACAGGCACAAAACGCGTCACGTTCAAGCTGCGCATCAGATTTTTATTTGCGTTGCCACCCTGACTCAAAAAAACTGTAATGATTTTTCGCTTCAGGTCAGCGCAAAGCTGGCTACGCAAAACAAAGGGATTACGCGGTATTGGTTTGGATGTCCATAATGTGCGGAAATCCTCATTTTTGCTCTTGCCCCCTTCCACTTGAATGGCAAGGTTGGTACTCGATACGAATGCCGCATCGACCCGATTTTTGATCAGATTCGACAAGGACTGATCATGCGCGCCGCTATAGACCACTTGTGAGAAATATTTCTCCAGCGGCACACCGATCTGACGTGAAAAAACATGGCGTGGGATCAGCGCACCAGACGTACTGTCAGGATCGACTAATATCAGCTTCTTGTCGCGTAGCGATGCTATCGTTTTATAGGGACTGTCTTTGCGGACAATCAGGACCGAATGATAAAAGGTATCACTGGCAGTCTGTGCCCCATTTTTTCGTGCGACGGTTGCGAACGGCGTGATACCGGCATCTTGCTTTTTCGCCGAAATATATGCAGCAGGCCCAAGTCGTGCCATATCGACCGTACCTGCAAGCAATCCTTCAATTACCGAACCATAGGAAGACGGCATCACAACATCGACCGGCATCCCTATGGCAAGTTGCAACTCCTCGAACAAGGGTTGTAGTGCTGCGATCTCCGTTGGCACATCACTTTGAGGGATTAGTGAAAATTGCAGACGTGCCGGTCTTTCGCATTCAGCCGCTTGCGCGATTGAAATACAAATCAGCAACGTCAATGATACAAATAAAGGCTGAAGAAAACGACGTGCATTAAGCATGGCAAGTCCTGTCATGGCCTGAACTTTCTTCGTTGAAGTAGTCGGCCCATTTCCGACGCCGCTACCGGCCGTTGAAAATAGAAACCCTGCACCTGATCACAACCGGCCGTTTTCAGGTGCACAAGTTGCTCTTTGCTTTCCACGCCCTCTGCTACTACTTTCAAACCCAGATTGTGTGCCAGCGAAATGGTCGATGCAACGATCACCGCATCGCTATTGTCATTGCGAATATCGCGAATAAACGAACGATCAATCTTGATCGCATAGATCGGCAAATTTTTCAAATTCTTCAGACCAGAAAACCCTGTTCCATAGTCGTCGAGCGCAATCTTCACACCACGCTTCTGCAACTGCTCCAAGACTTTATTCGCAGTATCAAAGTCTTCGATGAAGCAGCTTTCAGTTACCTCGATTTCCAGTAAATCGGGCGAAATCTGATATTTCTCCAATGTCGTCATCACGGTTTCCAGTAATGCCCCATCTTTAAGCTGCCGAGATGAAACGTTGATAGCCACTGGCACGACTGGCAACCCTTGCGCGCACCACGCTGCCAACTGTCGGCAAGCAGCATCAATCACCCAACGTCCCAGGAGCACGATCAAATCATTATTCTCGGCCAACGAAATAAAGTCATTGGGATAAATCAAACCATGCTCTGGATGCTGCCAACGTATTAACGCCTCCAGTCCGACCACAGTAAATTCCTGCAACTCAACGCGAGGTTGGTAATGCAGGCAAAATTCGTCATCCCTGATTGCGCGCTTAAAACGCCCTAACAACTCTGTCTCACGTGCTGAAGATGCATTCAATGAGGTATCAAAGAATCGATACGTCGCCGCACCAGCCGACTTGGCGCTATACATAGCAAAATCGGCATGTGTCAGCAACGTCTCCACGTTTTGCCCGTCTCTTGGGTAGAGCGCAATACCGATACTTGGACTAACCTCGACATCATTGCCATCTAGATCAATAAATGGGGCACGTACTACCTCGACCAGCTTTGCTGCAAGCCTGGCGACATCGCCTTCTGAAGCCATCTCGGATATCAGTATTACAAATTCATCACCGCCAAGACGCGCCAGCAGATCATATTCGCGCAACGATTCACGTAAACGTCGCGCTACGCCTTGAAGCAGCAAATCACCGACAGCATGACCCAAGGTGTCATTGATCAACTTGAACTTATCGAGGTCGAGAAAAAATAGCGCATACAGTTTGCGACTCCGCTTGGCGCGCGATATTTCGGTTGCTGCGATCTCGTAGAAAAGTCTGCGATTAGGAACGCCCGTTAAATAGTCATGCGATGCTTGCAACAGCGCACGCGTCTTCTCCTGCTCCAATTGACTGATCAGATTGCGCTTTTCCTGTTCGGAAGCAGTCAGCACGTTATACAAGCGACGCTGCCTAGTGGCGACCATCAACAAACCGCAGAGAAGAAGCACCAGCGCAATCGACACAGCGATCGCGCGCCACAGATAATCATGATGACGATCCGCCAGTCGGCTCATCAGATAATCTTGATCATGCGTGACGACCACAAAAAGTGGATAGCTCTGTAATCGACGTAACACGCCGATGTCCTCCAGCGGCATTCCAAGTCGTTTGGTATTGATCACACCGTCTTCAGCATGTCTTAGGGACTTGCCAAAATCAGATGTGCTGAAATCGACGCCGCCAGACAGCATTGCGCCATTCAATTCTGCGAGTTGATAGCCATCTTGCGTAAACACTTCAATGCGTCCTGCATCACCGAGTTTGACGTCTTTGTACAATTGCAAAAAGTACCCAAGGTCAATCACTGCAGTAAAAAATCCTCGTCCCTGAAGGGAAGAAGTGAAAGGAATAAGAATCGGCACGCGCCATGCCAAACGATCATCGCGCGCAGGTTTGCCAACTATTAATTGATTATCCTGGAGTGTCCCAAACTGATCTGACCTTGCCATCGAGACCAGTTGCAAAAGTTCTGGCTCAGAGCGGCGATTGGCAGACGATTCAATCAAATTGCCTTTTTGATCAAATACAGCAATTCTTAAATAGGCACGTTCGCCATCACGTGTCGGATTCAGCTGCAGTGCGGCAGAGGAGTCGCCCTCCATCATGGAACGTGCGATTTGTGAGTAACGCGTGGCGCGTCCAAGTACTTCATTCAGATTACTGGCAACAATCGCAGCAATATTCTTGCTATCGGCAATCGAGTTATCAACCGTGATTGCCTTCTCGTGCGCTACGCGCGTCCATGTTCCCCACCAAATGATAGTCAGCATGGCCAGCGCCAAAAAAATGGTGCCGACGACTAGGCCTTTCTCAGTCAGGTAAACAGTGCTGGTATGTTTTTTCAGGAATTGGAGGACAGATTGCAAAATGACACTTTATAAAAATAAGCGTCCTGGACGCAAAGCGCGATGCTGGAATAATAGCGAATAAAGATTTCCATTTGATGACAGGCAATATCTTTGGACTTCGCGCTACAGGAAACACTGTCAGTAAAGTAAATGAGGGATATCGGTAGACGGCTTATAAGGCTTATAAAATATATCCGGGATATCCTACTTATTTTGTCAGGAGCAAAGGAACACTAGTCAATCGCAAAAACAAAAACCCGCGTCAGCACTTGGCTTGAGGCGGGTTATTGGCTATTGCTGAACTTCTTGAAACTGAATTCTGGAGGAGAGAGAGGGATTCGAACCCTCGGTACGTTCGCACGTACGCCTGATTTCGAGTCAGGTACATTCGACCACTCTGCCACCTCTCCTAATTGGGTCTATCACTGCGCTCGAATGCAGTGAAGGGAAAGAGTATATCAGAGTATTTTGCAATGGGAAACCCCATCCTTGCGTATCTGGATACACAAATACCCAATCGCGTTTGCGCGATCCAGGTTCGTGATTTTCCTGCTGACGGAACGCGCAATCGACTTATAGATAATGCAATATTTCCTATCATCATCCTGTCATAAATCATCAGTACTATTCAGCCGAGACCAGTCTGTTCAATCGTCGTACCGTCATGAAGCGAAGAGTTATTTTGATGTCATCTTCCCCTGCCAAGCCATCCCAGCCTGAGAGCATTGCGCTCGCGGAGCACTTAGTCGATATGGGTACGATGCCGTTTGTGCAACCGTTAAGGTTCAAAACCAAGGAGACTCACTTGTCACCCGCCGCCAATGATGTCGCGATACATGAAAACCGGGCTGGAACAGACGACCATCTTGCAATAAGGTTAAAAGAGGTCATTCAACACCGTGAGTTGACGCCGCTTTTTCAACCGATTATTCGCATGCAAACCGGCGAGATCATCGGCTACGAAGGTCTGATCCGTGGGCCGTCCGATAGCCCCTTGCATTCGCCTTTGAATTTATTCAAAGTCGCGCGCGACTGCAACCTGAGTGTTGAAGTGGAACATCTGTGCCGCCGCATCACGCTGGAAAAATTCGCGGAGCTGCAGTTGCCGGGCAAGCTGTTCCTGAATGTCAGTCCCGAATGCCTGGTACAACCCGACGTCAGGCATGGTGAGACTCTGGGCTACATACATGAAGTTGGCATCAATCCCGAACGCGTGATCATTGAGCTGACTGAAAGCCAGCCGACCTATGACTACGATCTATTGCGCGAAGCAGTCACGCATTACCGCGCGATGGGTTTTCGGATTGCGATTGACGATCTGGGTGAGGGCTTTTCCAGCCTGCGCCTGTGGTCGGAACTGCGTCCTGAATACGTGAAGATCGATATGCACTTTGTGCAAGGAATCAATCAAGATCCAATCAAACTGCAATTCGTAAAATCAATACAGGAAATCGCCGAAAAATCCGGCACCATCGTAATTGCGGAAGGCATAGAAACCGACGCAGAATTATTGATGATTCGTGACCTCGGCGTGGCCTACGGTCAGGGCTATAAAATCGCACGTCCGACGGCCTTGCCTGCGACCACGATATCGACCGACCTGCGCAATCTGCTGCGTCATAACGGTGTCGCTGTTTATCCGCACGAAGCAGGACGCGGGCACAAAATGCTGACTGCATTGAAGCTGCTGCGTAGCGTCCCTTCGGTATCGCCCGAAGTGCAAAATAATCATATCTATGAAATGTTCAACAGCGATCCGACGCTGGAAGTCTTGCCTGTCGTCTCGAATGGCACGCCGATCGGCTTGATCACACGCGCAAACCTGATTGATCGCTTCGCCCGCCCCTATCTGCGCGAGTTGCATGGCAAGAAATCCTGCACGCTGTTCATGGATTCCAATCCACTGATCACAGATAAAAATACGGCGCTACATGCATTGAGCCAGATCATCGTCGACGCCGACCGCCATCATTTGTTCAATGGCTTCATCATCACCGATGCAGGCCAATATCTGGGGATGGGCAATGCACACGATCTGATGCGCGAAATCACGCAGATGCAAATCAACGCCGCGCGCTACGCCAATCCCTTGACGCTCTTGCCTGGCAATGTGCCTATATATGAACACATAGACAAATTACTGGAAAACGGTACGTCGTTCTGCGCCTGCTATGTCGATCTCGATCATTTCAAACCGTACAACGACGTCTATGGATACCGCAAGGGCGACGACATCCTGCGCCTGACCGGAAAAATCTTGAGCGGTTACTGCGATCCGCAGCGCGACTTTGTCGGCCATATCGGCGGCGATGATTTCATCATACTGTTTCAGAATCAAGACTGGGAAGAACGTTGCCGCACAATACTGGACGTCTTCGCCGCTGCTGTACCGGACTTCTATAATGAGGAAGACCGTAAAAACGCAGGCTATATCAGCGAAGACAGACGCGGGAAAAAGGTATTCCACGCCTTGGTCACCATCTCCTTGGGACTGGTACGGATAGAGCCCGGTCAATACGAGACACACCATCAGATTGCCAGCGCCATGGCTGATGCAAAAAAGCAGGCAAAAAAAATCCCTGGCAACAGCCTGTTTATAGACCGTCGCCAAGGACCGTGGATCAGTGAAAGAGCCGACGACGATTCACTACAACTTGATCTGATCGCCCCGCTGCTTTAACTGACCGATTTTTGATGACTATGCTTGTGGAGACAAGCGCGTCAGGCCACCCATATAAGGGTGCAATACCTCAGGGATGACCACGCTGCCGTCGGCTTGCTGATAATTCTCCAGCAGTGCCACCAGCGTGCGTCCAACCGCCAAGCCTGAACCATTCAGCGTATGCACCAATTCCGGCTTGCCTTGCGCATTGCGGAAACGCGCCTGCATGCGACGCGCCTGGAAGGCTTCGCAATTCGATACCGATGAAATTTCGCGATAGGTATTTTGTGCTGGCAACCATACTTCCAGATCGTAGGTTTTGGTCGAACCGAAACCCATATCGCCGGTGCAAAGCGTAATGACGCGATATGGCAAGCCCAGTTTTTTCAAAATATTCTCAGCATGTGCACACATTTCCTCCAGTGCCTCATACGATTTCTCCGGGTGTACGATTTGCACCATTTCGACCTTGTCGAATTGATGCTGGCGTATCATGCCGCGCGTGTCACGACCATAGCTGCCCGCTTCCGAACGGAAACAAGGTGAATGCGCCGTCATACGAATAGGCAAGGCATCGGCAGCGACGATTTCATCGCGCACGATATTCGTCAGAGGTACTTCAGCGGTAGGGATCAGATACAGCGCTTCGCCCTCGCCTTCCTGCCCGCCTTTTTTCACCGCAAACAAATCAGCTTCAAACTTTGGCAACTGGCCGGTACCCTGCAGCGATGCTGCATTGACGATGTAGGGCGTATAGCATTCGGTATAGCCGTGTTCTGCAGTATGCGTATCCAGCATGAATTGCGCGAGCGCACGATGCAGGCGGGCGATGCCGCCTTTCATGACCGAGAAGCGCGAACCGGTAATCTTGGCAGCCACGTCGAAATCCAGGCCCAGTCCAGCACCGATATCGACGTGATCGCGCACTTCAAAATCGAAGGCGCGCGGCGTGCCGACTTTGCGTAGCTCAACATTGCCCGCTTCGTCCTGGCCAAGCGGCACTGACTCATGTGGCAGGTTGGGAATCGCCAGCATGAATTTGCTGATCTCGGCCTGCAAAATATCCAGTCCTGCCGCAGACGCCTTCAATTCGTCGCCGATACCGGCCACTTCCGCCATCACGGCTGACGTATCTTCACCCTTGCCTTTCAAGGCGCCGATTTGCTTGGACAGCGTATTGCGCTTGTTCTGCAAGTCTTCAGTCCCGGACTGAATCTGCTTGCGCTCTGCTTCCAGCGCATTGAAGGCGTGGACGTCGAGCTGAAATTTGCGGCCGGCAAGGCGCGCGGCAACGGTATCGATGTCTTTACGAAGAAGTTGAATGTCTATCATGGGTGGGAGCGAAAAGGTGAATCAAAACGAGATTGTACCAAGGCGGGCAGTGATTCCGGCGTAGTCAAGGGAAATTCATCGCCTCGCCGGCTATCACCGTTGCCTCGGCCTGCGTTACCATTACTTTATTTTCAAAGTCAGCAAACAGAACATTATGGAAGATCAAGCACCACGCCCTATTCCTTTCGCCTTCATGATCATCGGCTTGACCCTAGCCGTTGGCCTAGCAATGTGGAGTGGCAGGCAATATTTACTGCACGGCGGCGGCATTGTTTATGGGATCGTAGCTGGCATCAGTCTGGGCGCAGCCTATGCATTTCTCAAGCAGATCAAAATCCGGTTTTCTTCCAAACCGAAAAAACCTGAATAAATAAGAAGCAAGCGTCATCAACGCAAGCAAAATCACAATGGCGTAAAGCGCCTACTTTTTGCTTTTCTTTGCAGCCTGATCGAGCGCACGCAAATAAGCCAGCTTTTCACCGATCTTGCCTTCCAGTCCACGCGGCGTTGGTTGATACCAGTGCGGTTCGGCCATCCCATCCGGCAGATAGGTCTCATCCGCCGCATACGCATCCGGCTCGTCATGCGCATAGCGATAGAGTTTGCCGTAACCCAGCTCTTTCATCAGCTTGGTAGGCGCGTTGCGTAAATGCTCGGGCACCAGGCGCGACTTGTCTTTGGCAACATGCGCGCGTGCTGCGTTGTAAGCCTTGTACGCAGCATTGGATTTAGCCGCACATGCCAGATAAATAACTGCTTGCGCCAATGCCAGTTCACCTTCAGGCGAACCCAGCCGTTCATAGGTTTCGGCGGCATCCAGCGTCAGACGCAAGGCACGCGGATCGGCCAAGCCTATATCTTCACTCGCCATACGCACAATGCGACGCGCCAGATAACGCGGATCGGCACCGCCGTCCAGCATGCGTACGAACCAGTACAAGGACGCATCTGGATTGGAACCGCGTACCGATTTATGCAGCGCAGAAATCTGGTCATAAAATGCATCGCCACCTTTATCGAAACGCCGCAGGGCATCGCCCAGGCAGGCTTTCAATAATTCGGCATCGACTTCAATAAGTTTCTTCGCTTGCGCTGCACGCGCGACAATCTCAAGGTTATTCAACAACTTGCGGCCGTCACCATCAGCACTGCCTATCAGCGTCGCCTTGGCATCGGGTGTGAACGTCAGGCCGTCCAGTTCGTTAGCAGATGCGCGATCCACCATTGCGCCCAAGTCGTCTTCATCCAGCGACTTCAATACATAGACGGATGCACGCGACAGCAAAGCACCATTGACTTCGAAAGAAGGATTCTCGGTGGTTGCGCCTATGAAGGTGAACAAGCCACTTTCCACATGCGGCAGAAAAGCATCCTGCTGACTCTTGTTGAAGCGATGTACTTCGTCGACGAACAAGATCGTGCGACGTCCCATTGCACCACGCGACAATTCCGCGCGCTCTACCGCTTCGCGTATATCTTTCACGCCGGACAGCACTGCAGACAAGGCAATGAAATCCGCCTTGAAACTATCAGCCATCAGCCTTGCCAGCGTGGTCTTGCCAACGCCCGGCGGCCCCCACAGAATCATCGAATGCGGCTCGCCCGATTCGAACGCCACGCGCAAAGGTTTTCCTTCGCCAAGGATGTGCTGCTGCCCAATGACTTCGTCTAGGGTGTGCGGGCGTAGCCGTTCAGCGAGAGGGATAAAGCTCATGAATAAATTTAACGTTGGAAATATGCTTCGATAGCGGGAATGAAATCGACGCCAGTCGAAAATTCAAACTGGCGTCGCACTGTACATCAACAAGCCGGCGTACCTATGCAGCAAGCCGGCTATATAATTTCTACTGAAAAACGTCCGCACCTTTTGGTACCGCAAACTTGAACTGATTGGTCGGCATCGCAGGATTTTTTTCAAACTTGGTAAAGGTAAGCAGCGACACCTGGCCGAAGGAATCACGCAATTCCATCGCCTCCGGCACGCCATTGCGCAAGCCTATGCTAATGTGATCGAAGGTCGTGTCCTTGGCTTTCGGCGTGGCTTGCAGCCACTCCAGACCATTCTTGGTGCCAGCCTCTTTCAGGGTGAAATTCTTTTCGAGATCGTTGCTACCGAACAGGATAGCCGCAGGTGACGAGCCGAGCGCATCACCCAGTTTCTTGATCGTCACCTGATTTAGATCTTTATCATAAATGTAGAGCTTCTCTCCGTCAGCCTGCAACAATTGCTCATATGGTTTCTGGTAGGTCCAGATGAACTTGCCTGGACGCGCAAAGGTGAAGGTTCCCGACGATTTATTCGATACCTTGCTGGTGCCGCTTTCGACCTTGACCAGTTGCTGCGTGAACTCGCCTTTCGCCGACTGAGTCGATGAAACGAAAGACTTGAATTGATCCAGCGCCGCAGCCTCGGCCTGAGAACTCAAAAACAATGCGCCTGCCACCACTACCGTGGCGAACAAAGCGACGCGCAAATCGATAACTTTTGCGGCGAGGGATTTCTGCTTCAAATTATTTTGCTGTGAGTTCTTTGTCATGTGGTCTTTCTATTCAGCTGCATTCCCCGCAGGCACCAGAATTTCACGGTTGCCATTGGATTGCATGGTTGAGACCAGACCGCTTTGCTCCATCTGTTCCAGCAGACGGGCAGCGCGGTTATAGCCGATACGCAAATGGCGCTGCACCAGCGAAATCGATGCCCGACGATTCTTGAGCACGATGGCAACGGCCTGATCGTAAAGCGCATCCGCTTCGCCACCACCGACACCACCTTCGGCACCCAAGGTCAGGTCACCATCTTCCGCAACGCCTCCCTCTAAGATGCCTTCAATGTAGTTTGGTTCACCTTGTGACTTCAAGTGATCCACCACTCGATGCACTTCTTCATCCGAAACGAAGGCGCCATGCACGCGCACCGGCAAGCCGGTGCCAGGCGGCATGTACAACATGTCACCCATGCCGAGCAGTGCCTCCGCGCCCATTTGATCCAGAATCGTCCGTGAATCAATCTTGCTGCTGACCTGGAATGCAATACGCGTCGGGATGTTTGCCTTGATCAAACCCGTGATTACATCTACAGATGGGCGCTGTGTCGCCAGAATCAAGTGGATGCCGGCAGCACGTGCTTTTTGTGCAATACGTGCAATCAGTTCCTCAACTTTTTTTCCGACCACCATCATCAGGTCAGCCAGTTCGTCAATGATGATGACGATGGTAGGTAATTTCTCCAGCGGCTCAGGCGCATCCGGTGTCAGGCTGAACGGATTCGGAATTTTTTGCTCATTCTTTTCCGCTTCGGCAATCTTGGTGTTGTAGCCAGCCAGGTTACGCACTCCAAGCTTGCTCATCAACTTGTAGCGCCGTTCCATCTCATTGACACCCCAGTTCAGCGCATGACCGGCCTGGCGCATATCGGTGACGACTGGTGCCAGCAAATGTGGAATGCCTTCGTAAATCGACAGCTCCAGCATCTTCGGATCAATCAGGATCAGGCGCACCTGATTCGGATCGGATTTGTAGAGCAAGGACAAAATCGTTGCATTGATGCCGACCGATTTACCCGAACCGGTTGTACCGGCCACCAGCAAATGCGGCATCTTCGCCAGATCGGCCACGACCGGATTGCCGGCGATATCTTTACCCAATGCGATCGTCAGGCTGGAATGACTGTCGTTGTAAACCTTGGAGCTGATGATCTCGGTCAGACGCACGATCTGACGTTTGGGATTTGGTAATTCCAGCGCCATGTAGTTCTTGCCGGGGATCGTTTCCACCACGCGTATTGAGGTCAGCGACAAGGAACGAGCGAGATCGCGCGCGAGGCCAACGATCTGGCTGCCTTTAACGCCGGTCGCCGGTTCAATTTCATATCGGGTGACCACCGGGCCGGGGTAAGCGGCAACGACCTTGACGGTAATGCCGAAGTCGGAGAGTTTTTTCTCGATCAGGCGACTGGTGAATTCCAGCGTTTCTATGCTGACGGTTTCCTGCGATTGCGGCGCTTCGTCCAGCAGTGAGAGCGGCGGCAGATTGGTATCCGGCATATCGTTGAACAAGGAAACCTGACGCTCTTTTTCAACGCGATCCGATTTCGGCACAACCACGATTTGCGGCTCGATACGCATAGGTGCGGCATCAACAATTTTTGCACGTTCGTGAACGACCACTTCTTCGCGTTTAACTGCGGCAACCACCCCAACCTTGCGATCTTCGCGGGCGCCGTACAAATTGCGCATTGACTGCAATACCAGCTCGATCGTTTCACCTATGCGTTCAGCGACACCCAGCCATGAGACATGGAAAAACAGACTGAAGCCGAGGCCGAACAACAATAACAACAGCAAGGTCGCACCCATGAAACCGAAAGCGTCTTGAGCGGCGCTGCCGATCAGCTTACCCAATACGCCACCCGGCGCATTCGGCAATGAAGCCTTCAGGCTGTACATACGCAGATATTCCAGCGCGACGCTACCGATCATCAGCAGAAAGAAACCGATACCGCGAATCAAGCCCTCATGTTGATGCTCAGGCTCAGGCTCTTTTTTCAACAGGAAGCGTTGCGACAGACGGCGATAGCCGAGCCAGACCAGGCGCAGCGCAAAGATGCACAACCACCATGCGGAAAAACCAAAAATAAACAGCAGTAAATCAGCCAGCCACGCACCAGCGCGGCCGCCGAGGTTATGCAGCTTGGGAACTACACTCGCATGCGACCAGCTCGGGTCAGCCGGCGAGTATGTCAAGAAAATCAGTATCAGGTAGACCGTAACAGCGGCGAGAATAAACCAGCGGGCTTCTGATAGAAGTCGCACGAATTTGCCAGGCAAAGGCTGGGCCTTTGTTGCATCGGTCTTGCGGGTATAAGCGGGGCTAGTCTTTGTCATAAATCCGGACGCGGTGGCGTCAATGTTAAGCATGCTGAGTATACCTGCGAAGGCACATATCTCAGCGGTGATCCAGTTGATCGGCTTGCATACAGGGTGAAAATTGGCACTAAGGCTGTTTCTGCCTGCCATCCCTGCTGCTGCGGCTGGTTCGTCTATAATCTTAACCAGTTTTGCCCTGTTACACCCAATAATTCAAGGACAGGTTGAAATTTGATGCCGTGGCAACATATATGAGCCAAGTGGCGCCTGATTTTTACCTCTCTAGCCGCATTTATTCACTCTTTAACGATTAATCATTCCATGCCTACCGTAAAACACGCTCACGTTTTAATTCTTGGCTCCGGCCCCGCCGGCTACAGCGCTGCAGTCTATGCCGCGCGCGCGAATCTCAAACCGGTCTTGATTACCGGGGTTGAACAAGGTGGCCAGTTAATGACCACCACCGACGTGGAAAACTGGCCTGGCGATCCACTGGGCGTGCAAGGTCCGGAATTGATGCAGCGTTTGTTGCAACATGCAGAGCGCTTCAATACGGAAGTCATTTTCGACCATATCCACACCACCAAACTGAATGAAAAACCGATTCGCCTGATCGGCGACATGGGCGAATACACCTGTGATTCCCTGATCATTGCAACCGGTGCATCAGCCCAATATCTGGGTTTGGAATCGGAACAGTCGTTCATGGGTAAAGGCGTGTCCGCCTGCGCAACCTGCGATGGCTTCTTCTATCGCGAACAAGAAGTAGCTGTGGTCGGCGGCGGCAATACTGCAGTCGAAGAGGCTTTGTACCTGTCGAACATCGCTAAAAAAGTTACCGTGATCCATCGCCGTGACAAATTCCGCGCGGAAGCGATCCTGATCGACCGCCTGATGGCAAAAGTCGCCGAAGGCAAGATCGAGGTGAAATGGAATCACACGCTGGAGGAAGTTGTCGGCGATGACAGCGGCGTAACCGGCATCAAGATCAAGTCGACTGCCGACGATAGCATGACTGATATCACTTTGCACGGTGTCTTTGTGGCGATCGGTCACAAGCCTAACACCAGCATTTTTGAAGGCCAGCTGGATATGCATAACGGTTACATCAAGACCAAAACCGGTCTCGAAGGCATGGCAACGGCAACCAGCGTTCCCGGCGTATTTGCAGCAGGCGACGTACAGGATCACGTCTACCGCCAGGCAATTACCAGCGCCGGTACCGGCTGCATGGCGGCACTGGATGCGCAACGCTATCTGGAAGGTCAGGAGTAAAGGCAATATCTAGGCAAGTCCTTACGGTGCTTGGTTAAATTGCCAAATTTAAAGCGCGCAAGAACCCTCCATTCATTCATCAATCGAATGCAGGCTCTTGCGCGGCTTACCCAGATTATTCAGGAATACCTCTCATGCCTGCTTCCATCAAAGATTTTGCCGGACTCAAATCGCTACAAAAGGATTTAAAGTCGCGAGAAGAAGCGCGCAAGGCTGCGGAAGAAAAACGCATACAGGACGAGAAAACTGCGCTGCTGGAAGCCGACCTGTTCCGCCGCAGCATAGGCGAGGTCGCACCTCTGAGTCCATCCAACAAGTTAAACCTCGCTACGCCCAAGCCACTACCTATCGCGCGCCAGCATCTGGCAGATGAACAAGCCGCATTGAGGGAATCGCTATCCGACGAATTCACGATAGAAACCCTGTTGGAAACCGACGACGCCTTGAGCTACGCACGCAATGGCATAGGACAGGACGTCGTGCGCAAATTACGCCGCGGTCATTGGGTAATCCAGAGCCAACTGGATTTGCATGGTTTGCGCACCGACGAAGCACGCGAAGCGCTCGGAGAGTTTTTGCGTGGCACGATCAAGCGCGGCTTGCGTTGCGTGCGCGTGATTCACGGCAAGGGCTTGGGCTCCATCAATAAAGAGCCTGTGCTGAAAAACAAGGTACGTAACTGGTTGGTGCAAAAGGACGAAGTTCTTGCATTTTGTCAGGCCAAAGCGGCTGACGGCGGTGCGGGTGCCTTGATTGTACTACTGAGAGCGAGCTGACAAGCGCCAGGCTGTCAATGCAGCCTCACGAAGAGACCTAGAACCCGAGGTTCGGCTTCACAGCAAACCCGGGTCGCTAATCGAAGATAGTCTTATACGGCGTCAACGCCGGTTTCACCGGTACGAATACGCACGACTTGTTCCACAGCCTGCACGAAAATCTTGCCGTCGCCAATTTTCCCCGTACGCGCAGCCTTGATGATCGCCTCTACCGCTTGTTCGACGACGGAATCATCGACGACCGCTTCGACTTTGACTTTGGGTAAAAAGTCGACCACGTATTCTGCACCACGATACAACTCTGTATGACCTTTTTGGCGACCGAAGCCTTTGACTTCCGTCACGGTTAAACCGCTGACGCCGACGTCTGCCAATGCCTCGCGTACTTCATCGAGTTTGAACGGCTTGATAATGGCGGTAATTTGTTTCATCAAAACTCCTTGAGTGATCACTATTCTTTTTTAAACTTGCTCGCTACATGCAGCTTGTTCCAAGCAGTGTACCTGCGAGGCTAGCCTCGTCTGCAGCACCGCTGTTTCACATATAGTCTACGCTGTGAGCGGCATACGTTCATGCATTTTGTTTATTTTGCCATCATTCGCGGAATTTGGATGTAATCGGATAACGCCAATCGCGGCCAAAAGCGCGATGCGTGACGCGTATGCCTACCGGCGACTGTCTGCGCTTGTATTCGTTGATCTTGATCAGATGCGTGATGCGCGCGACATCTTCCTTGCGATACCCGGCTGCGATAATCTCCGCACCGCTTTGATTTTCTTCCATATACATCTGCATGATGGCGTCCAGAACGTCATAAGGCGGCAATGAATCCTGATCGGTTTGATCCGGACGCAATTCGGCAGATGGCGCCCGCGTCAGGATGCGATCCGGAATCACATCGGCAACCGTATTGCGATAAGCGCACAAGCGATAGACCAGCGTCTTCGCAATATCCTTGAGCACCGCGAAGCCGCCCGCCATGTCACCATACAAGGTGCAATAGCCGACCGCCATCTCGCTCTTGTTGCCGGTCGTTAGTACAATCGCGCCATGCTTGTTCGATAGCGCCATCAAAATAGTGCCGCGTATCCGAGCCTGGATATTTTCTTCAGTCGTATCTTGCGGCAATCCCTTGAATTCAGCGGCAAGCGTACGGTTGAATGCTTCAAAACAATCATTGATGCCGATCTCGTCGTAGCGCACGCCCACCCGCTTGACCATATCGCGCGAATCGACCAGGGAAATTTCTGCAGTATAAGGCGACGGCATCATGATGGCGCGCACCTTGTCTGCACCCAGTGCATCTACCGCAACAGCCAGCGTCAGTGCCGAATCGACGCCGCCCGACATGCCGATCAATGCACCCGGAAAACCATTCTTGCCGATGTAGTCGCGTACGCCCAGCACCAGCGCCTTGTAAACTTGCGCTTCGACCGAGCTTTGTTCGACGATGGTGCCGTTGATCGGCTGGCCGTCTTTGAACTCGATAATCTGCAAATCTTCAACGCAGTGCTGCAATTGTGCGCGCATTGTGCCTTGTTGATCGAGCACAAATGAATTGCCGTCGAAGATCAACTCATCCTGACCACCCACCAGATTCGCATACACCAGGCTCATCCCGTGCACCGTCACATTGGCATGCATGACATCGACACGCAAATGCTGCTTGTTCATGTGGAAGGGGGAACCATTCGGCACCAGCAAGACTTGCGCACCGGCTTCCGCTGCGCACGCAGGTGCGTGTGAGAACCAGGTATCTTCGCAAATATTGACGCCGAATTTGGTGCCTTTTACATCGAATACGAGCGGCAAATCGGCGGATAAAAAATACCGTTTCTCATCAAACACCGTGGCGTTCGGCAAATCGTGTTTGTAGTAGGTTCCGCTGATACGCCCATTCAGCAAGACCGATGCGGCATTGAAGCGCAGCCCATCCTTTTCTACCGGATGGCCGACAATGACATGTACATCCTTCAAACCACTCAAATCGATCACGAGCTCGTCCAACGTCTGCGCCGTTTTTGCGTAGAATGAATCGCGCAGCAACAAATCCTCGGGTGGGTAACCGACCAGCGACAATTCCGGCGTCAAAACGATGTCTGCGCCTTGTTCGGCGGCACGGCGGGAAAACTCGGCAATTTTGCTGCGATTACCGGCCAGATCACCGACGGTACTGTTGATTTGCGCGATGGCGACTTTTACTGTCATGGCTTGAATAGTAAATAATGAAATTCAAAAAACAATTCAACACAGAAATTCAAAAACGAATTTCCGGGAAATGAAAGAACGCGAAACCTGGTAATGCATGAGTAAAGCCAAACCACAGATGAACGAAATACCAGAGGAAGCAAACCACGGCTCGTCCAAGGTATCTGCCTACGCATTTGCCAATTATCGCACGCGCATCGTTTCCGTTTTGTCCGAAATCGGACCAGAAAAATGGAATGCGCTGGTGCAGGCACAAGCGGATGCAAATCCATTTTTGTCCTACGCCTTCCTGAATGCCTTGCATGAAAGCGGTTGTGCCTCGGCAAAATCAGGCTGGCAGCCGCAATTCCTGACCATATGGCGAACGAGGGGTGACACCGATACAGAAGAGCTGGTCGCCGCGCTGCCGCTATATGTCAAGAGCCACTCCTATGGCGAATATGTATTCGATTGGGCATGGGCCGATGCTTATGAACGCAACGGCCTTCAGTATTACCCCAAGCTGCTATCGGCGATTCCATTTACACCGGTTACCGGCGGCCGCCTGCTGGCAAGCGATGCAGAAGCCATGACCGCGTTAATCGCAGCGCTCGGCACGGTACAGGAGAGCAATTCATTTTCGTCTACGCACATCCTGTATCCGCCGCAGGCACAAGCAGACATATTGCGCGAGGCCGGCTTCATGCTGCGTACGGGTGTGCAGTTTCACTGGATCAATGCGGGTTATCGAAATTTTGACGAATTTCTGGATACGCTGGAACGCAAAAAGCGCAAGAACATACGCGCTGAGCGGCGCAAAGTACACGATGCGGGGGTGACCTTCCGCCACATACGCGGCCATGAAGCCAGCGACGAAGATTGGATTTTTTTCAAGCGCTGCTATGACCACACTTACACAGCCCACCATTCCACACCGTATCTGAATCTGGATTTTTTCCAACGTATCGGCGCAACCATGCCGCAAAACATCCTGCTGATCATGGCAGAACAAAATGGGCAGGCCATCGCTTCATCCTTGTTGATTCATGACGAGCAAACCGTGTATGGCCGGTATTGGGGGGCGCTCAAGCAACTCGATTGCCTGCATTTCGAGACGGCCTATTACCAGCCACTGGAGTTCTGCATCGCCAACCAGATAGCCTGCTTCGAAGGCGGTGCGCAGGGCGAACACAAAATGGCGCGCGGCTTCCTGCCGCAAAAAACCTGGTCCGCGCATTGGCTGGCACATGCTGCGTTTTCCGATGCCATAGAAGAATTTCTGAAACGCGAAAGTGGCGGCATCGAATCGTATATGGACGAGTTGAATGAACGCAATCCATTCAAGCTATAAAACCAGTTGCAAATCATGCTAAGGCGCAAGAAATCCGCTGTCAAAGGCTTGTCATATTTCCAAGCTCAGGGCATGCTACTGGCACGATGACATTTACAGCTACCCTTCCCCCAGCCGCACCCGCCAAGTTGCTTCGTATCGGACGCTTTGTGGTCAAACATGAGCTCGGTCGAGGATCCATCGGCGTGGTTTATCTAGGTCACGATCCAATCATCGATAGAGCAATTGCGATCAAAACTCTTCGTAGCCGCTTGTCGCCGGTAGAGAGAAAGCAGCACGAACAGCAATTCATCAACGAAGCCCGTGCCGCGGGGCGCTTGGCGCATTCGAATATCGTCACGATCTACGAAGCATCCAGCGAAGGGGATTCCACCTATATCGCGATGGAGTATCTGCAAGGTCGTGAATTAAGCAAACTGCTCGATGCCGGTCATCGCTTTACGCCGGATGACGTCGCATCGATTAGCTGGAAGATCGCCGATGCGCTGGATCACGCGCACACCCATGGCGTGGTGCACAGAGACATCAAGCCTGCCAATATTTTCCTGGTCGCGGATCACCAGCCGAAGATCGTCGACTTCGGCATCGCCCGCACGCCAAACAGGATTTCGGACCTGCCGCAAAAGCAGGACGAGCCGCACACGCTGTTTCAGGACAATATTATCGGCACGCCTAATTACATGTCGCCTGAGCAGGCGCTCGGTCTGAGTGCAGATGCGCGCACCGACATCTACTCGCTGGGCGCGGTGATGTATGAAATGCTGACCTTCCGCAAGCCATTCCAAAACGACGATACACACAAACTCCTGCATAACATTGCGTTCAAAGCTGCCCCGGAACCGCACATGGTTGAAAGCAGCGTGCCATTGGCTCTATCAAAAATTGTCGTCAAGGCGATGCATAAAAAGGCCGACAAGCGCTATCAGAATGCAGAAGAAATGGCGCTCGACATCAAGCGTTACCTGACGCGCAGCCGTCGTGAAAATGAACGCACGATCAAGGCCGTCGGTGAGATCGCACAACCAGCCAACGCGCCAGATTTTCATCCGTCGCGTCTGTTCTGGCCGGTATGCGGCGTCATTATCGCGGGCTTGGTCTCTGCTTATACTTTATGGTTTCGCTAGCCTGTAGGCGCACCGCCTGACACGGATACAAACATTGTCCAACAATAAAAAAGCGCACCAAAGTGCGCTTTTTTATTTCATAAACCACGAGCATCTGTCTTTTACTTGTCTGCGCTTTTCTTAAACGCTTCGACACCTGACATGATTTCTGCCTTGGCTTCATCCGGGCCGACCCAGCCTTCAATCTTGACCCATTTGCCTTTTTCCAGATCCTTGTAGTGTTCAAAGAAATGCTGGATTTGTTGCAAGCGCAAATCATTGATGTCTTCAGGTTTTTGCCAGTGGCTGTAAATAGGCAAAATCTTGTCAATAGGAACCGCCAGCAATTTTGCATCGCCACCCGCTTCATCCGTCATTTTCAACATGCCGATCGCGCGGCAGCGTACGACAACGCCAGGATACAAAGGGAAAGGAGTAATCACCAGTACGTCAACCGGGTCGCCATCGTCCGACAGCGTTTGCGGCACATAACCGTAATTACATGGGTAATGCATGGCCGTACTCATGAAACGGTCGACAAACATTGCGCCGGATGCCTTGTCAACTTCATACTTGACCGGATCGGCATTCATAGGGATTTCGATAATGACGTTGAAATCGTTCGGCAAATCATTACCGGCTGGGACTTGATTCAGACTCATATTGTTTTCTCAAAAGTAAGATGAATGGTGCAAACCCTGAATTATAGCGGCTATAGCGGCTTTCATTGCGCAGCTCGGCTGACAAAACAAGGTGGCAATCGGCAAGACTACCGACTCGCGCGTTACGTCGACATGCCATTGAAAACAAAAAAACGTGTGGCCACTCGCTTCACATTGCGGCGACCCAACCTGCTACAAGGTCGTCGCAAATGCGCACTGGCGATAATGTGATGCCGCTTCTTCGGTGTGATTCAGTGCCTCATGCAATTGCGCCAGCTTCAAATGGACTTCCTGCAGCATGCGCGCGCCGCTTGCGTCGGATAAAGCCTGCTCCAGCTGACGTTGCGCCTTCCCCCACAGATTCTGGCGCAGGCACAAGGTACCCAGCGTCAAGGCGAGCTCTGCATCGTTAGGATGCTTCTTGCTCCACTCTTCACAGCGCTCGATTTGCGCCAGCAATGCCGGCGAACCCTCAGCCGCCGCCGCCGCGCGATACGCACGCAACAATCTGTCATCCCATTCAACGGCGAGCGCTTTTTCAACAATTGCGCGCGCTTCATCCTGCAAACCGCGCTTGGTAAATGCCTGTGCCGCATGCGCAGCGATGTATGCCTTGACGCGATCTTCTGCCGGGATATTCCACCAGACATTGCGTATCGACTCGGCATCGTTGGCCGAATCCTTCAGCAAGTCTTCGTAGGCCAGTTCGCGCAAACGTGTAGACAAGGCAGGATGCAGCGCATTGTTTTTATCCAGCGTGCGTACCAAGCGCAAGACTTCCGGCCAGTTTTTGGCGCGCTGATTCGCTTTCAACGCCATACGCAAAGCATGGATGTGACGCGTGCCGCTGGCGTTCAATTCCTTGACCACGTCCAATGCCAATTCAGGCTGACGTTCGTCAACCAGCAGCTCGATGGCGGTCATCAAGCGTGCAGTTTTCAGCGTTTGATCTTCTTCTACTGTCGCCAGCCAGGTGTCACGACGCTCGGTTTGTTGCATGCGGTGTGCCGCACGCGCGGCGATCAATGCGGCCAAACCTGCGTTAGCCGGCGATTCGGTTGCGCGCATCGCGGCTTTTTCAGCGTGGCCGAAGCGGCCTTCGAAATAAGCCTTCAATGCTTCGCGCAAAGCCTGGTTGCCGTTACGCGCTTGCTTGTCGCGGCGATAGGCAGCGACTTTGCCCGGCATTCTTTGCGCAATACGCAGCGTTTTCAACACTACATAGATCAGGAAAAACAGCAGGCCGGCAAGCAGCAGGAAAAAATTGAGCGACAGATCTATCCGGTATGGCGGATAGAAAAACACGACATTGCCGGGATTGAAACGCGCCACGACTGCCAGGCCGATGGCGGTGGCAAACAAAGCGATTAGCCAGAGAAATATGCGCATATTAAAGACAGGTGGCAATCAGGGTTATTGAACAGCGACGCTGAGGCGCATGCTGGAATTGCTCGCGAGATGTCTGCATCAAGGTTTTGCCTTGTAATTACGCACTGCGTTCAAACTCTCGGACAGCGTCGGCATTTCGATCGCCAGATTACTGGACTGAACCTGCTTCAACATCGCTTGCGCAGTTTGCGTCTGCTTGGCACGCGTGTCGAAGTATTTGGCAATGCTGTCTTGAGACGCAATCATGTCGCTGCGGAATGCAGATTCATTACGCGACAATAAAGCCATGCGTGCATTCAGCAAACGTAATTTAAGATTCTCGCGCGCATAATATTCCTGCGTGGGCGACAGCAACAAGGCATCGGAGCTTTCCACACTGCGCACGCGTATCAGCTGCTGGATCTCGGACCACATCTCGCTGGTCAAGCTTTCCCATCTAGCTTTGGCGACCGGCCACCATTCATTGGGAGCCGCCTGGGCAGTTTGTTCAGACGCCGGTGCTTTCGCATTTTTAGTCTTGCCAGTTGCCGGCAATGGACGATTCTTTGGTTCGCTCACAGGAATCGCAGGCTTTTCATCCGCCAGCAGCGGCATCGTATCGATCTGACTGATGACGCTATCCAGACGCAATGCAATACCGGTCAAATCAAGGCTGGGCAGCGCTTTCAAACGTTGTATATCGTGACCGATGGCACGGCGTACTGCGACAAATTGGGGGGTGTCCGAACGCGCCAAACGGGCATCGGCGTTTTGCAGAGCGATCAATGCACCTTGCACATTGCCGGCCAATTGCAATTGCTGGCTGGCAGTAGATAGCACTTGTTCAATCTCGGCCAAAGCCCAGTCTTCACGCTTTTTGAACAAGTCCTGATACAGCTGTTCCAGCGCGAGTTGCTGACTTTGCGCCTCAATCTGTTTGCCCTCGAGCACATTCACCTTGGCTTGCAGTTCAGTGATGGTTTCCTGCGCCGATTTTACGATGACCTTGGTCTCGGTATTGATGGCATCGCCGCTTTGCATGCGCTTTGCGACTTCGGTACGCACGGCGGAAAGCTGTTGGCGTGATACCCACCACTGCGCTGCCACCAGCAAGGCCAGCACGATGAGGCCCGCATAAATCAATCCCTGGCGCTTGCCCCTGCCTGCATTTTCCTTGCGCAAGGGCTCGGCGTCCAATACGACAGTAGAGGTGGGGGCCGCAGCCGAATTCGGTTGCGGGGTGGATTCTGGAGTTGTCGGCATATCGTTCATGAGCGAGATTGTAACGCGGCTAACAGTCCGTCGTCGCCTGATCTGGTAAGGGTGATATTGCTGAAACCCAGCGCCCGCGCGGTTTCAGCGATACGAATATGCGATACGATTATTCTTTGTTGTTGCATTTTTGCGACGCCATCCGTTATATCAAGTTGTGCAACCATCTGAGTAAAAAAACGCAAAGCTTCCGAACTGGTCACGATCCAGTCATTCTGACAACACAATAAGCGTTTCAGTTCGCTGCGGCGCACATCGTCAAATTTCGGCGCGGCACGGCGATACGCAGCCAGCATCGTTACCTGCACACCGACTGCTCGCAATGCGTCACTCAACAATGGCCTGCCCGTTTCACCGCGCACGATCAAGACGTGCTTGCCGCGCAAGGCTTCCAGATCCAGCTCAAGCAACAGAGTATCGGAATCAGTACGATCAGCATCGGTCGGACTGATGATGGTGTAGTGCTCGCCAGTCACGCCATGTCTGGCCAATGCCTGACGACTACCTTCACCCACGACCGCAATCGGTATCTCGACAGGCCAATCCGTACGTGCAGCAAACGCCGCATCAATCGCGTTCGGGCTGACAAAAGCAATCAGTGCATAGCCGCTCAAATCACTTAATGCTCGCTGCAACGGAACCTGATCCGCCAAAGGGAGAATATCCAGTAGTGGAAAAACGATGGCGTGACGGCCGAGCGCGGTGACGCGCTGCGCCAGCACACCGGCTTGCGCCAGCGGCCGCGTGATGATGACGTCGCCCAGGCCAGCGTCAGGCATCCCCGTCAACACCGACATGACAGGATGCCAGGATGGCGGTGGCTTGCTGCTGCTGCAATGCTTCGGCGATCAGCCCGCCCAGCATTTCCGGTGCATCGGCAGACCCGGCCAGATCGGCGCGCGCTACGCGCGTACCGTCCGGCGTCGCAATCATCGCGCGCATGCGCATCGTGTCACCATCTATCGTCGCAAATGCGGCTAACGGTATTTGGCAACTACCACCGAAATTCCTGGAAACAGTGCGTTCGGCTGTCACCGCTTGCGCCGTCGGCAGATGATTGAGGGGTGCCAGCCATTCCTGCAAATCAGCACGATCAGAATGAATCTCTATCCCCATGGCACCCTGCCCTGGTGCCGGCAGGCTTTGTTCCGGCTCGAGGAAAGCGCGTATGCGTTGCGGCAAACCCAGGCGCTTCAGGCCGGCTGCGGCCAGGATAATCGCCGCATACTCGCCCTTGTCCAGTTTGCCCAGCCGCGTATCCAGATTGCCGCGCAAGGGGCGAATCACCAGTTTCGGATGACGCACGGCGATTTGCGCCTGACGCCGCAAACTGCTGGTACCAACCACCGCCCCATCCGGCAAATCATCCAGCGATGCATATTCGTTGGAGACAAATGCATCGCGCGGATCTTCACGCTCGAGCACTGCGGCCAGTTTAAAACCGTCCGGCAAGGTCATCGGCACATCCTTGAGAGAATGAACGGCCAGATCGGCACGGCGTTCGGCGATTGCCACTTCCAGTTCCTTGACGAACAAGCCTTTGCCGCCGACTTTTGACAGGGCCCGATCAAGAATTTGATCACCACGGGTTGTCATTCCAAGAATCTCTATCGAACACTGCGGATATAATAAGGCCAGTTTTTCGCGCACATGCTCGGCTTGCCACATGGCCAGACGACTTTCGCGCGAGGCGATTACTAGTTTTTTTGGAGGTGGAAATTTCAGCACGGCTTCTTTCAATTTTCTATCTGGCTACATGCAAACCTGCTCAAACGCAGAGGCGCTTCAGGCAAAATCATTGCACATTAGCCGGTTTCGATGACTCTGCCATCGCGGTGTCATTCCAGATTTTTGGATTAAAACATTCTTGAAATTTTAGCATGCACCTCCCCACGGCAGACTTGACACTCCATTCTTATCACCATCCACAAGCTGATTGCATTATTTGACTATGGCAAAACAACTGAAAACTCCTGCGCGCGCGACGACTCCATCAACCAACAAAGATGCCCCACTGAAGGAAGACATTCGCTTGCTGGGACGCCTGCTGGGCGACGTATTACGCGATCAGCAAGGCGATGCTGTATTCCAGATAGTGGAAACCATACGCCAGACCGCAGTACGCTTTCGCCGTGAGGCCGATGCGCAGGCCGGCGCGGAACTGAACAAGCTATTGAAGAAGCTGACCAAGGAACAAACCATCTCGGTGGTGCGTGCATTCTCCTATTTTTCCCATCTGGCGAATATCGCGGAAGATCAGCACCACAACCGTCGCCGCCGCGCGCATTTGCTGGCCGGTTCGGAAGCGCAGCAAGGCAGTATTGCCTATGCACTGGAGAAACTGCACGGGGCCGGCGTAACGGGCGCGGCTGTACGCAAGTTCTTCAAGGATGCATTGATCGCTCCTGTTCTGACTGCACATCCGACGGAAGTACAACGCAAAAGTATTCTGGATGCAGAGCACGAAATTGCCCGCCTGCTGGCACAGCGCGATCTGCCGATGACGGCCAAGGAGCGCGCCGAAAATACCGAACGTATTCATGCACGCGTCACGACCTTGTGGCAAACCCGTTTGCTGCGTTATACCAAGCTGACCGTTGAAGACGAAATCAATAATGCGCTGTCGTACTACCGCATGACCTTCCTGCGCGAACTGCCAGCGCTCTATGAAGATATCGAAGGCGAAATCGCAGAACAATATCCGCAACGTAGTAGTGGCAGCAATACTTACCGTGATCTGCCTTCCTATGTGCAAATGGGCAGCTGGATAGGTGGCGATCGAGATGGCAATCCCAACGTCAATGCCGGCACGATGCAACTTGCGCTGGCACGTCAATCGACGACCATCCTTGATTTCTACCTGGAAGAAGTGCATGCACTGGGTGCGGAATTATCTGTATCGACCTTCCTTGCCGGCGTCAGTCCGGAAGTCAATGCACTGGCGGAATTGTCGCCCGACACCTCGCCGCATCGCGCCGACGAACAATATCGTCGCGCCCTGATCGGTATCTATGCACGACTGGCCGCAACTGCGCGCGCCTTTGGCGCAATCAATATTTTGCGTCAGGAAGTGGGCCCGGGAAAACCATATCAAGCGGCCACCGAGTTCTCGGCCGACCTGCTGATTCTGGTCGATTCGCTGAAAGCGCGTCACGGCGACGCCTTGATCAAACCGCGCCTGGCGAATCTACTGCGCGCGTCGGAAATTTTCGGCTTCCATCTGGCCACGCTGGACATGCGTCAGAGCTCGGACGTACATGAACGTGTATTGAGCGAATTGTTTAATCGCGCGCAAGTCGAATCCGCTTACGCTTCGCTGCCGGAAGACAAGAAAATCGAATTACTGCTGGCAGAACTCAACGAACCGCGCCTGCTGTATTCGCCCTACATCGACTATTCCGACGAAACCAATTCCGAGCTGACGATCTTGCGCACTGCGCACGACATTCGCCAGCGTTACGGCTCGCGTGCAATCCGCAACTACATCATCTCGCATACTGAGACCGTATCCGATCTGCTGGAAGTATTGCTGCTGCAACGCGAAACCGGCCTGCTGCGTACCGAAGCGAATCATGGTTCTGCGGGTGCCGGCGAGTTGATGGTCATTCCATTATTTGAAACCATTCCCGACCTGCGCCTGGCAGCAACCATCATGGAACAGGTGATGGCGATTCCGCTGGTCAGAAAACTGATCGCGAAACAAGGCGACTTGCAGGAAGTCATGCTCGGCTATTCGGATTCCAACAAGGACGGCGGCTTCCTGACGTCGAACTGGGAACTCTACAAGGCTGAGACCCAACTGGTTGACGTCTTCAATCATGCTGGCGTCAAGCTGCGCCTGTTCCATGGTCGCGGCGGCACCGTCGGTCGCGGCGGCGGTCCAAGCTATGAAGCGATCCTGGCACAACCGGCAGGCACCGTGAATGGTCAGATACGCTTGACTGAGCAAGGCGAAATCATTGCGTCGAAATTTTCCAATCCGGAAATTGGCCGTCGCAATCTGGCCTTGCTGGTTGCCGCCACACTGGAAGCCAGCCTGATGCCGCATCCATCGGACAGCAAGCATATGAAAAAGCTGGCTGAGTTTGAAAACGTGATGGATGAACTGTCTGAGCTGGCCTATCAGGCTTATCGCGATCTGGTCTATGAAACGCCGGGCTTCACCGATTACTTTTTCTCGGCCACGCCGATTGCAGAAATTTCCGAACTGAATATCGGCTCACGCCCTGCATCGCGCAAGGCCACGCGTCGCATTGAAGATTTGCGTGCGATTCCATGGGGCTTCTCATGGGGCCAATGCCGTTTGCTGCTGCCGGGCTGGTACGGTTTCGGCAGCGCCATCGAACAATGGCTGGCACAAGGTGAAAACAAGGCCAAGCGCGTGGCAACCCTGCGCGCAATGTTCGCGGAATGGCCATTCTTTGCCACCTTGTTGTCGAACATGGATATGGTTTTATCGAAAACCGATCTGGCTGTGGCCTCGCGCTATTCGGAAATGGTCGTCGACAAGAAGCTGCGCAACAGTATCTTCAAACGCATCGTCGGCGAGCACGAACGCACATCAACATGCCTGACGCTCATCAACGGCAAGAAAGAACGACTGGCCAATAATCCATTGCTGGCGCGTTCGATCAAAAACCGTTTCGCCTATCTCGATCCGCTGAATCACTTGCAGGTTGAATTGATCAAACGTCATCGGACTGAAATGCGCGATGGCAAAGTCGATGAGCGCGTGCGCCGCGGGATCCATTTGTCTATCAATGGGATTGCGGCCGGTTTGCGTAACACGGGCTAAATTTGTTTCCCTTGAATCACCGTACCGGTGATTCAATTAGCCTGGACAATAAAAAAGGAAGCGCATGCGCTTCCTTTTTTATTTCTTGAACAGATACGCATTGCTAGCGCACCAATGCCTTCACCGCCGACCATTGACGTCGGGAAATCGGCAAGCGATCGTCTATGCCACGCAATATCACTTGCCATGCATCCTGCGTCTTGTCGCTTTCACCATCGCTGTCCGCATCCACCGTTAATTGTCCACGCTCAACGCCGGTGATCGCATCGCGCGCGACCAGTGCATTGCGATGGACGCGTATGAATTGCGCGGCAAACTCCAGCTCCAAAGAGGACAATGTACCTTCCAGCAGATACTCGCGCTCGCGTGTGCGCAAGGTCACATACTTCGCCTCCGCCTTCAAATACAGCACTTCGGCTACCGGCACCAATAACAAACGTCCGCGCTCCTGCACTGAAAAATTCTTGCGAGTCGCCTGCAGCGTGGTTGCAACTTCTGCAATCAATTTCGCTTGCGAACCCGTACTTTGCTTCAATGCCTTGACGCGAAGAATCGCGTCAGACAGGCGTGTCGCCCTTACAGGCTTCAAAAGATAATCCAGTGCGCGTACTTCAAACGCTTTCACCGCATATTCATCATATGCGGTGACAAAAATGATCGCCGGCGCCGGCGCATCATTCTGCGCAAGATGCGCGGCCATCTCGAGGCCCGTCATGCCCGGCATTTGCACATCCAGCAAAACAATGTCAGGGGTAAGTTCAGCAATTTTATCCAGCGCCTGTTGCGCCTGCGACGCTTCTCCAATCAACTCATGCGGACATTCCGCAGCAATATCCGACAACAAGGTCGTCAAACGCGCACGTGCCGGCGCTTCGTCATCGACAATCAAAATTCGCGGCATGTTAAGCAAGCTCATGCAGCAACCTTCTGATACGGCAAATAGACGCGGACCTCGAATTGTCCATCCACTACATTTGTCGCCAATTGCGCCTCCATATCGTATAAAAGAGCAAGTCGTTCACGGATATTATCCAGGGCCATGTGATTGCCGGTAGACACTACATCAGCATGATAAGGATTGGTCATCACAATCTCAATACGATCGCGTATGCGACTGATGGCGACCTGGATGGTGGCATTTTCCTGTGATGGCTCTACACCATAGTGCACGGCGTTTTCCAGCAAGGGTTGCAACAGCAAGGCTGGCGTTGTTGCGCGCTGCAACACATCGCCGGCGATATTGTCCATGTTCCATTTAACCTGCAGCCGCTCGCCCAGACGAATCTTTTCAATCGACAGGTATTGCATGCCTATCCTGACTTCATTGCCTAGCGTCGTGATCTCGCGCGTATCGCGCATCAGGATACGGAATAGATCGGCCATGTCTTCCAGCGTGGTTTCTGCGCGACGCGGCTCAGTGCGTATCAGGGACAACACGGCGTTTAAACTATTGAACAGGAAATGCGGGCGTATGCGCGCCTGCAGTGCCTGCAATCGGGCTTCAGCCAGGGCGGGCGAAAACGCACGCGTGCGCAATTCGAAATAATGCTGCAAACCGATACCGAATAGCGCTGCGCACACCATGCCCTCGGACACCGACAAGCGGCTCAGACTGATCAAGGTTAGAGGATCGTTCAGCAGATAGTGAATAATCAGGCCGGTGATGGCAGCCGGCACAACAGCGCAAGCAATGCGCTGTCCCCAAGGTGGTGTGGTTTTGATCAATCGACGCAAGCCACACAAGGCAAACAAGGATGTCAGGCTGGCCAACTCAATCAGCATTGACGCTTCGATAAAAGCCAACAAGCCGTTGTATACAGTGCTGGCCTGTATCAAGATCACCATCAGTGACACGCCGTTGACGAAGAGCAGCGATTTAACCATGATGCCGATGTTGCAACAGTCGGGGATCACGATTTCCAGCGGCTTGATGGGCGTTGACTCTGACGATGACGGCATGGTTTAAGGATTAATCACGGCTGGAATGGGAATGAAGGTTCGCTTGTTCTATAATCGCGTATTCATCAGGAAACAATTATGACAGCACAACTCTCCAAAAAAAGCGAAGCATGGTCGGCACGCTTCAACGAACCCGTCTCCGATCTGGTCAAACGTTACACCGCGTCGGTATTTTTCGACAAGCGTCTGGCACAGGTCGATATTCAGGGCTCGCTCGCACATGCGGAGATGCTTGCGTATCAGAATATCATCAGTCAGCAGGACCACGCCGAAATCAAACGCGGCATGACGCAGATTCTGGAAGAAATCAACGCCGGCAAGTTCGAATGGCTGCTGGATCTGGAAGATGTGCATCTGAATATTGAAAAACGCCTGACCGAACTGGTCGGCGACGCGGGCAAGCGCCTGCACACTGGCCGCTCGCGCAACGATCAGGTGGCAACCGATATCCGCCTTTATGTGCGTAGCGAGATTGACAATATCGTCGGCCTGTTGCGTGACTTGCGTCTGGCATTGCTGGATTTAGCTGAACAACACGCCGACACCATCCTGCCGGGCTTTACACATATGCAAGTGGCACAGCCGATTACTTTCGGTCATCACGTGCTGGCCTATGTTGAAATGTTTGGCCGCGATGCAGAGCGCATGCTGGATTGCCGCAAGCGCGTTAACCGCCTGCCGCTGGGTGCTGCTGCGCTGGCCGGCACTACCTTCCCTATCGATCGCGAACGCGTGGCAAAGACATTGGGTTTTGACGACGTCTGTCACAACTCGCTGGATGCGGTCTCGGATCGCGACTTCGCGATTGAGTTTTGTGCCGCCGCTGCACTGATCATGACGCATGTATCGCGCATGTCAGAAGAACTGGTGATCTGGATGAGTCCGCGCGTCGGCTTCATCGATATCGCCGATCGTTTCTGCACTGGCTCGTCCATCATGCCGCAAAAGAAAAATCCGGACGTACCGGAACTGGCACGCGGTAAAACCGGGCGCGTGAATGGTCACCTGATCGCATTGCTGACCCTGATGAAAGGCCAGCCGCTGGCCTACAACAAGGACAACCAGGAAGACAAGGAACCCTTGTTCGATACCGTCGACACGGTCATCGATACGCTGCGCATCTTTGCCGACATGGCGAGCGGCATTACCGTTAAGCCGGAAGCCATGCGTGCCGCAGCGCTGCAAGGTTACGCCACCGCAACCGATCTGGCCGACTACCTCGTGAAGAAGGGCCTACCCTTCCGCGACGCGCATGAAGCTGTTGCGCATGCAGTCCGTGCCTGCGTCGATCGTGGTTGCGACTTGAGTGATTTATCCCTCGAAGAACTGCACGTCTTTTCGAAGCTGATAGAAGCCGATATCTTTGAAGTGCTTACCCTTGAAGGCTCAGTGGCAGCACGCGATCATGTTGGCGGCACTGCTCCTAATCAGGTCCGCGCGGCCATCGCCAGAAATCGCGCCCAACTTGCCTGATGAGCAATGTGATCAGATCGCTGTGTCCAACACATGCCATCTGATCAACATTCACACAAATATTCTTCTACAAAAATCGAAATTTTTTCGTTAATTTCGACTTCTCACATATTCCGTAATGTTGGTGTCAGCTAGACTCTGTATGGTCATGCTCTGTGAAAATGGGATAAGCCTGTACGCGTCTAAAATGTGGTATCAAAAGTGCAGTCGCTTTATCTTCTTTATACTCATATAAATTAAAAGCATTTGCATGGGCATCTATCATCTGATTGCCATGCTGGTGTCTTGTTCAAATCCAATCTGGAGACCAAAAAACAATGTCTTTTTTGCTATCGCTTTCGCGATTCATTGACAATCTCAATGAAAAAATAGGCCATGGTATTAGCTGGGCTTTACTCATTGCTGTTCTTATCTGTACCGGTAATGCAGCAATACGTTACCTGTTCAACATCAGCTCCAATGGTTGGCTCGAAATTCAATGGTATTTGTTTGGCGCAATTTTTCTGCTGGCAACCTCTTATACGCTGCGACGCAATGAGCATGTACGCATTGACGTGATCGTTTCGCATTTTTCCAAACGTACGCAAGTCTGGATCGATCTGATTGGATTCATCTTGTTCCTGATGCCGGCCACATTATTGATTCTGTACTACTCGACGCCCTTCGCCTGGACCTCCATTCAAAGCCAGGAAGTTTCGAGCAATGCCGGTGGCCTGATTGTCTGGCCAGCCAAATTGCTGATACCGGTAGGTTTTGCATTACTCGCATTGCAAGGTATCTCGGAAATCATCAAACGTATCGGTTTTCTGCAAGGAAAAGTACCAGCCAGCGCGTTTGAAAAACAGGCTGCCACCCCTGAAGATGAAATCGCGGCGATCAAAGCTGCCAATCAAATTAACTGATCGCCAGGAACACTCATGACAGAATTTCTCATTGCGAACATGGCGCCGATCATGTTCGGCGCGCTCGTCGTATTTTTACTATCCGGTTTTCCGGTTGCGTTTTCTCTGGCTGCCAACGGTTTGTTCTTTGGCCTGGTAGGTATCGAACTTGGCTTGCTGAAGCCTGAATTACTGCAAGCTTTGCCGAATCGTATTTTCGGCATCATGGCCAACGATACCCTGCTGGCGATCCCATTCTTTACTTTCATGGGATTGATTCTGGAACGTTCGGGCATGGCTGAAGATTTGCTCGATACCATCGGTCAATTGTTCGGACCTCTGCGTGGCGGCGTGGCTTATGCCGTTATTTTTGTTGGCGCCTTGCTGGCAGCAACTACCGGTGTTGTCGCAGCATCGGTTATCTCGATGGGTTTGATTTCGCTGCCGGTCATGCTCCGCTACGGTTACGATAAAAAGATCGCCACGGGCGTGATTGCAGCATCAGGTACGCTGGCCCAAATCATTCCTCCATCTCTGGTGCTGATCGTTATGGCCGACCAATTGGGGCGTTCGGTTGGCGATATGTATCAAGCTGCATTCTTCCCAGGCCTGATGCTGACTGCAATGTACGCAGGCTACGTATTGGCGGTCTCGATATTCAAACCTAAATGGGTGCCAGCATTGCCGCCGGAAGCGCGCAATTTGCGCCAACCTGACGGCTCAAGCGGCGTCATTTCGCTTTTCATTCTGATTGCTGGCACTATTGCCGCCTGCTTTGCCATTGAACAGCTGCTGCTGGCAAGCAATCCTAAGCTGCATGCAGATGAAGGCATTATTTACGCCGCAACATTAAGTATTGCAGGTGCATTTCTGATTGCCTACGTTAATCGCAAAATGAAGCTGGGAATGCTGTCGAAAATCGCAGAACAAGTCGTGTTCGTGCTGGTTCCGCCACTTGCGCTGATTTTCCTGGTGCTCGGTACAATTTTCGTCGGTATCGCAACACCAACTGAAGGTGGCGGCATGGGTGCGTTTGGCGCACTGGTGCTGGCATTAATGAATCGTCGCCTGTCGTGGAGCCTGTTGAAGCAGGCCATGAATTCAACTTCCCGCCTGTCCTGCTTCGTCATGTTCATCCTGATCGGCTCCAGCGTGTTCGGGCTGATCTTCCGTGGCGTCAATGGCGATCTGTGGGTAGAGCACTTGCTGACGTCATTGCCGGGCGGTACCGCAGGCTTCCTGATCGTGGTCAACATCCTCTTCTTCGGTTTGGCGTTCTTCCTCGACTTCTTTGAATTGGCATTCATTCTGGTGCCGCTGGTTGGCCCTGTCGCTGAAAAATTAGGCATCGACCTGATCTGGTTCGGCGTGCTCTTGAGCGTCAACATGCAAACCTCATTCATGCATCCGCCGTTTGGCTTCGCCCTCTTCTATTTACGATCAGTCGCACCGAAGGAAGTAAAGACGTCGGATATTTACTGGGGCTCAGTACCTTTCGTCGTGATTCAAGTCATTATGGTCACGCTCATCATCGCCTTCCCGAACCTGATCTCGGTGGATAAAAAGACCGACATGAAGGAAAAAATAAAATTAGAAATCGATATGGGCGGCGGGCAGGAATATGGTGCACGTAGCGGCATGGAATTGAATTTTTCGGGTGGGGATGAACAACCGGCAGAAACGTCTGACGAAATTCAGCCCTTGAACTTCTCGACGGAACCAGACAAGAAGTAAGCAAATATTGCTCCTGACAATCCCGCATGATTCGCTCTGCGGGATTTTTTTTGCTTGCTGCATCTAGCCGTTGCACGTCACATTTTCTCTTGTCGCAAATAAAAACCAATCAGACGTAAAAAAACCCGTAACGCATAGGCGTTACGGGTTTTCGGATGCTTGCGTTTACTATTGCAGAACGCTTATTTGCGACCGATCATGAAGTTCTGGATCGGTGCTTCTGCCACAGAAGCCCATTGGTTCTGATCCTGACGGAAACGCTTCCACGGTTCGTAGATCTTCTTGAACTTGGCATTCTTCGCTGCTTCTTCATCCATTGTTTCCACGGCAGCCTTGTAGCAGGCTTCCATGATCGGCTTGGAGAACTGACGCAGCTTGACGCCATTTTTCAACAAACGTGCCAAGGCGGCAGGATTGCGTGCATCGTATTGCGCTTGCATCACAACGTGCGCTTCGTAGGAAGCGGCTTCTACCGCAGCCTGATATTGCTTAGGCAGCTTTTCCCATTCCTTGGTGCCGATATAGAACGACAGTTGCAAGCTTGGTTCCCACCAGCCTGGTGTGTAGTAGAAAGGCGCAACCTTGTTGAAGCCGAGTTTTTCATCGTCATAAGGTCCGATCCATTCTGCTGCATCGATCGTGCCTTTTTCCAGCGCAGGATAGATATCACCACCAGCGATCTGTTGCGGTACCAGACCGAGGCGTTGCATAACGCGACCAGCGAAACCGCCGATACGCATTTTCAAGCCTTGCAAATCTTTGACTTCCTTGATCTCTTTACGGAACCAGCCACCCATCTGGGTGCCGGTGTTACCGCCCAGGAAGTTGACGATGCCATAATCCTTGAAGAAGTCGCGGGTCAGTTCACGACCACCGCCCTGGTCGAACCAAGCGGTTTGCTGACGCGAAGTCAGGCCGAAAGGGACCACCGCATCGAATGCGAATGTAGGATCTTTACCGAAGTAATAGTAAGAAGCAGAGTGACCGATTTCAACAGTACCGGCTTGCACAGCATCCATCACTTGCAATGCCGGAACAATCTCGCCACCTGCGAAAGGACGGATATTGAACTTGCCGTCAGTCAGTTGTGTAACACGTTTGGTAAACACATCTGCTGCGCCATAAATCGTGTCTAGCGATTTAGGGAAGCTGGATGCCAAACGCCAGTTAATCGTTGGATTGGCTTGCGCAAAAGATGGCACAGCAACCGCGCCGGCAGATGCGCCAACCGCTGCTTTTTTAAGGAATGAACGACGTTCCATTTTGTCTCCAGATTGGTTAAGGACAAGACTTCTATCAAGCATGTTCGCGAAAAAATGTTGACGAATATGCGCAATAAAAAACCGAGTTGTAAGTGTGACGTAAGCCCTGCAAAGTAGTAAAAATTTACAGCCTTCCGCTATAAAACAACTGGCATAACCATACTACGAAAACGCCGTATTAACCACCAGCAACCACCATATTTTCAATCAATATAGAACCGGTTTGTTTCGTTCCGCGCACGAGCGTATCTGCACCAATTGCGACCACCTGCATGAAGATATCTTTCATGTTGCCGGCGATCGTGATTTCTTCAACCGGGTATTGAATAATGCCCTTCTCGACCCAGAAGCCTGAAGCGCCACGCGAATAATCGCCGGTCACATAATTCACGCCCTGCCCCATCAACTCGGTCACCAGCAAACCGGTATCGAGCTTCTTCAGCATCGCCTTGAAATTATCGGTAGGCACGGTCAATGAAGATGTCATGCACAAATTATGCGAACCACCAGCATTGCCCGTGGTCTGCATGCCGAGTTTGCGCGCGGAATACGTAGACAAGAAGTAGCCTTGCACGACACCATCCTTGACCACGTCGCGACGGCTGGTTTTCACACCCTCCTCATCGAAAGGCGACGAGCCGACTGCGCCGATCACGTGCGGGTCTTCCGTAATTTGCACGTGTGATGCGAACGCAGACTTGCCGAGCGAATCCAGCAGGAAGGTCGATTTGCGATACAGTGCACCGCCGGATACCGCCTGCACGAAAGCACCCAGCAAACCGGCGGCCAACGGAGCTTCAAACAATACCGGACATGTACGGGTGTCGATCTTGCGCGCATTCAAGCGCGCCAATGCACGTTGCGCCGCGTAACAACCCACCGCTTCGGGTGCTGCCAATTTTTTCGGATCGCGCATCGATGTATACCAGTCATCGCGCTGCATATTGCTACCTTTTCCGGCAATCGGCGCGACCGAAATCGTGTGGCGTGAATACGGGTAACCACCTATGAAACCGCGCGAATTGGCAGAAACAAAATGCGATTGCTGTGCGTAGACGCTGGCACCCTCGCTGTTGGTAATGCGCTTATCGACGGCAAAGGCAGCGGCCTCGCCGCGCTGGGCCAGTTCGACCGCTTCTTCGGTTGAAATCAACCACGGATAGCAAAGCTTCAAATCCTGCGGATTGCGTTCCAGCAAATCGTCATCCGGCAAACCGGCGCAATCATCTTCTGCCGTAAAACGGGCAATGTTATAAGCCGCTTCGACCGTGTCTTTCAACGCTTTTTGCGAAAGATCAGAGGTACTCGCATTGCCGCGACGGATATGGCGCTCTTCGCCCAGATACACCGTAACGCCCATGCCCTTGTCTTTGTTTTGCTCTATCGTTTCGACGCCGCCCTTGCGCACCGAAACCGACAAACCGCTGCCTTCGCTGATCTCTACTGCCGCGCCAGACGCGCCTTTTTCCTTTGCATAACGCAAAACATCCTGCGCAAGTTGCTTTAACTGATCTTGACTATGTATAAACACTGATTCGCTCATGGGGGTCGTTTTCTTCGGGAATGCGTATAAAACAGTTATGATAGCAGTCGTTTACAGAATGGCTATACGCCTTACCCTCAGATCATGCCAAATCCCAACCGAGGCTCCTGCGGCTTCCAGTCGACAGAATTCGAACAGGAATACGAGCGCCCGTCCAAATCCGAGCTCAAACGCCAGATGACTGCCCTGCAAAAGCTGGGAGCAGAACTGATTGCCGAGCCGCGCGACCGCGTTAAACGCGTCCCTATGCCGGAAGACGTGCGCGATGCCATCCTTGAATGCCAGTTGATCAAGGATCACGAAGGACGTCGCCGCCAATTGCAATATGTGGGCAAGAAAATGCGCTCGCTGGAAGAACACGAACTCGCCGCGATCCAGAAAATGCTCGACAGCTGGAAAGGCGCATCCAAATCGGAAACCGCCGCGCTGCATGCGATTGAACGCAAACGCGACAAGCTGCTGGCCGATGACAAAGCACTGACCGTTCTGCTGGAACAAAATCCACAACTGGAAGCCCAGCATCTACGCACCTTGATCCGCAATGCACGCAAGGAACAGGCAGAGAACAAACCGCCGAAGGCTTACCGCGAACTGTTCCAGATTCTAAAATCATTGCAAGCGCCTGCTGCCCAACCTACGGATGACGAAGACGATGTCGATGAAGACCAATCCTGATGAATTGAAGATCGGTCTGGTATCGATTTCCGACCGCGCCTCCAGCGGCGTCTATGAAGATCAAGGCATTCCGGCCCTCCAAGCATGGTTCACCGCCGCACTCAGCAGTGCATGGCAAATGGAAACCAGGCTGATCCCGGACGAGCAAGCTGCAATTGAACAAGCCCTGATAGAACTAGTCGATGTGGAACGTTGCGACCTGGTCATTACCACTGGCGGCACCGGTCCGGCCCGTCGCGATGTGACACCGGAAGCGACCTTGGCGGTCGCCACCAAAGAGATGCCGGGCTTCGGCGAACAGATGCGCCAGATCAGCCTGCACTTCGTACCGACTGCGATCCTGTCGCGTCAGGTCAGCGTCATCCGCGAGACCTCAGATCATGCGGCCCTGATCATGAACCTGCCCGGCCAGCCAAAATCCATCAAGGAAACCCTGGAAGGCTTGAAAGATGCGGACGGCAAGCAACTCGTCGGCGGCATCTTTGCTGCAGTGCCTTACTGCATAGACCTGATGGGCGGCCCTTATGTCGAGACCAACGAAGTCATCTGCAAGGCCTGGCGCCCCAAGCACGCAATCCGTCCGGCAAAATAATTCTGAGTAAGTAACTCTTACTAATCTCTGTAAATTTTTCTCCGCAATTCCACATCAAATCATGACTCTGAAAACCGTCGAACTTGTTACTGCTCCCAACCCAACCGTAGCCGTCATCTGGATGCATGGCCTCGGTGCCGATGGCAATGACTTCGTGCCTATCGTCAAGGAACTCGATCTGGAAGGCTGTCCTGCCATCCGCTTCGTCTTCCCGCATGCGCCCATGATGGAAGTCACGATCAATGGCGGCCGCATGATGCCGGCATGGTTTGATATTTCATCGAGCGAATTTGGCCGGGACGATGACGAAGCAAGCGTGCGTAGTTCTGAAGCTGACATCCGCGCCTTGATCGAACGCGAAAAAGAGCGTGGCATTGCAGCCGACAAAATTCTCATTGGCGGTTTTTCGCAAGGTTGCGCGATGACCTTCCAAACCGGCTTGCGCTACCCAGAAAAACTCGGCGGCCTGCTGTGCCTGTCCGGCTATCTGACACTGGAAGATTCTTTCGAAGCTGAACGCAGCGAAGCCAACAAAAACATTCCTATCTATTACGGCCATGGTCGCGGCGATCAGGTGATCCCGATCACGCGTGCGCAGCAAACGCTGGCACTGCTACAGAAGCACGGCTACAACGTTGAGTGGCACGAGTACAACATGCCGCATTCAGTGTGCATGGAAGAGATAGATGACATCAGCAACTTCCTGAAAAAGGTGCTGAAGTAAGGTTTTTCTTTTTGCTGATGTGAAAGACGCGCTTGACGCGTCTTTTTTTCGTCCCGAAGAGATTAGTGTCTTGCCTACGATTCTGAATCTGTTCTTTCTCCCTTGATTCTCAGATACCGGGGGGCGGCCCGGCAAGTCACCACGAAGAGAAAACCAAATCCGTAACCTCAAGACAAACAAATAAAAATGCCGCTCAACAAACTCCGAGCGGCATTTCAAAAAAATCAGGGAATAAAACTTACTTGAACACTACTGTCTTGTGGCCATTCAACAAGATGCGATGTTCAACAAAATACTTCACCGCCCGCGCTAACACCACACACTCCACATCGCGGCCAATCGCAGTCAAGGTTGCAGGATCCATCGCATGATCAACACGCGCTACATCCTGCTCGATGATAGGGCCCTCATCCAGATGCCCGGTCACGAAATGCGCGGTAGCACCGATCAGCTTCACGCCGCGATCATGAGCCTGATAATACGGCTTGGCACCTTTGAAACTAGGCAGGAAGGAATGATGAATATTGATCGCGCGACCTTCCAGTGCGCCACACATGGTCGGCGACAAAATTTGCATGTAACGCGCCAACACAACCAGATCGATATCGGCTGCTTTTACAATTTCCAGAATCCGCTCTTCCTGCGCACGCTTGCCATCTTCCGATGCCCCCGCCGCTACCGGCAGATGGTGGAATGGAATGTTGTAACTCGCAGCCAACTGATAGAAATCAGTATGATTGGATACGATCGCAGGTATCTCTACCGGCAACAAACCACTCTTGTAGCGGAACAATAAATCGTTCAGACAGTGCCCGATTCTGGAAACCATCAATAACACACGCGGCTTTTTCAGCGCATCGTGCAATTGCCAGCTCATTTGTATCGTATCGGCCAGCAAGCCGAACGCTACACGCAACACTTTTTCGGTAAGCGTATTGTCTTCCGCTGCAAAATGCACACGCATGAAAAAAAGTTTCGACTGTTGATCGCCAAACTGCGCGGAGTCAATGATATTGCAGCCGTGATCGGCCAACAAACCGGATACGCGTTGCACGATACCGCGCTGATCTATACACGACAGATTAAGAATGTATTGTGGTTGCGTCATAGAGTCTGATCACAAAAGAAGCGCTTGAACTTCCAGCGAGCCAAGTGATTGTCGCACGGCTAGCGCACACAGACAAAAGATGCGCTTATCGTCAGCTGGTCAGACCACATTGCCCGTAATACAGGGCGACCATCCTAAAACGAAAACGCCGATAGCCTGCACCAGAAAAACTGGTTCAGACTATCGGAAACAACAGGCTTTAAGTGTTTAACGAATCAAATGCTTTTTGCAACAGACAATCCCTTGGTCGGTGTAGCAGTACCAACCTGCACATCACCCATCAACTGACCGCCCTCTTCTATCACTACGTTGCCGTAGCGTATCTTGCCCGACACTTTGCCGGACGCATAAATCACCAGCTTCTGGCGCACTGTCAATTCACCATCGAAGGTACCGTGAATTTCCGCAATGTCGATGCCCGCCGATCCCTTGAAGGATCCATCCTTGGAAATTTGAATCACACGTGAGTCCATCGTGGCTTCAACAAAACCTTCAACTACCAGGGTGTCGCAATCGGTGATTTCCACGCCCTTGAGTTTGATGTTGGGGCCGACGATCAACTTGCTACCGACTTCGTTCGTACTAGGCGCAGGTGCCTGGCTGGCAGACGGGTTATTGAAATTACTGCTGGTGGAAGGAGCTGGCTTCGCATGAAAACCGGCACTCGATGTAGTTGACAACGCAGGGGAACTGCCTGTGTTCGATGGAGGATTTGGCGTATTGGATTCTCGCTTGCCAAAAAGCGTGTCAGATCGAAGCATGAAATCTCCTGTATGAATAATTGTCGCAATGACGCGAAAGTTGATGTGTAAGCTCACAGCTTCAGCTGCGCATCGCGCGTAAACGACGTTGCCGCTTTATCTGATATGCATTTCCAAAATGCAGCTTGCAGATGAGTAATGCTCGTGCCTGCCGCATCTGCAATTGGTACGTACGCTTTTATGAAAGTTCGTATTTGTTACATTTTTTATCGAGCGCTTTTATAAAATTTACCAAAAGCGAAGTGCTTAAATTTTAAGCAGATTGCCGTAGCGCATTTTTAATAAAACTTTTTCGAACAACTTCACCTTCGTCATGCTTGGATAAATGATCCAACTTCGATTTTAAAAAATGCCTGATCGTTTTATATAAAGCATTTGTATTTTTCCTGAGCAATAAACCCGCACAAAATGCATCTTGCTAATTGCCTGTGTCTTTGCACCCCACATATTTCCATCCTTGACAATTTATTATCGGCAAGCAACCATGCTGCAGGCATCCAGATAAAAATAAATCATTCAGGGAGAACACATGACGGATACTTCCGTTTTTCGGCCGACAAATGAAGAAGAGCTGCAGCAGACCGGCCCATTAGCATTTTCATTCAACGGCACTGGTGGCGAATACTTCCGCATCTGGATAGTCAATCTGCTTTTATCGATCATCACACTGGGGATTTACTCCGCCTGGGCCAAGGTAAGACGGCTCAAGTATTTCTATGGCAACACGACTGTTGCCAGCTCCAGCTTTGAATACCACGGCAATCCCGTCGCCATTCTTAAAGGCCGATTCGTCGCCGTTATTTTGATCATTGCGTATAACCTCGCGCTGGAAGCGTCAGGTATCGTTGCCTTGTTGATGATCATCGCCGTGGTGTTTTCGGCGCCCTGGCTGATTTGGAAAAGTCTGCAATTCAAACTATATAACTCCAGCTATCGCGGCATACGCTTCGGCTTTCGCGGCTCGCTGAAGCAAGCGTATCTGGTGTATCTACTGTGGCCACTACTGTCGGCTATCACCTTCTTTTTAGCCGCGCCGTTCGCCCACCAGCGGCTGAAGAGATTTCAGCATCGAGAAAGTCGCTTCGGCGGCACCCACTTTTCCTTCAATGCCACAGTCGGCGCATTTTATAAATGCTACTTGATGTTTTTTGCAATCTGGCTGGCCGGCTTCACGCTTATCTGCGTTTTATTTGGCGGCACTATCTATGCCATGATCACGAGCGGTGACATGGGAGATACGGCTGATGCCAGCAGCGCCTTCGCTGTTTTTGCTTTTGTGTTCGCCCTGTATGTGTGGATGTTTTTGGTCTTTCCCATCTTTGCGACACTGATCCAGAATCTGATCTGGAACAATACAGGTCTGGGTGAGCATCGCTTTCAAAGCAATATGAAATGGTCACGTGTTTCCTTTATTGCGATCACCAATATCCTCGGCATTATCTGCACGCTCGGTCTGTACCTGCCGTTCGCTCAAATCCGATATATGAAGTATCGGGTGGAAGCGATGACCTTGCACCCAGCCGGCAGCCTCGATCATTTCGTTGCAGCAACGCAGGCACAAGCTGGGGCAACCGGCGAGGGTTTGACCGATCTATTGGATTTTGACTTGTCTCTGTGATGACACCAGTCCCGGCATCCTATTTCGATGGAAAAACGTCACGTGCACATCACGTGACGTTGTCGGTGGTGGACGGGATGGCGATTGTCGACGGCGATGCACAACGTACGGCGCCGATTACCGCATTGAGAGTATCCGAACGCACCCGCAACGGTGGGCGCAAGGTGACGTTTCCCGACGATACCTATCTTGAAATCAGTGACGCATCCGAGTTTGATATTTTGCTGGCCGAAACCGGCTATCGGGATTCGATTGTCGTACGCATGCAGCAAAGCTGGCGCAATGCGTTGATAGGCTTGATTGCAACGATTGCGATTATGCTGCTCCTCTATTTGTATGCGTTGCCAGTCGCGGCAGACATCGTCGCAAAGGCACTGCCGGCAAGCGTGGAACGCTCTATCAGTACCGGCACACTGGAGTTCCTGGATAAACGCATACTCGCGCCCAGCGAGCTGCCTGCGGCCAGGCAAGAATCAATCATCAAGAACTTTCAAAGAATGGTGCTGCCGAAAGAAGGAGTGCCATCGTACGAAATCATTTTCCGTCAAAGTAACATAGGGCCGAATGCCTTTGCCCTGCCATCGGGACAAATCATCATGACCGATGAGCTGGTCAAGCTGATGAGCAATGATGAGCAAGTCATAGGCGTGCTCGCACATGAACTAGGCCATTTACATGAACGTCATTTGATGCGCCGCATAGTGCAAAGCTCGGCGATCGGGGCAGTGATTACAGTGATATTCGGCGATGTATCATCCATCATTGCAACAGTACCCACCGTCATGCTGGACATGAAGTATTCGCGCGATGCAGAGCGTGAAGCTGACAATTATGCGATCGCGATGATGAAGGCGAACGGCATTCCGCTCACGCAATTGGCAGAGAGTTTTGAACGGATGAAAGCGAAGGAAGGCGCAACACCGCCACCGTATTTATCCAGCCATCCATCGACGGAAGAACGGATCGCCCATATTCAGAACGCTCGCTAAGTTGGCGTTTATCCGATTGCTGCTCAGATAGAAAAAAGCCTGCAAATATTTTTGCAGGCTTTTTATTGGCTGAGCCATCTTCAGCCTCATGCCTGCCAAAGCGGCAGACGAAAAAAAACGCTGCGTATCAGGCAGCGTTTTTAATACAAGCTTTGTTATCCGCTAAATCTTAGTTACGGACTACGCGTTTGTATTCATTGGTACGGGAATCAATTTCAATCACGTCGTCGGTGCTGACGAACAACGGTACTTGAACAGTGTAGCTGTGCGCTTCAACAGCGTTTTCGATCTTGGCTTCTTTCAAGACGTTACCGGAAGTATTGCCTTTGACTGCAGGCTCCGAATACACGACTTTACGAGCGATGGTGATAGGCAATTCCACAGAAATCGCTTTGCCATCATAGAAGACGGCTTCGCATTCCATGCCGTCTTTCAGGTAATGCAAGGCATCGCCCAGATTTTCTTCTTCGATTTCGTACTGGTTATATTCTTCGTCCATGAAGACGAACAAAGGATCAGCAAAGTACGAATAAGTAACCGGCTTCTTGTCCAGAACCACCACGTCAAATTTGTCGTCACCGCGGAACACGTTTTCCATCGGGCTGTTGGTCAGAAGATTTTTCATCTTCCATTTATAGGTGAAGCCAGTGCGGCTAGAACCGTTTACATCGGAACGCAACACGATGAAAGGTTTTGCATCCACCATAATGATGTTGCCAACGCGAATTTCTTTTGCAGGTTTCATAAAAAGTATACGTAAAAAGTAAGTTGCATAAAAATCATCTGTCGCCTGCTGGCCAAAGCCACGTAAGCTCACGTTTGATCGAAAAATCGTTATACCGGGGTTACCACGAGCGACTTGCACAAGTACTCATCAGTACGCGGCGGGGCGATAACGGGTCAGTAAATTAACCGCGAATTATACCTAGTTTTTCGCTGCCACTGACCGCAGCGAGACCGCAAATTGCAACAAATTAGACGCTAAATCCCCGTTTGCCAGCATTTGTTGCTGCCAATCTGCAGATCGCTGTGTAATTTTCGGCATCTCGGCCAGCAAACCTGTCCATAGCGCGGACCAGTCGTTTTGCTCTTCGCCATTTGCTGTCAACGCTCCATTCCAGCACAGGGAAGCTGTAGACAAGCTATCAATATCGGCAGAGTAGCGCGTTAAAAATGCACGTAATTTTTTGTGATGCAGGTTCTCGTCTTGCGGATAGATATGCCAGATGAACGGCTTGCCGGTCCACTGCGCCCTCACCCATGAATCCTCGCCGCGCACAAAATTCAGATCGCACGCCCACAACAGCTTGTCGTAGTCGGGTTGCGCAACAAACGGCAGCACGCGTACGGTGAGCGCGCCGCGCATGCGAGCCGCTCCGGCTTTCGCTTCCGTGCCAAGAAATGCGTGAATCGAATCGCTGGCAACGCCTTCCGGCACCAAACAGGTAAGAGCCACCTCACTGTTTTGCCATGCATCGAACAAGGCTACAACCGGTGCATGCGGATAACAGAACAAGGACACTTTGGTCGATGCCATCTCTGTCGGTGTCACGCCAAACTGCGCCAGAAATTCCGTCATCTTTGTCGGATTGGACTGGAAGTCTTCGCGTTGCGCTTCCAGCGCTGATTCGCGCAGCAAGCCGCCGGTTTTTCCGGTAAAGCCAGGGAAGAAAAAATGCTTGGTCAAAGGCAGACGCGGATGGGACGAAGGCAAGGTATGACAACCTTCTACCCATTCTTCCGCGGTCAAGCCTTCCAGATTCAGCCACACCGGCTGCGGATCGCATTCGGCCATGGCTGCAATATAGCCAGGCGGAATATCGCAAGCAAAAAACTCAATCACGATGTCGGCGATGTCACTGGGCGCGAACATGCCGTTCTGCTCTTGCCAATGGCGAATCGTTACACCGAAAATTTTCTGCTCTTCAGCGTCAAGCGAGACTTCCGGGCAGATACGCTGAAAGCTGCGCAAATCATCCACCCACAGGGTGACGAGAATGTCGTGCTCTGTTTGCAGTTGCCTTGCGAGGCGCCAACAAATACCGATGTCGCCGTAGTTATCGACGACGCGGCAAAACAGATGCAAGGTTTGGGGGAAGGTCATGCCAGCAGCCAAAAATTTAATTCACGCATGATAGACGATGTGTGCAAAAAAACGCATCACACACATCGTCCGAGCGTTACTGCAACCTGTCAATGCGCACCTGCGGCATCGGCAGGCGCACTGGATTTGCTCGGCTTGGTCATCCAGATGAAGGAAATCAGAACCAGGAACAAAATTGCAGATATCCAGAAAATATCAGTTGCCGCTAGCGTACTGGCCTGCACGGTCATTGAACGATCAATCACCGCCCAGGCACCCTGCTCCGTCATACCGCGCGACATCAAGGCCTGCACCGACTGGGTGAAAGCAGGATTATGCGGACCGGTATGTTCGGCCAGCTGCGCGTGATGCAGGATCGTGCGGTTATCCCATATGGTCGATGTCACCGAAGTCCCGATGCCACCGAACATGATGCGAACGAAATTCGATAAACCGGCCGCAGCTGGAATCTTGTCATGCGATTGACCGGACAGGATGATGGACGTCAAAGGAATGAAGAACATCGCCATCGCTGCGCCTTGAATCACGGTGGGAATCATCAGTGTCAATACATCCACATCCTGCGTGAATTGTGAGCGCATGAAAAACACCAAGGCGAAAATCAGGAAAGCCGTTGTTGCGACCCAGCGAGCATCGATCTTCGGTAACAGCTTGCCAACAATCGGCGACAAAATGATCGCAAAGATCCCCACCGGCGCCATGACTTTTCCCGCTTCGGTCGCGGTATATCCCAATTGCGTCTGCAACCAAAGCGGCAAAATTACCAGACTGCCAAAGAACAAACCGTAAGCGACGGAAATCGCAATCACGCCACCGCTGAAGTTACGCCCTTTAAAAAGGGATAAATCGACCACCGGATGGGCTTCACCGACTTCCCAGATAATGAAGTAAATGAAGGCCACCACCGCAACTGAAGCAAGAATAATGATTTCACCCGAATGGAACCAATCGAGTTCCTTGCCCTTATCCAGCATCAGTTGCAGACAACCTACCCACAATACCAGCAGCACCAAACCAACCTTGTCGATCGGCAGCTTGTAAGTTGTCGATTCACGTTCGCGATAGATGGACCACGTCGCCCATGCGGCAAAAATACCGATGGGAATATTGATATAGAAGATCCACGGCCATGTGTAGTTATCCGAAATCCAGCCGCCCAACAAAGGACCCGCAACCGGTGCCACCAGCGTCGTCATGCCCCAAAACGCCAGTGCCATCCCGCTCTTGGCGGGCGGATAACTGGAAAGCAGCAAGGCTTGCGACAAGGGAATCATGGGGCCGGCAACCGCGCCCTGCAAAATGCGCGCAGCAATCAGGATTTCAATACTGGGAGCCAAACCGCACAAACAGGAAGCCAGCACGAACAACAAGATCGACGTGATGAAAAGACGGACCTGACCAAAGCGTTGCGTCAGCCAGCCGGTCAACGGCACCGAAATCGCATTGGCCACTGCGAACGAGGTAATCACCCACGTACCTTGTTGCGGTGACACGCCAAGATCGCCGGAAATCGCCGGAATGGACACATTCGCAATCGATGAATCGAGCACGTTCATGAACACTGCCAGCGACAAGGCAAGCGTGCCGACAACGAGTGGTGTACCGCTCAGCGGCGGTAATGGTGAACGAGGAGTCGCACTCATGATTTATTGTCTGTTTTTTACTGCCGCAGTATTGCTGTTGGCAGCAATGATGGTCGCCACACGCGCTTCAGCTTCATGGCCGGCATTGTCGAACACGGCCGTTTGATAAGCCGGCTGGGTGCGGGCTGGAACAGCCGATGTCAGAGACGTCCCTTCGGCATGCGCAATGTCTACTTCCACCTGCATCGATAAACCGACGCGCAACGGACGTTTAGCCAGTTCTTTGGGATCGAGTTCGATGCGCACCGGAATCCGTTGCACGACTTTGATCCAGTTACCACTGGCGTTTTGTGTCGGCAACAAGGCAAACGCAGCGCCGGTTCCGGCAGACAGCCCGGCAACCTTGCCGTGATATTCAACCCCGCTGCCATACACGTCGGAATGCAAGGTAACCGGTTGGCCGATACGCATCCTGGCGACTTGCACTTCCTTGAAGTTGGCATCAACCCACAAACTTGTCAGTGGCACGATCGCGAGCAACGGTGTGCCCGGCGCAACGCGCTGACCAACCTGCACCGAGCGCTTGGCGATGTAACCGGTAATCGGTGCTGGCAAAGTGTTGCGCGCCAAAGTCAGATATGCGGATTGCACTTGCGCGGCTGCACGCTGCACATTCGGATGATTGGCGACCGAGGTACGATCTGTCAGTACCTGATTCGATGCCAGTTGTTCACGCGTCGCCTGCAATGCGGACTCTGCTGCCTGCAATGCGGTGCGTGCATGATCCAGTTCTTCCTTCGATACTGCGCCGGTTCCGCTCAATTGTTCGCGACGCGCCAGATCAGCCTTGGCACGTGCCACATCGCTGATGCGTGCGGTGACATTCGCATTCAAGGCACCGTTGTTGACAAACAATGTGCGCACTTCGCGTACGGTTTGCGCGAGTTGTGCTTCGGCTTGATCAAGCGCCACTTTGGCATCGCTATGATCCAGTTCGATTAACGGTTTTCCCGCTTCTACCAGCTCTGTGTCGTCAGCGTGTATGGCGATGACCGTGCCACTGACCTGCGGCGTCACTTGCACCACATTGCCTGCAACATAAGCATCATCGGTATCTTCAAAATGACGCGCGTAAATTGCCCACCAGATGCCGTATGCAATCAGCAAGAGCGCGAGTAGGATAGAGACAACAATGATACGTTGGCGGCGTTTGCCGTTATTGGCTGGAGGGGTTTCTGTTACTGCTGTGTTAGTCGTATTCATGATGCACTTCTCACGGAGGTGGAAACGTTCGATGGAGTGGAGCTTTCAATTGCAAGGCCTTGCGACTGCGCATCAAAACCGCCGCCCAATGCCTTGATCAAACCTATGCGCAAATCGCTGCGGCGTGCCTGCAAATCAAGATCCACACGACGCTGCGACAGCAGCGTCATTTCGGCAGCGAGAGCCGGCAACATATTGGTCGTGCCTATGCGCTCGCGCTGCTGTGCCAGATCCAGATTGCCGGAAGCGGCCTGCACAGCTTTCTGCTGCTGCTCACTTTGCAAGGCAACGGCACGCAACGACGCGACTTGATCGGCAACGTCATGCAAGGCATCGGTCAATGCGCGGTTATACGTGGCAACCATGCTGTCGTATTGCGCGACACGTCCCTTCAGATTCGCGCGCAAGGTTTTACCCTCCAGAATCGGCATGCTGATCGCAGGACCGACACCCAGTGCACGGCTACCGGTTTGCAGCAAATTGTTCAAGCCTATGCTGGAGAAACCGGCAAACGCCATCAAATTGACGTTTGGATAAAATGCCGCCTTGGCAGCACTTATGTCACCTTGCACAGCTTCAACCTGCCAGCGCGCTGCGACAATATCCGGTCTGCGCCCCAGCAATTGCAAAGGTAATGTGTCCGGCAAAGCAGTCACCACGTCAGAGGGTAAAATCGGACGCTCGATTTGACGACCGCGATCCGGCCCCTGCCCTAACAATGCGGCCAGCTGATTACGTGTCAGTGCGATTTGTTCCAGCAACTGTTCATGCTCTGCCCCCAGGCTGGCGACTTGCTGACGTGTTTGCTGATTTTCAGATTTGGCATCCAGACCTGCATCGAGGCGCAACTGCGTCAGATGCGCAATTTTTGCAGTGACATCGAGCTGCTGCTGATTCAAATCGAGCTGCGCATATTGGCGCGCCAATTGAATCCAGGTGCGCGCCACCGATGTGGCGATCACCAGGCGCGCGTTGTATTGCTCGGCCTGTACAGCCTTGCCTTGCGACAGTGCGCTGCGCAATTCACCCGCATGCTTGCCCCAGAAATCAAAATCGTAGGAAAAGTTGAGGCGCAGCGCATTGTCCGTACGGTAAGTGCCGGCATATGGAGGTGGAATAATGTAGTTCTCGCTAAAGCGCTGATATGTACTGTTGAAACTGGCAGATACCGATGGCCGACTGGCAGCATCGGCTGCGTCAGTCATCGCCGTGGCGGCAGCGACACGGGCAGCTGCAATTTGCAGATCAGGATTACCTGCAATTGCTTCATCGATCAGCGATTGCAAGGGTGCACCGCCTATGGCTTGCGCCCATTTGGTATCCGGCCACTGTCCATGCTGATCAGGCAGGGATTCGGCCGTTGAATAATCCTTTGCTTGACGCAGCGTGCCGCTGGTTTCTATTCCCTTGAAGCTGGCGCAAGCACTGAGCAAAACAACGGCACAACTCACTGCGACCACACCGCGCAAAGAACTGCCGCTCAAGCCTGCAGAAAAACGTAGATGGCTATTCATCATTCGCTCCCCTCTGTTGATTTCTTACTGCCAGTTGCCGGTGCAGCACCGTATAACAACTTGCGCAACAGGATTTTGAGCGTTTCGACTTCGTCACCATTGAATTCGGCAAAGCTGTGATTTAACACGCCCACATAGAGATCCGGCAGCTTGTCTGCAAGCTCGACGCCCACCTCGGTCAAACGCAGATTGATCACGCGCCGGTCATCGCCGCGCGGCATGCGCTGAATCACGCCGCGTTTCTCCAATCTATCGATCATGCGGGTGATCGATGCAGAGTCGATATACAACTCACGCGATAACTCGGCGGCAGTCGAATAATTTCCAGAATTCAACATCAGCAATATGCTGCCTTGCGCATGGGTAATGTCATGTTGTGCCAATTCAATATCAACCGCCTTGGCGAGTTTGGTACGTGCACGCGCCAGCAAATAGCCGACACTTTCCTCTACACACCAAGACCCGGACGGGAAGATTTTCTCAATTTCATTCATATATGTGCCTGATCAATAACTGATAAGTCAATAACTGTCTAAGCAGCTAATTTAGCAGCGTTTTTATTTCGTGTTGCTAAGAAAGCGTTAAGAAGCGTCGAATTTCGAATAATTTTGCGTACAAGACACCCAAGAAACGCCCAAGCGATATGAGATTGTCATCTTGTGCCGACCAGTCGAAGCGAGGGAACCTGCACAAAAGATATCTGTATTGGCAGGTATTTCAGGTAGTTACGAGCAAGACTGGAATACTTGGTCTTTAGAGGGAATAAGATGGAGTAAGAGAGTTGGGTTTTCATCGCTCTGTGCAAATCTTTGCCGCTACTCACGCAAATACGGACCAAGGGAATTAACCATGCGCTACGCATTTCGCAGCAGCGCTGCATAACATGATGTTCGCAACGTGTTCCACGACTTCGATAATGATTTGAACGTACACGTACCGTTCAATGCAGCACAAATGATGAGTCGATTGCGATAGACAGAAGCCACTTTCGAAAACGACACTGCAGGTTTACAGCAATCCTTCCGGACGTCAGAGGATGGTGGATTAATGTGAGGACAAACGCTGCCTAGCGATGAAACGACGTCCGCCGCAAAAATAAATGGCTGCGGCTGGGGCCGATGGTATTCGCAAGCGTTTGGTAGAAATCGATATGGGCGACATAACAGCCAAAACAAAAAAAGCCCTGAATAATCAGAGCTTTTTCATACCAGACGAATCTGGAATTTGGCGTCCCCAAGGGGATTCGAACCCCTGTACTCACCGTGAAAGGGTGATGTCCTAGGCCTCTAGACGATGGGGACAGAAACCTGTCCTTGATACTGACCTTTTGCAAATTCAACAGTGGCGATAAGCGAGCGCCCATGCACTGACTCTTTGCAGTCCAACCTTACATAAAAAAAGCTCTGAAGAATCAGAGCTTTTTATACCAGACGAATCTGGAATTTGGCGTCCCCAAGGGGATTCGAACCCCTGTACTCACCGTGAAAGGGTGATGTCCTAGGCCTCTAGACGATGGGGACAGAAACCTGTCCTTGATACTGACCTGATACTACTTGACTACTAATCTGCACTTTGCTGGTGGAGGTAAGCGGGATCGAACCGCTGACCTCTTGCATGCCATGCAAGCGCTCTCCCAGCTGAGCTATACCCCCTCTTGCGCAGAAGCGAGATTATAGCAAAGGTTTTCTCCCTGTGTAAATCCCTCTTTTGAATCTTTTTAAAGATAGTGCGCAATGCGCGCCAAAACAACTTCGCGCCCAAACAATTCAACCACCGCATCGATCGATGGCGTTTGCAATTGTCCCGTGATGATCAAACGCAAAGGCATCGCCAATTGCGGCATCTTCAATTTGTGCGCAGCGAGCACTTCTTTCAGCGCAGCAGACAGTGCTTCCCTGGTCCACTCCACGGTTTTCAATTGCTCTGCATATTGCACCAGCGCTGGCTTGATTGCATCGGTCAGATGCTGCGACAGCAATGCTGCATCCGGCGCAGGCTGGCGATAGAACAGCATCGCCGCAACGGCCAACTCGTTCAATGTATTGATGCGATCCTTCATCAATGCGATGACGGCAGCCAGATCAGGTGCCGGATGGTCTGCTGGGGCAAACTGCGCGCCATGGCTTTCCATCATTGGACGCACCAGACCGGCGAGGCGCGCGTTATCCGCTTGCTTGATGTAATGGTTATTCAACCAGTCAAGTTTTTCCGGATTGAATTGCGCAGGCGATTTGGTCAGGTGATCGAGATCAAACCATTGCGTGAACTGTTCCATTGAAAATACTTCGTCGTCACCATGGCTCCAGCCCAGGCGCGCCAGGTAATTCAGCATCGCTTCCGGCAGATAACCTTGCGCCGGATAATCCATCACGCTGACTGCACCGTGACGCTTAGATAATTTCTCACCATCGGTACCGAGAATCATCGGCAGATGACCATATAGCGGCAGCGGCGCACCAATCGCTTGCAGGATATTGATCTGGCGCGGTGTGTTGTTGACATGATCATCGCCACGAATCACATGCGTGATCTTCATGTCGGAATCATCCACAGCGACGCAGAAGTTATACGTCGGCGTGCCGTCAGGACGTGCGATCACCAGATCGTCCAGCTCGCGATTCGAAATCGTGATCGAACCTTTGACGACGTCGATCCAGGTCACATCGCCTTCAGTCGGATTGCGGAAGCGCACAACAGGCTTGCGATCGGCAGGAATCGCCGGCAAGGTCTTGCCTTCTTCCGGGCGCCAGGTGCCGTCGTAGCGCGGCTTTTCACCGGCAGCGCGTTGACGCTCGCGCATCGCTTCAACTTCTTCCGGCGACGAGTAGCAGTGATAAGCGGTGCCTGCCGCCAGCATCTGCGCAATGACTTCACGGTAGCGGTCCATGCGCTGCATCTGATAGAACGGACCTTCGTCGTGATGCAAGCCCAGCCATTCCATACCCTCGATGATCGCCTGCACGGCTTCTGGGGTGGAACGTTCGAGATCGGTATCTTCGATACGCAACACGAAGGTGCCGCCAAAATGGCGTGCGTACGCCCACGAGAATAGCGCGGTACGCGCGCCACCAACGTGGAGATAGCCGGTAGGGCTGGGAGCAAAACGGGTGCGAATAGGAGTACTAACAGTCATGGCAAATAAAAACGGCCTTGGATTGCCAAAGCCGTCCTGTAAAAAAACGCCATTTTACCGCGTCGCCATGCGGATGGACCAGTCCCGACCGTAATATCGGTCTGCTTTAAATGGATAAAGCCAAGATGGCTTATTTCTACTCTTTTAATGGCTATATATAAAGCGAGGCTGCGACAACCCGCGCGGCACTGCTAAAATTACGCCTTTATTACCTTATTCATCAAGCATCACCTTATGAGCAATCCATCGCCGCGCAAACTTTTCGTCACGACCGCCCTCCCTTACGCCAACGGTGCATTTCATATCGGCCACATCATGGAATACATCCAGGCCGACATCTGGGTGCGGTTCCAGCGCATGCAAGGCAGTGAAGTCAACTTCGTCGGTGCCGACGATGCACACGGTGCGCCTATCATGATCGCTGCGGAAAAAGCCGGCCTGACGCCGCAGCAATTCGTCGCCAACATCGCGGCTGGTCGTAAACAATACCTGGATGGTTTTCATATCGCCTTCGATAACTGGAGCTCGACTGACAGTCCGGAAAATCACAAGCTTGCGCAGCAGATTTACCTGGACTTGAAAAAGGCCGGATTGATCGCGACCAAAACAGTTGAACAGTTCTTCGATCCTGAAAAAAGCATGTTCCTGCCGGATCGCTACATCAAGGGCCAATGTCCGAAATGCGGCGCAAAAGATCAATATGGCGACAACTGCGAAGTCTGCGGTGCGGTCTATGTCCCTACCGATTTGATCAATCCGTATTCGACGCTGACCGGCGCGACGCCGGTGTTGAAAAATTCCGAGCACTTCTTCTTCACGCTGTCCGATCCGCGTTGTGTCGAATTCCTTGAGCAATGGATACAAGGTAACGACACCGACGGCAAACCGCATCTGCAATCGGAAGTCGCCAACAAAGTTAAAGAATGGTTTTCGATACGCGACAATATCGACGGCACAACCAGCGAAGGTCTCAGCGATTGGGATATCTCGCGCGATGCGCCTTACTTCGGGATTGAGATTCCGGATTCACCGGGTAAATATTTTTACGTGTGGCTGGATGCACCGGTCGGCTATCTGGCTTCGCTGAAAAATTTGCTGGACAAGCGCGGCGAGAATTTCGACGCCTACATGGCTGAGCCTGCGCTGGAACAGATTCATTTCATCGGCAAGGACATCGTCAATTTTCATACATTGTTCTGGCCGGCGATGCTGAAATTCAGCGGCCGCAAAACACCGAACAAGGTATTCGTGCACGGTTTCCTGACCGTTAACAACGGCGAAAAAATGAGCAAGAGTCGTGGCACTGGCCTCGATCCGCTGAAATATCTCAGCCTCGGCATGAACCCGGAATGGTTGCGTTACTACCTCGCGAACAAACTCAGCGCACGCAACGAAGACATCGACTTCAATCCGGAAGATTTCATCGCGCGCGTCAACAGCGATCTGGTCGGCAAGTATGTGAACATCGCCAGCCGCGCCGCAGGCTTTATCGCGAAACGCTTCGACGGTCATGTCGTCACCGATTGGGCAACCAAGGACGATGCCTTCATCAGCAAGCTGCGCGACATCGCGCCGGAAATCCAGGCTTTCTACGACCAGCGTGAATACGGCAAGGCACTGCGCGCCATTATGGAACAAGCCGACATCATCAACGCCTATGTCGATGCCAACAAACCATGGGAACTGGCCAAGAAGCCGGAGAATAGCGCTGCGCTGCAGGAAGTCTGCAGCCGCTTGCTGGAAGCATTCCGCATTCTGACTATTTACCTGAAACCGGTATTGCCCAATCTGGCTACACAAGTCGAAGCGCTGTTGAACATAGAACCGTTGCAATGGCATCACGTCGTTACACCATTGCCGAACAATCATCTGGTCAATCCGTATTCGCATCTGATGACGCGTGTTGAACCGAAGATGCTGGATGACTTGTTCGACATGCCTGCCGTAGTCGATGTCACCATCGGTGTGCCTGGCACGCCAGCGACATCGAATGACGATGCTGCAAGTGCCACGAACATCGCAGCCTTGGCACCAGAAATCAAGATCGATGATTTTTCCAAGATCGATTTGCGCATTGCAAAGATCGTCAACTGTGAACATGTCGAAGGTTCAGACAAATTGCTGCGCCTGACGCTGGATGTAGGCGAAGGTCGTTTGCGCAATGTGTTCTCCGGCATCAAATCCGCTTACCAACCAGAAGAGCTGATCGGGAAATTAACCGTAATGGTCGCCAACCTCGCACCTCGCAAGATGAAGTTCGGTATCTCTGAAGGCATGGTACTCGCCGCATCGGCAGCGGATGAAAAAACCAATCCGGGTATCTACATCCTGAATCCATGGCCGGGTGCAGAACCGGGTATGCGCGTCGGCTGATCGCCTAACCCCAGCGAAAATAAAAGCAGAAAATCAAAACGGGCCAATCGGCCCGTTTTTTTATTTCGCACTAATTTATTACGCTATTCACTTTTCATTTGCTGCGCTTCATCCACCGCATGTCATCTACTACAATTATTTCTCGACAGCGTTGGCACGATCCAGCCACTGCTTTACATCCGCCAATATCTGATCCGACATAGCTGGATCGTTCAACACACGTGACAGCGTGACCGCACCTATCATCGCGGCCCAATTGCCCACGGCTGCCTGACGCCGTTCAACATCTGTTTCGCCTGCCATCGAATGACTGAAGGTTTCTATCTGGCTGCGTGCACTTTCCGTCATCGTCGTACGCGCGGCCTCCGATGCCCGCGTTGCCTCTTGCGCCAAAGTGGGGAACAGACAACCGATACCTGGATTGTCTCTGTGCTGGGTACTTAAATAGCCATCAGCAAAAGCGTCGAAGTTGATCCCGGGTGCGTCCGGACCGGAATACGGCGCCAGCGTATGCGCGAACGCCTGCGCCAGCAAATCATCCTTGGATGTGAAGTGCCCGTAGAACGCACCATGCGTCAAACCGGCAGCCTTCATCACTTCTGCCACCGTCACACCTTCAAACCCACGCTCGCGAAACATGCGTGCCGCTGCATCCAGAATCAATTTCCGGTTTTCTGCGACTTGTTCTTTGCTGATTTTCATCATTTTCCTTAATTGAAAATAATCACAAATTAATGCTTGACACTTTACATTACGACCATCATGATTTCAATCATTATGAACATCATGATTAAAACTTGATGCCATAAGGCAGTCTTTTTAACTGATATCCCATCCAGTTCAACGCTATTAAAAGGAAACAAACCATGAGTATCGAAGCCAAAACCACCACCGTCCTGATCACTGGCGCCTCCACCGGCATAGGCGCAACCTACGCTGACCGTTTCGCAAAACGCGGACATAACCTGGTACTTGTCGCGCGCAACGGTGCACGACTGGAAGAAGTGGCCGCACGCTTGCGCAAGGAAACCGGCGTGACCATCGACATCATCGTCGCCGACCTGACCAAATCCGCTGATGTAGCAAAAGTTGAAACCCGTTTGCGCGACGACAAAAACATCGGCATCTTGCTCAACAATGCTGGCGCTGCGGTACATGGCGGCTTTGAAACCGCGACCGTCGATGCACAGGAAAACCTGATCACGCTGAACATCACCGCGCTGACACGCTTGAGCGCCGCGGTCATTCCGCGTTATCTCGCACAAGGACAAGGCGCAATCGTCAACATCGCTTCGGTGGTTGCACTTGCCCCCGAACTGCCACTGGGCATGTACGGTGCAACCAAGGCTTATGTACTCCATTATTCGCAAGCACTGCATGCAGAATTGGGCGCGCGTGGCTTGTATGTGCAAGCGGTATTGCCGGCAGCGACAAGAACAGAAATCTGGGAACGCTCTGGACGTGACGTCAATGAGATGACTGGCGTGATGGAAGTGGGTGAACTGGTCGATGCAGCACTAGTCGGTTTTGATCGTGGTGAAGTCATCACGATTCCACCATTGCCTGATGCAGCCCAATGGGAAACCTTCAATAGCGCGCGCCAGGCCATGCTGCCGAATCTCGGGCAGGAACATGCGGCAGCACGGTATCAGGCTTGACCGAAAAATCTGTCCGGCCTTTCGCATCGCTTGTCCGCATTCCGTTTGCTATAACGGACGGAATGTGGACAAGCGAATCTTGGCACAATACACCCATCGCAAACAGGCCATAACTGCAGATAAAAAGCCGCAGATTGCATATTCGTTGCACTCCTGGATTGTCTGACGTCTAAGCTGCTGCTAACATCGTTCGCATACAAGCCTGAATGCACTTGCTGCATTCAGCACCCGTCGCGACTCTGAAGGCAAGACAGATGAAGCCGTTCAAATTTTCGTTTCGTCCGCGCCTGATGGATTCCTTGCTCGATTACGACGGCGCCTTGTTCTTTCGCGATCTGAGTGCAGGCCTGACCGTCGGCATCGTCGCACTACCGCTCGCGATGGCGTTTGCAATTGCCAGCGGGGTCAAACCGGAGGCGGGCATATTTACTGCCATCATCGCCGGCTTTCTGGTGTCAGCCTTCGGCGGTTCACGCGTGCAGATCGGCGGACCGGCCGGTGCCTTCATCGTCATTGTCTACGGCATCGTTGAAACCTATGGCATCGCCAATCTTTTGATTGCCACCATGTTTGCCGGCATGATGCTGTGCGCAATGGGCTTGTTCCGCCTCGGTTCGCTGATACGTTATATCCCAGTCCCTATCGTGATCGGCTTTACCAACGGGATTGCGGTGCTGATTGCCTTGTCGCAGATGAAGGATTTTTTCGGCCTGCGGATAGAAAAAATGCCTGCCGATTTTTTTGCCCAGATCAAGGTGCTGGCAGCGAACTCCAATACATTTAACCTAACCAGCCTGGTCATTGCAGCTCTTTCCCTGATACTGATTTTTGGCTGGCCACTACTGTGGCAAAGGAAAGTCGACGCAGCGCCCGCCCTTGCAAGACCAACAGCCTCTCGCCTATCCATCATCATGCGTGCCGTACCGGGCACAATTCTGGTGCTGCTATTGGCGACCCTGAGCGTCACGCTCTTCGATCTAAAAGTCGACACCATAGGCAGCAAGTTCGGCGGCATCCCGCAAGACCTTCCTTCCTTCAAGTTGCCGCACTTTTCGTGGGAACTGGTCAAGCAATTGTTCCCTCCTGCCCTGACCATCGCCTTGCTTGGTGCAATTGAATCGCTGCTGTGTGCGCGCGTGGCCGACAACATCACCGGCGACAGGCATGATCCGAACCAGGAATTGATGGCGCAAGGCATCGCCAATATCGTCACCCCTTTCTTTGGCGGCATACCGGCCACCGGCACAATTGCCCGCACCGTGACCAATATCCGCGCTGGGGCTGCATCGCCAATTGCCGGCATTCTGCATGCACTGACATTGCTGGTCATCGTGCTGATCGCCGCCCCGCTCGCCAACAATATTCCGCTGGCGGCATTAGCCGCGATCCTGCTGTACGTCGCCTACAACATGGGAGAATGGCATGAATTCGCGCGCCTGCGGCACTTCTCGATGAACTACCGGATTTTGATGCTGGCGACTTTCCTGCTGACTGTCATCGTCGATTTGACGGTCGCGGTGCAAGTGGGACTGGTGCTGGCCTGCGTATTTTTTATTTACCGCATCTCCAGTCTGACGCGGATAGAACTGATTCCGTCAGACAGCTTGAGCGTACCCTTGCCGCGCGGAGTCATGGCTTATTCGATCTTTGGCTCGCTGTTTTTTGGTGCCGTCGGCAAGCTGGAAGGTTTGATCGAGTCGCAGACCATGCCGGAAAAAGCACTGATACTGGAATTGCATCAATTGATCAACCTGGATGCGACCGGCCTGGATGCACTGGAAACCATCCACAAGACGCTGCAACGTCATGGCAGCCAGCTTATCTTGTGCGGACCGAATCAGCAGCCGCTGGATTTGATGCGGCGTGCCGGCTTCTTGAATCGACTGGGATTGCAGAACTGCCTGCCCAATCTGTCGGATGCGGTGGCACGCAGCGAGGCATTATCGTCCTGATGAACTGCTGATGATTTGCTGATCCTGCGTTAGCCGCGCACCGGATCGGTCACCGACGTTTGGGTGACTGCACCGCTATCGCTATCGAAATGCACATTGAAAAAGCGCTCAGTCGTCGGCCCTTCCAGATAGCGCCAATCCCACACCTCTTCATTTTTTAAACGGAACTTGACGACGCTACGCGGCTTGCCGAGTATGCGACGCACCTGATCACGGCTCATGCCGGCCTTGATGGTGGCGAAATTCTCTTGCTTTAACACTTGTGCGTAAGCCTGGAAGATCCCCTCCGCATCCAGCTCGACCATGAAGGTGCGATGCCCTTCCGGCCCTTTTGGATATTCCAGCGTGCGCGCTCCGTTATCTTCCTTCCAGATCATTTCCGGCTCGCCCATCGCGCTGCGTACGTCAGCTTCGGTCGACATGCCTTTGCTCAGCTTTTCCAGGCCGAAGTCTTCAATTACCCGACCATTGCAACCGAACATCAACAAACCGCATACAAAGCTGAACAAGGCACGTAAAAAATTCTTCATATCACTTCCATATTTCCATATAAAACGAAAGCGGTAGCTGCCGCAGAATGGTGATTTTCCCGATATCTGGACCGGATGATTGCCCCAAAGGCCGTTTTATCCCACACGTTCACAAACAGTAAGGATTCAGCGCGGATTGTATCCTTATGGAACATCCAGCCCCTCATCCGGCAAAGCCGGTCAAAACCGGGCAAAAGACAGGGTAAAATAGCGGCTGATTCCACCTCTTTGCCAATTTACTCATGAAACTCAGCAAACAGCACGCCAATTATCAATCCGAGATCACTCAGTTCATCGACTCGCTGAAAGCAAAGAATCCAAACCTGGAAGCATCACAGCTCGCCGGTCGCGCCTTGTTGTGGGATAAAAGCCCTATCGATCTGGAGCAGCAAGCCCGCAATCAAGCCTCACGTGTAGATCAACAAGCTTACCCGTATCAAAACAAAGTCCGGTAAATGAGCAACGGGCCGAACACAATGTTGGCGCACTTGCCTTCCAGTGCGCCCGATCTTGTGGTCGATGGCAGACCGGATAGCACGCCGGATGTCATCGATGGCGTCGCCTATGCGCGCCTGTACGGCGAACCGTTGTTCCGCATGCCGACCGATTTGTATATTCCGCCGGATGCGCTGGAAGTCTTCCTCGAAGCTTTCGAAGGTCCGCTCGACCTTTTGCTTTACCTGATCCGCAAGCAGAACTTCAACATCCTCGACATTCCGATGGCGCAGGTAACGAAGCAGTATCTGCAATACGTCGATCAGATCCGCTTGCACAACCTTGAACTGGCCGCCGAATATCTGTTGATGGCAGCGATGCTGATCGAGATTAAATCGCGCATGCTGCTGCCGGTACGCAAAGCCGACACCGGCGAAGAAGCTGCCGATCCGCGGGCCGAACTGGTACGCCGCCTGCTCGAATACGAACAAATGAAGCTGGCGTCGCAGCAAATCGACGCCTTGCCGCAACTGGGCCGCGACTATGTGCGCACGCAGGTCTATATCGAACAGAGTATCGTCACGCGCTGGCCGGAAGTCGAAGTCGTCGATCTGCAAGCCGCATGGGCCGATCTGATCAAGCGCGCAAAACTGACCGCGCATCACATGATCAGCCGCGAAGAATTGTCGGTACGTGAACACATGACGTCTATTTTGCGCCGCCTGCAATCGACCAAGTTTGTCGAATTCGCAGATCTGTTCGATCCTTCGCGTGGCGTGCCCGTCGTGGTCGTCAACTTCGTCGCGCTACTGGAACTCGCCAAGGAAACACTGATCGAGATCACGCAGGCCGAACCATTCGCACCGATTTATGTGCGCCTGGCTTACGCACCTAGCTGATCTTTTTCCCATTCATACCGCAATCGCTTCCATCATTTCGTTTTTGTGCCCAGCATCTGACGCGCAACCAACCCTCATTCAGACAGCTTTATGAAGATCATTTCCTGTATCGAAGAATTGCGCGATCATTTGCGCGGCCAGTTACGCACGGCATTCGTCCCTACCATGGGCAATCTGCATGATGGTCATTTATCGTTGATGCGGCTCGCGCGCAAGCACGGCGACCCGGTCGTTGCATCTATTTTTGTCAATCGCCTGCAGTTTGGTCCTAACGAGGACTTCGACAGATATCCGCGCACTTTCCAGGCTGATGTAGAGAAGCTGGAAAAAGAAGGTGTCTACATCCTGTTCGCGCCGACAGAAAAGGATTTGTATCCGGAGCCGCAAGAGTTCCGTGTGCAACCGCCGAATGATCTGGGCAATACGCTGGAAGGTGAATTCCGTCCCGGCTTTTTCAGCGGTGTGACCACCATCGTGTTGAAATTGTTTTCCTGCGTGCAGCCCAGCGTGGCGGTGTTTGGCAAGAAGGATTACCAACAGTTGATGATCGTGCGCAATATGTCCAAGCAATTCGCATTGCCGACCGAAATCATCGCAGCCGAAACCTATCGTGCCGAAGACGGGCTGGCACTGTCGTCACGCAATATGTATTTGTCGGCAGAAGAACGTGCGGAAGCACCGACGCTATTCAAAAACCTGAACGCAGTAGCCAACGAAGTACGTAGTGGCCATCTGGATATTTTCGAGCTGGAACGCCAGGCCATGGCCGACCTCAAGCAACGCGGCTGGCAACCCGATTACATTTCCATACGCAAGCGCGCCAACCTGCAACCGCCTACAGCCGGCGATATGGCGCAAGGTGAAAAACTGGTCGTGCTCGCCGCCGCAAAATTGGGTGCTACGCGCCTGATTGATAACCTGGAAATCTAATTCCGGGCTCGACCCTGGCTTTGTCTTGTTTTTCAGTTCGACGCAGCCAGGGATACGGATGAGCATGTTGCAATGATTTTTTGTAATTGCTGCTTGTGCGCTTCTATATTCCCATCGATATGCAGACTGGTACGAAAACCTTCGGTACCAGCCAATATGCAATAAATCGCCTTGCAGGAAAATTGCAGCTGCACGATGCGTGCGCCGACGACGGCGTCCAGTACGATGGAACATACCTTCCCTGCCTTGATGGGCGCCGAACTCATAACCGCCATACTTTGCACAGACACATCTATTGTACGTATCTGTATGGTCGCGTCATCGGTCGTCATCAAGCCGCGACGACGAAATACATAACGAGGTTCTTGTCGCCTTGAATCCTGTTCAGCCAGCATCGCATGCGCACTCATGATGACTCTTTCTCAAAAGGGAGTAGTCATGAATGCTACGGAGTCAGCATGACGATTTGATGACAACGTAAGGTTCGAATGTTAAAGATGCTTGAGCAAGCAGATGCTGCAGATTACACAAATAATCTTTATCGATTTTGATTCGGCATCATCATTAAATCGGTCGCACCGAGATCAATTTTTTGTTGGGACAACAAAGTCATTATCTGTCCGCGATGATGCGTCTGATGATTGAACATATGCGTAACCAATAGCCAGGATGGCTTGCTGCGGGTGGTTTTAGTCATGCCGCTATACCAGGAAAAGTCGCCAGCCAGCCATGCGGCATCAAGACTCGCAGCCCAGACGATCAGTTCTTCATCCAACGCTATCCGTGCTGCTTTCAATGCATCCCACTCAGCATGCAAATCGACATTGCCGGAGGTGGTCGGCATCGCTCTTTCCAGCGTCGTACCTTGGGTGAAACGCCCCAGCCACATCGCATCGCCCCACACCAGATGATTCAAGGTGGAATGTATAGATTTAAAGAATGCGCCACGATCGGCCTTGCGTTCCGCATCGCTCAGTTGCTCGCTGGCGACATAGACCTTTTCATTCATCCAGCAGTTGTAACGCGCCAATAGCTGCGCGTATTCAGGTGAAATCATTTTTTCTCAAGCCAGTGCAAAAGATCCCGCCATTGATCCATATCTTTCTCTACCCGTGAAGGCGCAACGTCCCATAGCGTCGCGCCGTTTGCTGCGAGCTGCACGTAATTCTGTGTATCGCGCAGGAAACCAAGCACCGGAATACCGAGCCCGTTCACATATTGCGTCAGTTGATCCGCTGCACGCGTGCGCGCGTTGACCCGCATGCCGAGCACAGCAAGCTCAAACTTGCCTTTGGTTTGTTTCAGCTTTTGCAAAAATTCCTGCGTCGCCAGAATATCGAAGATAGATGGTTGCAGCGGAACGATCACCTTGTCGGCGATCTGCATGACTTTATCGAAGCGCTTGCCGCTAAATCCGGCAGGCGTATCCAGCACGATATGCGTGGTTCCCTTGGGTGGCTTGGCGACATGCCCGTCTTCGATTTCCCATGGCCGAATCGCCGGCAATGATGCGTGACGCAATGCCAGCCATGCGCGCGACGATTGCTGTACATCCGCATCGCCCAGCATGACCTGGTGTCCTTGCGAGGCAAAATATCCGGCAAGATTGGTGGCAAACGTACTCTTGCCGACGCCACCTTTCGGATTGGCGATGACGATGACTGGCATGAAATTCCCCTTTTGGCGTTGTTATTGGCGATTCACTTTAAACCAGCCTGCAGTCTGCCTCTCGCTGATTCAGCAGCAAGAATATCATGCTGCATTGCAAGGTCAATCCTGCCAGGAAGGTTCGTAACAAGCCTGTTGTATAGACGTCAGAAGCGGCACCGATGGCGCCAGACGAATGGGAAATCAGGTCGTGGAATCGTCCAGTGCGCACAAAGCATCCAGCAGCGGCTGCGTTGCTTGTGCGAGCCTGTCCAGACTGGCTTCGCGCAAGCTTGCGGTATCTACCGTGACGTCGCTGTCCAGTCCGGCCCAGCGCAACAAGGCGGAACAGGCAGACGGCGTATCAAACATCCCATGCAGATAGCTTCCGAGAATCTGATCATCGGCAGAACGGGCGCCTTCGGGTCGGCCGGCGATCATGAAAGCAGGATGCGAACGCGCATCCCCTTCGGAAACGCCCATATGGATTTCGTAGCCGCTAACCGCTGCATCGTTGTCGGCAAACGCACACATACCCTGGACCTGCTCCAACTGTTTTTCACGCGTCAGCACGGTCGTGATATCCAGCAAACCCAGCCCTTGCGAAATACCGGCTGTACCTTCCACCCCTTGCGGGTCGTCTATCGTCTTGCCCAGCATTTGATAACCGCCACAGATGCCGATGACCTTGCCGCCGTAACGTGCATGACGAATCAATGCCTCACGCCAGCCATTCGCAATCAGCCAGTCCAGATCGCCACGCGTATTTTTACTGCCCGGCAGGATGATCAGATCAGCTGGCGGAATCGGCTGCCCCTGCCCGATCAATTGCAGATCGACATCCGGATGCGCGCGCAGCGCATCGAAGTCAGTATGATTGCTGATGCGCGGCGGCACGGGCACAATCACGCGAAAAGCACCGCGTGCGACTTGCGTTTGTTCCACCGCATCTTCGGCATCGAGAAACAAACCGTGCAGATAAGGCAGCACGGCCAGCACCGGTTTGCCGGTTTGTTCTTCCAGCCATCGCAGCCCAGGCTCCAGCAAGCTGATATCGCCGCGAAAACGGTTGATGACAAAACCGATCATGCGTGTGCGCTCGCTCTCTGACAGGCAAGCCAAGGTACCGATAATGTGGGCGAACACGCCGCCTCTATCGATATCCGCCACAAGGATCACCGGGCAATCGACCGCCTCGGCAAAACCCATATTGGCGATATCACGATCGCGCAGATTCACTTCGGCCGGACTGCCGGCACCTTCCACCAAAACGACCTCATATTGAGTCCGCAAGCGTCCGTACGATTCCAGCACCGCTTGCATGGCGATCGGCTTGTAGGCGTGATAGTCGCGCGCATTCATGTCGCTGCGCGCCTTGCCGTGAATGATCACTTGCGCACCGGTGTCGCTGGATGGCTTGAGCAAAATCGGGTTCATGTCGGTGTGCGGCGGCAAACCGGCAGCGATAGCCTGCAAAGCCTGGGCCCGCCCGATTTCTCCACCATCGCTGGTGACGGCGCTATTCAATGCCATATTCTGCGGCTTGAACGGAACGACCTTCACCCCCTGCTGCGCCAGCAAGCGGCAAAGTGCTGCAACCAGCGTGGTTTTGCCGGCGTCAGACGTGGTGCCTTGCACCATCAATGTATGGAAAGGAAATTTCACGGCTGCGGTTTCACGGTTGCTGTTTCGCTGGTGGGTAAATCACGGTTGAACAATTGATTTTGCAGTACGGCGGCTGCGTGCCAGTTCCAGCTTTTCGCACACCGTGGCGGCACCTTCTATCAGCCGCGGCCCGGCACGATTCACCAGATCGGCATCGACGGAAAACAGATTGTCTTTTTTTACCGCCAGCAGATTCGGGTAAGACTTCCACATTTCCAGGCCACCTGATTTTTCTGCCTGCCTGTCACCGGTCATCATCACTTCCGGATTTTCCAGCAGCACGGATTCGATGCTGACCGTCGGCGCAGGAATCGGCAGTTTGGCAAACACGTTTTCGCCACCACACAGGCGAATCGCATCGCTCATGATGTTTCCGCCATTGAGCGTATACAGCGGCTTGCCCCAAACCTGATAAAACATGCGTACGGTTGGACGATGGCGATACTGCGCGTCCAGACGTGCGAGTTCGGCGCGCTGGGCGATGGCAACTTTGCTGGCTTTTTGCTCGGTCCCCATCAAGACACCCAGCCGCTCGACACTGGTCGGAATATCAGCCAGTTTCTTCGGCTCGCTGAAATAAAAAGGAATGCCCAGCTTGCGCACATGTTCAAGCTGACGCTCTGAATTGCCATGCAACCACACCACCAACAAATCGGGTTTCAAGGCGATGATGCGCTCGACGTCGATTTGCTGATGACTGCCGACACGTGGAATTTTCAATGCCGCCGCAGGATAATCGCTATAGCCCACCGTACCGACTATCCGTTCGCCACCGCCGGCAGCAAAAATCAATTCCGTTGCATGCGGTGCCAGCGATACGATGCGTTGTGCCGGTTGCGCCAAGGTCACGGTATTGCCGCCATCGTCCTGCACGCTGACGACAGCGTTTGCCGCGCCGGCAATCAACATCAGGACTACCGCCGCCGCTTTTGCAAAATGAATACTCATTCAATATCCTGTGGAATGTCCGTTGATGGATGTTGTGAAGAATTTTGTGAAGAATCTTGTGCAGCCGGTGTTACCGCCATTGATGCAGACAGTGCGTGTTGCAGCCTTTGCCAGCCTGCTTCGTCCGGTGGCAAGCCGAGGCGCACGCCATGCATAAAATGCCTGATCCAGACACCATGCGCAGCCATCCGTTCGGCAAACTCGGCCGGCCTTAACTGCGGCCAGTATTGATACAGCGCACATCCGGTGGATGCAATGCCATGCGTCGCCAGCAAACACTGCAGACGCTGCCCCTGATCCTCTAATTGCTGACGCATCGCAAGCTGCCATGCGCGATCCGACAACGCCGCGCACCCAATTTGCTGCGCAGGGCCGCTGACAGCCCATGGGCCCAGCAGATCAGCCAGCTTCGTTAATAGTTCGGCATGCGCTGCGACGAAGCCCAAACGCACACCGGCCAATCCGAAAAATTTTCCGACCGAACGTAAAACGATCAAGCCCGCGCTGCCTGTGTGCGCAGCAACACTTGTTTGCGACGTGACATCGCCAAATGCTTCATCGACGATCAGCCATCCCCCTTTTTCCGCCAACTGCGACGACCACCGCAGTAGAACGTCGGCCGGGACAGATGCACCGGTGGGATTATTCGGATTGCAGACCACCATCACATCGCAATCATCGACAGCCGATGCCAGTTGCGCATACGGCACTTCGCTTACCGCATGCCCTGCCCGTCTCCATTGAAATGCATGTTCTGCATAAGACGGTGCGGCAACCACGACCTTTGAGTAGGAACGCAAGCGGGGCAAGCCCTGAATGGCGGCCTGGGTACCGGCGACGGGCAGCAACTGTGGCGCGCCGTAATAGTGTCGCGCCGCATCTAGGAGTGCCGTGCTCGGCTCCGGCAAACGATGCCAGGCGTCAGGCGCAATGGCAGGGACCGGATACGGTTGCGGATTGATGCCAGTTGACAGATCCAGCCAATCCTCGCGCGGACGCTGGTAACGACCTATCGCATCATGCAGATTACCGCCGTGCTCAAGCATGGAAAGCTCCGGCAACACTGATCAGGCAAATTACTGCGACCCACAATGCCGTCGTCAACGCCACCAGCCGCCATGCACGCGCAATATCTTTGCCGCTTGCAAGCGGCCCGCTGCCTAGCGGCGGGCGCTGTTCAACTTCACCATAGTAAATGGCCGCACCGCCGACTGAAATATTCAAGGCGCCTGCGCCGGCAGACATCACTGGCCCGGCATTCGGGCTGGACCATGCGGCAGCTTGGGTGCGCCAGCATTGCCATGCCAGCCGTGTATTGCCCAGCAATGCATACGACAAGGCGGTCAGCCGCGCCGGAATAAAATTCAATGCATCGTCGATGCGGGCGGCAGCACAACCGAAATCGTTAAAGCGCGACGTGCGGTAACCCCACATTGCATCCAGCGTATTCGCTAGGCGAAACAATACCGCGCCCGGGCCGCCGGCAAGTACAAACCAGAACAGCGTGCCGAACACGGCATCATTGCCATTCTCCAGCAAAGATTCGACGCCCGCCTTGGCCAGATCGGAGTCTTCTGCCTGCGTGGTGTCACGACTGACGATGCGCGCAGTCAAGATACGCGCCTGCGGCAAATCGTCATCCATCAATGCATGCGCAATCGGCAAGGTGTGATCGCGCAAGCTGCGTAATCCAAGGCAAAAATAAAGCAGCAATGCGTGTACGGCAAACGCAATCAACATATCGAAGCGTGCCAACCAGAATGTCAGGCCCCAGGTCAGCACAACGAACGGCAACACGATCAGCAGCCATGCCAATCCACCACGCTTAAAACGGTGACTACCTGTGTTGAGAATTCTTTCGAGCCGAATGGCAAGATTGCCGAATCCGACCAACGGATGCCAGCGCGTTGCTTCGCCCAGGCGCATGTCGAGCAGCACACCCAGCAATACCATGATCGCAATTGCAGCGAATGACAAATCCATCAACACATCAGCCTCACATCAACCCTTGAGCACGACCGGCAAGCCGGCAACGATCAATATGGCGCGATCACACACTGCAGCAACATCCTGATTCAAGCGGCCGGATTCGTCGACGAACCAGCGCGAGAGCGCGCCCTGCGGTATCACGCCCTGCCCGATCTCATTCGATACCAGGATCACGCCGCCTTTGGCCTTGTCCAAGGCCTGCAGCAATAATGCGCGTTGATACTGGAAAGCCGGAGGCGGCTCTATCAATCCCACATCGGGATAGTTTCTCGGCTCAGAAAACAGCAGATTGGAAAGCCAGACCGTCAGGCAATCGACAAGAACAAGCGTGTCCGTCCCGCTATGTTTCTCAATAGTTCGCGCCAACTCGATGGGTTCTTCTACCGTGGTCCAGTACACATCGCGGCGCTCGAGATGATGCGCAATGCGACTCTTCATTTCATCATCGCCAGCCTGAGCGGTCGCGATGTAGACAATGCGCTTCCTGGAGGCGACCGCCAGTCGTTCTGCATATGCGCTTTTACCGGAGCGCGCTCCGCCTATGATGAGTGTACGCATCAGCTCAATTCATCTTTCGAAAAGATACGCGCCATCGCCGCCGGACACGATGAAAAGTACGCGTGGAAATAGGTTGCGGTCAGTGCACGCTGCTTATATACAGCCTCGCCCTGCGCACCATTCGATCGTTTCACCGTTTGCGCAATGGGTTCTGCATCGGTGATCAATGTCGAGTAGTGGAATGCATGGCCGCGCAGCTCACCGTCAAGGGTTTCCAGCGCCTGCATGCCGAGCCCGGCCAGCTTGGTCTGCATGACCACTTCACCCTTCAACAAGCCGACCATGGGCCAGACTTTGCCTTGCGCATCCTTGAGCGTCTCAGCCACCACCATCATGCCGCCGCATTCTGCGAGTATCGGTACGTCCTTCGCATACGCATCGCGCATGGAATTCTGCCAGCGTTGCGCCCCCGACAAGCTTGCACAATGCAGTTCGGGATAGCCACCCGGGATATACACCGCATCTGCATCGGCCGGAACCGGCTCATCATTCAGCGGTGAAAAGAAGTGCAGCTGCGCACCCGCTGCTCGCAGACATTCAAGGTTGGCGTGATAGACAAAGGCAAAGGCAGCGTCACGCGCAATCGCGATATTTTTCCCGGCGAGAAGTTGCGCAGTAGGTTGAGTCTGCGCAGCAGCAAGACTCTGTTCCAACATGATGGGCGGGATGCTATTCCATGCATTCATATCCAGATCGATCTGATCGGCAAGCTGATCGAGTATCTGGTCAACCTCTGCAATTTCATCCGGCTGCACCAGACCAAGATGACGCTCAGGCAGCGACGCCTGCAATTTCGGCATAGTCGCCAGCAAGCGGATATCGCGTATGCCCTGCGTAATCTGCGTTGCATGCGAAGCGCTGGCTACCCGATTGACAATCACACCGGCCATTTCTACCGGGCCGTATTGCTGCAGACCCAGCACGATTGCGCCGACAGTCTGCGCCATCTTGGCGGCATCGAGTACCACCACAACCGGCACGCCGAATGCGCGCGCAAGATCAGCGGAGCACGGGTTGCCGTCATACAAACCCATCACGCCTTCGATCAGGATGACATCAACTTCGGCAGCGGCTTTGGCCAATAATCTGCGGCAGTCGTCCAGACCAACCATCCACAAATCGAGTGCATACACTTCGGCACCGCTCGCCCTTTGCAAGATCATCGGGTCAAGATAATCGGGACCTGTCTTGAAAACACGCACACGCAAACCCTGCTTGATCAACTTGCGTGCCAGCGCGGCAGTGACCGTGGTCTTGCCCTGGCCCGAGGCAATCGCTGAAATCAATACAATACGTGCGCTGCTCATGATGTTTTGCTCACCAAGTGGGCGCTTGCCAATGGTTCTATCACCATGATTTTGAATATGGCGGAGCTGGGGTGCATGGTTACCACTCCACGCCAGCTTGCGCCGCAATACCGGCAGCAAACGCGTGTTTGATCGGCTGCATCTCAGTGACGGTATCTGCCACTGCGATCAATTCCGGCGGCGCTCCGCGGCCGGTAATCACCACGTGCTGCATCGCAGGACGCGCCTGCACATCGGCGATGACGCGCTGCACATCGAGATATTTGTATTTCAATGCGATGTTCAACTCATCCAGTACGACCAGGCCGATTGTAGGATCGCTCAATAATTCCCTGGCGCGCTGCCATGCGATTTCTGCATTGGCGACATCGCGTTCACGGTTTTGCGTTTCCCACGTATAGCCTTCGCCCATCACATGGAAACTGATCTCATCCGGAAAACGGCGGAAGAAGTTTTCTTCACCGGTTGCAATCGCACCTTTGATGAACTGTACGACGCCGACTTTCATCCCGTGCCCAAGTGCGCGCGCGGCCATGCCGAAGGCGCTGGAACTTTTTCCCTTGCCGTTGCCGCAGGTAATAACAAGTACGCCGGCCTCACGCCTGGCCGCCTCGATTTTTTTATCGATGACTTCTTTCTTGCGCGCCATGCGGGCATTATGACGTTCGGTCACTCCATCGACATCTTTATCTGCGCTGCTTTGATGTTCACTCATATTCACTCTTCCTCACTTCAGATTCACTTCTGCTTCACTTCTTGTTCTTTATCGCCCGCCAGATAAATGGTGCGCTCGCCGTGTTTGACTATCTCGATGGGATGACCCAGACATTCACTGAGCAGCGGTGCCTGCATGACTTCATCCACGCTGCCCGCATGCCAGCGGCCATCGCCCATCAATAACAAGGCGTGGGTTGCCACGCTATGCGCAAGGTTTAAATCATGGCTGACCATGACGACAGATTTACTTTGCTCGCGACATAGTGTGTCGAGCAAACGCATGATGCTGACTTGATGCGCCAGATCGAGTGCGCTGGTCGGTTCGTCCAGCAGTAGCAAAGGTGTGTCCTGCGCCAATACCGCGGCAATGGCCACGCGTTGCCGTTCACCACCGGACAAGGAGCGCACATCGCGATCGGCCAAGGCATTGACGTCCATCAACTGCAACGCTGAATAGGCTGCCACATAATCAGCATCCGATTCCCAATAGGCGGACTCGTGATACGGATGACGTGCAGTCAGGACTGTCTCAATCACGCGATAGGCAAAGGCATCGCTTCTGCCCTGCGGCAGAAACGCACGCTGACGTGCCAGATCCTGCAAGGGCCAATCTTTCAGTGCACGACCATTCAAGGCAATCGAGCCGCCTTCGGCTGGACGCAAGCCAACCAAGGCGCGCAACAAGGTACTTTTACCGGCACCATTACGACCTATCACGCACCAGCATTCGCCCGGACCGATATGCCAATCCAGCGCATCGACCAATAAACGATCGGCAATACGCAACTGCAATTTATCCGTGTACATCATGGCGTGCATCAGCGCTTCCTCAACTGATGCAACTGCAGCAGAAAGACCGGTACGCCGATGATTGCGGTGATGACACCGACCGGTAACTGCTGCGGCGCTACGACACTGCGTGCCAGCGTATCCGCCAACACCAGAAATGCACCACCTACCAATGCAGCGGCAGGCAAAAGAATGCGATGATCCGGCCCCAACACAAAGCGACATGCGTGCGGCACGATCAAGCCGACAAAACCGATGCTACCTGCGTTACTGACTGCGCTCGCCGTCAGCAAGGCTGCGCATAAAAACAAACCTATGCGGAATCTTGCAACATTGATGCCCAGGGTGACGGCAGCTTCTGCATGCAATGCAATCACATTGATTGCGCGTGCAGCGCGCGTGGCAAAAATCAAGGCGCCTATCAATACGATCCATGGCAGCCAGCGGAATTGCGTACCCGACAAATCGCCTATCATCCAGAACACCATGCCGCGCAGGCGATTATCCGGTGCGATCGACAACATCAAGGCCACCAATGCGCTGCAGCCGGATGCGAGAATCACGCCGGTCAACAGCAACAATGGTGCACCGCCATCCGAATTGACACTGCCGCGCAAATCGCGCTGCGCCAGCAAATACAGCATGACCGATACAGTCATCGCACCAGCAAAAGCGGCGACATCAATAGACCAGCTCATCGAAAACAACAGCATCGCGCCCAGTGCGCCAACTGCCGCGCCACCGGAAACCCCCAGCACATATGGCTCGGCCAAGGGATTGCGTAACAATGCCTGCATCATCACGCCAGCCAGCGCCAGCGTCGCGCCCGTCACAAACGCGGACAAGGCACGACTGAGCCGCAAATCGACCAGCGTCGCCGCCATCGTAGAAGTCGTTCCCTGCGTCAGCTCGCGCATCGCGGACAACACGTCCTGCACGGGCAAGGCCACCGAACCGACGACGCACGCAATCAGCACGCTCAACAAGGCGATAAAGACCAGCATAGACAAAACAGTCCATGCGCGCCTGCGTCCCTGCGGTCTGGGAGTGCTGGCAGCGCGATCTGCCATCGTGCTCATGGTGAAAAAATCATTCAGTGGTTCTCATAAAATTCGCGCATGCACTCTTGGAGAATTTCCGAAACCGGCATGCGCGACACATCAAGCGCTCGATAACCAGACGCCATTTTACAAAGGCTTAATTAAAACCATAACGTACACCGACAAATGCATTGGAACCCGGCGTTTGATATGTTTGTGCAAGTTCATAGTATTTATTAAAAACATTGTTCCATCGGCCAAACACCTGCCAGTTTTCCGTCAAGTCATAGCTGGCATGCAAGTTGAGTAATGCATAGCCGCCCATTCTTTTGGTTTCGTTGGCAGCATCATAGCGATAGCCTGAAATGATTACATCAGCGCCGGATTTGAACAAACCATGTGCGTGGCTGACACCAACCGTTCCATGAGTGCGTGCTCGACGTTCGATCAACTTGTTCGTCGTCTGATCGCGCGGATCCTGCCAATCGAGTGATGCATATAAACGGAAATCAGCAATTTTAGTCGAGGCGCCTAACGATACGCCTTTCAATAAAGCATCGTTCACGTTAGAAGTGCAACTTGTACCAAGGCCAGCAACAGGACATGGTGTCTTTGTAATCAGCAAATCTGTGATCTGATTATAGTAATAAGCGATGCTAAAATCAGATTGACCGTTGTCATAGTAAATACCGACTTCTGTATTTTTACCTTTTTCCGGCCGTGCGTTCGGGTTACCAAAGTTAGGTGAGAAATAAAGTTCGTTATACGTAGGTGCACGGAAACTGGTTCCATGGCTAGCACTTACTCTTAACTCCTTCGTCAAACGATAACCATAGCCCGCACTGGCAGTCAAATTGGAACCATATACGGAACTGTCGTCGTAGCGGATGCTTGTACTCGCCAAATGCGAATCTGCGTTCAATTGATAGGCAAGTGCGAGCGAATTTGTATCGCGGCTCTGATTCTGTTTTGGCTGACTAGGGTTGAAGACACTTTCTTCGCGGTGCTCAAGCAGCAACTGCAGCAGGTCAGTACCAATGTTTAAATCGTTTTGCCAGCTAATCTGATCCTGTTTCGAATTATTGATTGCTGGTTTGGCCGATGTATAGTTTTGCTGTTTTGTATAAGAACGGGAAACCTGTAACAAGCTGTTCCAACTCGCATTGATTTGATTGCGGGAATAAACAGAATACACATCAACGTCACTGACAATGCGCGCATTGAATGCAGATGCTCCGCTGTCATACTCGCCGTTGTTTTCACTATTTAAAAATGTCAGGCCGATTTCCTGCCCTTTGGCCAGTGCCAATGAGAATTGACCACTCACGCTACGTTTGGTATAGCCATCGTCGTCCGGATTTTGCCCGGCCACAACACGAGAAGAAAATCCATCCGCTTCCTCGTGCATTGTATTAATTGAATAGCGTATTTGATGGTCTCCCTCGGTCGAACCTGACACGCCTGCGCTCACCACCTGCTCGCCATATGTTCCCGCTCCAGCAGAAAATGACAAACGTGGAGCGCCACTGCCTTTTTTGGTAAACACCTGAATCACCCCGCCAACGGCATCGGCGCCATACATGGTACTGAGAGGCCCCATTACAATTTCTACGCGTTCGATTTGCGATAGCGGAATGGAGGACCAGCTTGGCGTTCCTGACGTGGATGAAACACTACGGACGCCATCAATCAACAATATCGTCTGTTTGCCATTTGCCCCGCGTATATAAATGTCCGCATCATTCCCGGCCCCACCGTTTCTTTTGATTTCCAAACTACGTTTTGTCTGCAGTAAATCAACTAAAGAGGTTTGTCCGGAAGCGGCGATTTCTTCTGCAGTGATGACAATATTATCTGCGAGCACATCACCGGCTTTTTGCGCGGTACGCGTAGCCGTTACAACCACCGGTGCCAACGATGACTCAGTCGAGGCGTGTGCCAGACTGAACGGAGAGAATGCGGCAGAAATGGATAATGCGATGGCGAGCGGCGGAATAGCCACTTTTGTGCGCCGTAAAGCGGATGAAGTCATGATTACTTTTCGTAGAAACACAGCACCCAGCCCGCTTCCCCGCAGGCTGAATTGAAAAGAAATACAGGAAAAGAATCAACGACCGAGACGACAGGAGCCGGGGTAACCAGGACGTGCGCGAATCGCGTCGCGAAGATCCCCGTCGCAGCATTTCCACCTGTCCTGGCCGGTATCCGGGCTTGCAAGCATGATGGCCTCACCTTCCCATGCAATAAACGCACAGTGGTTTGAGAGACAACCTGTCACCGATAAGTGACGCTTGATTACCGTTGCGGGGGCAGCACACGTTAGCCTGACGGCTTCGTGTTTCCCGTTTAACTGCAGACATGAACATGTCTGCGAGCACCAAAACTGGCGACATTGTACGGCTAGCAACAGCTTGCGGCAACTACGAAAAATACGTAGCTAAACAAGCTGTTCCATCACCACCACAACACGGCTTGCTCTATTTACTGAGAGAGATAGAAGCTTGATGCTCGATAGGCAATAGGAACAAAGTATCGCAAGTTGCAGCGGAAGAAAAGCGAGCAGAAAATGCCGAAATATCTGTCAGCATCGCATGCGCGGCGGATTCCTAAAATTAATGTCTATCTAGTATCAGAAATCCATACGAACAGTGAACTTGATTGCACGACCGGTATTCGGATAAATGCCGTTTTTGCAGCTATTAAAGTCACCAAATGCCTGCCCGTAGTAATTTTTATCAGTCAAATTAGCGCCCACTAGTGCGAATTCCCATACACCAATCTTTATTGCGTAACGTCCGTCAAGCGTCGTATAAGAAGGAATATTCACACCACATGTATTGTTGAAATCGCTCCCATAACGTTGCGAATCAACCCACTGCACACCCACGTCCGCCGATTGACCATTTTTCGGCAGCCAGCTTAAACGAAATGTCGCAATGTTCTTTGGTACCAGAACCAATTCTTTGCCGTCGTTTAGCCCAGATCTGAATTCGGCAGCGACATGCTGCACAATTGCCGATAGGGTTAGGGAATCCGACAAATCGCTGCTTGCTTCCAGTTCAATGCCCTGGCGCTTTGTTTTATCTAGATTGACGTTGACGCCCATGCCAAGCGGCCCAGACACGTTCGGATTGAAAAATATTTCGTCGCTTAAATTGTTGCGAAATATTTTGGCCGTAATCTTGCGGGTACCATTACCTATGGAAGTGCCCAATTCTAGGTCATTCGAACGTTGTGGTTTCAGTCGTATATTGTTTAGCGAGTAGGAATTTTCATCTACATTTGCTACGCGATAACTTTTACCTGCCCTGGCAAATATATTTACCGCTGGTGCGATTTCATAAGAACCTTGCAAATCCCACGCATTTAAAGAAAACGATGTGTCGTAATTTTTGGTGGCGTCAAATTTATTCTCATAATCCTGATTGAATTTTTCATGCCGCGCGCCAAAAGCGATACGCGCCTTGCCAAATCGAATTTCATCACGTGCATAAATTGCTGCCGACTGTTGTGATGTGTTTGAACCTGACAAAGAATCCGGAAAGGTCGATCTGTACACATTATCGAGGCTGCGATCGGAATCCGAGAAATCCATTCCGATCACCAGTTCATTTTTTACGGTACTGGAATTAGTTACGTATTTAACGCGAGGAGAAAATTGCGTCACTTCACCAATGAAACTTCCAAGCGATTTACCACCAAAATCATCAACGTAAAATGAATCCCCTTTTTTATCCTTATGCGACAGCTCTGCAGCAATCTGAACGTTTCCAACATTACGCTCACCAAACAACGTGTAGCGTTCAGAATCGATAGAGCCAAAATCGAATGGCGTAACTGTTTGACGCGGATTTTGCTTGTACTGTTCCGGCGTTAACGCTCCGGCCAAGCGGGCGTCCTGCCGAATAACATCGACGCGTGCGCCGAATCGACTTTCTTTAGACGCCCATTGCATGCCCCCGCTAAAATTTTCCTGCCTCAAATCGTTGTTGTCGCGATAGTTATCAGTCCGCAAAGCTCCCAAATTGGCATTGATGGAAAAATTATCCCAACCCTTCGTCAGCGAAGTGCGTAGTTCCTGATAGCCGAAGTTTCCGGCTTCAGCAACAATCGAGCCGTGCGTCATGTTCGCTCCCCCACGTTTAGTGATGATTTGAATCGTCCCACCGGTCACACCCTCACCATACAAAACGCTGCTTCCGCCACGAACTATCTCGATACGCTCAACTGATTCGATCGGAATAATTGACATCATCGCCGTCGTCAATTCGTTTTCCGAGATGCGTATTCCATCTACAAAAATCGCTACATTTTGATCGCTATTGGCACCGAAACCGCGCAAATCCAGCGAAGAGTCAGTCGTGCCACTTAGATTTTGACGTCCGAACACACCACCTATTTTTCGAATCGCTTCATTGATACTGCCTGCACCAGAATCGCGAATTTGCTGTGCCGTAATGACGGTGGCACCAATTGGCGCGTCCACGCTTTCAAAACGGGATGCAGAAACCGTCACCGGTGCCAGAGTTTGATCAATTGATGTTTGAGCGATGACTGGAAAAGCCAATGTGGCAAGGGCGGAAAACAGTACGAGCGGCTTCCATGCAGCGCTGCTGCGAATGGGTGTTACGGATTTCATCATGTCTTCTTGAATAAGGAGCACCCGACTTGCATCCCCGCGAGTCGAATTCAACGAAAGAATGGTCCAAGAACGATCAGTACAAGCAGACGTTTTACAATTGCAGCAGACGCGCACTTGCGACGTTCCCCGTTCGCATTACTTTCACCTGCTCTGGCCGGTATCCGGGCTGACAAGCAAACCCTCTCACCTTCCCATGCATGCTGCACAGTGGTCTCGAAAGAGGATTAGTCACATCATGATCGTGACGCTTGTTTTACCGTTGCGGGGGCAGCACACGTTAGCCTGACGGCTTCGTGTTTCCCGTTTAACTGCGGACATGGACATGACCGCGAGCACCAAAACTGCGCCATTGTACGGTGCGCACTGTCACGGGGCAACCGTAGTCATTTTTTCATGTAATTACTCGTCTATTTACTGCGCACAGATTGCAGCCGGTGCCTGGCGCTGGTCTATAATCCAGCCTTGCCCGGCCACACCGTCATTGCATGTTTACTCCCGAACAAATAAAAACGATCGATGCGCAACTAGCGCTCACGTCCGACCGCACCGCATTGCTGCAGGTTGACGATCGCCCTATCATCGTCAAGCGCCTGGAAGCACCGCTCAAGCACTGGGGTTATCCGGTACTGAACACTCTTGCTGCAGTCTTGCGTCAACCAATGCTGCGCGCTGTACCGGCGCCAGGTGGCAGCGCAGCGCAGACTATTGAAGTCGCGCGTCTGCGTTCGCTGGCCAATGCAGGCGTGTCAGTTCCCGAAGTATTGCAAGTAACGCCGCAATGGTTTGCAATTTCTTTTCTCGGTAAAACCTCGATTGATCAGTTGTTGCGACAAGAACCTGAAAAGTTTTTGCACTATTGGGAAAGCGGCTTGCAGGCGATTTTGCAACTGCATAGCTTGGGGCAAAATGCCAGTCAGTGCTTTGCGCGCAATATGATCTGGCACGAAGGTACGGTGAGCTTCATCGACTTTGAAGACGATCCCAGCAGGAGCATGCCGCTGGCTGCGGCACAGGCGCGCGACTGGCTCTTGTATCTGCATTCAAGCGCCTATATTTTGAATATGGATGCGTCGCAGATTGCACAGCATTTTTTGCGTTATTTAAAGCAGGATGAGATAGATGTGCAGCGTGAAGTGATGCGTGCAGCGCGTGCATTCAGCTGGCTGCGAATATTGCCAAGCGAACGCAAGCCATGGGGAAGAGATGTTATTTCAGCGCAGGCAGCAGCGGAAGTTTTGCATCTTGCGGCCAAACAGCATGGCGAGGGCAAGCAAGCATCTTGATCGTGTGTTGACAGTATTGAAAATCAGCGCTCAGATCATTGCCTCAAGAGTCTTGCAACAATAATATTAGCAATCCACCACCAGCAATTCGCCATAGCGTATCTTGTGCGGTTTTTGCGCTGCATACAGCGCCATCTCGGGAATCGACAAACCGTGTTCGCAGGCGGCCAGCAAGCGGATGATGCCGGCATGGCAAATTACGATGGCGTGTTCGATATTCAGTTCAGTCAGTTCATCGCGAAACGCGCGCACGCGTTGCGCAACCTGCAGCACACTCTCGCCGCCGCCAGGTTGATAACCGACCATGTCATTGCTCCAAGCGTTGACCGATGCACGCGGAATGTCATCCCACGAACGCATTTCCCAATCGCCAAAATGCATTTCTGCCAGGCGTTCATCATAGGTTGGCGCCGCACAATCCAGCGTATCTGCCAGACTGACACTCAGTTCCGTACAGCGACGCAAAGGGCTGGAAAACAGCATGGCCTTCCTGGGCAGGACCGGCAACAAGGATGCATGCGCCAAGGCAACCTCCTCCGCTGCCACAGCTAAATCAGTGCGCCCGTAACAGGTATTGGCTGCGACGATGGGCCGTGGATGGCGAACGAGATAAAGGTGCATACAGCTCCTCAATAGGCAATGGTGGCGAGCACACCCAGGTAAAAAGCAACTTCGGCAACTTGTTGCACTGCACCGAGACAATCGCCGGTATAACCACCGATACGACGCTGGAACATACGTGCCAGCCATAATGCTGCAAGCGCAGCAAACAGTGTGCCTGCAACGACCGCAAGCACAGACATCAAGCCGGTCAGGCACAGTAGCGCTATGGGCAGCAAGGTCGTCGTAGTAGCGATGCAAAACTCTCCATTAGACATCTCTTGCCCAATTGGTTTCGCCTTGCCGTTCGCCTTTGCATAATCCATGCGCCACACCAGGCTGATTGCCGCCAGCCGTGAAACCGGATGCGCAATCAGCAAAGCAACGACGACCGCTGGCGAGGGCAGGCTGGACAGGGTCATCCATTTCAAGGCCAGCATCAAACCGATTCCGATTGCACCGTATGCGCCTATGCGCGAATCCTTCATGATCTCGAGTACGCGCTCGCTGCTGGTGCCGCCGCCAAAACCATCACAGGTATCGGCAAAACCGTCTTCGTGAAAAGCGCCGGTCAGATAAATACCGGCTATCGTCGATAGCAACACCGCAATCGATTGCGTCCACAACAATGAAGCGATGACATAAATCAGTACCGATACCAGTGCAACGACAATACCGACCGCGGGAAAATACCGTGATGCATGCTGTAGCCAGCGCTCGTCAAAACCTACCCAGCGCGGAATTTGAATACGGGTAAAAAATTGCAGCGCAATGAAAAACAAACGCAATTGATGGACGCCACACTGCAGGCAGCGCGCACGCCAACTTGTCCCCACAAAAATATTCGGTTCCATTATTTTTTATGCGCTCTTTTTACTCACGTCGGCCGAATCGAAAGTTGCCATTTCATTGAGGAAGTTGACCGATGCATGCAACAACGGTAATGCCAGTATTGCACCGGTGCCTTCACCTAAACGCAAGCCCATTTGCAGTAACGGACGCCCTTTCAGATACGCCAGCATTTGTTGATGGCCGCGTTCGTCAGAACAATGGGCAAACAAACAATAATCAAGTATCGCAGGCTGCATACGCGCGGCGACCAGCAAAGCACTCGTGATGATAAAACCATCTATCAGTATCACCATCCGGCGCTCGGCCGCCGCCAGCATGGCGCCTGCAATCATGGCGATTTCAAAACCACCGAATGTGGCGAGAATATCCATAGGTTCGCCTGTTGATATGACAGGCGTATGAAACGCGACCGCTGCCTCTACTACTTTTTGCTTGTGCTGTACGCCGCTAGGGGCCAATCCGGTACCAGCACCTACACATTCCGCCACCGGAATTTTTGTGATCGCGTGCATGAGGGCTGCGGCAGAAGTCGTATTGCCTATACCCATTTCACCGAAGCCAATGACGTTGCCTGACAAACCTGCGACCAGATCTGCACCGCGCTGCATCGCATCCGCACACTGCTCGGCCGTCATCGCCGGGCCTTGCGCAAAATTGCGTGTGCCGTGCGCCACTTTGCGATCCAGCAAACCATCGCGCACACCAAAATCATGCTTCACGCCAGCGTCGACGATATGCAGCGCGCACTTGTTTTGACGTGCAAAGACGTTAATCGCTGCGCCACCGGCGAGAAAATTTTCCACCATTTGCCAGGTCACGCTTTGCGGAAAGGCGGAGATATTCTCGGCAACCACGCCGTGATCGCTGGCAAACACGATTAGAGCAGGATCCTTGATGCTGACTTGCGTGGTCTGCTGGATCAAGCCTATCTGTTTGGCGAGTGACTCCAGCATGCCAAGGCTGCCCAGCGGCTTGGTTTTGTTATTGATCGCCGCATCAAGTGCATTATCCAGGGCGGCATCATGGGTAAAAGGGATAGAAAAAGTCATGCTTGGCGTGCCCCCGCGAGGCGCACGATCCTTGAAAGAAACTACCAGGTTGATAACAATCTGCGCCGCCGACTTGAAAACAGCATGCTTGTGCATGCAGGCTTCCCCTTCTACATAGAAGTAGATACAGCAGAAAATCCGCGGCCAAATAAAAAGTAGCTGCAGTGTAGGCGCGAGGGCAAATCGCGTCAAACGACAGCGACGCTGTTCAGCCCCCACTAGCCGCCCTTTGTTGTCGAAACAATGCCTCACACTTCATGCCGGCGAGCAAGAAAATTCCGATAACACGCTGCGAATTCCGATCTCTTTTAACCAAAATTTGCAATTGTTGCGCTACGTCGCCAACTTGCATCGAATATCTATGCGCCCCCTCTAAATCTGGGTATTATTGCTTCAGGTAAATAGGCAAAATGCTTGCCCACATACAGCTTGTTTGTATGGAACGGACAACATCGCAATCTTGCACACGAAGATCGTGCATTGCTCACGCCATTCCAACAGGATGAAGACTCCTAAAAAACAAGCGTTGAATATGGATAACGAGACGGAGAGAATTAGATGAGCGGCGATTTAGATGATTTTGATGCACTTTTTGAAGAAATTTCCGCGCAGCGTACAGAAACCGTCGCCCCGGCAATGCCAGCAGCCACTGCAGCGCCAATAGCGACACCCACACCGCCGACTGTCACTCCCGCCGCTGCGACTCCGCCTTCTGCTGTGACTGAAGATAATGCCGAAGACGCGTCCGATAAACCAATGTATGAGCGCCTGGGTGGTATCGTCCGCTTGCTGCATGACTCCTTGCGCGAGCTAGGCTACGACCGCTCGCTGACAGATGTCGCATCGCAAATCTCCGACGCACAGGGTCGTCTCGAATACGTCGCCACACTGACCGAGCAGGCTGCCAACAAGGTCTTGAATGCCATCGATATCGGCATGCCTGAACAAGATGTCTTATCCAAGACTGCAAAGAATATGGATGCACGCTGGGGCCAACTGTTCGACGGCAAACTCGGCGTAGAGGAATTCAAAACGCTGGCAAATGACTCACGTGAGTTCTCACAGAAGGTAGCCGAAGTTACCGAGGCAGAAAAAGCCCGCCTGCTGGAAATCATGATGGCGCAAGACTTCCAAGACATAACCGGTCAATTAATCAAGAAAATCGTCGCTATCACGCACAAGGTCGAAACCGAATTGGCCCAGCTGTTGCGCGACAATGCGCCGCCCGAAATCAAGGCCGCACGTGCGGAAGCCAAAACTGCAGCCGATGTACCAGCCGAATTGATGAACGGTCCGTCGGCACCGACCATTGCGTTGGTGCAGGACGACGTCGACGACCTTCTTGCCGATCTGGGGTTCTGATGGATGACATGGACGACATGCTCAAGGATTTCGTTGTCGAGGCACTCGAACTCGCAACCAATGTAGAGGAACATTTGCTCAGCCTTGAACGCAATCCTGGCGACCTGAATACCCTCAACGCCGTTTTCCGATCCTTCCACACCATCAAGGGCGGTGCAGGTTTCATGAATCTGCCGGCCATGGTATCTGCCTGCCATCTGACGGAAAATTTGTTTGATGCCTTGCGCACCGGCGAAGTCCCCGTGACACCCATCGCCATTGAAGCGGCATTGCAAGCCAGCGGTTTCGTTGCCGATCAATTAACTGCACTATCAAACGGCGCACACCCGAGTAGTTTGCCAGCTATGCCGAATGCGCTTGAAGATATTCTCAACAGTGCAATCGCAGGTGAGGATGCAGCACCTGCGGCGACAGTCGCTACGGTAGCGGTTGCCACCATATCGCAGGAAGCAGCACCGACTGTCGGAGCAGATGGCCTGGATTGGAATGCGCTTTATCTGGCGGTCGTTCCAGCCGGTACCGCTGTAGCGGCTCCGGCAACTTCAACAGCAAGTGCACCTACCAGCAACGCTCCTGCAGTATCGGCGGCAGTAACTGCCGCAGCACCGGCGAAAGATGCTGCAGCCAAAGGCGGCTGGGATGGCATCGATAGACGAGGTGAAAACAAACCAGCAGCGGCGGCCAGCGTCAAGGAAGAAAGCATACGCGTGGATGCAGTCAAGCTCGATGCATTGCTGGAAGTTGCCGGAGAATCCGTGCAGGCAGCCAATCAGGCTAGCGTACTGCTCGAAAAACTGGCGCAGTTCCCGGTAGAAGGCCAGGCCGCGACCTTGATGGCCGCCTTGGCGGAAACACTGAATCGCGCTTCCCGCTATTCGACCGAATTGCAACGGGCAACGCTATCCACACGCATGCAACCAGTAGGTAAACTGTTTCAAAAATTCCCGCGCCTGGTGCGCGAATTGGCAAAAGATCTGGGCAAGGATGTCGATCTGCAAATCGAAGGTGCAGACACCGAAGTCGACCGCGTCGTCGTCGATAGTTTGTACGATCCCTTGGTCCACATGCTGCGCAACTCGCTGGATCACGGCATCGAAGATAACGCAACACGCACTGCCAACGGCAAATCGACCAAGTCAGTCATTCTGCTTAAAGCTTGGCAGGAAGCCAGTAGCGTCATGATCGAGATTTCCGATGATGGCAAAGGCATGGATGGTGAACAATTGCGCGCCAAGGCGATTTCCAAAGGCTTGATCAATGACGGCGCGGCGCAAACAATAGAAGAAATGCTGCAGCTCGTCTTCCTGCCGGGATTCTCCACCAAGGAAGTCGCCAACAGCGTATCCGGTCGTGGCGTCGGCATGGACGTGGTAAAAACGGCGGTGGAAAAACATCGTGGTGCCATCACCATTGATTCCAAACTGGGCGTCGGCACCCGCTTCTCGATCCGGTTGCCGATCGAGCTATCGATTGTGCCGACTATGCTGGTGCGCAGCTCCGATGCAGCTCTGGCCCTGCCGATGGCGGTAGTGCAACGTGTAGTGGAATTACCTGAAGAATTCGAACACGTAGGCGGTGCTCCCGTGTTGCGTGATCAGGGTCGTCCTTTGCCAGTTCGGTCGCTGGCCGGTTCACTCGGTTATGAATTGGCGACAGAACGCGTGGGTATCGTCATCGCTGCACCACAACCCTACATTTTGTCGGTAGGCGCAGTCGAAGGGACCGCAGATCTGGTGATCAAGCCAATGACAGCGATTACCGTATCGGGTATTGCAGGCACGGCGCGCTCGGCTGAAGGCGAACTCGTTTTGGTGGTTGGCTTGTCCTTCCTGCTGGAAGGCTGTCGCTCCACGGCAAAACTGGCGGCGTAAAGCGTGGAAATTCCAAACAGATATCCGGCATAGATGTCTGCTTGAAAATTTGAACGTTCATACCGCCACAGATTCAGCGACCAATAAAAAAGGCCCGGATTAGTTTTAACTAATCCGGGCCTTTTTAGTCAGGTAGTTGAAGAATATCTTCAGAAAATCAACAAAATATTAATCGTCTTTCGCGCCGTCGATACCCAGCTCATGAATCTTGCGCGTGATGGTATTGCGACCTATACCCAAACGTACTGCAGCATCATTCTTGCGGCCATGCGTATGTTTCAATGCCATCTTGATCAAGGTGGACTCGAACTGACGTCCCAAGGCGTCCATCACCTCCGGTTGCCCTGCCGCCAGCAAGTTCGTAGCCTCGGTTTCCAGCAATGAAATCCAGTTAACATGTTCAGCGGGAATGCCAACAGGGAACGCAGACGTTTGCGGCATACCGGTACTGACGGCACCAGTATCATTCTCCAGTCCCACGTAAGGCGCGCCACTTGTCGTCGGCATCGCTGGCGTGGAGGCAGAGTATGTCTGCCCTTCGGTCAACTCATGCGGCAAATCCTTGGCTTCTACCGTCTGACCGGGTGCCATCACGGTAATCCAGTTACACAGATTTTCCAGTTGACGCACATTGCCCGGCAGTTCTAGGTTGGTCAAAAACTGCATCGCCCCTTCCGACATGCGTTTGACTTCAACACCCAGTTGCTTCGCACTCTGTGCAAGAAAGTGACGGGTCAGGATAGGGATATCTTCACGGCGTTCACGCAAGCTCGGCAGACGCAGGCGAATCACATTCAGACGGTGATACAAATCTTCACGGAACAGCCCTTCGCGTACGCGATGTTCCAGATTTTGATGGGTCGCGGCGATAACACGCACATTCGCCTTCAGCGGTTGATGACCGCCGACGCGATAAAAATGTCCATCCGATAGCACCCGCAGCAAACGCGTCTGCAGATCGAAAGGCATGTCGCCGATTTCATCAAGGAATAAGGTGCCGCCGTCTGCCTGTTCAAAACGACCGCGGCGTGAAGCCTGCGCACCTGTAAAGGCGCCGCGCTCATGACCAAACAATTCCGATTCCAGCAAGTCTTTTGGAATCGCTGCGGTATTCAATGCGATGAAGGGTTGCGATGCGCGCGGACTGTGTTTGTGCAAGGCACGCGCAACCAGTTCTTTACCAGAGCCTGATTCACCGGTGATCAACACCGTTACATTCGATTGCGAGAGGCGGCCGATCGCACGAAAAACGTCTTGCATTGCCGGTGCTTGGCCGAGAATCTCCGGCGTTTCTGCAGAAGCCTGCTCCACGCTGGTTTCACGCAGGCTTTCTTCCAATGCACGACGTATCAGTTCAACTGCCTTGTCGATATCGAAAGGTTTGGCCAGGTATTCAAACGCGCCGCCCTGGAAAGCTGCCACGGCAGAATCCAGATCGGAGAACGCGGTGATGATGATAACCGGCAGACCTGGATGCTTGGCTTTGACAGCCTGCAGTAGTTCCAGCCCAGTTTCGCCTGGCATGCGTATATCGGATACTAGTACTTGCGGTGCACCGGTTTTTAGCGCTTCCATCGCATCGCGTGCGTTGGAAAAACTCTTGGTTGCCAGATTCTCACGGGCCAGTGCTTTTTCAAGTACCCAGCGGATCGATTCGTCGTCGTCAACAATCCAGATTGGTTTCATATAGTTTTAATATCCGCAGTCATATTGCAAAGTTATTGATGCACTGCCAAGACATTTTGATACTGTCACGGCAATGGAATCAGAATTCTGAAGTCCGTATATCCTGGCCGACTGTCACATTCAATTACGCCCATGTGTTGCTGGACAAATGTCTGCGCCAACGTCAGCCCCAATCCACTACCGCCATCCCTGCCAGAAACCAGCGGATAAAAAATACGGTCTTGAATGTCTGGCGGGATACCCGGTCCGTTATCAATGATATGCAAGTCTAATGCCAGCCGGTATCGCACCTTGGCCAGCGTCACCTGGCGGGCGATACGGGTACGAATCGTGATTTCTGCATCCCCTGCTTTCGTGCGGGACGAAAGCACTTGCGCGGCATTATGTGCAATGTTCAACACCGCCTGTATCAGTTGTTCCTTGTCGCCGCGAAATTCCGGTACAGACAAATCGTAGTCGCGCTTGATCTTCAAGCCATTCGGAAATTCGGAAACGATCAGACTGCGTACACGCTCGCATACTTCGTGAATATTCACGTCGCCTACGATATGCGGGCTGCGATGCGGGGCAAGCAATCTATCCACCAGAGTCTGCAATCGATCAGCTTCCTTGATGATGACTTGCGTATATTCGCGCAGTTCCTTCAGATGGCGCTCCGGCAATTCCAGCTCCAGCAATTGCGCCGCGCCGCGAATACCGCCGAGCGGATTCTTGATCTCATGCGCAAGGTTGCGGATCAACTCCTTGTTGGCCTGACTCTGATCGATCAGGCGCTCTTCTCTATCCAGCTTGAGTTGCTGTACGTTTTCGCGCAACTCAATCAATACAGGCGCATCCGGATCGTCGAGTGCCGTGACCACCGTATGCACTTGCAAGGGTTCACGGCCTACCCGTTCCAGCGTCAGGTCTTGCCGCTTGTCAGCAAACTGGTGTTGCAACGCTTGCTGAAATACCTCTTCCAAATCCTCATTATTGAGGAACAGGTCAGTCAGCTTGTGATTGACCAATGCCTTGCTTGAACTTTCCAGCAGGTTTTCTGCTGCGGGATTGGCATAAGAAATACGACCTTCCGCGTTGAGCAACAGCACAGCAGATGCAAGCAGATCGAGGCCGCCAAAAGAAATGATAGGTTTTTTCACAGGAATCCAAAAAAGAAAAGCCGCATAATGCGGCCTAATCCTAGCAAACATCGTACCGATCTTGCTCGGTGCTTTACTTCAGGTTACCGAGCTCACGTTTCAATGCTTCTACATTTTTTTCCGTACGCGCGATATCGTCCTTGAGCGCAGCGGTACGCTCTTGATACTTGGCGTAATTACGTTCATCGCCGCGACGTTCCGGCTCACCGCTATTGTATTCGCCGCGCAGTCCCGCCAGTTTTTGCTCTTCGGTTCGCATTTCATCTTGCAGAATCTGCTTGCGATCGCTGTCACGCGCCTTCTGTACGGTATCGTTCACACGTGGGAAATCGGTCGGCTTGGAGGATGCCGTTTGTGTCACAGGTTTTTTGGAGATCGTTGCAGGAACGGTGGTTACACCGGGCAGATCAACTCTTTTACAGCCTTTGGTGGCACCAGTATTTTTGTATTCACGATTGCCATTACTGTCGACACATAGGTATACCTCGCTCTGGGCGAAAGCTGGAAGCGCGGGGATAGCGGCGACAAAGAATAAAAGAAGAGCGAGTTGACGTTTCATAAACTTTCTTTTTGAAACTGTTAAACCGGGGCTCTTAGTTTAGGACAAGAAACAGTTGCTGACAAACATTGAACGTCAATTTACTGCCCGCCCGCAACACATCAATTTATCTATAGCCAACAGAACAATAAAAAAGCGGAGAAAGCTTGCGCTTCCCCCGCTTTATTTCGCCCCGAACCAGCGGCGTCTATCCGAAGACTGATTACAGCGAATAGTACATATCGTATTCGACTGGGTGAGCTGTCATGCGGAAGCGTTGAACTTCTTGCATTTTCAGTTCGATGTAAGCATCGATCATCGAGTCGCTGAACACGCCGCCACGAGTCAAGAACTCACGGTCTTTGTTCAGGTGATCCAAAGCTTCTTCCAGCGAAGCACAAACGGTCGGGATCAACGCGTCTTCTTCTGGTGGCAAGTGGTACAGATCTTTCGATGCTGCTTCACCTGGATGGATCTTGTTCTGAACGCCGTCCAAACCTGCCATCAGCAATGCTGCGAAGCACAGGTATGGGTTTGCCAGTGGATCTGGGAAACGCGCTTCAACGCGACGACCTTTTGGATTCGAAACGTGAGGGATACGGATCGAAGCAGAACGGTTACGTGCCGAGTATGCCAATTTAACTGGCGCTTCAAAACCTGGGACCAAACGTTTGTACGAGTTGGTACCTGGGTTGGTGATTGCGTTCAGCGCTTTAGCATGTTTGATGATGCCGCCGATGTAGTACAGAGCGAAATCAGACAAACCAGCATAACCGTCGCCTGCGAACAGGTTTTTGCCGTCTTTCCAGACTGATTGGTGAACGTGCATGCCCGAACCGTTGTCGCCAACGATAGGTTTTGGCATGAATGTCGCTGTTTTGCCGTAGGTATGCGCCACGTTCCAAACAACATATTTCAGATTCTGGGTCCAGTCAGCACGCTCAACCAGAGTCGAGAATTTGCTGCCGATTTCATTTTGACCAGCACCAGCAACTTCGTGGTGATGTACTTCAACCGGGATGCCGAGCGATTCCAGGATCAAGCACATTTCCGAACGCATGTCCTGGAAGCTGTCGACTGGTGGTACTGGGAAGTAGCCGCCTTTAACTGTAGGACGGTGACCTGTGTTGCCGCCTTCGAGTTTTTCGCCGGTCGACCATGATGCTTCTTCCGAATCAATCTTGACGAAGCAGCCGTCCATGCCGATTTTCCAGCGGATGCTGTCGAAAATGAAGAATTCTGGTTCAGGACCAAAGTAAGCGGTATCGCCCATGCCGGACGATTTCAAATACGCTTCAGCGCGTTTGGCGATCGAACGTGGGTCACGGTCGTAACCTTTGCCGTCCGACGGTTCAATCACGTCGCACTGCATAAACAATGTGGTTTCTTCGAAGAATGGATCGATGTTTGCGGTATTTGGATCCGGCATCAACAACATGTCGGATGATTCGATACCTTTCCAACCTGCGATCGACGAACCGTCGAATGCATGACCGGATTCAAATTTGTCCATATCGAAATGCGAAACTGGCACGGTGACGTGCTGTTCTTTGCCTCGTGTGTCAGCAAAGCGAAAATCAACGAATTTGACTTCGTTGTCTTTCACCATCTTCAAGACCTCTGCTGCCGTCATTGCCATGCGAATCTCCTAAAATTGAGCAAAGTGATACAAATTAGTTAATGGGTTGTGTGCCGTGCGTGTGCCTTAACAGCGTGCGACCATAACTCGCCCGAAATGATAGCAGATTCCATGCCATCAACCGCACGAATAATGCGCCCGTCGCACCTCCTTGGAGCAACTTGCCTCTTATCCTGCAAACGTGTTTTAGCAAGCAAATAAGTAAATCTGGAACGGCCCTTAAATATCACCAAAATCGTGCGCAACGATCTATTTGCACATATTTAGTGCAACTTTATTTTTGGATCAATGAAATGCATTTTTTTGGTGCAATCATCACCAATAAAGCCTTAGCACCATCATTTGCCACAATATCTGCAGTTGTCTCGTCAGATACTGTGTCGATCAATGGTAACAATTTCAGTCAAAGTCACCTATCCGAGATGGAAGGTACTTTAATACTCAAAATCGAAAAAAAATTAGAAGCGGCGCCAAACCAGGAAGAAGGCTCCGGCGCGTCCCAAGCATGCATTGATCTGGTCATTAGATACGGAGGCGAACAGCAACAATGAATGCACGCGGGCTCGTCAGATACAGACGACAAGCACTCATCTATAATTAAAAGCATCATTCACCTCAGACCCGCATCATGACAAAACCTGCAGACATTCTCGCTACTGCGCACGCACGCGCGCAAAGCAATCAATTACCGTATGCCGGCGCAGTAACCCCACAGGAAGCCTATGCGCTGTTGCAAAGCGATCCCAAGGTCAAGCTGGTTGATGTGCGTACCCACGCAGAACGCGACTGGGTAGGTCGCGTGAATGTCGCACAGGAACAGCATGTTGCCGTGCAATGGAATCTGTATCCGGGCGGCGCGCCGAATCCAAATTTCCTGCAGGAGCTTGCACAAATCGCAGACCAAGATACCGTGTTGCTATTCCTGTGCCGCGGCGCTGTGCGATCGCGCCATGCAGCCAAGCTGGCGACTGAACACGGTTATGCACACTGTTTCGACATACTGGAAGGATTTGAAGGCGAGAAGGACGCCGACGGTCATCGCAAAACCGTCAATGGCTGGTGCAAGGCCGGACTACCGTGGATAGGCGCCTGAGGCAACGCAAGTCAATCCTGCCGTCACGATCGCGTCGGTTACGTCTTTGTTTCGCTGAGCCCCAGAATACGCTTGCGCACCAGATTGATATTGCTGCGCAAGCGATACAACTCATCAGCGAACGACAGCGGAATTGAAATCTGGTTGACCCTCTCTTCGATTTCATTCAAGCGACGTAATTGCGCAGGATAAACCGTCGCGCGTTTGTCGACCGGCACCTCCTCGATCAATTGCTCAACCGTACGCAACTGTCCATACCAGCGATACACCCGCGAACGCACTTTCCATACATAGAGCGGCGGCAGGATGCGTGACAAGGGCAGGATCAATGCACCCAGCGCGACGATCACCACCCACATACGCTCGAAAAAATTCGCCAGCCAGAAGGGCATGTAGCGCTGCAAAAACGGCGGCCCTGCGCGATAGAATTTTTCTGCTTCAGCCACCACGGGGATTTCCGTATAACTGGCATTTGGAAATTCGCCCTGCTTGCGGAACCAGCCTGCGCCACCATGAATCGTGGCCGCAGCCTGCACAAACAAATCGACCAAGGCCGGATGCATGTCTTGACGCGCAACCAGGGTTGCAGTCGGTGCAATCAAATGATAATTCTTGGGTGGCAAGTCACGTCCTAGATCAACTATTCCGCGTGGTAAAACCACATGCGACAAATACGGGAAACGCCTTGAATACGCTTCTGCCTGCGTGAAATCAAACAGCTTGATTCCCGGTGTCTGCAGCAACATCTGAATCAACAAGGCATCTGGCGCCGAACTGAAAACCAGCGCATCAATCCGCCCTTCGACCAACTCCACCGTTGCCGGCGTATTTTCCAGCGCGCCCATTTTTACATCGCCAGCTTCAATCCCGTTCACTGACAACAAGGTCTTGAATAACTTGGGTACACCAGTGCCCTCCGGTCCCACGTTAACTCTTTTTCCTTTAAGTTGCACCAGCTCCCTGATGTTTCTATCGGCACGGTAGAACAACCAGATTGGCTCTGTGAACAAACTGCCGAGCGATACCAAGCCTCGGCGTTCCGCATCGGCATGTTCGGTCGAGCCGCTTTGTACAAATGCGATATCGATGCCGGAATCCGGATCGTTGAGCCGTTGCAGATTTTCCTGTGATCCCAGCGATGGCTTCAAGGTGACATTGATGTCGAATTTTTTCAGTGCTTCCGCATATTTTTTACCAAATTCATCATAAGCACTATTTTCCTGCCCGGTCGACAAGGTCACCTGCCTGGGCGGCGCCGGATCGACCAGTTTGTAAGCAATGAAGCAGACCGCAATAATCAACACCGTCATCGGGCCGGCCGTGACAATCAGATCGCGTAGCGAGAACTCAGTGAACTTGAATATTTTCGGCATGATGATCCTGGTAGCGAATATGCAACCCACTCAACAGTACAATCGAGCAAACACACGATGCCAAGAATTGGCGAACGAAGCAAGTTGCCGGCACGCTGACGTGCGCAGGAATACGGTGGTGGTGCGGAGATAGAGGAAGTACTGCATACCGCCGAAGCTTTTCGACGATATGCATGTCAATCAGCCTAGCTTGGCCGCGTGCTCACGTGTTTCGTGGAAAGTCACGCCAGGCCAGCGCTCTTGAGTCAGGCGCAGATTGACGCCCGAGCTGGCGAGGTAAGCCAGATTGCCGGCCGCATCATGCGACAGATTATGACCAGCTGAAGACTTTTCAAAATCAGCCAGCATCTTCTTATCGTCACAGGTAATCCAGCGCGCGCTACTGATGCTGGTGCCTTCAAAAACGGCATCGACGCCATATTCATTGAGCAAGCGACTGGCGACGACTTCAAACTGCAGCACACCCACGCCACCCAAAATCAGATCGCTGCTATTGACTGGCTTGAATACCTGGATCGCACCCTCTTCACCCAACTGCTGCAAACCCTTGTGCAACTGCTTGATCTTCAGCGGATTGCGTATGCGCACTGCGCGGAAGAAATCCGGCGCGAAATACGGGATGCCTGTGAACTGCAGCAATTCACCTTCAGAAAAACTGTCGCCGATCTGCATATTGCCGTGATTCGGCAAACCGATGATGTCGCCGGCATACGCTTCTTCCACCTGCTCACGGCTAGACGCCATGAAGGTGACGACACTGGACACCTTGATCTCGCGATTCAAACGCAAATGCTTGACCTTCATGCCACGCTGAAAACGACCGGAACACACACGCAAGAATGCAATGCGATCGCGATGCGCCGGATCCATATTTGCTTGAATCTTGAAAACGAAACCGGAGAACGGCAGTTCTGTCGGCTTGACTGAACGCACGGTGGCGTCGCGTTCGCGCGGCGGCTGCGCCCAGTCAAGCAACGCATTCAAAATTTCGCGCACACCAAAGTTATTGATCGCAGAACCGAAAAAGACCGGCGTACGCGTGCCGTTGAGGAAGGCATCCAGTTCGAACGGATGCGAAGCGCCATGCACCAGTTCAACTTCCATTTTCAACTGCTCGATTTCCAGCGGAAACATTTGCGCAAGGCGCGGATTGTCGATACCTTTGACTACTTCAAAGGTTTGATCCGCCTTCTCGCTGCCTGGTGCAAACAACATGATTTCGTCGCGCAGCAAGTGATACACGCCGCGGAAATTCTTGCCCATGCCGATCGGCCACGTGACTGGTGCGCATTCTATTTTCAGCACCGATTCCAGCTCATCCAGCAATTCCAGCGGATCGCGAGTTTCGCGATCCATCTTGTTCATGAAGGTGATGATGGGCGTGTTGCGCATGCGGCAAACGTTCAATAGTTTGATCGTTTGTTCTTCCACACCTTTTGCGGCATCGATCACCATCAATGCGGAATCGACTGCAGTCAATACGCGATAGGTATCTTCAGAAAAGTCCTGATGGCCAGGTGTATCAAGCAAGTTGACGACATGGTCACGATATTCAAACTGCATGACCGAGCTGGCAACGGAAATGCCGCGCTGCTTTTCGATATCCATCCAGTCGGAGGTCGCATGGCGACCACTCTTGCGTCCCTTGACGGTACCGGCAAGCTGGATCGCGCCCGAGAACAGCAACAGCTTTTCAGTCAGCGTGGTTTTACCCGCATCCGGGTGAGAAATGATGCCAAAGGTGCGGCGGCGCGCAACTTCGCGCTCGATCAGGTCGGCGGAAACGGAACGTATTTCGACGTCAGGTCCTGTATCGATCTGGGAATCAGGTGTTGCGGAATCGGACATGAGGGTTGCGGGCGTAGTGGACATGGAATAGCCCTTGCGAAAAGGGCTAAAGTCTACCGCCTCTTGGCCCTGAAGTCTAATGTGGCTATGGAATAAGGATGGATTTCGATACTTCAATGGAGCCCACGCATTGCATGAGCAGAAACGCTTATCGTTTTACCAAGCCGGCTGCTTCGAGTCTGGCCCAGATGACGGCTTTTTCAGCCTCGTCGTAAATGATCCAGTTAATTACTTCGTCAAAAGTACGGCCGCAGCCTTTGCAAATTTCATCGCCATGCGAAGTTGAGCAATAACCGGCGCAAGGAGAATCCGGTCGCAACACGTCTTTGCGCGGCTGGGCAGGCGCATCATTTGCCAACTTGTTTGAAGGATGATCTGAAGCCAGATCTACTGAATTGTCTATGTGGCTCATACCCAAAGTGTCTGTGATTCTGTCGATAGAACCAACATTGTCCACCAAACCGGCAAAAATTACTGTGCTTGCACAATAAAGTCGGTCAGCAGCACTTCTTCGATATTTCGGGTATTTAATGCGGTATTGGCCGCATCGCGCAGCGTAGTTTGCACGTAACTGATGCCTTCCGGTTCACGCAAACGCTTGGGATCGACATTCGCCAATGCGCCCTGCAATGCAAAATTCAATTCTTTTTTATGATTGGCCAGCCAGTCCGCATCTTCCTTGCGCGTCTGTACTGCGATGGTCGCCTTGATGGAAAACTCTGTGCTGCGCACCACCACCGGCCCGAAGCTGGCATAGGTAGACGGCGACACTGGACGGGCACTGTACGAAAAATACAGCCAAACCGACAACAAGCCGATCAAGACAATGGCAAAAGCGCCACCGATGATGATGACATTCGTATCGACTTGCCTGGCTTTGGCCATGATGATGCCCGGAGTGGTTGAATTGCCGGTAGTTTAACCGATGTTTCCGGGAGAACACTCAAATTTATTTCCGCAAGGAAATAAATTTGAGTCATTCATACCGTCACGCCAAGCGGTTCGGCGTTATGCCATTGTTACCACGCTCCAGCCTGTCTTCCAGTTCGCCTATGTGCGCCGCAACGGTATTGCCGGATTGCTCGATAGCTGTGGCAATGCCCGTATCCAGGCGATCCAGACGATCGAGCACGGTACCGCGCAATTCCAGGTTCTGCTTGTCGATGGCGCGCATTTCCAATTCAACGAACTGACGCAGCTCCGTGTAACGCGATGCCTCGGCCTGATCGGCGCGTTCACGCTGCACTTGCAGTTCTTTGGTATGGCGACGCGATTCCAGCAAGGAGTAAGACTGCAACTGGATAAACAATGCCAGAAAAAATGCCGCCAGCAAGGCCGTTAACCCGAGCATGACCAAGCCTAGCGGAGCCTGCACGGTCGCAACTCCCAACCAAAGGTCAGTCGGCGTATTGAAGGTGGTCCAATTCAATGCAGCCAAGGTCGCGATCGCGGCCAGAATGATGACGAATAACAATGTGCGAATTTGCATGATGTGCGCGCTTTCAATGTGAGGTTCAAGAAGTGAGGGCTCGCCGCAACAAGTTTGATACACAACGCACGGCAAAAGCAGGACATCAGATGGAGTAAAGATTGTCTCGCATGCTGTGAGAATTGTTTGTACGGCAACGCACAGTGGGAATGTGCAGGGTCTCTTATGCTGAGGTCACGACGCTCAAGCTTGTCTTGAACTCGCCAACAGATTTAGCGCTTGCTCGCACTATAACTATTACAAGGAAAAATCATGGCTATCGGAACAATCCTGCTCATCGTATTGATATTGATCCTGGTCGGCGCCCTGCCAACCTGGGGACATAGTCGGAGCTGGGGTTACGCTCCCAGCGGCATTACCGGCTTGCTTGTCGTCATCCTGCTCATCATGCTGATCACCGGACGAATTTGACCGACTAAATTTGATCGAATCCGCATCACCGCAACTTGGAAACATGGCGCAATGCATGTGTATGCTGCGCCATGTTTTGTTTCAATTCTAAAATCCTCAGCTAATGCATGACATCGACGTTCTGTCGCTGTCGTCATCCCTGCGTCTTGCAACTCATTCTCATTGCGTAATACTGTCCGTCAAACGCTGTCAGCAGTGATGGCAGAAAACCCTATTTATTCATATAAATCAAATAAATTAATGTGCGTTTTTGTCACGCGAACCAAGAAATTTCCTTTGCTTTTGGTTGCTTAATGTAACATTCCCTCTACAATTAGTTACCCTAGAAAAATAATCAAACGGAGCGACCTTTATGAAATTTACATCTTTGTTGGCAATGATATTGCTGGCGGCCGGCATTAATTCCGCTGCGGCACAAGATCTTGTCCTTGCAGTTAACGAAGGTGTAACTTATCAGGACGGCGGCCCCGCTAGTGAGCGCTACAAACCCTTGCTGCAATTGCTGTCGAAAGAACTCAAGCAGAACATCAAATTGCAATCCGTAGACAAATATTCAGTCTTTGAAAAAGGCCTGGCCGAAGGCAAGTTCGATCTTGCATTCATACACCCGGCCCATGTCGGTTTGCTGGCCGTCAAAAAGAATGGTTACGAAGGTCTGGTAACCGCCAAAGGATTTACCGATTACCGTGCACGTGTATTGGTGGCAAGCACCTCACCTTTTAAGTCGATGCAGGATCTGCGCGGCAAAAAAATCGGAGTGCCATCAGTCGAGTCGATTACCACAGTCATGTTTACTGCTAACCTGCGTGAACTGAACTTCCCCCAACCGGAAAAATTATTCACCGCCACCCGCTATCAGGATGCGGTGCCATTCATGATCGAAAACGGTTTTGTTGAAGCGGGAGTCACCGGTTCTGCCGGCGTAGCAAAGGCATGGGTTGCCAAAGGCGGTCGCATCCTTGCAGAAACCAAGCCTATGCCAATCAAGCAATTCCTTGCATCGAAGAAGCTCAGCGAATCCGATAGAGAAAAACTCAAAAGCCTGTTGCTCAACCTGTCAGAAAATGAAGCCGGCAGAAATGCATTATCCAAAATCGGCATGACCGGCTTCGTGCCGTGGAATGCACAAGTAATGGATGAAGCAGCGGCCAGACTCGGCCTGTAAGAATCGGCAAGCGCTCTCATGCGCTTACCCTCCCTAACGCATTGCTTCTGCAATGCGTTTTTTTCACCCCAAAATTCCAACTTACGCCGAGCCCGGTTTTCGGCATGCTTATATTTGAAATTTTCCATCCAGAACAGCTTATGAAACTGACCTCTCTTTTAGCAACGACCCTGCTGGTCGCCAGCATCACTTCTGCTTACGCGCAAGATCTTGTCCTTGCTGTCAACGAAGGTGTCACATATCAGGACGGTGGCCCTGCAAGCGAACGTTACAAGCCCCTGTTGCAATTGCTTGCGAAAGAACTCAAGCAAAACGTGAAACTGCAAAGCGTAGATAGCACGAACTTTGCGAAAGGCCTGGCGGAAAGCAAATTTGACATCGCCTTCATACACGCGGCACATATCGGTCTGCAGGCAGTCAAGAAGAATGACTATGAAGGTCTGGCCAGCGCCAAGGGCTTTACCGATTATCGTGCCCGCATACTCGTATCCAATGCATCACCGCTGAAAACCATGCAGGATCTGCGCGGCAAAAAAATCGGTGTGCCATCGCTGGATTCAATTACCACGGTGATGTTTACTGCCAATCTGCGCGAACTGAATTTCCAGCAACCTGAAAAATTCTTTACCGCCACTCGCTATCAGGATGCAGTGCCGTTCATGATCGAAAACGGTTTTGTTGAGGCTGGTGTCACTGGGTCTGCAGCAGTCGCAAAAGCATGGGTCGCCAAAGGTGGGCGCGTCCTGGCTGAAACTAAACCGATTCCAGTAAAACAATTCCTCGCATCGAAGAAGCTCAGCGAATCCGATAGAGAAAAACTCAAAAACCTGTTGCTCAACTTGTCTGAAAATGAAGCTGGTAAAAATGCATTGTCCAAAATAGGCATGACCGGCTTTGTTCCCTGGAATACGCAAGTGATGGATGAAGCGACTAAGCGTCTGGGCCTGTAATCAAGAACTTGACTGTGGTATCACCTGCCCACGCCTCGCTTTCAGCGGGGCGTTTTTCTTCCTGTCCTTATTTAAAGCGGCTTCATGAGCCAGCAATTCCGACAGCAACATTAACACGTGACTTTTAAAGACGGTAGCCTTATACTGTTTTTTTATACAGTACTTCGTATTTCCGTCGGGCTGCTCCCCCTCCCTGCTTCATTGTGCAGCCCGACTCTTTCCTTCCTTTCCAAGAATCCTTTCATCTGATCCATGACGTGGCAGATAGCAGTTATAGCCACGTATGGCTTGCCTATAATTAATTTTTAGATCAAAGTAGCGCCCAGTTTTGAAATACCTGGCTCGGGGTCCTGCGCGGAAAAACATGCGCGGGTGAGAGATACCCGTTGAACCTGATTGAGGTAATCCTCGCGCAGGAAAGCATGCGATCAATCGCCGTCCTCCACGGCGCAGAACCGGCTGACCTGCCATCCTTTTGAAAGAAGATGATGGCATTAACAAACAATCCCGTTGCAGCAAGCAATACCGCCTTCATAGCGATTCCGGCTGCAGAACGGGTATTCTCGTTCCGCGATCACGCTGCGCTTTGGTTCAGCCTGGGCGTTGGCTTGCTTGTCATGCAGATCGGCGCCTTCCTTGGCACTGCGCTCGGTACACAAACTGCATTGTTTGCGATCATTGCAGGTTCGCTATTGGGTGCTGCGCTGCTCGGCTGGGTCGCGTACATCGGATTCCAGCGCGGCTTGTCCAGCCCGATCTTGATGTGCCAGACTCTTGGCACCTCTTTCGCAAAATTGCCTGTCATCCTGAATATCATTCAATTGATAGGCTGGTCTGCATTTGAACTGGTCGTCATGCGCGACGGTACGACAGCACTGATTAAAGGTACTACCGGCATCGATGCCGCGTGGATTCCCTATATCACGGCAATTTTCTGGGGCTTGTTACTGGTAGCACTCGCTACCGGCTCCATGATCGGCCTAGTCCGGCGCTTTGTAGGTCGCTACGGCCTGCCACTGGTTATCCTGTCGCTGATCTGGCTCACCTACCAATTCTTCCTGAAAGCACAGGCACAAGGTCTGGATGCGATCTGGAACAGGGCTGGCGATGGTTCCATGAGCACACTCGCGGGCATAGATCTGGTGATGGCGATGCCGGTTTCGTGGTTGCCGCTGGTCGCCGATTTTGCCCGTTACGGCAAGGCAGGAGCAAGCACCTTCCGCGGCACGTGGCTGGGTTTTGCCATAGCGAATATATGGTGCCATGCGCTCGGTGTATTGATCGTCAGCACATCCAACCCGGGCGCAGACCTGATGACGACTTTATTATTGGCGCAAGGCGGTTTGATTGCGTTGGGGTTGATACTGATTGATGAAATGGATAACGCCTACGGCGATGTGTATTCCGGTTCGGTTTCGCTCAACTTTCTGAATGGAAAATTCACAATACGCTTTTGGGGAATTGCACTTGCGTTGGTCGCTACCGGCTGTGCACTGATACTGCCGATGCACGGACTGGAACCGTTTTTGCTGACACTCAGTTCGGTATTCGTCCCCTTGTTCGGCGTGGTCATTTCGCAATTGGCGAAACAGGGACGCGCAACCGATAAAGCCGTGAATATCGTGCCGGTTGCGATCTGGTTAATCGGCATCACAGCCTTCCACATCTGCCCTATGCTGTGGCCGCAAGTCGGTTCTGCGCTTCCTAGTCTGGCCATCACGCTGCTGCTGGGAACCATGTATCGGATTACACGCGCACCTGCTGTGCAATCCGCGTAACGAACCTCGGGCGAACGGTTGATGGCATGCTGCATCAACCGCAGTCAACTATCGCGCTTCGACCTGGGACTTGTTCCAACCGCCGCCGAGCGCCTTGAAGACATCGGTGGTGCCGGTCAGGCGCAGCAACTTCAGTTGCGTTAATCTATCCTCAGCCGTGAACAAGGTCCGCTGTGCATCGAGCAAGCTGTTCAAGTCATCCGCACCTTCGCGATAGCGCAACTCGGACAAGCTCAATGCACGCAAGGCTTCTTTCCTGATCTCGATCTGCGATTGTTCCTGATCGCGATTGCGCGTCGCATTGCCGAGCGCATCGTCCACTTCTTTCAAAGCAGTATAGACAGTGCGGCGATAGCTTTCCGCCAATTGACGGCGCGTGGATTCATTGGTTTCGACTTGCAGGCGCAGACGATTGCCATCGAACAGCGTTTGCACTATCGATGCGGCGATGCCTATGCTGTAAGTCGGATCACCCAGCGCCAGCAAGGCCGCACTTGAATTGCCGGCAGCGCCTGTCAGCGAAATCGTCGGCAACAAGGCTGCGCGTGCGGCAGCGACATTGGCGGAACCAGCCAGCAGTTGCGCTTCCACGCTCGCAACATCGGGACGGCGTGTGATCAGCGTCGATGGCAGGCCGGCGCTGACTTCAGGAATGGCCAACGTATCCAGACTGCGGGCTGCCACTTGCAAAGCCTGCGGCTGACGACCCAGCAGAATTGCCAGGGCGCTGACGGTTTGTCGCTCCTGCACCTGTAGCGGCAAGATGGTGGCGCGTTGTGCCAATACCGTGCTGCGTTGACGGCTGACATCCAGTGCAGAAGCCGCACCGAAACGATAACGCGCCTCAACGATGGCAAACAACTTTTCTGCAATCGCCAGATTTTCCTGCGCTACCTGCAACTGCATGCGCAAGGCAAGGGTCTGGAAGTAGGCATTTGCCACACCGGTGGTCAGTGTCAAACGCACGGTTTCCAGGTCATAGCGAGTCGCGTTTAGCGATGCATTCGCGCTGCGTGTCACCGCTGCCACGCGCCCCCATACATCCACTTCGTAATTGATGCTGAGCGCAACCCCGGTCGCTTCACTTCTGCTCCAGCCGCTGCCATTCGGCCCCGGCTTGACCTGGCCGGTATCGGTGCTGGCGCTCACAGTCAACAAGGGGAATAACGATGCTCCGGCACTGCGTGCAGCGATTTCCGCTTGCGTTACGCGCTCTGCTGCAATGATCAGGTCCGGACTGCCGGCCAGCGATTGATCGATCAATCCAGACAATTCCGCAGAGCCAAACCCGCGCCACCAGTCGCGTTGCAACTCCACACCGGCAGGTGCCGCCTCGGCCCATGTGGCGGGAATTTCCACATCAGGCTTGCTGGCATCGATGTTGTGCGCGCAAGCACTGAGTGCGAACACAACAGCGACTGCCAGCGCGAGACGCGTGCGTCGAAAATTGAAGCGGCTTGTATGTAAACGTGAAGTCATGACTGTCATTTCATTCTGCCGACAACGCGACCACAGGATCGAGTTGCGCAGCTTTCTTGGCGGGTAAATAACCGAACAGCAAGCCCGTCATGAACGCGCAACCGAATGCGAGCAAGACCGGCGCTGCCGAATATTGAATAGGGGTGCCGAATGCCGCAATCACGGCGGCCGTCGCCAAACCGAAGAGGACGCCGATGGCGCCACCAATGGCAGAAACCACCACTGCTTCAATCAGGAACTGTTGCATGATATTGCTCTCACGCGCACCGGTCGCCATGCGTATGCCTATCTCGCGTGTCCGTTCCGTCACCGACACCAGCATGATGTTCATCACGCCGATACCGCCAACCAGCAAGGAGATCGCAGCGATCGAACCGAGCAGTATCGTCAGCGTATTTTGAGTCTGCTCCATCGCCTCCATGATGGAGGCCATATTGCGGATTTGGTAGTCGACGGTACCGTGGCGTTCCAGCAAAAGCTTGTCGACTTCTTCCTGCGTCTCGTCAATGCGATCCACGTCTTCAACAGCGACTGTCACATTGCGCAAGTAACGTTGTCCCGACAAACGCAGACTGCTGGTGGAGTAAGGAACAAATACCACATCGTCCTGATCCGATCCCATCGGCGATGCGCCCTTCTCGGACATCACGCCCACTACCTGGAACAGCAGATTGTTGATCAGCACGAATTCGCCGATAGGATTTTGGTCGCCAAATAATGCTGTGGACGTAGTCTTGCCGAGCACTGCGACAGTCGCATAACTGGTTTCGTCTTCTTCACTGAAGAAGGTGCCTTGCGCAACCGGCCATTGGCGCGCGAGGGGAAACTTGGCAGACGTGCCGGTCACACTGGTGGCCGTATCCGACGTACCAAAACGCAAGGTGACGCTACTGCTCTGCTCCGGAATCGCTGCCAGTATATTCGGCAATTCATCAATCGCCTTTACGTCGTCCACCACCAATGTCGCCGTGCCGCTGAACCCGCGTTGATTCGGTGCCCCTGGCCGCACCAGCAGCAAGTTGGACCCCATCGCACTGATGCGTTCGACCACTGCCGCCTTGGCGCCATCACCGATCGCCAGCATCGCGATCACGGATGCAACGCCGATCACGATGCCAAGCAAGGTCAGTACCGAACGGAAAAAATTCGCCCGCAAGGAACGCAGCGCCATCTTTGCTGCTTCGACCATATCGGTCAGTCGTGATCCCACGCCCGCGACAACAGGACGTACAAAATCCGTCTGCAAGGGTGATGGGTGCGCCGGGCCAGGATCAGACAGAATATGACCGTCCTTGATTTCGATCAGGCGCTGCGCATGATCAGCCACCTCTTTTGCATGGGTAATCAACAAAACCGTATGGCCCCGTGACGACAGATCCGCCAGCAGTTTCATCACATCTTGACCGCTCTTGCTATCGAGTGCACCGGTCGGTTCATCGGCCAGAATGATGCGGCCGCCGTTCATTAACGCGCGGGAAATTGATACACGTTGCTGCTGACCGCCGGACAATTGATTCGGTCTGTGATGGGAGCGTTCGGCCAGGCCCAATTCGTTGAGCAAAGCCTGCGCGCGCGCATGCCGCTCAGCCGGTGGCAAGCCGGAATACATGGCTGGCACTTCCACGTTTTCTGCAGCGCTGGCCGACGCGATCAAGTTATAGCTCTGGAATACGAAACCGAAATCATCGCGTCGCAATAGAGCGCGCTCATCGCGACCGAAGCCGGAAACGTCGCGTCCCATGAAGTGATAGCTGCCGGTGGTCGGTCTGTCCAGACAGCCGAGAATATTCATCAGCGTGGATTTGCCGGAGCCGGATGCACCCATGATGGCAACAAACTCGCCTTCATAGATTTTCAAATCGATGCCGTGCAACACTTCGACTTCAAGGCCGCCGTTGCGATAGGTCTTGGTTACGCCGCGCAACTCGATTAACGGAATCTCATCGGCGTCACGGCGATTGGTTTCCGCAATCTGTACAACGGCTGGATCAAACTCTTTATTCATCAACGACCCCGACCGGAGCTGGCTGCACCCATGCCAGGCGGCATACCGGCAGCTCCGGACGTACCTTGCGCGCGCTTGCCGGACGCTGCCAATTTGACGCCTATGATGACGGTATCACCTTCGGCTAATCCACTGACCACCTGCATCTGCACGCGATTGGTTACACCCAGCTCCACTTTACGTTGCTCGATCTTGCCATCCTTGTCGATGATCTTGACCGTCCCGCTACGGGGTGTACGGGTTGTGCTTTGCTCGGCGAAGCCACTGGTAGATGCAGAAGCCGTTGGGGGACTGCCAATATTGGACGTCGCGGCAAGCGGATCGATCTTGTCGGCCGCAGCGGATTTTGTGCTGCCGGCTCCGGATTTTGCATTGGCGGCAGATTGATCACTCTGCGCCAAGGCCGAGTCGCCTGATTTGCCAGCAGCTTCACGCAATTCGCGACGTTTCTCACGCATGGCAGCGCGCTCTTCCGGCGACATCTTTTCAAATGCAGCACGACGTTCTTCCGGCGTCAGACCGGAAAGCGATGAATCACTTGTCGCAGTGCCTGGCTGCTGATCTTTTGTCGCAACTGCAGTGTTTGCAGCGCTCTTGGCTGTTTTAGCATCGGCAGATTTCGCGTCAGTCGATTTAGCTGTATTTTCACCGCGCTCGCGTTTGCCGGCTGCGCTGCCGGCACCACGCGAGATGGTCACGGCAGCAGTCGGCACCAGCAATACATCTTTCGCCGTCGCAGCAATAAAGAATACCTGCGTGGTCATATTTGGCATCAATACCTGATTGTTGTTGGGAACATCGAACAGTGCGTTGTACAACACAACGTTGTTGGTGACAGTCGGTGTCGGCTCGATCTTGCGCAAGGCGCCATACCAGCGTCGACCCTGGCTACCCAGCGTGGTGAAATACACTTCCATGCCTTTGCTCAGCTTGCCGACTTCGGCTTCCGACACCTGCGTCTGCACGGTCATCGTCGACAGATCGGCAATCCGCAAAATGGTCGGCGCATTTTGATTGGCATTCAGCGTCTGCCCCTGACGTGCTGTCAGCGACACGACAGTGCCTGCCATCGGTGCGTAAATTTTTGCGTAGTTGAGATTGGCTTCATCCGCACGCAGGGTCGATTGCGTTTGCTCTATCTGTGCTTGCAATGCATCGATTTGCGCTTTGGCTGCACGCAGGGTCGCTTCTGCGGTCTGCAGCGCTTCTGCTGTGGTCGCATCCGCTGCCATCAAGTTCTTTTGCCGGGTAAATTGCAAATTGGCCAGTACCAGGTTGGATTCGCGTTCCTTCATCGTCGCCTGTTGATTGCGCAAACCTGCGCGCCGCGCATCCACTGTCGCACGAAACACTGTCGGGTCGATCTCCGCCAGCAGATCGCCTTCTTTCACTACCGAGCCCACTTCGATATGCAGTTTTTTCAATTGCCCCGAGACCTGTGCACCGACATCCACATATTCCAGTGGTTGCACGGTGCCGGTCGCCGTCACCAGATCCTGAATATCGCCACGCTGGACTTCTGCGACCTGATAAATTTCAAGCGGATCTTTCTTCGCGTAAAACTTGTGCCATCCCCAGTAACCGGCGGCGGCAAGCAGCACGATCAACACACCCAGCAAGGTATTACGGTGCAAGGCTCGTTGGCGCAAAGCGGAGAGGAAAGAGGAGAAAGACTTCATAGACAATGGCATTCAGAGTGTGGGGTTATTCAATCAGGCAACTGGGCAAAGCAAGATCGCATTCATCTTGGGCAGCGCACATGTGTGGCGCTTCCAAGCCATCTATTCAAGCATGCTGCATGAAACTGGCTGGCTATCCGGATGCTGCAAGGGAATGGCTGGCAACGTCGTAAAACGTTTGGTAGGTGGTAACGATAGCGAGTCCGCCTGTCTTAATCAAGCGAATCCCTGCTTCTGCAAGGTAAAGAATTGTGAAGAAGATATAAGGCTGGATACCGATGCGGATTGCACCGCTGGCAAATATGCATAGTGACTGATCGTAGATAAAAAAATGGCGCCGATGTTTAAACAAACATCCAGCGCCATTTTGTACTCGCTGCCATCAATGCAGCAAAATCAGGATTCGTTCGAATCAATTAGCCTGCACAGATTCGATGGAAATGAAGGCTTAGCCACGGTCCACAAATGCGCGTTCGATCACATAGTCACCCGGTTGACCAATACCGGCGGACACCTCAAAGCCCAACTTGTCGAGTCGCGCTGCAGTATCTTTCAACATGTCGGGGCTGCCGCAAATCATCGCACGGTCAGTCAATGGATCGAGCGCAGGAATACCGAGGTCATTACACATTTTGCCGGTTTCGATCGCGGTCGTGATACGACCTTCATTGACGAAAGCTTCACGCGTCACGGTTGGGTAGTACAGCAACTTGGCAGCGATTTCCTCGCCCAAACCTTCGATCTCCAGCAATTCCTTGCCGATGTAATCCTTGTAAGCCAGTTCGCTCACCAGACGCACACCGTGGACCAGAATGATTTGGTCGAAACGTTCATATGCTTCCGGATCACGAATGATGCTCATGAAAGGTGCCAGGCCGGTGCCGCTACCGAACAGGAACAGGCGCTTGGCCGGCAACAGATCCGACATCACCAGCGTACCGGTAGGTTTGCGGCCGACCAGCAGTTCGTCGCCCACTTTAAGGTTTTGCAAATGCTTGGTGAGTGCCCCGTCCTGCACCTTGATCGACAAGAATTCCAGATGCTCTTCCCATGATGGGCTAGCGATACTGTAGGCGCGCAGCACGTTCTTGCCGTCGATAGGCAAACCGATCATGACGAAGTGACCGCTTTCAAAGCGAAAACTTGGCTCACGCGTCGTGGTGAAGGAAAACAGCGTGTCGTTCCAGTGATGAACGGTCAAAATCTTAACGGTGTCAAAAGCGGCCATAAAATCAATACATCCTAAATATCAAATCGTCGTAAACATAAATACGAAAAACCGCGAAAACCGCACACCCGCGGGACAGCAATCTGTGGGCGTGTGCCACTGGCGCCCCATGTTTCCAAAAGGAAAAGAGCGCGTATTTTACCAGCCGGGACTGAACTGTCGCAGGTATCAGGCCAGTGAGCAGATACGCTGCAGTGGTGGACTTTCATCGGCGCAAATAGCGAACTACTTGAGAACTATTCTCATTATAGCGTGAGCCTTAAAGCTCGGCAACAATTGCCCGTCAGGATACCTGAGTGATGCGAGAGGACAATGACGGAATTCTCATTTGCTTATAACCGGAGCGCTTATAGAAATTATTAGGAGCCGATGTGGGCGTTTCATCAAATGGTAATAAAACGGTAATCAAGTTGTCATAAGTGCTACGCATAATCCGGCAATTTATTCGGAGACAACAAAATGCGTTTCAGCCATCCGCAACTGCGCCCGCTTCCACTTGTGCTTGCGCTGCAAGCCATTTTTAGTCTGCCTTCATATGCCGCCGACTTCAGCGTCACTACCGGCACGACCGTCACCACTGCACAGTCGCTCACCGCCAATATCGGCATAGTCCAGCAAGGTGGCACGCTGACAACTTCTGGGGGTGCAACAGCGGTCACCGTCAATGCCGGTACATCGACGCTCACTAATTCAGGCACGATCAGTCAAACTGGAAGCGGACGCACAATTGACGCAAACACCGGCACACCCATATTCACGCTCACCAACAACCTGGGTGGGCTCATCACCGCGACGGGCGGCGAAGTCATTCGCTTGAACCGCGCTGCAGGCAGCTATCTGATTGAAAATCAGGGCACGATTTGGCAGACCAGCACAACGCCGGGTGGCAGCCGCGCCATCAAGGCCGATGCGAACTTCACCTCCACTGATAACAAAATTATCAACGGCTCGATCAATAACACAACTGCGGTCATTCGCTCTGACGCCAATGATGCCATTCGTCTGGGAAGCAATTTCACGCTGACCAACTATGGAAATATATTCTCTACCGGAATCGTAAATACGAGTTGCCCGGACTATCTGCCGGCAGGTGGACATCCCTGCACCAACGACTATTCGGCAGCTGATGGCGTCGCTATTGAAAACAGTCGCTCCAACGTCGCCATACTTAACTACGGCACCATCACCGGCCCGCGTCATGGCATCGATGGTGGCGACCCGGTTGCTGCAGTTGCTGATTCGGACATGATCGGTGTAGAACGCCTTATCGTGACATCCACGGCCTCAAACGGCGTGACTTTCGACAAGGTCGTCGGCGGAGTCACCACGTCGAATGTGAAAATTGATAACCCGGTCATTATCAATTATGCGGGCGGTGTACTGACCGGCAACAACGGTTCCGGTGTGGGGCTGGATGGCCATGGCGTCGTCATCAATTACGGCACCATCACAGGGAACTATGCGGGTGCCGGCAAGGTATATGACCACGAAGGGCTAGGACTCACTACCAGCAATGGCGACGGTGACGGCGTAGATATCGATGGTGTAGCTTATATTGAAAATTTCGGCCGCATCCAGGGCTTGGGCGCCGGTGGTCTGGATTCCGGCGGTAACCCAAATGGTGCAGATGGCATTGCTGCCGGTGGTGGCACCATCATCAATCGTGCAGGCGCGACAATCTACGGTCAATCCAAAGGCATTCTCATTGACAATGGCTCAGACGGCATGTTGACGACAACTATCGCTGGAATAACAACGGTAACCAACGAGAGTGAAACGATAAAGGGGCGCGGCACAATCAATACTGATGGCACAGCAGCGGCCACTGGTGCAGCCGCCATCATAGTCAACTACGGAACAATTACCGGCGAGAAGAAAGTCGCCGTCGGTCTGATCGGCAACTTCAACGACACACTGACCAACGATGCAACCGGCATTATCAATGGCGGTGCAGATGCCATGCGCCTCGGCGAAAACAACAGCACAGTTGCAGGTGCCGCCATCCAGATGGGCGCAGGCGACGATACCCTGATCAACGATGGTCGCATTGAAGGCAAGAACGGTCTTGCGATCGACATGGGTACTGGTAACGACACCGTGCGTCTGCTTGGCGGTTCAGTGATCGGCGCTGTCGATGGCGGAACGGGCACGAATACTTTGGAAACCAATGGCACACAAAATTTTACCGAAGGTAATCTGCGTAACTTCCAAGTCATCACCGTTCTCGGCGGCAATCTGCGCGTCAACGGAGCATTCACTACTACCAATCTCACCGTCAATGGCACTTTGCAAGCACCGGACAGCGGGGCCTTTCGCACGGTCAGTGTTGCGGGAAATTATGTGCAAGCAGCGGGCGGCATACTCGAAGCACGCGTAGGCGCAAACGGTGCGAGCGATAAACTTGCAGTGACAAGCACGGCAACGCTGACAGATGGTGCAACCATACGTCCTGTGTTGAATGGCTATGTAAGCGATGGTGCAACATTTACCCTGCTCAACGCAGGTACACTCAGCGCGACTGCCGCCAACCTGACGCTGAATAGCACTTCAACCTTCCTGACCTATACGCTGGTCAAAGATGGTAACGACCTGAAACTCGTCGCACATCGCCAACAAAGTCTGGCCTCCATGGCACCACAAAACGGTAGCGCATTCACCAGCGGCCTGGAAACCATGCTGAGCACAGGTTCACAATCCAGTGTCAATCTGTTGAATGCGCTGGAATCATTGCCCAATGCAGCAGCAGTCAGCAGAGCTGTCTCGCAACTGGCACCAGCTACCAATGCCGCTGCACAATCCGCAGCCAGCGCCGCACAGGGCAGCGTGTTCTCCGCGTTCGACAATCGCATCGATAGTGCACGCGGCGGCAGTCCGCTGGCCATGGGCAAGACCGGTTTGGCGGGCGGTGACTCCGTTGGGAATCGCTTTTGGTTGCAAGGTCTGGCGGCCATTGCCACACAGGATGCACGCAAAGGTGCAAACGGTTACGACCTCGATGCACAAGGCGTCGCGGCTGGCTATGAGTACGATCTGAACGCTCGCGACATGGTCGGTTTCTCTGGCGGCTATACGCAAGCTGGCAGCGACGGCAAGGATAGCGGTGCTGGCGATGATACCGATGTCAAATCGATCCACGTCGGCGCGTACTTCAGTCGTACCGATGCCAGCTACACGCTGGATGCCGGTGTCGCAGTTTCTGCCAACCGTTACTCCAGCCAACGCACGGTCACCATTCCTGGCTTTGCCGAAACTGTAAATGGCAAGTACTCAGGCTACCAGGTTGGCGCGCGTGTCGAATACGGTATTCCGTTTGCACTGGATGAAAAATGGAGCGGTCGCTGGTTAATTGGTGCGCGTCTTGGCCACCTCGATAACGGCGCGTATTCAGAAAGCGGCGGTGCCTCTGCGCAAAACATTGGCAGCGCAAGTGCCAACTCGGTACAAAGCGTGTTCGGCATGGAGTTCGTCAACCGCTTGAGTACCTCCTCCAGTGCGACACTGCGTGCGCGTTACCTGCATGAGTTTGCAGATACGCCAGAGGTCAATGCAAGCTTCGCGAGCGGCGGGCCATCCTTCCGCCTGGACGGCGTGCAGCCCGGTCGCGATGCATTGCAATTGGGATTCGGTTATCGCAATGTGACCGCACAAGGTACGACGATTGCAATTGGCTACGATATGGAAATCAAGGATAAATATCTAGGTCATCAATTGACTGCGAAAGCAATCTGGAACTTCTGATGCGGCTGATATCGATCACCGGCCGCATGCGGTGATCGACACCCGGCAGAGTCACGAGCTCTGCCGGGGCATCATTCGGATAAACACGCAAAAAATCCTTCAGCAACAAGGTTGGCACGACCTGGTCGTCGGCTCCCGTTACATGCATCTGCGGTAGACGCATCAATTTTTCTCTGACAGACAAAACATCAAGCGAACCAGTCAATGGTGACACTTGGTGATATACAGTCCACGCCGCATGATCAAGTGGCGCAGCCACGGTAACCAGCAATGCAACGTCATTGCGTCGTGCCGCAATCAAGCTTGCCATCACGCCGCCGCCAGAATATCCGGCGATAGCAATCCGATCTGCATGCGTAGTATGTCTGGCCTCGTCAATCGCCACATTCAAACGCGTTACCCATTTCTCAGAAAAGCGCGCACCGGTCCAGTCATCGATAGAACAAGCTTGAAGCTCGGCGGACGATAAAAACTGGCAAGGCCGCGCAAGATACAGCACGTTCCGTCTTGAGATATTTTGTGCCAGACGCCACCCCACTGCGTCGACAGGCGTAGGGTCTTGCGAGGGTTCGCGCATATTCAACCAGGCGCGGCCGTCCCCTTCAATCATGACCCACAGGACCGACGATGTTGTGTGCGGCAGACGACCGTCATTTTGCGGCGTACGCAGCATTCCGACTACCGGAGGTGCAGCACCAAAACGCAGCTCTGCAAATCCGGATGTAGCCGCCTCTTGCTGCACAGTGTGATATCGACCAACCGTAGAACTCGCACACCCGGCAACCAATACGACCGCCATCAGTATCACGGCCGAACAGATCGAAGCCTGCCTTGCCTGTTTGAGTCGTATCACTATCCCATGCTCCGTCTAATGCTGTACCAAGGTTGACGATAATGTTTAGGTCAGCAACGATGCAAGGAAATTTCGCACTGCGCGACGCCGGAAGTTATACAACACATCATCGGACAAATCCACTGTGAGTATCGCTCGCTTCAAGATAGCTGAACAAATAAAAACCGGCCTGCGCCGGTGTATTTTTGGGATGAAACAGAGCGAAAAAATTAATGGGGATTTAGTCTGGCAATCAGTAACTCGCGCAAGTCCTTGAACGCGAGCGGTCGGCTGATGAAATAACCCTGTCCTTCATCGCAGCCATTTTCTTTCAGGAATGAAAAGTGTTCCTGCTTCTCTATACCCTCGGCAATCACTTTGATTTTCAGGCCATGCGCCAGCGCGATGATGGTTTGCGCAATGATCGCATCACCCTGATCGCTGTCGCAATTGAAGATAAAGGATTGATCAATCTTCAAGCGATCGATAGGAAAGCGCTTCAAATAAGCCAGGCTGGAAAAGCCAGTACCGAAATCATCCAGCGATAATTGAATCCCCATCTCGTTGAGGCTGTTCAAGATCACCACGACTTCTTCGACGTTGTGCATCACCATGCTTTCGGTAACTTCCAGCTCGAGGTAAGACGGATCGAGCCCCGTGGCTTCGATTACCGCCCGAACCGTGTCGACAAAATCCTTGTCGCCTATCTGACGCGCCGACAAATTGACAGCCACGCGTATCGGCGGCAAGCCTTCTTTCTGCAATTGAAGATTATGTTTGCAGGCGGTTTCCAGTACCCAGATCCCAATTGGAATAATCAAGCCATTGCACTCGGCCATCGGGATAAATTCCATCGGCGAAATCAGTCCGCGTTTTGGATGCTGCCAGCGAATAAGTGCTTCCATGCCGATGACCGAACCGTCACGAAAATCGATTTGCGGCTGATAAACAAGGAACAGTTCATTGTTCGTCATCGCATGCCACAAATCATTTTCCAGCGACAGCCGTTCGCCGGTCGTCGCGTTCATTTCCTTCGTGTAGAACTGGAAGTTGTTGCGGCCATTCGATTTAGCGCGGTACATCGCCGCATCGGCATTGGCCAACAGGGATTCCGAATCCTCCCCATCCTCGGGAAAGCGCGCAACCCCCATGCTGCAAGTAACCACAAGCTCTTTACCGCGAATCAACATCGGTTTAACCAGCTCACACTGAATGCGCTGCATCACCGATAAATTACTATCGCCTGGACTCTGATTCGTCAGCAGCAGCACGAACTCATCGCCGCCTATGCGCGCTACCGTATCGCCATCACGTATGCAGGTTTGCAGGCGGGTGCCGACATTGGCAATCAATTCATCACCTGCACCGTGCCCCATACTGTCGTTGACCAGCTTGAAGTTATCCAGATCTATAAACACCAGACTCAGGACCTGATCATTACGCCGCGCCTGTATCAAGGCCTGCTGGGTACGTTCATTTAGCAGATTACGATTGGCGAGTCCCGTCAGCGTGTCGTAGTTGGCCTGATGTTCAAGATCTTCCTGATAACGCTTGATCTGCGTCACGTCATACAACACACCGACAAAATGTCCTGCGGTACTGCCGTCCTTGGTTTCACTCACCGGGGCGATATATAGTTCGTTGAGGAACATGCTGCCGTCCTTGTGATAATTGCGCAGCAGTACGGACGCAGGACGCTGTTCGCGGATTGCCGCACGGAGCTTTCCAAGTTCGGGCTGATCGGTATCTGTCCCCTGCAGGAAGCGGCAATTGCGGCCGATCGCCTCCTCGCTTGAATAACCGGTAATCGTTTCAAACGCACCATTGACATAAATCAGCGGCATGCCCGGTGCCGAGGTATCGACGATCACGATAGGATTGACGCAGGCTTCGATCGCGCGTGTACGCAGTAACAAATCCTGCTCAACCTTCATCCGCTCCGTGACTTCAATGGCGATACCGCCTATGTGCTGTGAATTGCTGTTTTCACCAACCAGCGGGAATTTCGTCGATAACCAATACGTGACGCCGGATGGCATCGACATCACTTCGACTTCCTGCAGTGCGGTACCGGCGTTCCGTACCCGCGTTTCCATTTCGCGCAATTTGTATGCAACGTCGACAGGCACCAATTCGGTATCCAGCTTGCCGATGGAATATCCCTTCTCTACATTGAATGCCTTGTCGAGACCATGATTGCAATACAGATAGCGACCATCCTTGTCCTTGATGAAGGCTGCACCAGGCAGATTCTCCATGAAGGTACGGAACATCATGTTGCTTTCCAATAGCTCCGTCTCGATGCGACGCCGCGCATCCCTTTGTTCGACGTGTTCCATCGCACGCGCGACCGCGCTCGGCAATCGCGACAGATTGGTCTTGATGACGTAATCACTGGCACCGAGCTTCAGTGATTCAATCGCCAATTCTTCGCCTATGCGTCCCGATACAAAGATGAAAGGCGTGTCCGGCAGTTCCTGCCTCACCACCTTGAGCGCAGACAGTCCGTCAAAATGCGGCATGGAAAAATCCGACAAGACGACATCCGGCTTGAAGTCGATCAGCTCATGCCGCAACTCCTTCTCGGTTTCGACCCGTCTGGCCTGATGTTGAATGCCACCGCGCTTCAACTCGCGTAAAGCGAGTTCAGCATCGGTCGGCGTATCTTCCACCATGAGGATTTTAATCATTAGCCTGTCTCGACATCAGATTGAATTATCTTGCTCCGGGAATTCTATTCAGGATCGCCCAATAGAAACCCGCCTTGGAAACCTCTTCAAAAAACTTGTCCGACTCCACCGGCTTGACGATGTAACTGTTCACGCCATGCTCGTAGCAACGCACAATGTCCGGCTCTTCTGCACTGGAAGTCAGCATGATGACCGGAATCATCTTGGTCGCATCGGTAGTCTTGATCAGCTTCAATACTTCCAGTCCATTGACCTTCGGCATCTTCAGATCCAGCATGATCAGGGTCGGGTCACCGGTAACCCGATCAGCGAAATCACCGCCACGAAAAATGTAATCCAGCGCTTCCTGACCATCCTTGACCCAGGTGATATTGTTGACGAGGCCCACTTTCTTGAGCGCACGCAAGGTCATCTCGGCATCGGTGGGCGTGTCTTCTGCGAGCAGAATATGCACCGGTTGCATATCTTCATTCATGCGGCGGCCTCCTTCGGTAAGCTGAAATTAAAAATCGTATATTCGTCCGGCTTGCTCTCGGCCCAGATGCGTCCACCGTGGCGTACGATGACGCGCTGTGCAATCGCCAAACCGACGCCGGTTCCGGGAAACTCGTTTTCCGTATGCAGCCGCTGGAAGACGCCGAACAACTTGTTATAGAAGCGCATATCAAAACCGACACCGTTATCGCGCACGCTAAACACCACTTCGTGTTCGTTCTGCTTCGCCGTGATTTCAATCAATTGTTCATCTTTCTTGCTGCTGTACTTGACGGCATTTGCCAGCAGATTCATCAACACCTGCCGCAACAGCGCGCGATCACCCCAGGCAGCCGGCAAATTCGCCTTCTTCAAGGGCAATGCAGTCCTGGAGCTGGCACACACTTCCGACCAGACCTCATCGACCAGCGCATTCATGTCGACCTTCATCGTATCGACCGGCTTGCGTCCCATGCGCGAGAAAGCCAGCAAATCATCAATCAACTGCCCCATCTTTTTGCTACTGGCGCGAATGACCGACAACAAACGCCGCCCTTCATCGTCCAGACGATCGGCAAAGTCTTCTTCAAACATGCGCGAATAACCGTCGATCGCACGCAAGGGAGAACGCAGATCGTGCGAGACCGAATAGCTGAAGCTCTCCAGCTCCTTGTTCGTAAGTTCCAGCTGCGCCGCCGTCTTCTCTATTGCGCGTTGCGCACCTTTGCGGTGTTTGATTTCCAGCATGATCAGCCACAGCGCAGAAAGCAGCAGTGCAATCGCCACTACATTACCAAGCAGAATCCAAAGCTTGGTAGAGCTTGCTTTGGCCTGTACGAGCCGTGCGCGCTCACCCAATAACTTGTCTTCAACGGCGATCATGTAGTCAGCATGCCCACGTAACTGCAACATAGCCTGCCTGCCAGTGCCCCCTACCAAATCCATCGTTTCGTCAAGACTGACTTTGTCGCGATCAGCCAGCATGTCTATACCCAAACGCAAGGACCGCATACGTAAGTCGATTAATTCCTCGAGAATATCAATCGATTTTTTTTGATCTGGATTGTCTCTGGTCAAATACCTCAGTTTGCTGATCTCATCAGGCAGTTTCATGACGACGTCATGATGCTCTTGCAGAAACGATTCGTTAGAAGTAATCAGGTATCCGCGTTGCGCAGATTCGGCATCCTTTACATCTGATGCGACCTGATTGATTTGTTGAATGACGAGATGGGTATGCTCGACCGCCTTGGCACTATTTTCAAACTGATCGACGCTGTTAAACGTCACGAACGAAATCAGCACGAGCAGGCACAGAGCGATGGCCAGCCCCAGCTTCGTAACCCATTCCTTCTTGATCATTTGACTTGATCGGGAATCCTCAGACATTTCCATACTTGTCGGCTTATTTTTATCCGGACTAACGTAAAAAACCGCCGTCCAAGACATATTCTCAGGAAATGAAACCACTACAAATTTGTGTATTTTTCTGCTTTAGTGACGGTGTCTACCTTGCCGCACGGATACGTTTTAGATGATTCTAGTGTAAAAAAATAGATCACAGTTACATCTTGCCGACAAAAAAATGTGACATGAAAAATTCATGTATTTTTCCTTTTCTGTCATAGGAGAATACGGCATGCAAGACATGCTAAATGCACTATTTTTTCTCCCATAAATATGGGAGAAAAAGGGCCTTACCCATGATTTAAATAACATTTCATTAACACTGCCGACTTTCAGAAAAGTTAAAAACCGGCATAAAAATATTTTCAAAAAATTTATTTTTAATTAACAAATTAAATCAATTTTTCAAGTCCAGTACCGCGTTTGCGTTTAATGATGCGGTTTCCGTATCAATCCGACTGAGAATGATTCTCAAGTTTTGCCAGCCGTCTTGTTGTCTATAACGACACGTTAGAGACAAACTGAAACAGCAGCATGCGCTTCGCTTGCGAGCGCTACAATATCGGCCATAAGAAATTCAACATACCGGAATGGATATCAAGATGGAAAACACCGTATACGACCAAGCACTGACCGCATTGAAAAATCTCTTCGGCACGCCGCGTCCGCTGGTCAATAAAGGTGGCGCGCGTTTCTTGCGCAATGGCACGATCACGATTTATCACACCGAACTCGCGCCAGGCAACGAAGCAGAAATCGCCTTCAATGTGCATCCACTCGCCTCCGCCTACCGCATCACGCCTGCTGCGCTGACCAGCTTGCTGGATGAATGCAGATACCTGACCGGCAAACCGACTGAAACCAACAAGGTGCAAAACTGGCCGCGCATCGGTTTTGCCACGGAAGAAGATGTCACTCGCGTAATGGAAAAACTCTCCGCCGTACTTGTGAAGTAAAAGGATGTAACCCTCTCCCCAAATGCGATCCGCGCGTATAAACTGAAAACATCAAAGTTACACAGGATCGCCAATGACCAGTGACAAGGGGAACATGATGGACAACCTGAACGTACAGTTTCACGTTGCCGTTTTAACCGTACCGAGCTTTGTCACCGCTGAGCAATTTCCCGAATGGCTGCACCACGAAGCGCTCGCCATTCAGGAATTAAGCGAAGACAACAGTCTCACCATCGTCAGGTTGTTTCTCGCTGCCCGCATCAAGGAAGTCTGGGGTCGCAAAAAACTGGATGTGCTGCTGCAAGCCATCACAGATAAATACCCGCACATCTTTCGCGTGGAAATGGTCGTCATCGACAACCAGCTCAATATCGACGAGAAGGAATTGATACAGTCCGATGCCGAGAGCGAACTCGCCCAGATACTCGAAACGGTTAAGCAGTTACAGGAATTGAAGATAGCAAAGAGCAAATTGCATTAAGCAGATTCCGCAGCAACCCTTTTCCAGTCCCACTATTCCGCATCGCCACAGCAGCGATTCATCGCACTGCATCGCGCGCGCCGCCATGATTCCATCGTTTCAAACGATATTCATCGTCTACACATTCAATTGTAAAAACAGGCGCTAGCATCTTTCACATTTGTCTCGTCTGCTGTGTGTTCGAGCGCACATACACGCGTGGGCGAGACAACCTATCCTTCAGCGGTGCCTTCAGTCCTGCAGCAAGCAAAGCCTCACCGCCCGTCGCACACACATGGCGCGATTGCAGCGCATGTTGCTAGACATGCTGAGTTCTGCTGATGGGACATATCAAAAACGCACCGTAATCCACGCAATTTCCTGAATAGCCACCCTGTCGTTTACAGCGGTGAGGTGATTGCATGCCCATTTAAAAATAGCGGTTTAACAGATCAAGAAATCAGATTGATTCATGCATAAAAAATATCAGCATTTGAAAATCGCCAAATCGGGATTGTTGTGTTTCTTATTGGGCTTAAGCGCAACAGGCATCGCGCATGCAGCCATTCCTCAAGCAGAATATGACAGCGTAATCCGCTCCGCCCGCGATGGCCAGGCCGCGTCTGCAGTTGAAAAACTGACTGTGTGGCACAACACCTATCGCGACGATCAAAAGATTCTGTATGACCTGGTGGTGGTGCTCGGCTGGGCCGGCGATTACAACGCTGCGCTTGCTTACTATGAGCAGCTACTTAAACCAGACACACCAGTCTATGTGTTGAAGTCGCTGGGCAACTCGGCGAACAAAATGACGCGCTGGGATGATGCGGAAAAAGCCTATCGCCTGGTTTTACGCACGACACCCGATGACCATGAAGCGCACGCCGGTCTGGTGGATGCGATGTTCGGGCAAAAACGTCCGGACGACGCGCTGGCTTATGTGCAGGGATTCCTGCCAAAGTTTACATCCGCCTACACAACCAAAAACGTACAGATGATCGCGTTGCTGGGGTCCGTCCATACGCGCCGCAGCGAACATCTGCTGGCCGCCAATACCTACCAGAATGCAGTGCGACTGGACCCGCAATCGCGCGCGGCTTTCCGCAACTACGTGTTCGCGCTGGATGCAGCAGGCATGCACTACCTTGCCGCCCGTACCGCCGACCGCAAGCTTGAATGGTTTAATGCAGAAGAGCAGCGTCAAATTGCACATGCAGTTGCTGGACAAACAGTCAATTTCGGGCAATCTCAACTGAATGTGGATTACCGGCAGCCACGCTTCGCCACGACAGACGCATCGCTGTCGGAGAATCAACAAGTCACGGACCAATTTGGCGAAAAGCCGGTGACGCAGTTTGACCGGATGATTGCATTACGCGACAGACAACAGATGTCTGAGGTAGTTGAACTTTATCAATCGCTCAAGGCATCCGGTGTGGCGATTCCGCCTTACGCAAAAGCAGCCGCAGCCGATGCCTACCTGTATCTGGAGCAGCCCGAAGCGGCGCGCGATCTCTATCTTTCCGCAATCGAAGAAGCCCGTGTAGGCGATGTCGCTACTCTAGACGCTTGGCAATCGGGATTGACGTACGCCTATAGCGAATCTGAACAACACAACCTGGCGCAAGCCACTGCCGATCGTCTGCATCAAACGACACCGGCGTTTTCCAATGCCGGCATTCCAGGGGTAGAAGCACAGAATGACGATTATCCGTCCGGTGCGGTATTGCCGGTGCTGGTACGTATGTACGCCGATCGTTTGAAGGAAGCCGAGAGGCGCCTTGCCGTCCTGCGCCAGGATGCGCCATTCAACCAGCAGATTAGAGGCGCATATGCGGACTTGCGCATGTCGCGTGGCCATCCTCGTGCCGCATTGGGCGAATATCAATTGATACAGGTTGATTACCCGAAGGCAGTCGAGCCGCAGACAGGACGTGGCAATGCCCTACTGGCATTGAATCAGTTTACGGAAGCAAAACAGGTACTCCCGGCTCTGCAGCGCGACTATCCGGAAAATAAAGACGTACAGAATTTTGCGCGCCAGATCGACATCTATGATCGGCCCTACCTGGAAGTCACCAGCACCTTCGGCAAAGGCGGCGGCATCGCCGGCGCAGAATCAGTGGTAGAGGCACGTCTCTATTCAGCGCCTTTGACTAATTCGCTCGGTGATCCTTATCGCGTGTTCAGCCATATCTCTCATTCCGATGGCGACATCAACCAAGGTAGTTCAAACGGCAGCAAAGTCGGACGCAGCAGAATCGGCGTTGGTCTGGACTATCGCGTGCGTGATCTTACTCTGGCGGCAGAGGTCAATCGTGCCATCGAAAGCGCCAATCGTACCGGTGCCGCATTCGAGATAACCAAGGACTTTTCAGATACGTGGCAGATGCAATTCGCAGCCGATTCCAATGTCAACGATCTGGCAGCTGCGGCATACAACAACGATGTCACAGCTCAGCGCCTGACCGCTGGCTTGACCTGGCGCCAGAACGAATCGCGCCGCATCGACGGCGAGTTATCCAACACCCGCTTCAGCGACGACAATCGTCGTGATGCCGCCACGCTGGCATGGACAGAGCGCTGGTGGAGTGGTCCGGTATTCAAGCTGGATTCCATTCTCGGCTTGGCGACTTCGCGCAATAGCGCATCCAATGCCGTCTACTTCAATCCCTCCAGCGACAAGGAAGCTACCGCAACGCTCGTCGCTGAATGGACCACATGGCGTCGCTATCGCCGGTCGATGATCCAGCAAGTGCAGGTATTTGGCGGACGCTACTGGCAAGAAGGTTTTGCATCCGGCGCAACTTCCGGTGCGCAATACGGCCATGCATGGGCGATCGATGACGTGTTCACGGTGAGTTATGGCATAGGCACCGGCAAACATCCTTATGACGGCGTGCAGGAAAGACGCGATTACGGTTACTTGAATCTGAATTGGGCAATCAAATGAGTCGCATCCTGACGCCAACAGCCTGCGCTCCCCGCGCAGTCAAGACGATTTCTGCACGCTGGTCAAAATTTTTGCTGACCTTGCTAACAGTCGCATTGTTGCCGCACGCAGTACACGCACAGCAGCCGTCCACCGCTACACTCGCATCACCTCGATTGCAGACTTTGTTGCCTGTGAACGATGCACCGCAAACCTATCGTGTTCTGGCGTATCACGACATCCGCGACAATGTGCGCGAAAGCTTCAAAACCTGGCCCGAAGCCACCGCAGTCGATACGCAAGACCTTGTGCAGCAACTGTCGTGGATAGATAAGAACGGTTACCGTCCGGTCAGCCTGCAGCAAATTATTGACGCGCGCGCCGGCGGCAAGCCGTTGCCCGACAAGGCCATCCTGCTGACTTTCGACGATGGTTTTGAAAGTATCTACAGCAAGGTTTTTCCCCTGCTCAAGCAGTTTAACTATCCTGCGGTCATCGCCATCGTCGGCGACTGGATACAAACACCACAAGATCATCTCGTACAGTTTGGCGATATTCAGGTTCCGCGTTCGGCATTCGTCAACTGGGATGAAGTGCGCGAAATGGTCGGTTCCGGCTTGATCGAAGTCGCATCGCATACCTACAGTTTGCATCAGGGTATTGTCACCAATCCGCAGGGCAGCCTGATGCCGGCAGCCATCAGCCGTGGGTATCAAGCGCAAGGTTCGCAGTACGAAAGTGACGCCGCCCATGCACAGCGCGTCAAGGCTGATCTGCTGCGCAGTTCGCAACTGATCGAGCGCGAAACCGGCAAACGTCCGCGCGCAATTGTCTGGCCTTACGGTGCCAACAACCGTGTGGTGAATCAAATTGCGGCAGAAGTGGGCATGCCGATCTCCCTCAATCTCGAGCCTGGTCCCAACAGGCCTGAAGATAATCCGAAACACATACGCCGTTCATTGATGCTATTCGATACCGGACTTGCAGGACTGACGCAATTGCTGCGACAGCCGGCCAGCTACGACGGTGCAGAGCAGCCGCTCGAGCGCGTGATCCATGTCGATCTCGATTACGTCTATGATGCCGATCCGCTGGTACAGGAAGCCAATCTCTCCAAACTGCTGGATCGTATTTATCGTCTGCAACCTAGTACTGTTTATCTGCAAGCGTTTGCCGATCCGGACGGCGATGGCGTCGCCGATTCACTCTACTTCCCCAACCGCAATATGCCGATGCGCGCCGATCTTTTCACGCGTGTCTCGTGGCAATTAAAAACACGTGTAGGCGTACGTGTTTTTGCGTGGATGCCCGTCATGGCATTCAAGCTGCCAGCGTCGCATCCGGCCGCAACGCGTCTGGTACAAACCATGCCGGGGGCGCCTGCATCTGCTTCAGAAAATCGCTACCTGCGTCTGTCGCCGTTCGATCCGGTCGCACGCAAAGCCATTACAGAAATTTATGAAGACCTGGGCAAGCATGCGATTTTTGCCGGCGTGTTGTTCCACGACGATGCCACACTATCGGATTACGAAGACGCCAGCCCGGCCGCACTCGCCGTCTATCGTAACCAATGGAAGTTACGCGGCTCGCTGCAGGATATTCGCAACGATCCACAAGCGCGTCGCACCTGGACTACGCAAAAAACCGCTTATCTGAATGCCTTCACCATGCATCTGGCAGACACGCTGCGCAACTACCAACCTGCGCTGCAAACTGCGCGCAATATTTACGCGCAGCCAGTACTCAATCCCGATGCCGAAGACTGGTTTGCACAAACCCTGCCGAGCTTTCTCGCGACCTATGACTACACCGCCATCATGGCCATGCCTTACATGGAAAACGCAGCCGAACCGACTGCATGGCTGAACCAGTTGATTGGCAAGGTCAAGCAAACGCCAGGCGCATTGCGCACCACCGTGTTTGAGCTACAAAGTCGCGACTGGAAAACGGGCAAGCCTATTCCATCCAATATTCTGGCGGCACAACTGCGTCAGTTACACAGCGCGGGTGCGCGCAATCTAGGCTACTACCCGGATGATTTTCATTCGAATCAGCCGGAAGAACGCATCATCAAACCAGAAATTTCGATACAAACCCATCCGGTTCGAAAGTAAGCCATGTACTTTGAAAACATCCTGTTCGGATTCACCTTCTATTACCCGCTGTTCATGGCCTATGTCTGGATCATCGGTGGCATAACCTATTACTTGCGTTACGAGCGCGCGGGATTGCGCGAAGCCGATCCGCTCACCGAACTCACCTCGCTGCCATCGGTATCGGTCATCGTTCCCTGCTTTGACGAAGGCGATAACATCCGCGATGTCGTCGAGGCCTTGAGCAGGCTGAACTATCCGAACTACGAAGTCATCTGCGTCAACGATGGCAGCAAGGACAATACCGGTGTCATCCTTGATGAGTTAATGCAGGTCTACCCGATGCTGCGCGTTGTGCATCAAGCGCGCAATCAGGGCAAAGCCGTCGCCTTGAATACCGCCGCGCTGATCGCCAAAAGCGAATTCCTGATGTGCATCGATGGCGATGCGATCCTGGATCGCAATGCGATTCCGTGGCTGCTGCAGCATTTTGAAAGCGGCCCACGCCTCGGTGCCGTCACCGGCAATCCACGCATACGCACGCGCTCTACCCTGCTCGGACGTCTGCAGGTCGGAGAGTTCTCATCCATCGTCGGCTTGATCAAACGTACGCAACGGATTTACGGCCGCCTGTTTACCGTATCCGGCGTGGTCGCCATGTTCCGTCGCCGCGCCCTGCTCGACGTAGGATTCTGGAGCCCGGAAATGCTGACCGAAGACATCGACATCAGCTGGAAGATGCAGTTGCATCACTGGGATGTGCGCTTCGAACCGCGTGCACTGTGCTGGATACTCATGCCGGAAACCCTCAAAGGACTGTGGCAGCAACGCCTGCGCTGGGCGATGGGCGGCATCCAGGCGATTGCCAAGTACGGCTACATCTTTGGCGAGTGGCGCTTGCGCCGCATGTGGCTCATCTATATTGAATACATCCTGTCGGTGCTGTGGGCCTTCGCGATGGGCACCGTATTAGCCTTGTGGCTGATCGATCTGTTCATCCCGCTGCCGGAGAAATGGCAGGTAGAAATCATCCCAAGCTGGCACGGTGTCGCAATCGGCACGACCTGTCTGCTGCAGGTATTCACCGGCATGATTCTCGACCGCCATTACGACAAGAAGGCATTCCGTCATTACTTCTGGATGATCTGGTATCCGCTGCTGTACTGGATGCTCAATATGTTCACCACCATCTGGTCGGTACCCAAAGTCCTGTTCCGTCGGCGCGGCAAACGCGCCGTCTGGGTCAGCCCGGATCGCGGCATCAGTCCGGTCGACTCGCGCAATGCCGAGACGACGAGCGACGGCGTGATGCGTCCAGCACCGTTGCACACACCCATCGCCAAGGGAGACCAGCCATGAAGATTAAAAAAGACAGGCCGCGCTTTAAGCTCATCCTGAACATGCCCGGTCTGGTATCGCTGCCCAGCAAAATCGGCAGCGGCGTATTCACCGCCGTGTTCTGGGGATTGTTTCTGTATCTGTGGGTACCGCTGATTACCTTGATCGCCTGGGCCGTAGGCATCTACCACGCCTATAGCGAAGCAGAGTATGCGCAGGAGCTGCTTAATCTGCGGCACCTGTTCTTTATCTACAGCATGGTGGTGCTGTTGCTGTGCGGCTCACTGCTTTTGTGGGCACTCAAGGAGTACCTGCGCTTCCGCGATGCAACGCGGCGACGCGTTCCCGTCCCGGTGGAAACCAGTGAGTTGGCCGACTATGCCGAACTGGACGCAGAACAGATCGTTCGATGGCAGGGAACACGCCGGATGGTGGCGCATCATGACGATCATGGACACTTGCGCGAGATGGCCTTGAACGCAGTCGCAACCGAAGCCAGGCCTGGCATCGCTTGACGCAATCGCATCGCCTGGCTGTCAGCGATTTTTGTTTGCACTCGGTAGACATTCTTTGTTACAACAAAGTTGGCAAAGCGGGATACGCGCATCGTAAGATACGCACGTCTAAACGCACGTCATTCCAACCAGAGATCAATATGAAAAAGCTGACAGCTAGCATCATCGTCCTTACAAGCTCACTCGCGGGCTGCGCAGTGGACGATGGTTACGGCTATGGTAGCCAGGGCGGTACCTACATAGAGCAGCGCAGCTATGGCAGCGCCATCGGTGGCACCACCTGGTATCGCGAAGAAGTCCCGTATTACCCCAACCAGCCTTATTACGATCGCAACCGCAATGGCATCCCGGATAACCGCGAAATCGATCGTAACCGCAACGGTATTCCGGACAATCGCGAGATTGATCGGAATCGAAATGGCATACCCGACAATCGCGAAATCGACCGCAATCGCAACGGCATCCCAGATAACCGTGAAGTCGATCGCAACCGTAACGGCATACCTGATCAACGCGAACAGGATCGCAATCGCAATGGCGTACCCGACCACAGAGAATACGAAAGGAACAAGGATGGCAAACCGGATCGTCCCGGCCCCGATCGCAAGCCCGATAGCGCGTCCAACCGTCCAGCTCAGCCAGATGATAAATTCCGTGATGGCAGCAAGTTCCCGCCTTACAGAGGTGGCCGCGCTAACAATAACGATGGCAATGACAACAACTATGGCCGCTAGATACAAGGACCGCATCTTTGCGCGCGCAAAAAATATGCGCTCGTTGATGAGCTTTTGATCTAATCACGGATTCATCACGCCTGTAGTGGTATAAGTATTGAAGCGGTCTATGCATCGCTATTCTCCTTGCATGACTGCAATATCGAACCACTACCAGGAGATCTCATGAAAATTACAGAAGTCATCAACGTCAAGAACGCCTCCGGCAAGACCGTTACTCTGCAACATCTCGTGCCAGGCATCACCTACCTCGATTACGGCTTCACCCATCTGCCGCGCAACTTCGATGGCTACCGTGTCAAGGACACAGATCGCACTGCCATCAAGCAAACCGATGGCACGTTCAAACTGAGTGATTCGGACGACGTCTTTAAACCGTCCTGAGAATATAAATGGAAGACATGTTGCGCGGTCTTCTCACCAGACATAAAAAAACCGCGTCTCTTATCAAAGAGACGCGGTTTTTTTATGGGATGAAGGTCTTAGTTAGTATCTTCGTCCGTCGTACTTTTCGTAGCCTTGTCCTGAGCGCTGCGCTTGTCTTTTTCCGTCAGGATCTTGTCTTCGCCAGGAACGGTTTCATGCACGATGGTCTCGCGTTCTGCGCGATCCTTCAATTCTTCGTTGCGTTGTTTCACAGTACCGACTTGGGTCATCATAGCGATCTCCTTTGAATGATTGTGTATTGATCTTACGTTGCCGCATCAAAACAGAAAATCAGACAAGAGGAGATTCCTTTGTGGGAATAGACCTGCATTTGGATTACCGATAGAGATCAGCTAAACAAGACACGTGCGATAAAAGATATACCTAACCATAAAGGAAGTGTCTTCCCGCTTGACAACGGACTCACTGCGCTCGTTGGTCTGCTTTACCACTTTAATATTGAATTCTCGGTATAGCACTTCGCACCGATTAAAACCTCCGAGACGCTCTAAAAGCCGGGCGATTCCATTCTAATCAGGCCGGAAAACTAATTCACCATACTGTGATATGTTTCTGAATGGAAATATTCTCGGTCAAATAAGTATGAAAGCCAAACTCATAACGCAGGAGCTTCGCCTGCATCTCTCCTTAAAACTCAGTGCTGTTCTGCTAGCCGGCATATCTGTGTTTTGGGGAGGATATTATTTAGCACAAGGAAATGGAGATATTTGGCCCATCAATCTGATTTCGGGAATAGTTGCCGCAGTTACGGCCTTGATGATATCCAGAGGGAAAGTTCGGGCTGCAGCCATCTTTATTTTTCTGTTTTCGTATGTGATTACGTGCGTATTTTGCGTGTTTCTGGATTTGCCGACTTTAGAAATACCCCGCTCTACGCATAGCTATTTTCTTGTAATTGCTCTTTTCGCCTGGTTTGCATTCAAACGTGAGCAGCCCTGGTTTCGCCTCTGGATGGCCGTTGCTTCTTTGCTTGCCTTTATCTTCTTTGCGAGTAATTCGTGGGGCCTTGCCTCGTCCTACACGCTCGCCCCAGAACAGCGTCTGATCGGTTCCTGGATTCACAATATCACTGCAATTGGTTTGTTATTGACGCTGCTGTGGGTGATGCAAGCGAACCTTACCGAGAGCAATGTGATGGAATCGGATTTGCGAAAAGCGCTGGCGACCAATCAATTGGTGCTTCATTTTCAACCGCAAGTTGGAAACAATGGTCGCATTGTCGGCGCTGAAGCGCTATTGCGCTGGCAACACCCGGTCAAAGGAATGATATCTCCAGCTGATTTCATACCGCTGGCAGAGCAAACTGGATTGATCCTGCCAATTGGGCATTGGGTGCTAGGCACGGCCTGTGCGCAGTTGATGGCGTGGGCAAAAAATCCTGTTTCTGCCAACTTGCATCTTGCCGTCAACGTCAGCGCGCTCCAATTTAAACAGCCCGACTACGTTAGCCAGGTTATCTCTATATTGGAACGGTCCAACATTGACCCCACACTACTTACGCTCGAACTCACGGAAAGCATGTTGGTCAATGATGTGAGCGATATCATCGCAAAAATGAAATCGTTAAAAACCAAGGGGGTTCGTTTCTCTCTGGATGATTTTGGCACCGGCTATTCTTCGCTCAGTTATCTAAAGAAATTACCGATCGATCAATTGAAGATTGATCAATCGTTTGTACGTGACATGCTCAAGGATTCAAATGATGTTGCAATTGTACGAACGGTTGTGGGACTGGCACGTAACTTGAAGTTGGACGTAATAGCAGAAGGTGTTGAAACTGAAGGTCAAAGACAGTTTTTGGCTGATCTTGGCTGCCATTCATTTCAAGGCTATTTGCTCAGTAGGCCAGTTCCAATCGCCGAGTTTGAAGGAGTTCTTCTTGAGCATAGTGGCCGTAACGTGTAATGGTGCCGAGACAAATCGTGAGCAGGTGCCGCACGGCATGCAGTGGGCATACCAGACACTAAATGCCGCAGAATCACTTGCAGTAGATTCCCTTCGTGCCCCTTGCAAGCGCAATTCTTGACTTGCTTTTCTCCGCTTCAAAAAAAATGCCCGCTTGCGCGGGCTTTTTTTTGAAGCGGAGACAGAGTCCACACGTTAATCGCGTCCACCATCACGACGTGACTCCCTTTGCGGTCCATTGTGCTGTTCGCGGCCCTGATGCGAGCGCTGCTCACGTTGTACAGGCTGCTGTGCTTCCTGCCGCGGTTGCATTTTACGCATATTCTGTTCACGTTGCGGCTGAACTTGTTGCACTTGTGGCTCGCTGCGTTGCAGCCCTTGCTGATCGCGCTGAACCTGCCGCTCACGCTGTTGTTGAAACTGCTGTTCACGTTGCACGCGTTCTCGCTGCAACTGTTGTATCTGCTGCTCGCGTTGCTGTTGCTGAAGTTCGCGTTGCTGCTGGGATCGTTGCGAATCTCTTTGTGAGTCTCGTTGTAATTCGCGCTGCGATTGCTCACGTTGTTGTCGCATCTGTTCGTCACGTTGCTGTTGCAGACGCGGTTGATCCTGTGCGCGATCCAGCTGCGAACGTGTCTGCGATCCAGTGTCACGCGCCGGATTATTCTGTGACGTAGAAAGTCTTGATGAAGACTGCGCAGAACCCGGACGCCCATCAGGTAAATGCCTATCATCGTTCTGACGTGAGCGATCAGGCAAGGGCCCACCCGCCGCACGCGCAGGTACTACCGCAGCACCGTTGAAATGACCTGGTCGGTCAGTTGCAGCAATCGGCGGCCTGCCTTGGTTGACCGATGCGCGCTGTTCACGATTACCGATCGCAGCTTGCACATGCTGTCTCTGCACAGAAGTTGGTGCGATGTGTTTTTCACGCGCATAGTTTTGCTCGCGTGAACTAGGTCTGACGTTCACGCCGCCGCGACCGCCGTTGTAGCTGACGTTATTGACTGTCACGTTATTGATGACAGTCTTGTTGTACACCCGCTTGACGTGGCGATTGCCGAAGTTATTGATCGACTGGTTGTAATAGAACGCACCGCGATTCCAGTACCCGCCCTGATAACCGTTACCGTTATATCCATAACCGTAATTTACGCCGCCATAAAATCCGACTTGCGGGCCCCAATAGCCGCGGTAGAAGCGATAACCGGCATTACTCCAAGCCCAGTAACCCGGCGTCCAGAACAAACCGACTGATGGCGGGCGCACCCACGTACCCGGAATCCAGTAATAGTCGCCGTCGTCATACGCCCAATATCCCGGCGACCAGATATAGCCTTCATCCGGAAGCGGCGGCTGCATATAAACCGGTAGCGGCGGCGGCGCAATCGAAACGAACACATTCACCTGCGCCCAGCTTGCGGCAGGTATCGCCAGGGCAATAACCAACGCAATGCGTGCAAAGAGAGTGCTAGCCATGGCAAATCCTTGTGAATGATGTTTGGCCAGTCTGGATGAGACTCACCAAACTGGTGTGAATCAGATGGCTATTAAGGTCTGAAGTTCGGCAGGAGCATTGCGGGTGTGTAACCAGCGGTAACCGTACATGTCAACGCCCAACGGCATAGGCCACCCTCTGGCTTGCCTATGCTTATGAGATAGTTCATAAGGTCTCTTGCCTGTGAAATTCTTCCACACATCAGGTTGCCCCTAGTCAGTGTGCCGCAGCGGCATTGCTGTTAAGGCATCAGTAGTAGGGCCAAGGTTCAAATAAGTAGATTGATGTTTTACAAATCTGGAATGCTGTGTTCAGCGTCGCCGTTGATAAGTAACGGATGCTCTTTCCGTAGTCGGCTTATAAGAAAAAGGCATATCAGGAGCAGCGTTAATGGACCTAGCGGGAAAAACAGAGCCATGAAGTGATTTTGATTTTTCAAGACAGAATCAACCAACATGTAAATTGACAACATTGCGCCAGCGATTACCCCGATGCGCACATACAAAGGAATTCCAAACGCTGCATATCGTTCTATCCAGAACACTATCAAACCAAGGGATGCTAGACCATAGCCACCTCCGACAACAATGGTCCAAAACTCAACGTCGCTTAGGATTGAAGGATTGCGCAGTAACGCTTGGATTGCTATAGACGCGCCGAAGCCCCAGAGCATTATCTGAAATGCACAGAGGGCAACTGCCGCTGTAATCAGAATGCCTTTTTGAAGTTCTGAATATCTGTAGTAAATCATGTCTAGTTAGTCACATTCATTAGTTACCGCATACCAAACGTCTTGATTAAAGTCTAAGCACAGAAGATACGTTGCCTAACAGACGTAATGCTTTCAACAGATCGACATCACATTTAGGAGTCTGAGCAAACAATTCAATACGTTGATGCAGGTTTAATCTGCTACCTTTGCCTTTACCATCAATCTTATCGACAGCAACAGCGACGCCTTCAGCATCAAGCAGCCTTTCGAGTGATTTACGCAGCAACGAAGCAGCAATGGACGGCGATGACCAATAAAATCTACATGCGTCGATAACCGCGTGTGCCACTTTATCAGGACAATTTACAGGCAAAGATACGATGCCTAGAGGAGGTTCAAAGAACGTGGGGGTCAGACGGAGATAATAGCCGCCCCCAGAGCCGTCGTGTTCTTCAAGTTGAGCTTCGATTGAAGCATCACCCACAACGAAAACGGTTTCTTTGCAGTGACCACATTCAAGCCGACAACTGAAACGCTGAGAATGTGCCTCCCATGGCAGGTCGCTATATTTCTGCAAATCAGACAGTGTGGCTGCACAATCTACTGAAACAATATCGCCAACGACTTTGAATGTGCCTTGTGCGCACCAAGTACATGACCAATGAGGCAAGTTCTCACTGCTGAATGACGTGCGGAATTGATTGCGATTGAGATGTAGCATGTCGGAAGGCTTTATCAGAAACAAAAAAAAACCGGCTTGCGCCGATCATCAATTTACTCCAACTTGCTACTCCAACTTCTTGAATGGTGTCGATAAATACTTTAATATAATCAAGTACTTATCGACACCCGTGCATCTTGGCGGGAAAGGGGGAGTCAAATCAATAAGCTAACCAATTGAATTTAATGAAATTTAAAAAAACATAATATGTGCATGTGTACTAGCATGTGCTAAAAATAAAAAGGCTAAACAATCCGTCAAATTATTACTGCTCTTTATTTAAAGCCTAGCGTAAGCAAGAAATTTTCAATCTGTCCAGGCAGCATCCTTGCTACCTCGTTTTCATGCACCATAACCTTACGTTCATTTGTACATGTGTACGCCAATGGCTAACCGTTTATTTTCGGATCAATCATATCAATAGATCTATTTTACTCACCAATGCTATTTGAGAAATTTCAGAAAGTATTAGTCATGCAACTGTTCTGCCGCTTTTCTAGTAACTTCCCCACTGCCGTCACAAGCGCCGCAATCGTTATCTTCATTAGTACCTTTTCCGTCGCACAGAGGACATTCGACCATATCGAAGTCCCGTTTATCAAACGCCTCCGCATAACTACTTGCTACTTGTTGCTCACCGCCGCAGTACGGGCAATCATCCCCATCATATCGACCCTCACCGTCGCAGAGCGGACAATACACCATCTCATATGCAGAAACATCAACTCTCTCGGCCTCTTTGCGAGGAATTACCTTGTCACCTTGGCATACTTCGCAATCATGATCATCACGTTGTCCACTACCGTTACAGAGAGGACAGTTGACATCGGTATAGTCCTTTAAATCGATCAACTCAGCAAACCTTCGATCCATCGAACCATCTCCGTGACATTCAGGGCAATCATGTTGCTCATATCCGCCAGAACCTTCACAAAGTGGGCAATCCACTGTGCTGTAATCGCCCAAATCCATAAAATCCGCGAATCTGCGCTCTATATGTTTGTCACCTCGACATACTGGACAGTCATCGTCATGTCGAATCCCGACACCTTCGCAAAGTGGGCAGTTAACTAAATCGAAGTCACGAGCGTCAAAAGACGCTGCCGCGTTGTTAGATACAACACCATCGCCATGACACAAAAAGCAATCGTCGCCGTTTCTAATTCCAGTGCCTTTGCACAATGGACAATCACACATGCCAGCGGCTTCGCGAAAATCTTCTCGTAGGGTTGCTACCAATTCCAGACGTTCTTTGATAGGACGCGTTTTCTCAAAACTTTTACTGGATGCAAGTTCCCCTAGTTTTTTGAATGCAGTGAAATCTTTGGACGATTGTTTCTTATTATTTTTTACTCCAATCAGTTTATCTAGCGAATCCTCTGCAAGCGTTGCAACCGAGGCTATTTGCTCTGGTGTGGTCGGATTAAGCAATGCCGCTCGTCGACATGTTTCGATGATATGAAAAATTATCTTCGCGCCCTCGGCCTTACTCTCATATAAAATTTTCGACATGCTAAGCAGAACTATTTTGAGACCCTTTACAAACTCCTCCTGCCCGCTCATGGGTCCTAAAGTACCTTTGTCGTATTTAGTGTGATGATTCGCGCATAACCAAAGTAGGTTGTGTGGATGATTGTTTTTCGACTGCGAGACAGGCTCAATATGAGCGGCTTCACAACTATCTTTATGGCTGTGGCATATTGCGCATTGTCCCGCCGCTTCTGTTTTTATCTCAGTCAAGATACCTGCAGGGATGATAGGTCGCGTATTTTTTTTTGTTGGCCAAGGTTCTGCAAGCCAGTTAGAAAAGGTTACAAGCTCGTCTTGATCAAAGAAAAGCATGTCACCTGCTTTACGCAACACCTTCAACTTTTTCTTGCCGTCTGACTTGGCACCATATTTTGTTAACCAGCGCAGCAACTCTGGAGAAATAGAAAGTAATACTGCAGCTTCAAAGATGTTGAGTTCTTTATTTTTGGACATGACGGGTTGATTATCTAAGGTGATGCAAAGGAAGTGATTATGTGGCTAAAGTAACAGGACGAGTGGCCTTAGTCGTTAGCGATGGCTTATAGAACGGTGGTGAGTTCTCTGAGCTAAATACCTTCATGACTAAAGCCTTGGCTAAGATGGCAGACGCGTAATTTATCTCAGCGGTCTCCGGCCTCTTGAAAACCTGCGGCCAATAAAGCCGGCCGCATTTCTCGTAAGGCGGCCGATGGAACGGCTAACCAAAGAAGATTGCACGCACGAGTCACTGCCACATATCCTATCCGGCCCAACTCAGTCTCCACGCCGTCCAGCATTGCTTGCAAATGGGGACGCGTCGCTACATATAAGACAGCGTCAATGCTTTCTCCCTTGACATGATGGACGGTTCCGACACGAATACGGGGACCACGCTCAGCAGCAAGGTCAGCTCCCGCACCGAGTGGCCCAGCTGGTAATCCAGTTCGAGCAAGCTTATGCCCCAGATTGTCAGTTGGCACCATACCGAAGTCTTGATGAATCTCTTGTAGTAGTGTGCGCACGCGCGCTAGCATTAAAGGATGCCAGCTATCCATCGCAGGCAATTCGGATGATGGCAGCCCGGTTTCAACCTCCCGTGAAAATGCCCATAGCCGGCGGCGAAGATCTTGCAGTGAGCGGTCATGAGCAGGATGACTAAGACTTGCCAGCAGGCCTTGTGGCGGGCCGTCAAGCAAACTAACGATTCCTCGTACTACGGCTTTATACGCGTCTTGAAAACGGCCATGCATGTCGCGATGGAGAGCAGCTTCTACAAAATGTTTAACTATTCCTCGGCCAGACGGCTCGTTGACTCCGGCAAGTTGATCCGCCAATTTGGACGAGCGACAAAGAATGGCTGCATTCTCTATGCGCATGCCTAGATTAGCTACTTCCGCATGGAAAGCATCAAGCAGACCTGGCAACTCAGGATTGCTGTAACCAATGAAATAAACACCATGTGTACCAGGATCAATCGGTCGATGAGGTTCGTCATTCCGGCCAGAAATGTGATTGGCGATTGCTTGTATGGATGGTCGGGAACGATAGTTGCGTGTAAGGGAGAATGCAGTGACCTCTTCGCGTCGATGGTAATCACGTAGAAACATACCGTTGGCACCCGCGAACTCGTAAATACTCTGATTAGGATCGCCGATAAGGGAGACCTGTACGCCTGCGCGCATCAGTAACTCAAGTATAGCTTGATGTAGCAATCCAATATCTTGTGATTCATCGACTAAAACGTGCGGATAACGTCGGACCAATGCTCGCAATATAAGTGGTTGGTCGATCAATGTATGGTAAGCCCAATACCGACCTAGGTCATGGGTGTACGCCCCGGTACGCCCAAGTCGCCTCACAGCCAAAGAGGCTGCGTTTTGGTCTAGACGTTTAATATTTCCTTGGAAGTCGTAATAAAAGAACAGCTCGTTGTTCTCAAAGCCAACTTTCATATCAGTAATCGGAAGCGGGAATGGGTCCCGCCTACATGTGAATCCACTGAGGAATGGCTCTGTACCCGTCACCAAAAACGCGGCTCTTTGCGAACCCATTGTGCGGTATGCATGTGGCCGAAGTATGTGGCTAGTAATAAAGCCATCTAGCGTTTCAAAATCGACCCGACTTCGGCCAGCACCATTCGGTAATGTTTGTGCCAGTGTCTGGTAGCTTTGCCGGAAGGTATCCACAGCGACATTCGAAAAAGATAACAGAGCTACTCTTGCGCGACTGTCGGCCAGTAGCCTGCGCATCTCAACGAGGCGACGTACTGCAGTCGCTGTTTTTCCACTACCAGCGCAAGCAATGACTGCAAGAGGTGCTAAGGGCGCATTGATGATGGCCTGTTGTTCGGCAGATAGGTCCATCAGTGTGGTTCTTCTTTGCACACGTGCTCAACTGCGCTTTTAATATAAGCAGGCACGTCGCAAACTACACCTTCACTAATCACTTGAGCCAAAGCTTGGCCAAAGCGTCCTTTCTGCACATTGTTTTGGCTCCGTTCAAACATGCCGCGAAACAGTACGCGAGCTTTGTCAGTGTTGTCATTCTCCGCGTCTACGATTTTCCGTAAAGATTTGGCAATTTTTGGATGAGGGTCAGCCAAGGCCGTCAGCATTGCTTCCCGAGCATTTGCATGTAGAGCCAAATCGTATTCCAATGTTTTTACACCGTGAAATACTTTTACATAACGGTCTTCCAATGCTTTCATCTTTGCCGTGTTGGCAGATACTTTTATTTCTTCGCCCAGTGCTGGATACACTGCTTTGGCTCTCTTTCGTTTTGGTTGCACACCATCTTCTTCAATCGCAACATCTTCTGCGTCGTCATCATCGTTATCATCGTCATTTTCGCCTTCTTCCAATTCTCTCTGTGGGTCAGCGTCAGTGATCAAAGCGACAGGTATCTTCAAGGCGTTTTCACCAAACAGCGGCAAGAACGAATCAAAGTTCAGTCCTTCGACGCTGATGAGACTTACACCGTGGCCGCGTAGATCATAACCGGCGAGTGTCGCTAGAGCATCGATGAGCATAAGCTCAGCTGCACCCTCAACAAAAATTACACGCCGTGCAAAAAATATCTCTGCGCGTGTGACGTCGAGATAGCGCTCAAGCTTCTCGCGCTTACCTTTTTCAAATGTCACATCGCGAGGGAAAAATGTTTCTACATGGCCTTCTGACTCAACTAAACAAGCAAGACAATCAAGATTAGCGTTGCTCGCAAAGTTTGGGGAATGGCTGGTAACGAACAGTTGGACTGGTTTCTCTCCTGCTACTGCCTGAAGACTCGCCAAATAGCGCAGCAATACAGCCTGTAACTGCGGATGCAGATGGGCTTCAGGCTCTTCAACAATCAATCCTCGATAAGTGGCGTCAGTATTCTTGGCCAATTCGCTTAGAACTACCGCCATGAAAATCAAATTATTGAAGCCAAGACCATTCTGTTCGATCTCAAACTGGTCTACTGATAGAGATAGGCGTGAGGAGAGACGTTGAAAATCGCTTGCGCTAAGCCCGACAGTCAATGCTTGTTTGAGCTGCTCGCCCAGCATGTCGCCGTGACGAGTTGCAATAGCGCTCTGAGTGCTGATCATCGGCGCATGTTGTTTAAGCTCTTCGTCCAATTTTTGTAAAGCCGCGTTGATACCGTCCCGTCCTGCGTCGTCAGTGAGAAGGTGCAGTAAACGCGATAATTGACTGTTTCGACTAGGCCGAAGGCTTTGTGATGCATCGCGAAGCGGCTGCAGATAGACCCCACGAAGGTTCTCCATCATATCTGACAACAGAGGAACATCTTCATGATCACCACACCATCGTTTTACGCGGAAACGGCCAGTTTTATCTGCGTCAAAATATCGGACATGAATATGTATTTCCATCTGGCCGTCACCTCCTGCTTTAAGAGCCGCAAGAAAGTCAGCTTCGTCGTCTCGGTCTAAGCCACGAAACACATAATGAAAATCAATATCGCCTTCCGGTTCACCTTCAGCGGGGCGATGCCGATCAGCGACGTCTAGTCGCGGGTAAGGCTCTTCCTGTCCGGCGAGTAACGCACGAAGCGCGTCCACAACAGCACTCTTGCCGACATTGTTGGCTCCAACCAGAACGTTCAATCCAGCTTGGAATCGCAGTTTTGCATCGCGCAGCTTGCGAAAATTGGTTATGTTTAATTCCGCTAAATGCAAGGGCTTCTCCGTCTCTTCTATTTGTCTTCGCCATCTTATTAATGCGATTGTTATAGCCTTACATTCTTAGTGCGGAATAATGAAACTCTCTCCATTGATTGCACCGATCATTCCGCCAGGTTTTAGCTCGGTCACGCCTGCGCTTCCATCACGCATAGTCGCGAAAATTGGTGGATCAAGTTTAAGTGTTCCAAGTGACGGTATTTGCAAACTATTCCATTTAATCGCGATTCTTTCACCTCGTTTCTCAGTCACCGAGCCGAATAATTGACTACCTTTAGGTATCGCAACATTTCCGTAAAAATCGTAGATATTGGAAGAAAGCTGGGCGCTCACAAACATTTCATTTGTATTCATTAGAACCAAATCAAAAAATGTTCCTGGTCGAACCTCGAAAGGCAGTACCTTTCTGGCTTGTAATAGGATGGGTTTTTCAAACTCTAAGACCTTTGGTTCGGCGAATACTGAACTACTTAAAACGATTAAAGTGGTGATAATCGAAGTTGCTAATTTCATAAATACCTTAGTCCTATGCGAAGAAATATATAAGTATGCGCAACTATATGGGATGTATTTAACGCCGCAGGTTCTTTACAAGGATATTTTTCAATTCTTAACATTTACTTTCAAAACATCCCATAAATATGGGATGTTTTTTACGTCCTTCCCATACAGCTTTCGAGAGACTAGACCAGCGTCGACTTATCGCACTAGGGCTGGAAACTAAACTGCCTCGCGCCATCGCCAACCTTTTTGGTTTGCATTGAAAACTGACCCACGTTTAGAACACAATCCTACTTACCAAAGTGAGTAGGAGATATGGAGTGATCGACGTGGCTTTACTTGGAATAATTCGACGCTGGCACCTTAGTGACCAGGTCTCATTGAAGGAAATCCAAACGACTGGGTATCTCTCGAAATACCGTTAGACGTTATCTACGGGCCGAAACTGTCGAGCTAGCCTATGCTGATCGACGTTCTCCGACTTCTCTCGACAAATACGCGTTCAAGCTTTCAGCCTGGTTGAAGACCGAGGCGACGAAGTCACGCAAGCAACGACGGACTTTGAAACAGATGCATATCGATCTATGTTCATTGGGATTTGAATGGTCATATGACCGGGTCGCAGCCTTCGCCAGACAGTGGAAGGTGGATCAATTAGAGAGGGTCAATTCTGCGAGCAAATCAACACCCATAAGGGGCGTGATTTATGGCAATGACACCAAATACTGTTAGATTTTTTAAAATTTTCGAGATTAGATGGGCAGAATTTTGATTACCTTCACACTCTTCTCATACGCCAATGTGTAGCGTCTTAAAAGTTGTGAACCTTTTCACCAAGAGGTTTCTAAATATTGATCGTCTTCCTTATCGATGCCAGATCTGGCGTTAAAACCAAGTGCTCGCAAAGCTTCAATTAATGAAGGAATATCTTCATCATTAAGATTTAGTGTCTTAACTTGCATATGCCCGTGCAACGTCGCATTTTTCACATCTTCCAAAACAACTTGCAAGTTATACGCAACTGATGCGTTGTGATAATGCGTGCCAAGATTTGTCAAGATTTGCGCTTCTCTGGCAGTCAAAAATTCCATTTTTATTCCTCATTCACTGTACGAAAAAATGAATTGCAAACCTGCAATTGCAATCGAGCTTAAGCTCTATGTACTAATCAATTTTCTAAGAACAAAACCTAATTTGTTTCATTTCCAGCCCCCACCCAAGGCTTTGTAGAGTCCTATTTTGTTTTGCATTTCTGCCAACTCAGTAACGATCGTCTTCTGTTGAATTGCAAACAACGATCGCTGAGCGTCGAGAAACTCCAAATAGCTTGCATACCCACTTTCATAACGCTGCTTAGATAAAACATATCGAACGCGTTCTGCTCTTTCTTGCGCCGTGGATGCGCGTAGTTCTTCCTTTAACGTATCTGTGCCGGCGAGCGCATCCGCAACCTCGCGAAATGCGATTTGAATCGACTTCTCATACTCTGCGATTGCAATATCTCGGTCCGCTTTCGCAACATTCAAATTGGCGCGATTGCGACCTACGTCAAAAATCGGAAGTGATACTTGAGGAAGAAAACTCCAGCTACGCGAACCTGCTTCAAACAATCCTGAGAGCTCACTACTAGACGTTCCTAAACTTCCAGTGAGTGATATGCGAGGAAAGAAGGCCGCACGAGCCGCGCCAATACTTGCGTTCTCTGATCTAAGAATAGCCTCGTGTTGGCGGATATCAGGGCGTGTCGAAATAAGATCGGATGGAAGGCCTACAGGAATATCGGCCAACATGGCGGGAAGGGCATCGCTCATACCGCTAGGCAAAAGAGATGGATCAATTGTGGCGCCGACGAGTAACCTCAATGCATTTTGATCGACCGCACGTTGCCGGGTTTGTTGAGCTAATGCTACCCGTGCGGCTTCCAGTAAGGATTCGGATTGCCTTAGATCCAGCTCAGATGACGCACCTTGTTCTAATAAACTTTGTTGGCGTGCATGCGAATCAAGGCGAGTGCTCAGAGTATTGTTCGCTAGCTGCCAAAGCCGATGGTCCGCAGCCAATGCTTGGTATCTCATTGCTACTTCTGAGATAAGAGCTATTTGAGCACTGCGTCTTGCTTCATCTGTTGCTATATAGCGTTCCAGCGCAGCTTGGCTTAGATTCTTTATACGACCAAAGAAGTCTAATTCAAATGAAGTAATACCGATTCCCGCAGAATACGTGCTCGTTACATCTGAAAATCCTTTGTCATTCAAATCCGCCGGCGTTCGTTGTCGGGCACCGCTGGTGCCTACCCCAACGCTTGGCAATCGATCGGCACCTTGAACACCGTACAGCGCGCGTGCGCGGTCGATATTTAAAGCTGCTACGCGTAAATCTCGATTGTTGTTAAGCGCGATTTGAATGACTTGACTGAGATTTTGGTCGATAAAAAACTCTTTCCAGTCAATTTCACTTGCTGTTACATCAGGCGAGTTTCTTTCGTTAGCAAGTCGTTGATCAGGCCATGTCTTTGATACCGGAAGGTCTGGGCGTTCGTACACCGGCGCCAGAGAACATCCTACCAAGATCGATGAGAGAACCGTTGCATAGCTCAGTTGAACTACAACACGAAGATTGAACGATTTCATATTAGGTATTCCGTGACGTGATGTTGATCGGCGTTGCTACTGGGCTTTTTCGGCGCGTCACGACCAACACGGAACCAAATCGAATAGAGCGCAGGAAGAAACAAGAGGGTCATAACGGTCCCAACACCTACTCCACCAATCAAGACGTATGCCAATGGTCCCCAAAATGTTGAATGGGTCAATGGAATGAACGCCAACATCGCTGCAGCAGCGGTCAAAATAACGGGCCTAGCTCGACGAACGGTTGATTCCACAACTGCGTTGTAGGGTGAAAGTCCTGCATCAAGATCATGTTTGATTTGGTCCACCAAGATCAAAGTGTTCCGCATCAAAATACCGGCTAAGCCTATCAATCCGAGAATCGCATTGAAGCCGAAGGATTGATTGAATATAAGTAAAGTCGGCACGGCGCCAACAAGACCCAGCGGCGCTGTCGCGAAAACCATCCACATTGTGGCGAACGAGCGCACCTGGAACATGATGACTGTCAGCATGAGAATGATCATCAGTGGAAACAATGCGCCCAACGCGACGTCGGCCTTGGCGCTTTCTTCTACAGAGCCACCCGTATCGATGCGATAGCCTTCCGGCAATTTGGCTTTGAGTGCATCAAGAGTGGGCAGGATTGCTTTGGTCACATCAGGTGGCTGAACACCATCACGTATGTCTCCCTGAACCGCGATGTAGGTATCTCGGTTGTATCTCTTCAAAACGGGGTCTTCCATACGTGTTTCAAATTTTGCGACCTGCGAGAGCGGGATAGCGCGGCCGTCACGTGTTGTGAGATTCAAGTTTCCGATATCACCTAAGCCACGGCGATCCTTAGATGGACTTCTAATTACCACTTCAACCGAACGCAAACCTTCCCGAACCTGCGTAGAGGGAGAACCATTGAGCAATACCTGTAACTGCGTGGCTGATTCGTTGGGCGTCAATCCCAGCAAACGTAAGCGGTCTTGGTCGAGGACCAAATGTAATGTCGGTACGCGGTCACCCCAGTCCAGATGCACGTCGCGCATATTCGGATTTTTTTCTACGATTGCACGTACATCCGCAGCAATCGTTCTGAGCTTTTCAATGTCTGGGCCGACCACACGGAACAACACTGGATATGTAACCGGTGGCCCAAACAAAAACTGACTAACGCGAACACGTGCCTCAGAGAATTGGCCAGCGGTGACCATTGCGTTGATTTTTGCTTTCAGAATGTCACGTGCTGCCGAGTTTTCCGTCAAAACGATGATTTGGCCAAATGCGGGATTTGGGAGCTCAGGGTTGACCGAGAGAAAAAACCTTGGCGCACCTTGGCCAACGTAGCTGCTAACAATCTTGGCCTCAGGCTCTTTCCGTATAGCTGTTTCGATTTTCGCGATGGTTGCATCGGTCGTACTGAATGCACTACCGGAAGGCAGATTCACTTCGATTGTTAACTCTGGACGTTCTGAGTTCGGGAAAAACTGCTTTTGCACCGAGCCCATACCAACAACTGCAAGTACAAACAAACCAAGCGTAATTGCTGCTGTGATCCATTTTCGATCGACACACAATTGGACTAGCGATCTAAAACGCTTGTAATTTTGGGTCTCGTAGATTCCATCATGGTCGCCGTGATGCGCTTTTATTTCAGGCAAAAGCTTGACGCCCAAATACGGTATAAACAGCACAGCGACGAACCAGGATGTGATCAAAGAGAACGCAACGACCCAGAAGATATTGCCGGCATATTCGCCCGCTGTCGATTTTGCGAATCCAACCGGCAAAAATCCAATAATGGTTACCAACGTTCCTGAAGCCATCGGTGCCGCAGTCGCGCCCCATGCAAATGTGGCGGCAGCGACGCGATCCATACCTTCTTCCATTTTGACGACCATCATTTCAATTGCAATGATTGCGTCATCAACCAAAAGTCCGAGAGAAAGGATCAATGCGCCCAACGTAATACGATCAAAGTCACGACCTGTGGCGAGCATAATCACGAATACGGCCGCTAAGGTGAGCGGGACAGCGGCGGCGACAACGATGCCTACTCTAAAACCAAGGGTCAAAAGACTCACCACGATAACAACTGCTAATGCGACGATGAACTTGATCATGAACTCGTCGATCGATGCTTCAATCGCGTTTGCTTGATCTGAAACCCTACTCAATTCAATACCGAGAGGAAGTGTCGTTTTGATTGATGCTTCTTCATTCGCAAGCGATTTGCCTAAGGTCAAGCCGTTAAAACCTCGTTTCATAACAACTGCAAGCATGAGTGTTGGCTCACCTTGGGTTCTTATGGCGAAACTTTTTGGATCTTCATATCCACGTTTGACGTCAGCGACATCTCCGACTTTGATGGTTCTCCCACCTGCAGCAATAGGAATTTGCTTGACTGCCTCCACGCTATCAATCGATCCGTCCAATCGCAAATAAACTCTTGGCCCTGCGGTCTCAACAAATCCAGACGCAGTTACATTGTTCTGCTGGTTTAATGCTTCGAATAGGGCTTGAGCCTTGATACCCAATGTTGCGAGTCGAGCATGTGATATCTCCACATAAATCTTTTGCTGCTGCTCGCCAAGTATGTTTACTTTTTGGACGCCGGACACTTTCAAAAAACGTTGCCGTAGTACTTCTGCTTCAGCGACTAATTGCCGATGCGGATAATTTTTTGCCTCTAAGGCGAAGAGTGAGAAATAGACGTCTGAATACTCATCATTAATGACTGGGCCAATCACTCCCCTCGGCAAGTTGATGCTTTCGTCACCCAATTTTTTTCGTACTTGATAAAACTGTTCTGGCACTAACGCCGGTGGAGTCGCATCTTTCAGATACAGCTTCATTGTGACGATGCCTGGGCGCGATGCGGTTTCAACGCGATCGTAGTAGTCCAGCTCCTGCAGTCTTTTTTCAAGTCTGTCAGCTACCTGCTGCTGCATTTCCTGTGCGGTTGCGCCAGGCCATATTGCTGTGACCGTCATGATCTTTACGGTGAAGCTCGGATCCTCTGCGCGCCCTAGTTTGATGAATGCGAATGCACCTGCGACGGCAATGGCGATAATCAGAAATAAAGTAATTGCCCGTTCGCGTACACCAAACGCCGATATGTTGAAGCCACTCATAGTTCACGACCAACTTTAATAGGTGCGAGTAACTCAACCTTTTGACCTTGCTTAAGCAGATGAGAGCCGAAAGCTACGATGCGCTCTCCGGTAGCAATGCCTGACGCGATGCCGACCACCTCTTCACCCAAACTAGCGACCTTAACTTTTCGTAAGCTGACTGTTGAGTTGGCTTTGTCGATTACCCATACGCTTGGGCCATCTCCCTTGTCCACCAGGGCGCTAACTGGTGACGCAATCAACATGTTTGATGAGTTTGAATCGCCCGTAGTGTGGATTGTTACTGTTGCACCCAGTGGCGCTTGGTCACCCTCGCCGGCAAGGGCGTATTTAGCCTGATAAGTTCTTGTCAGCGGATCTGCTACCGAGGACAACTCGCGCAATTTGGCAGCAAAGTTGGTTTTCGAATCTGAATAAAGCGAAGCGCTTGCAGCACGTGGCAATAATTTCAGAGCCTGCTCCGGAATGCTAACTACAGCTTCTCTAGGGCCTGACTTGGCAAGCTTCACAACTGTCTGTCCCGCGCTAACAATCTGGCCGGGCTCAACAGGAACGTCCATCACGACGCCTTTGACATCAGCTCGAAGGATTGTGTAGTCAGCTTGGTTTTCAGTTTGTTTCGACTGAGACTGAGCAGCTTCTAGTTGGGCTGCTGCTGAATCTGCTGCAGCTTTAACCTGTTCGTATGCCTGCTTGGAAACAGCACCTGTTTCCAAGAGTTTTCGAAGGCGAAGCTCATCTGAACTTGCTTGCAAATCTCTAGCTTTTGCGGCCTGAACTAATGCTCGCGATGCATTCTTGGCGAGCTCATAGTCGACCGGGTCAATCTTCATCAACGGCTGACCAACTTTGACACTGTCGCCTGGATCAACAAAGCGCTGGAGGATTTTTCCGGATATTCGAAACCCAAGATTACTTTCCGTTCTTGCGTGGACAACGCCCGTATAGCTAGCCCCGTTTGATGTAGCTGCTATAGCGTTGAAATAGGCGACTTTCGCGAGTGGCTCTGTTTTTTCTACTGGCTTTCCACATCCAGGCAAAGACAAGGACAAAATCGCCAATACAGCGGCAGTTGATACCTGCCCGGTCCTTCTAAACATGAAAATCCCCTTAAACTTTAAGTGTGCATATGCACACATATAACCGCAAAAATAGCCCAGCAAAAGGCTATGTAAAATTTATGTTTCTGTAAGACTAATCAACTCTTCTCGCAAAGCTTTAGCACGTTCGGAGCCAACTTTATTATTCCATTCTTGCTGCGCAGCACGCCAATGTGGGTCAGACTCTTCAAATTTTGTAATGCCCGCCCTCGATAAAGTAAGGAGCATTTTTCGAGAATCAGTTTCACTCGGCGCATCGACAATATATGCTTCTCTGTAGAGTGGTTTTAGAGCGCGAACCAAACTCGTTCGATCCATCCCCAGCTCTTCTGCCAACTCCAGCATTGAAATGCCAGGACGTGACCGAACTACAGTAAGGATGGTGTACTGCGAACCTGTAATCCCAGCTTTCTGTAAATGTCGTTCGTATATCTGCGTAATGAATCTAGCCGCTTTTCGAGCGGCAAAACAATTACAAACATTTGCGACAGGAGTACTCATGAGAAGAGTATATGTGTGCATATGCACACAGTCAAGTATTTTTTTAATTGACGCCTCAAAGGACTAGATTGAATCGGGATACTTGGCTTGCAGCGCGTTGACCAGATGACTGATATGAAGTCTGCCTAGCGAATCGGGTGCATTAATCTTTAACAGCCCTCTGATACCTTTACTCTTGTCCTCAAACTGGTCGGAAGCTGAATCAAGGAGCTCCACCGCCTGTCGAACATGCGAGTAGTACCGTTGACCATGCTCAGTAAGACGCTCCGCGCGCGTGCTTCGATAAAAAAGATGTTAGCCGAGTTCTGATTCCAGTGATGAGATCGCACGAGATACGGAGGAAGCCGGAACTTCAAAATGGCGTGCCGTTGCAAGGAAACTGCCGGTCGTGGCGACCATCAAGAAATATCGTAATGTCTGGACCTGCATAACTGCCTTATAAGAATTTCCCGGATTTTACGCCCTGTCACTCGCGTATGTATCGACAGTCGGTGCCACCTACGGCGAATCTTGCATTTCATAACGTCTCGATGCTCAACAAGGGCCGGCCGCTTACTTGTGATCACGCCTCATGCCGTCTGTTTACTGGAATTCCCCGTTTTGCTAGACGGTTTTCATGACAAACCTCCACATATAAATTGGATGAAACGCTAGTTTGATCCAATTTGATCCGATTGGTGGTGTCGGGTCCATCTCAGTAAATCAACACGGAACACTTACAGGCAATTCAGGACACAGAACTTTTCGATAAATTTTTATCACCGAACATACCCATTGGTAAATTTGGCACTTCGCGTTGCTTCTGATGTACTGGCAAACGATGAAAAACGTTCTCGTGAAAATGATACGCTTCCTCAAGATGAGGAATACCGGAAAGTATAAAGTAGTCAATTCCCAGTGCGGCATACTCAAGTATTCGAGCAGCGACTTGCTCTCCATTTCCAACCAAAGCTGTTCCTACACCGCCCCGAACAAGACTAATTCCTGCCCATAGATTCGGGCTGACTTCTAATTTGTCTCTACTACCGCCATGTAATTCCAGTAGCCTTTTCTGACCTTCGGAGTCAAAGCGAGCCAGTGTAGCTTGGGCTTTTGCAATGGTGTCATCGTCAACATGCTTAAGCAGATCGTTAGCGGCTGTCCATGCATCATCTGCATTTTGTCGCACTACAGTGTGCAATCGGATACCAAACTTAACTTGGCGTCCAAGTTTTTCCGCTTTCATCCTTATGTCAGCTATTTTTTCTTCAACTTGGGCTGGAGGTTCACCCCATGTTAAATACACGTCAATATGCTTTGCCGTGATTTCATGCGCGGCAGCCGAGGATCCCCCAAGAAATAAAGGTGGATAAGGCTTTTGACGCGAAGGTTGCAATAATTCACCATCCGTTAGATGAAAATACGGCCCTTTATGAGTCACGCTGGCTTCAGTAAATAAACGACGAAATACTGTTAAAAATTCGTCGGTTTGCACATAACGCTCAGAATGGCTTAGGTGCAAACCGTCGCCAGCCAACTCTACAGGGTCGCCTCCAGTAACCACGTTTAGCAATAAGCGTCCATCCGAAAAACGGTCCAATGCCGACGCCATTCGCGCCGCTGCAGCAGGAGCGATAATGCCAGGACGAAGCGCTATTAAAAATTTCAAACGCTGCGTAATTGCGGCCAAGTTTGATGCGACGATCCACGCATCGTCGCATCCTTTACCAGAAGGGACTAAAACACCGCTAAACCCGAGCTCTTCAGATGCAAGGGCTACTTGTTTTAGGTAACCCAGAGTTGCTTCGCGACTTCCTACTGCAGTGCCCAAAAACCGACCATCGCCATACGTAGGCAGAAACCAAAAAAGTTCCATCTCGTAACCTCAGTTAGGTTTCCAAATTACAGCTTCTACTCGTACGGGTTTTGGTATTAGTCCCACCTCGTAAAACATATCAGCGATTTTCTGCTGAGATTGAGTAATTTCGGATGTTACCGGCGAGATTCCGTAGCCCATACGTTGCAAGGCAGTGATAACCACGGATTCATCCATGCCAATTAGCGGAGCAAGCTGCTTCGCAACGGACGAAAAATTTTTACTAGCGTACTCATCCACTGTCTTTATTTCGCTCAAAACTAAATTAACGACATCAGGCCTTTTTGTGGTTAAAGCCTCCGATGCAAAATAGAATTGGTAATTGGGCGACAAACCCTGTCCATCTTGGATTACCCGAGTACGACTAGAATGCTGAACATTTGCAAGGTACGGATCGAACGCAACCCACCCATCGACAGCACCACTTTCAAAAGCAGCCCGCCCCTCTGCTGGCGCCAGATAAATTGGAACAATATCAGTAGGCTTCAGACCATTAACCTGTAATGCTCGAAGTAAGAGCACATGGACATTACCTCCTTTACTTACTGCGATTTTTTTCCCAACTAAGTCTTTGACACTTTTGATTGAAGACTCCTCCTTGACTACTAATGCAATGCCTTTTGGAGATGGTGGTTCATAGCCCACGTAGAAAAATTTAGCGCCGGCTGCTTGCGAAAAAATAGGTGGCCCATCGCCTGTTACGCCAAAATCAATGGCTCCTATATTGAGAGCCTCTAGCAAACGTGGACCCGTTGGAAACTCGAACCACTCAACTTTTACATTATTATTTGCGAGTTTGCGTTCAAGATCACCACGTGCCTTTAGAACTACAAGCGTGCCGTACTTTTGGAATCCAACTCGTAGAACATCGGGTCTATAAGCATCAGCAGCTAGAGCTGTTTTGACGCTCATGACCGTTAGTAAAAACAAGATTACATAAGCTAGGAATTTTTGGGTAATAGAGGAATTCATAAATTAAGCGTAAGAGTTGATAATGGCCTGCGCATTGCTAAGATCCAACGAGAAAATGCGAGAAATGTGTGAGCTTTGCATCAAAGTATGGCGCGGTAGAAAACAGAATCAAATAATATCCATTCATAAAAACTCTACCAAAGAAGCATTTCGCATTTAGATATGCGTTTAATTTTTCGCGTCCAAGAATGCACATATATACTTTTATGGACATCAGGTCTTATCGTTCTTCCCTAAGCATTGATAGTCTTTGCAACGAAGCTTTTAAGGCTTCTGAACGAAAAATAAAAGCGACCACTTGGTCGCTTTTATTTTTATATGGACGTCAGCTATTGACCGATAAAGATCGTCAGCTTTCGACCCAAAGAGGACTTTTAATAATCAACAATTGAATTAGCACCGGTTAATCTGTCCATCGTTTGAATAACACGCTCGCGTTGACGCCGCCAAATCCGAAACCATTCGACATCGCATGTTCAATATCCATATTCCGAGCGATACCATTAACGATGTCTACACCAGTAGCATCAATATCTTTTGTTTCAAGATTCAATGTCGCAGGCACGATCTGATCACGAAGTGCCAAAATAGCAAATATGGCTTCAACTCCACCCGCTGCACCGAGTAGATGGCCCGTTGCTGATTTTGTGGACGTAACGGCAATGCTATTACTCGTGCCAAACACCGCCTTGATTGCGGCTAGTTCGCCAGCGTCACCGACCGGAGTAGATGTGGCATGCGCATTCAAATGCTGTACATCTGCTGCAGTTATTCCTGCTTGCTCAAGTGCTATAGCCATGGCTCGTGCGGCGCCACTACCATCCGTAGGGCCAGCGGTTATATGATACGCATCAGCTGTCGTCCCATAACCTATTAGCTCAGCAATTGGTTTGGCTCCTCTTGCCAGCGCATGATCGAGATCCTCCAGCACGAGTATGCCGGCTCCTTCGCCCATCACAAAACCGTCTCGTGCTTGATCAAATGGGCGAGAGGCCGCACAAGGTTCATCGTTGAAATTGGTTGATAATGCGCGCGCTGCGGAGAACCCACCAAGGCTAACCCTATCAATAGCAGCCTCCGCACCTCCACATAAGGCCACATCAGCTTCTCCATTTCTAATCATGCGCGCTGCATCTCCTATGGCTTGAACACTCGCCGCACAAGCAGTAACAGGTGCTGCAATTGGTCCTTTGAATCCGTACTTTATTGAAACGTGTCCTGCCGCCAAGTTAATCAAAAACGAGGGAATAGTGAATGGTGATAGTCGATTAGGACCTTTTGTATCGGTGACACGTACCGCATTGGCAATCGCTGGAAATCCACCGATGCCAGAAGCAATTATGGTTGCGGTTCGTTCTTTTTGACGCTCAGTTGTTGGTTGCCAGGCTGCCTCACGTAGTGCCTCTTCAGATGCAGCTATGGCATACACAATGAATTTATCCATTTTGCGTTGATCTTTTGATGACACATGACGATCTGGATCAAATCCACCGTTCTGATCTTCTGCTATTGAAGGGACAACGCCACCGACTTTTGCGTCGATACCGGCGGTCATATTTTCATCAAGTCTGCGTAATCCGGATGATCCTGACAATAACCTCGACCAGACAATTTCCACACCCGATCCCAAGGGGGAAACCATACCCATGCCGGTAACGACCACACGGCGTTGACGTGGCTTGTTCGAAAAGTCAGATGCTTGAAAAACGGCAGACATAAATCACCTCATAAACAACCTACCGGATGGTAGGCAAAAAGATTAATAAAAAAGGAGCAGAGCTCCTTGCAATTGTTTTAAGCGTATATCGTTGAACGAAGATGCTTAATTACCAAATCAAATTCCTCAGCCCTTCCGGTCATCCGCGAAGAGATCAATCCCCCTTGGCAAGCTGAAAAGACATAGGACGCGAGCTCATTTGTCGCTTTTTTTGTTCTTTGCCTATTGATTCCAGCAATGGCATTGGTTAAAAACATAATGTGTGCGCTTCGTAAATCACGTGCAGCAAAACGCATTTCTTCTCCGACGCATGACCAGGCCGAAGCCAAACCACCTGCTGGACACATTTCTTCACCGACTTTCACCGCGTCTCGAAATTTTTTGAAATACGCGTCCAACTTCTTTTCTGGAACAATAGAAATCGACTCCGACCAATCGTCGAAGCTAGAGCGCATCTCTTGAATGATCTCGACGCCGAGCATTTCTTTTGACGGAAAGTGATGGTGGAGGCTAGCTTTTTTTAAGCCAATTTCATTAGCAATATCTTGAAAACTAAAGCCAAGATACGAACGTGTTTTGATCAGCCGTTTGGCTAACAAGACGATATTCGACTTTGTAGTCGACGGAATAGTTGAAGGCATAGCAATCCTACTGGATGGTAGGTAATATTAGCACGACTTGGTGAACGGCTGCAGTATTTACAGCCATGGTAAAACGGTTATGGATGCTCGAAATTGTGGTCGTCGCAACGATCAGCCGTTGACACAACGAAAGACAAGGCGCAAAATAATATTAAATGACCAGTCGGCTAATTAAATATGTCCCGCCCAACCAATCCTGAAGTTAGAGATCGCTTGCTTTCGCACGGCAGGGAAGTTGTTCATATGAACGGCTTCCACGCTTGTGGAGTGCAAGAAATTACGAATGCTGCGGGCATTCCCAAGGGTTCTTTTTATAGCTATTTCGCTAGCAAGGATGCCTTTGCCGTAGAAATTCTGGAAGCATATTGGACCGAGATTGAAACTCTGCAATCAGCTGCACGTACAAGTCGCGACCCCGCCACTACTTTGCGCTCTCATTTCAGAGCATTGTCGAATTTCCACGAAAGTAATGGTTTCGTCCGCGGTTGCCTTATCGGAAATCTCTCACTTGAGTTAGGTGGCACCAGCGGAGCTGTCCGCAGTCAGTTGCAGGATATATTTCGCCGCTGGCAAGAAACGATCGAGGAACATGTTGCTTTGGCGTTGCCATTGCGTTCATCGAACGAATGTAGAAAGATTGCTGCTGCTATGTTGGACGCCTACGAAGGCGCCGTCATGCGCGCAAAAGTTGATCAAGATCGAGCACCTTTCGATCGTTTTGAGAATTTAGTTTTGGCTGCTCTGCTCGTCTAAATATTTTTTTATATTTTAATTAGATGACTGGTCAGCTTTCTTTAACGTAACCAAGGAAAAATAATGACAACTCCAGCAAATAACGGTCTTTACGACGACCCAGTCAATCCAATATTTAAGCCGTCGACCTTTAAACTTGATCTCAGCCGCGCGGCCCTTGTCGTGGTTGATCCCCAAAACGATTTCCTGAGCCCCAAAGGCGTGAGCTGGCCGTTCTTCGGTGAGAGCATTACGGAAAACGATACGGTCAAGCATATCGAGCAGCTGTTCATAGCAGCGAAAAGTAGCGACATTACTGTCGCGGTCTCACCGCACTATTACTATCCGGTTGATCACAACTGGAACTTTGGTGGCCCACTTGAACATGTCATGCACGACATTGGTATGTTCGGCCGCCTTGGTCCTTTGACAGTGGAGGGATTCGCAGGCTCCGGCGCGGACTTCCTTGAGGAATATAAGCCATATATCTTGGATGGAAAAACCATCATCGCATCGCCACATAAAGTTTATGGCCCTGAATCAAATGATCTAGCTTTGCAACTGCGAAAGAAAGGTGTGTCTCAGGTCATTATTGCCGGCATGGCTGCAAACTTGTGCATCGAATCGCATTTGCGTGAATTAATCGAACAGGGATTCGAAGTTGTAGTAGTGCGTGACGCAACTGCAGGCCCTCGAATACCAGAAGGTGACGGATACCTTGCTGCAATTATCAACTTTAGGTTTCTAGCTCATGCCTTATGGACAACGGAGGAAACAATTCGTCAACTGCGCTCAGAGATCTAATACATATTCGAATCGTAATAAGTAATGGTTCAAATCTAAACATGCTGATTTGAAAGCACCCGGTACGCCTGAATTGAGGCGTCTGATTAATTCGACGTGAAATGAAAAACGCGACCTCCGGGTCGCTTTTTTATACATGTTTTGAGAGGCTGCTTCTGGCCAGAAGCAGACATTAGTTACTGATGTCTATTCAATTTTTAAGGCTTTGCTGCTTCACTACTTTTATTCGTAGTTAGTTAGGGCCAATGTCGTTCGCCAACGGGTATTTCAATAGCTCAATCATCTGATTCATCTCTCCCTGGCTAACATTCCTGCTCTTCGCATAGCCATTCAATAGCGTCAGAAAGTCACGGATGCTATCGTCATCGCCAGCCAACAAGCCTGATATTGCGCTTTCGACACTACCCTTACTAATCCGTAGGTTATGTTGAGCTTCGAGTTCTGGAGTGCGCCAATGTCCCACGCCATTGAAATTAACGTAGTCAGCTTCAGGTATGACAAGTTGAACATCGACAGAAGCAATATTGACGAGTTTATTCGCTTCAGCACTATAAGCGGCGATGCCTCCATAATTTGCGGAAGTGCTACCGCTCGAAAGCGCATTTTCACCAGTCGAAAATACTTGCACCATTCGTTCAAGGAACGCGTGATTAACAGCATGCCCGCCGGCAGTTAACTTGGAGCGTAGGAAACCTTGTTCTATAGTCGTCGAAGCGATAGCATCGCCATGAGCTATCCGCTCTGCGGCAGCTTTGTTAGTGGCGGAGAACACAACTGTTAATGCATGCCCTTCAACATCGTAGAGGTCTTTTGGAGCAACGCTTGCCCCGAAGCGCCGGTATATTGCCAAGTCCGTACCTAAGGCATCGACATGCCGTAAATCAATTCCATTCGCGGATGAATATTCGTACATCTTTTCCAGCATTGTCCGGTCGTTACTGGTCAAGTAAGGAACTAACTCACCCGACATATTGCTTTTATCAGTCTTGACCTCACCGGTATATGTCGACTCGTCTTGACCGAATAAACGGGAGAGCAATGCTGCGCGGCCGCTGATTTCTACCACGCTATTTGATGCGCCTTTTGTGTCGCCAGAAACCGTTGTATCAACTGGTTTTTTCTGCCCTGCGGCATTGGAGGAGCGAATGCCAGAGAATGCATTAGGGTCTACTGTGGGGGTTACAGTTTTAGATATAAAAGTCATCAGTAATCCTATCACTGGTGAGATTAGGGGAAGTACTAATTTGAACGTCCGCTTTGGGTCGATAGCGGCCGTCTGCTTCCGACAGCGGACATTACCATTTGCACATGCAAAAGGATCAAATGAAAGCTTTGTCCGTCACCGATTCTGATTGATAGAAAGTTGCGAAAAACTGAACTGGAAAAAGCCCCGCATAGACGGGGCTTTTTTACACGAACAAGACTGACGCCTGCTGCTCATGATTTATCAATTAGGAAAAGTTAGGTTGTGTGCGACGGTCAAAAATATGTGAGCTTGCATAAGCTTGCAAGCCGCTGCCACTGACATATGTTCTGCAACTGCAAACAGCGCAAACGAAATAACTACCATGTCCGTCAGCGGCACAATTGACTGCGCTTTTTTGGGTGCCACACATACATTTACTGTTTTTGCATTGATACGACATGGTGCGCCTCTTTGCTTTATTTGTATGTTCCTACTCTGCTCCTTAAAGACGGCGCGTGCGACTTAGCAACATGCTGTTACAAACCAATATGGATGTCCGCTACTGGCCGATAGCGGACAGTAATTTTCTCCGCCATTACAAACGGCGAGTGAATCTCGACGAACAATTAGAATAAATTTTCGCTACAAAATACAAATAATCTTTACCTCACGGCAGGCAACCCAAGTGCATTTAAGGTAGACGTTCCCATAGTTCCAGTTTCAGGGAGTCCTTTTATCATCTGGAAACGCTTTAACGCGATCTTCGTATCTTCATTCATCACTCCATCGATTTGCCCATCGTACAATTGCAAACTATGCAACTTGATTTGAGTTCGTGTTATTTGTAATTTTAATTTTTCAGTGTGTGTAAGCACAGGTGCCGAGTTAATAGAATCTGCATTCGATTTCTTTGATCTATCACTTGTACCAACGCCGCTTGAAAAATTATTTACCGAGCTACCAGAGCTCGGCTGATAAGATTTATCTGGAACAGCATAGCTTGGTGTTGATGGATAGCTGCGACTATAAGAGCCTCCTCCAGATCCTGAGTAATGCGAACTATGAGATCTGTGACTAGAATGAGATCGGTGTCCTGCGAATAAATTATCGATATCGTAGTTCAATGGTCGTAAAGGAACAGCAGTTGGTTCCAATGAGTCGGTGAACATTTCAGCAGGAGGCATTGCTGCGCTAGACGTTTTTGCTAACAGGAGCGGAACCCCCGCTAAAAACAGGGAAAGATCTTTGATAAATTTACTCACGCGATAGTCTCCTCAATTGCCTTTACTTTTGCAGGCTTCCAACCAGTTTCATGCCAACTAAACAAACCGGAACAACTTTCTTTTACTGAACATTTTTCGCATTCTTCCGTATATACATTCTTCCAATCGGAAATACTCTTATGTGAGTCTGCCCAAAGTATCTTCGGTAAAGAGCAGAGGGGTGCATTCATAAATAAATATGGAATTTTGGCGCGTCGAAAAATCTTCGCGGCGGCCACAAGCTGGGCCTCCCAATCATTTAGATCAACTTCGCAATGTTCCCGATTGGCAAGCGCAAAACCAATTGGCTCACACGCCATCAGAGCAACCTCACGAATAAACGCTAAGTTCCTACCTATAAAAGAACTGAGTTCATCCAATATCTGCAGTACAGGTTCAATTAATACTATCCGAAGCTGAACGGGCTGCTTATGCTCTTGCAGTACAAGCAAGCCAGCGATTGTTTCATCAAACGCTCCGGGCGATTGAACAACGAAATCATGAATAAAGTCGGCATGACCGTATAGCGGGACAAGCCAACTGACATAGTTACCGAGCTCATCAAGTACGGCCTTAGCAATTACGCGATCGGAAAAGAGCCTACCATTTGTAAGTACCTCAATTTTAGTATTCGGATGATTCCTGTGAATTTCATCTATTACAGTTCTAAGCGCAGATCCGAGCAATAAAGGCTCCCCCCCACTCAACCCCAGGACAACAGGTGAAATACGAATGTGCCTAATGACATCAATTGCCTCCCGAACAAGCCAAGAATCGTTTTGTTTTGTTGGCGGTTGCGAGCACATTAAACAATAGCTATTGCATTGATTCGTCATCAAAAGAGAGTGATGTAAATCGTTCGCGCGATACAGAACGATCGCTACCGATTTTTTTGCCTGCGGAACCACGACATCATCAATCTCAATATCGGCACTTTCAATCCAGCCGATGTTGGTTAAGCCTGCAGATCGCAGCTTCACCACCTCTTCGATTTCACTCTTCTCATTAACGAGAACCAGATATCGTATATCTGGCGTCCAACTGTCGGAGATTTGATCAATCGCAATTACCCGATGGACCTGAGACTCCACAACCTCATCAATCCGGGCTGCTATGCGTCTCATAGAATTTCCTTATCTACAACTGGTTCAGCCCAACGACAAAAAAGATCAAGTAAGTCGTCATCCGCATTTTTTACAATTGAGAAAACATAGTCAAACAACCACATATGCCGACGACAATGTTCCGTCAAATGTACAGGTGCGAAAGGCGTTCCAAATTGAGCTTGGGAATCAACAGGGTTAGGCGCGCAGAATTGGTTATAAGCGCACTCCTTACACCCTGGAACTAAATCAACGAGACTGGCATTGATGAGATTCTTTTGAATATCAGAACTTAACAGGGACGCTATTGCTTCTCCAATTCGTCCCAAACGTAAAGATTGGTCGCCTGTCTCGGCGATCATTCTCGCCTCATCACTCGGGTAAACAAATCCGTCGTAGTTATAAACCAACGTACTTAGACCCGCGCCCGTAGGGCTTTGCAAATCCACGTATCCACTATCAAATGTAGATAACAGTTTGTTCAAAATAATCGAGGTGTAAACTTCGCGTAACTCTACCCCTTGCTGATTCCAATATAGAACTCGCTCTAAAGCGGACAAATAAAATTGATTGAAATCTTCAAGTGTATAAGCCAAAAATTTCTGATTTCTCTTTGCAAACCCATAAGCACTTAATGGCCGCAGAAAAATCTCCTTAAACCCGAGCCGTACATACTCATCAACTATCTCATTGGGATAGAGAAGTGATTCCTTGGTCGTTGTCATTAAGGCCGACACAGCATCAGGGCCTATAATTTTTTGTGCGAGCGCCACTCCCTGTAACGTTCTCTCGAAAGCATCGCGCGTTGGGGTAGGTCTATTCTTATTGTGGAGCCTAGATGGTCCATCAATGCTGGTCGATAAATAAACCTTATGTTCTTTAAAAAAAAGACACATCTCTACGTTCAGCTGGTGCAATGTGGAAGCAACCACATACCGTATTCGACGGTTTTGAGATTTATTCAGACTCGTAATATAGAGAATGGCACGTCTAACTAAGTCGAAGCGCAGCAAAGGATCGCCGCCTTGAAACTCTACAGTAAGGGTCGGTGATGAACTCTCGAAAATAGACTCACACGCGGCATCCAAATCTTCAATTTTAATCGTATGCCCCTCATCATTGAGAGAGCGACTCACCTGACAGTATTTGCAAGAATGTGCGCATTGAAGTGTCGGCACGATGATGTGAAGCGAAGGCCCGTCTTGTGTCGTAGTACGCCTAGCAGCGCGCCGTGAGATTAATAACCGTCTCATTCCAGGTGATTGATCCACGGATTTTATAAAAAAACGGGCGCGCAAAAATGCTTGTCTCTCGTGAGAAAGCGAACTGGGGTGTTTTCTTATCTGCCTGACTTCATCAACACTTGTAAATATATGATCGCCTGATTCGGAAATAGCAATCATCAACTCGTCAGAAATCTCTCTCGTAAGAAATGGCAAAGGAATAGATTGATAACTCATGAATATTCCAGAGAGAAAAATTCCGATTTATAAATCGGAATTACAAAATAACAGAAGGTCTGGTTTGCTAGCTGTAATTGTAGTTATGGCTTTGCGATGGCAACCGTAAATTGCGGTGAGCCGAAGTCGTTACTGTACTTCAATATGAACCGTCTCTCGTCCACCTGCCTCTGATCTCTCAGTGGTGGATATGGATGCTGCAGCTCCACTAGAACCACAAAGCTCCTAGATTGCTTTTAGCATCCATGCGAAATGCCGATGTTCACATGACCATTTTCGGCGTTAGCAGATATGGGAACCACGTTCCACATCAAGTTTGGGTTACCGGCATGGCATTGGGGCAAACTGCTAAATGGCCGAGTGATCCGGGTGGAGCAATCCATCCGGCAGCACCTCCCCCCAGATGATTCGTGGGATGCGTCGCGGTCGCCAAAACATTGCCCCCAGCAAGCAATTTACCACCTGTAGCGGGAGTCCAAAAACCATGATCCCAGCCTGCATTTTGATGTACTTTCACTGCCGTAGCGACTGGATGGCAGACCGGCGGTGTCTTGGGTCCGTGACCGTTTCCAGGGCCAAAGGAGTAGAACAGACGCGCATAACTGGAGGTGCGCAAAAAAGGGATGCTACTTTTGCCCATGTCTGCTCCGTGATGTGGGACGATCAGGGCAGCAATTTTACGCAGTTTGCTATGTGCGATTAAGTTATAACCTGCGTCACCCGTCAGCACCCATGATCTTTGGTAGGTGAGATCGGTCACTATAAGAACTAGCCCGCTGCCGTTTCTCCCCTTTCCAGTAGCACGCCGCAAATTATAGTCTTGCCCATGGTCAGACCAATTGAGCGGCGATGCACTATTCCCTACAACAAGGATATTCCCGCCCGCCTTGAGGATGGCGTTAGCAAAAGCTGTGTGCGTCGTCGATATGGTCTGGCGCGGTACTACCCAGGTGCACGCCTGCAGTCTAGCGTGGCCAGAAGCACCAGCCCAGTGGTCGGTGTCCCAGTGAGAGAGAATGACAGTTGGCGAATCGCAAGTACAGAAATCGACGATCGCGGGTGCCGTCGGGGCGTTGCGCCCCGAGCCGCACCCGGTATCAAAATAGTAGAGCGGCACCCCGCAATCGCAGATTAAGGCCGAAGCTAAACCTTGGCCAATATCGAAGCAAACCAAAGCGTTAAGTTTGCACTTTGGTTTTAGTGCATCGAGCAGATCGGCCTCGCTCGCATCAGGCCAACTCTTCATATCGAACAGGATAGTAAGCGGAACTGATGGCGCGGCTGCGGGAGCGCTATGGAGAAAGGCTCGCATCGGTGGAGCGAACAAACCACCATAGACATCGACTGTAGTATCGCTTTCGATACTCGACAGTTTGAGCGAGATCCATCTTTCCTCGTCCTGAGGCATTAGTTTGAATAGTTCATTATCGCGAGAGAGCGAGATTTCGAGACGGAAAATTGGCACTTCTTCATAGCCGTCCGGACCATCTGACTCGTTGTCATCATCGCGGCCGAACCGTTTACGCCAATAGGCCGGAATGCGTCGATCAAGATCCGGATCTAATAGGTTGAACATCCCGCCTTCCTCGAAGCCTTTCCAGTCGGCATCAACGGCGTCGAACACAAAGGTTATTGCGTCTTCAGGGCTGGATGTTATTGGTTCAATATCGTCGAGGCGCGCGTAGACCCTAAGGGGTAACTCGCGCCGATATCCTTCTCGGAGGAAGAATCTATTCATGCCCTATTTCTCCATTGACCGTGAATCAATATTACGGAACTGCATTTGGAACTACTAGCACGCTTACGTCTTGGCTCGTACTTTATGTTGATATTGATCTCCTGGATTCATCGACAGCCCAAACTGCGTTTGGTGTCAATATTTCCTTCCTAGTAAGATGCTAGGTCGCCAGTAGAACGCGATAAGAAAAACCGGTTAGACGAGCGGTTTGGGATCACCTTCAACTACCAAGGTGATGGTAAATGGAGAGAATCAAATCCTAGCAGCCATGATCTAAGATCTCCTGAACCAAAGCCCAAGAAAGGCTGGCATGCCGAGGAACCCTGACCTAAAGAGGCTGCCAATCTCAGACTCGGCGTCGACTAATAGCATCTGACCTCTGCTTCCGGCCCAAAGCAGACAATCCTTCGACAATATTTTGCTTAAGAAGATTTCTTATCCCAACCCACAACGATGTCATTTTCGAGTGTGATTCTGAGGGCATATCGACCTTTTCCGGTCTGCTGATACTTCCAAATTTTGCGGGTGAAAGCCCGCATCACTTTAGAATCAACATCTAACGGCTGGCCGATTGAGTCTAGAAGTTGTTCATCTGTCTGCCCCTGCCAGAACAGGCCGTCCATGATACGGTCGACCAAATCAGCATCCCCATATTTCGTCATTAAGCGCTGCCGACGTACTTTCTTCTTATGGCTTGAATACCAGAGAGAAGCAGCGACGATTAAACCAAATATGACGATATATTCCATGATTAGCGACGGGAGGCAGAGAACCAGCTAATGTACTCGTTTCTGTTATGGAAGCTAATCCCATAAACATGGTAAATGCTGTCAGGTCACTCTTCCATTAACTGAGCATCTGCATTTAACTCGCGGATCACGAATTCCGAATCATTCATATCCCGTTTTATGGCAAAGAGTTAAACTTGCTGCAAAAATTTTCGTACCAATAAATGACAAGCACAAATATTCAAGACGAGCTGAATAAAGCAGCTAGATTGATCAACGCGATCCTGCGCCTTATGCACAAAGGCGCAATGAAACATGATCAAGCTAGGCAAGAACTGAACGCGCTAACGAAAGGCATAGCAAAAGCAGAAATTGAATATTGCGTAAGACAAGCAATCAAAGCTGTCGATATCAACGAGCAAAATTTGCGAGTGAAAGATGCCGAGCATACGACCTACACACGTTGGTAAAACATTCTAAAACCGGTCTCAGCCCCTCCTTCCGAAGGCGACTCCTCCTCGGTTAAATAAAAGATACCTCCGGTGAAGAATACTTACTTTGCGCACGAATCAGGGTTAAGGAATTAGCTTTCCGGTTTCTCTTGATGGCAGCCCCAACCTCCGGCGCACAATAGGATCATCACCTTGATACTGCTTCGCAATTTCCATCTGACTAATTTCATCTTCAGAGTATATTTTCTCCACATCGCTGCTTACTTGTAGCGCGGATGCGGATGAATTCACGCTTGAAGCCGGTAGCGGTCTTTGCGTGTTGTTCGGCGTTCCATTATGAACGGCGCTTGGCAAGAAATTATGTACTGGCTCGATCCCACCATCAGGAGCAATTCCCGATGGCATCGACTCCGTAGGCACTAGCTGTTCGGCAGCCATGTTCACATCAGGCGTTGATGTTTCAGGGGAATTTTCCTTTCCAGAAAAAACCAATATTCCTACAACAATGGCGGCTCCCAATCCCAATTTTCCGAGCAAGCCCGTTCCAGCATAGGTCACGTTGACACTCGCGCATTCAGGACATCGAGCAGACAGATCTTTGCCCTTTGGATACCAAGTGTATTTGCAGTCCAAGCACTTGTTCTGCGAGCGTTTAGTAGCCGCCATAATTCCCCTTTATTAACGATAACCGGCATTCTGATTTCGTAAAAAAATACCAATTACATACGCCCCTATTTTTTACTCGGGCTTCTCTTTTATTTGTACCCAATGGCCTCCACCATCTAGTCGTGTCGTGAGATCCGGATAAGTCTTTACCATCTCAAGTAAGCCACCGTAGCCGTTCTTTTGTGGCGAAAAGCCTGGATCTGTTCTGCGCATGTATTGACCCAAAGCGCCTAAGCCGACCCATCCCTCCTCGCTCTCCGCTGCCATGAGCGATACAGCTGCGATCAATGCTTTAGGCTTTTTCTTGGACTTCTTCTCAACGCCGACTTTGGCATTCTCTACTTCAGGCTTTTGGTATTCAAAAAACTGATCGCTAGCATTACGTAAAGCGTCTGGTGTTTTTTCTTCTCCCACGATACATACGGTCGCGCCACGTTCACGCAACTTGCGACACAGGTATGCAAAATCTGAATCGCTGGTAACGAGACAATAGGTATCGGCACGGTGATCAAATAAATCTTCGAGCGCATCCAATGCAAGCGCGATATCTGACGTGTTTTTACCTGCGGCGTACTGATATTGAAGGCATGGGGTGAATGCGAGACGTACTAAAGCCTCTTGCCACTTGTTTGCAAGGGTAGCGTGATTGCCATAGCCACGACGCACAACGACTCTCCCGAATTGGGCAACGACACGCAACGCATATTCAAGAATTTCCGGGGATGTATTGTCGCAATCCACCAAAACGGCCACGCGATCATTCTGCTTCGTATTCTCGACCATATCAAAACCTAAAAGAAAATCGAACAATACAGAGGTGATTCATGGTGCGACATCCCATAAACATGGGATAACAGAATTTATTTCGCATGCAAGAATGCACGATTAAAATCGTAGCGAAAGCGAAACAACCCCTCAGATGATTCTTTCATCATTAGAAGCCGGCTTGTGATTAATAACGTAAGTCGTTCCAGTATGATGTGCCTGTCCAATTTAATAGAAAAACCAAGTGACTGAAGAATCGAATCAACCGCTTCAGGTTGATGAAAACGAATCCGGCTCCTTCGAAGGATATTTCCGCGATCCCAGCTTAGCGAACGAATCAATGCTGGCTTGGGGATTGAGCCAGCACCTAGATGTGTTGGATGCCTTACGCGGCTTATTGTCCGGCGGGCATGCTGCGGCTCGGCTGCGTGTATGGGTGTTTCTCGAGCTTACTGCCCAGCCTCAAGGACGCTTGCTGCGCGATGATCTCAATCAAATTTTCTACAGTCTTAAACCTGAAGCATTAGATGCAGTGCTGAAACGACTGCGCGAATTAACTTTGCTGGTGTGGGATAGCACCTCACAGGATTATTTTTTATCATCGCTCGCGCTACAGGTTCAAGCACTTCTTGCGCCGCTCACAAGAGCGAGCAGCGAAGATGATGAGATGGCTTCGCTTCTTGCACAAGTAGCAGGTGCGCAAGCTCTGGGTTTGTCAGATGCCAGCCAGATTCGCCATCTGCATGCGCAATTAGCTCGCTTATACGATGAATTCGCCGACGCTATCGCTAGTGGTTCCGAAGCTAGATTGCGTGAAGCGCAACCGCGCTTTGAACGCGCCTTGAAACTGGTTGGGCGTGCCGGCGAAGCGCTTACGGCATTAATTCGTAGTGAGCATGGCGATGCGCGCTTAGAGCGTGAAGCTAGAGCATTGGGTAATGGGCAAGCACGTTTGCTGTCCATGGCCAGCCAGTTCACACGCGCACTGCAACAGGCTGACCGTCAGAGGGTAACGCTAGGCAGTACGGGCGTGACGAGTTCAGACGTTCGACAATGGCTGCAGTCTTATTCTTCTTTGCCAACGTTATTGGGCGACTCACTTTCTATTGGCGTTCAGCCGATCTTCGTGAGCGGCCATGAATTGGTGGACGTGGCCGAGGGAGAATTTGAGCGCGATAGACCAAACCCAAGACGCTCTGAAGGACTGCCGCCTCCGTCACAAGCTGCGGCTGGAGAGGTTGAAGTCCTCAGCATGCCAGTTGAGTTAGACGAATTAATAGCGCAGCTAACTCGTTTAGGTGCGCTGCCTGAAGGCGAGACTGCGAATTCTTTGCCATTGCAAGAGGTGGTGCTTGGCGGTCGCTTTTCTCAGGCTGCTTATCGCATGCAATTATTGCCTTTGCTGGGCGATCATCAATCGCGAACCTTAAAAGGTCAGACCGGTGATTTGGCACGCTTGCCTTGGCAAGCTAGTTTTCTTCCAGCTGTTGAACGGGTTGACGACCCTAGTGTTTTTGCCCTGAGTCTCGGCGCACTACATCCTGATATTTCAAGAGAATCCAATGAATGAAGTAATTGACGATGCCGCATTGTTGGCAGCCGAGTTATTGGCACGCCGATGGTTACCTCGCAAACATCCCCGTGTACGTCGCGCTCTGATTGAAGCCGACATGTGGCAGGCCGTACAGGAGCGTTTGGCACAAGTAGGTCTGCGGTTAGTAGATAACATCTACGCAGACCATATCTGCGTTGCTCTTTTACGCAATGCTGAAACGGCCGTGTTTGGCGAGGCAGGACTCGATGCCAACAACAATCTTGAACTGCCACGCGATGCGGTTTCGTTATTGGTCGTGTTGTGGTCACTGATCGTGCTTCCTAAGCGCGAACGGCAATCCATTCGCGCCACAACGGCTAATGGCGATATACAGGACGAGATGTTCAGCAGTGACAAACCCATGCCAAGTGCTGCGGCGGTCAGTCCCGTTGCTTCGTACAAGGCGTTACTGGCCGATTTCGGTACGCAATTAGGCAAGAAAATGCGCATGGATGGCAATCTCAAACGACTTGAAGCAAACGGTTTCATTCTTCGCCGCGGCGACGACATTGTCGAAGGACCGCTGTTAGATCTTTTACTCGACTACGATACTTTAGCTCCGCGCATCCTCGACGGTGCGCTGGGAGATGTGTTGACGCGAGTAAGAAGCCAAGAGGCAGAAGTGCCCCAAGTACAAGATGAAGAAAGAGGCGCTTGATGTTTCACCTGCAATCAATTGAACTGCTCCACTGGGATTATTGCGAGCGTCTGACATTACCGCTAGACGGCGCCATCATCACGGTGGCCGGACCCAACGGTTCGGGCAAGACCACGTTGCTCGACGCCATGCGCACACTTCTCGGACTGGATTGTTCTGGGGGCCGCAGCTATAAAACCTACGCGCGCCACGCCAACTCCGACACGACCTGGCTACGCGCCACTGTTGACAACCGTCCCCACTCTCGACAAACGTCGACACGCCCTTTTGCACGCAATCTTTTATACGGTGATCAAGTCACCTTGGCTTGTCGCATTGAACGTAATGGAGGCGACTGGCAACGGCGCTACACGATGAGTGACGGCGATGTCTCGATTGAGACCTTGGCAGCTACCCCCGATAAAGAATGGCTGGGCGTGGAACATTGGCGCAAACGTCTTGAAGGTGCGGGGCTTTCGCGTGCGATTGCTCGGGTGCTAGCGCTAGAGCAGGGTCAAACCGACAGGCTGTGCGAATTCTCACCCAAGGAATTGCTACGTTTAGTATTTGAGGTGTTCGGAGATCAGGAAGTCTTGGACCGCTATGAAGAGGCACGCCGTCATCAGAGAGAATTGACAGCAGAGGTGGAGGCCGCAGAGCGTGAACTCACTCACTGCGAGGCCCAACTGTCCGCACTGGACGCACGCGTTAACCTCTATCGCCAATATCAAATAAAGTTGGGCGAGCGAGAATTGCTTGCGACCGAAGTAATTCCCGTCCTGAATTGGCACGAGGAGCGGCAGGCTACCGCCACTCGCCTGCGCGAACTACATCGACAACGCCTGCACGCCAGTTCGCAGCGGCAACAACGTGCCGAGGACAATACGCGACTGCTTCGCTTGTTCGAAGAGAGTCAGGCTGCCTCCAACAAAGTACGCGAGTTGGACACTGCCAGAACCCGCGCGCAGGCAGCCCAAACCCAGGCACGAGATGCCGAACGTCCAATTGAAGAACTTGTCCGTCACGCCGATGAATTGTTGTCCTTGGCAGCAGTCGAGGGCGACGCGGCGCAGCTCTCAGCGCTTGTCCAGGAGTTAGAGAAGAAAAAAGCAGATCTGTCTGACCAGTGGCGCAATTTAGAAAGTCAGCGAAAAGATGCGCAACTCGCTTGGGATCTCTTACAAGGACAGCGCCACGCACCGCCACCGAACGATGTCCAAAAATTTGAGCGCATGCTCCACCAAGAAAAAATTGGCCACCACTTCTTGGCCAATGTCATCGAGATCACTGACGATACTTGGCGCGCAGCGGCCGAGGGTGTTTTACGGTCCTCGCGTTGGATCGTCGTATTAAACGATCCAGCCGATGAGGCACGCGCCATGGCGATTGCTGAACGTGAACGTTACAGACATTATGTTCTCACCGATGCTGTACTGGTCCCAACGTCTCCACCTGCAGATAGCCTGCTAGCGGTACTCAACTTCTCCGCCAAGATACCGTCTTGGCTGTTAAAGCAATTGGCTCAAATTCGGCGTGTCGCTGATACGGAAGAAGGTGCGAAACGAGGTGGAGAGTGGATCACTCCGCGTGCATATTTGCGCGATGGCCGCGGCGGACGTAGTGTGTGGAGCGACGCAGGCGATTATCAGTTCGGTGCCGCCGCCCTCACCTCCCGCAAAGCATCAATCGAAAAACGACTCAACGCACTGGACAAGGAACTCACTGAAGTGGCGCTGGAAGAAAATGCTGTCAAGCGCCAGCTTGCCGCTGCTGTCGATGCGACTAAAGGGCATCGTGCTGCTGAAGAATTGGCAAACCGTAGTGAAGAGTTTGAACTTGGACGCAGACAGTTGCCTGCGCTGAAACAAGCTCGCGCTGCCGCGAGTGAACGCTGGCAAAACCTGGATCACGAATATTCCAGCGCATTGGTAATTCAAACCAACTCCGCTACCAGCTACGCGGGACTGCAAAAGCAGTTACGCGAAAGCGAGGGGGAAATAGAACGTCAAGAGCGAGAGTGGCGTGGCCGTTACGAAGAACAACGTACCAAGGCTACCGCGTCATCTGCACAGAAGCGGAAGTTTCCTTCAAGATGGATTACTACTTCTGCGATAGCGGCTCTCAACGTTACCTACAGTAACTCCAAACAAGCTGAACTACGTATGAAGTCGGTAGAGACCGATTTACAAAGCGGAACGTGGGAAACCGATTCCACTGTCTTAGAAAAACAAGCGCTGATGGGAGGAACGGTAAGCAAACAGCGTAGCGACCTTGACTCCCGTAAGTCAAGCAACTCTGCGGCAGCCGTGGCGGTTGACAACGCTAGAGAGCGTTATATCGACGTTCTGCGTGCCACCATCCGCCGCTATCGCAAAAATATTGTTGAGTTAGGTTTGCTGGCTGGCGTGGAAGTCAGTGCTGATTTGCCGCATCTGGACAATGACGACGACGTGCTGCGCCACGCTGAGCTCAAAGTCAGTTTCAATTTTGATGGCAAGGGCGACATTGGATTGAACGATGGCGAAGCCTCCGGTGGGCAGCAAGTCATCAAGTCCTTGATTCTGCTTGTAGGATTACTCAAGGATGAGGATGTCCCTGGCGGATTTGTGTTTATTGATGAGCCGTTTGCACATCTTGACGTGCGTAATATTCAACTGGTCGGACACTTCCTCAAATCCACAAAAGCGCAATATGTGCTGACCACGCCGATCACGCACAACGTAGAAGTATTCGAGCCCGCCGACATCACGTTGGTCACATCCAAAAAACTAAGAGATGCACGTTGGGCGCCGCCGATCGGTGTCTTGCAGCGCCGCCCAGGCGCGGCTTAAGCGGACAGGCTATGCAAGAATTGCTCCTCCTTCCAAAGGGCCGCAATGCACGCGACTTATGCTCGCGTAATGCTGTACCGCTGACGTTGCCTTTACTCGATGCCGAGCATAAAACAGCGTTGTTACGTTGGGCACGTAGCGATGCGCAAACACGTACACGTGCGGCATTGTTGAAAGAAGCGCAAACCAGCGGTATCACTATCGAGAAAGCGGAGCATCTCTGCGACAAACTGCTGGTTAACGGATGGATAACGCGGCGGGAGCAACTTACCGGTGGCAATTGGTTATGGGAGTCGGTCACATGGCGCGATTTGCTCCGACTACAAAACTTATTGGGTTTGTCCAACGCAAGTCAGCGCTTGCAGGCACGTCAGGCAAAAATTACCGAAATAGTTGAATGGTTAGACGCTAGGCGCATTACAACGACAACGTCGGTTTTAGATCCTGATTTACTCGACGAGTTGTCACGTAGTGTGACGGAGTTGGAACAAGACAAAATGTTACGTCTGGAAGTTTTGGACAGCCGGCTGTCCCTGCTGAAGGCTGTCGCCTCTTGGCACGACAACCAGCAACAAGGATCACGTCGCAATTTTGCCTTGCATGCCCGCGACACGACCAAGTCGTTGAGCGCTGCGGAATGGCATTGGCTGGAATCGACATTCGATCTAGAACGACTAGGCATTGCCCGTTTTGCTCAAGTCGCTTGGTTAGCTGGAGACATTGAACTGATCTGGGGCAAGCATAAGGTTGACCTAGCCCCGCTGCATTGTTTGGGTTTGCCTTTGGATGATTTACAAAAGCTCGACACCGTAAGCTCACTTGAGCGATGGTGGCTCATTGAGAATCGTGCCAGTTTTGAGAAGCAGGCGGGACAGATCAAAAAGGGAGTCGTACTCATCTGGATGCCAGGTCGCCCTTCTCATGCTTGGATGCTCGCAATGTCCAACTTGCTACGCTTGGCCCCTGCTACTGCATGGATCAGCGCCGACGCAGATCCAGCTGGTGTCGATATCGCTTGTGGTGTCGGGCAGCTTTGGGAAAAACAGGGTTCTACTTGGGAGCCACACCTGATGGGTGTCGAGCAGTGGGAAGCGACTCTTCAACGTTGGCCATTGAATGATCATGACCGGCGCTTACTTAGCTTCCTGCTCGCAAAGGAAAATCTTGAGCCGACCTTGCGTGCTTTGTGTGAGGCGATGATGCGAGAAGGACGTAAGGCGGAACAGGAGGCGTGGCTTTAGTCGTTAGAACCTTCAATAATCCAAGTCTGTGTTGATTTTCTCGCAGAATTGAATCTGTACTGATTCACCTTCCAGCAGCCCGATCCACGCCCTTCAAATCCCAATGTGTACAAGTCGTGCCAGATCAATCACTCCAATTTCCAATTCACTTTGGCAAGTAGGATTGTGCTCTAAACATGGGGGCAGTTTTCGATGAAATCAACACTGCAATATCAGGGGCATGCATGGCAATTAAGATGTCTGAAATTACTAGCTAACGTGACAGCGCGCTAGGTTTAGCTAGATTACCTTGGATAACAAGTACGCAGATTGCTACCCCGCTGTCGGCGTGCACACGAAGATCAAGCAAACTGTCAAGTGAACGAGATGACGTATTTTTTTCACTGAAGTCAAGGACACATAAAATCGCTGTACGCTTTCCCTTTGCTACAGCGTAACTTGCCGTTTGAGCAAAGTACCTCTCGCATTCGTCCACCGTAGTAATCAAGCTACTCAGCGCTTTGAGCTCAATCGGAATTCCGTGCAAGGAGAGGTCTGTAATACCACCACCTCCATAAGCATGCTCATCAAGCTGGGAACCGATCAAAGCATTGCGTCGCAATTCTGATCTAACATGAGTCTGAAAATCCGCTTCATTCCATTTCCCAGAGAATTCAGCGTCCTGTACTGCCCTGCCGGCTAGATTGCATAATGGTGCCAGCAAAAGAAGAGTATCTGTCGTCTCTTCCTGCGCGACGCCACCTCTGCGTCGAAGGGCATCACGGATTTCAAATAGTCTCCGATCCAAGACTGGATACCCACACACCTGGAACTTCGAAACATCCGTCCCTTCGATCAATAATGTACGGTGGCCGACAATCGCCACCGGCTGCTCCCCTCTCTCTGGCAAAAACTCAGCCATGTACTTGAATTCAAATGGTCTGGCATGCATACCTTGGGGCAGAAGAACGATGGCACGTCCGCGCTGGTGCATGGTGTACGGAGCATCACCGCTAGGTCTGGTAAAACTGAATGTTGGAAAGTCGTAGGTGCTCTTTGGCTCGACCGATATTGGAGTCAAGCGCAATTCCTCCTGTTCAGTAGGCCAGCGGGAGACACGAACTTCAATCTCTAAATCATGCACTTCACCAGGGGCAAGATGTTGTAGTTCAATCGTCGGTCGGCCGTCAATCTGAAACTTCAAAAACGCTACGGTCAGCTCAACTGGTTCCTCTTTTGGCCGTTCAGGTCCATGAACTTCTGGGATCCATGATGGCCGCCCCTCTACTTCGAAAATTCCCAATGGGAGCGGAACCTTCACTACCGACTGCGCAATCGATGCAACTTCCGAAATGGATGAAATACTAGGAATGAGATTTGCTGCAGCAATCAATCCCTCCACTGCCGGCTTGCTCTGGTATTCAGTCAACCAAAGTGTGTGGCGCTCACGCGCACTCCGAAGGAACCTCTCGGCATCTGGAAGTGCTTCCAGAACAGCCGCACGCCACTGCACCAAGGCGTCGATAATACGAGCCAATCCGGCAAGCGCTGCAAAGGAGTTGGCAGCAGCAGTACTGGAAAAGCATAGGGAGAGGGAATCCAGATCGATAGCGATTTTCTTTAGATCGTGGGACGAAGGCTCTTCTCTGGAGATCGCCCACAGGGCTTCAACTATCTCACGGCGTCTGGGAAATGAATCTGAAAGGGTCTGTTTTCTCATTCTGTTTATGAATTTCGTTAATTTCTGCTAATGCAGCGTCCCAGCTCTTTCCAATGGAAAGAGCTTCCTCAATCTTCCCTTGGTCAATCAAGAGTTCAAACTCGGTCTGACAATGTTGTTGTATGGCCAGAAGCCAGCGTACTCGCATGCGGATATTGTCTGGGATGGCATTCAGTTGGGATTGAGCGATGTAAAGTGCTGCATCCCACTCGCCATCACGTGTGAGCACTTCTAGAAAGGTCCCAATCACCATTGGGTCCAATGGATCACCTGCTACAGTCTTTTTGATCGATGAAATATGTTGCCCAACAGTGTTAATCGGAATGCCACGTACTAAATCCAGTACCCGCTCCATCTCATAATCGCTGTCGCAATGTTCAAATAAACCAAGCACAAGCTCCGCGTATCCTTCTACTTCTACAAGACGATTTAATAACCATCGATGTCCTTGTCTCACGAGCAAATCAGGTTTGACTTTATGCAAGATCGCGATAAATACCTTACCTGCTTCCGTCTTGAATTGATCGTTATCTCGCTCCGCCGAAGTATATGCATCCATACACGTGAGCAAAAACTCTTGATCTTTATCGCCGCGATAGACAATTACCAACCGACCTAACGCAAGAGAAACTTGTTCATGAAATTCGTCAGGAAGTCTCACCTGTCTAAGCGCGCGAACAGCAGACTTATGTACGATCACATAGGGATCTGAAAGCATCAGCAGGAAAGCCTCTCCGACCATATTAGGCAACTCTGCGAGACGGCGTGATCCTATTTCCCCGATCGCCGTGGCGGCAGCTGCTCTGCCCAAGTTCGATTCACCAACCATAGTGGTATACAAGAAAGGAAGCACCGCGCTCAGCCCTATTCCCGTCTCCATTAAAGGAGGAAGCTCTTCGACGATTGCGGCCTTGAACCCTTCGCTCAGCGCATTCGACCTAGCAAGAAAATCTGTAAAAACAGCTAAACCACTTGAATCCATAGCCGCCCCATGAATCGCCCAACGGGCAAACGAAGCACGAAGGGAACGAAATTGCGATTGGCGAGTTTCTTGGTCTATTTCATCTAATAGATCTGGAGAAGTGACAAGTGGCGAGCGTTTCTTAGAAGCCTCCAATCTGGAATCCGCCAGTGCAGCCGCACCCAGTAACATGTCCATCTGCTCACGGGCTAGTGCTGCAAGACGACCCGGATCACCACGCAACGCCTCCAATATGCCTCGGACTACGCCTTCATTATTAGAAACTCCAGCCAAGGTTACAAATCTTCGTAGCGCTACTCGATAAACATCTAGTGATGCGATTTCCCGATCATTCCCGTAGCTTCCACTCGCCTCACGAATGATCTTCTCGTAGACACCACTCAATCGCGCCTCTCCATCTTTTGACGCTCCTTCGAAGTAGCGCATAAGCTCGATATCCGTGCTATTCGGATCGGATGTAAAGGCACAGATCAATGCCTGGGTCAGATCATGAACGACATAGCGGAGCTCGGATTCACTTTCTACGTCAATCAAGACATCGGCTCTAGCAAGTCTAGTGGTGAGCGACCGACACAAGCTCACTGGCAAATTCGGATACTCAGACGCAAGTGCAACAACAGCACTTGCACCTATTCTTACGCGGAAAGGATGTCGCTCAGAAAGCAGGTTTTCAATGCCTAAGGCGGTCTGCTCGGGATAATGTTTGAAAATCTGATGAAGCGGAATGGGATTCTCCGACCTGGGATCGTCGAAATGAGAAGACGAGCGAGGGGGACACGCCACAAGCGCCAAGCCTCGTACTGCGTTGCGTACGTCTTCCATCTTCACATGTGATACCTGATTTGCGGCGACTTCCGCGGCAAGATCAAGAACTCTGCCTTCCGATAGACACCGCATTGCACAACCCGCTAGCCGCACTGGATCCAAAGGAGATATTCCCAAAACTACAAGACCCACTTCGTCGAACCAGTGTTCACCATTTTCTAAAAGAGAGAATAAATGCTCGGTCACCGCCACTGTTAGCAGTTCAGGGGCCAAACGCACACTCTCGATCAGTCTCTGAGCGCTCGCATCGTCACGCACCGTATCTAAAGTCTGCAGATCGTCCACAAACGTCGCAACTGCGACCGAGGATGTTGAGCGGAGTACCGCCCTCGCAGAACATCGGGAATCAAAAGCGAGTTGGTGCTGTCGTTGCAATTCCTCCTCGCGAACTCGAGCGCGCTCGGCATCAGCATCCCGTTGTGCAATAAACTTTGAAATGTTGGGCAGCCGGATAGGCTGCCGCTTTTCGCATCCGACGCAATTGCTGTCATGAAAATGAATCGCTGCCTGTTCGAGGAGCCATGTAGCCATCCCACCATTGTGGGCATGATCGCATGCCATAAAGTGATGCCCGATGGGTAAACCAGTTTCGATCTCGATAAGGCCAGTACCACCGAACTTCTCCACACGGGCATGTCCACACCAGTTATGGATTAGCTGCTTAGCTTCCTGATTACGCTGCCCTGCTTGAATCGTGTTATGGATGTCAAGTTCCGAACTCAATTACACCTCCCCTGCTTGAAAAAGCCTTGGCATTCTTGAGCGATGACAAAAAATTTCTGGGCCGCCGTCTCCACCACGTCGCTAGATGCTGCGTCGTTTTTCCAAAGCACCTCTTGTATAACAGCCATACATGATTTAAACAGATCTATATCGGGGAATTCCCTAAGCAGCACGATTTTAATAAATTTGAGGCATTCGAACGAAATAAATCACGCAGACTTTCCCTATGTTTTTTGGCATCAATCAACTCGTAATCAACTGGGTTCGAAACACATAGCTTTGCAATGATCCTGTTCACGGGAATACTTTCGTATACATGTATGGCTGCGGTTGCGCTCTGAAATTGAGCCTTCGTTAAACCATTAAGATCAACGGCGTAGATTACTGGCTGGCTCGAACGAATAACATCGATTTTTCCTTTTATGCCCATTAGACTCTGCGTCTCACCCGAGGAGAGCCGTGCAACCTCCGCCCCAAGAATCTGAGTGACAGTGTCATAGACATATCCGCCCCCCTGCCCACCCAATGATTTGGGACTTGAATAACTTAGCGCTAGTTCAGAAATCGGAGAGAAGCTGATTGATTCCAACTGCTTGAATCCCGCTACGCTCTCCCAATTCACACCCGTTTTCCGAGCCAAATCGATCACAAGATCCAAATCTGCCATCGGCAATGGCTTACTTATCGAAAAGCCATCGGACTCAATTTGAACGGAATAACAAGAAGCCGTCCCATGATAACCAATGCAATCCATTTTTTCGATGTGGTCAGGAAACACACGTCCACTGCCAACCGTTGAGGTATCAATGTCAAATATCTTCAAAATATTCCTATTTGAAATTTCAGGTGAAGGATTGGAGGCGCCCAATTTCATCTTTCATTCGCAATGTCATCTGGATTTTTCTTTTCAGATTTTCCAGTCCGAGCAAAATATTTTCTCAACACCCAGCCTTGTCGCATCTCCTGATGGATCCAATCGAAATACTCAACCTGGATCCACTTGCCTCGCTCATCAATCAGAGTAACTACTTGATTGGAAAAAACTTCCGCCAATATCTTAGACCCATTTTGCGGAGTCTCGCGAATTGACGCGGCTCTCGACTTCACGACGTAAACCACCTCGCCTCGCTCTTGAGGTTGCTGAGCGCTTAACGCGTGCTCTAAAATTTTTTCTAACGCCCGCATGCGCTCGTCATGTTTGGCAAAGCCGTCGCGAATCTCACCCGCAATTTCTTTGCTGCTTTCAGCGGACTCGCTCTGCTGCCAAAGAAAAATCAGCACCGTTAAGATAATTTGAATAATGCTTAAAACATTAGGAGCAGAAAGCAGCGAGGCAGAAGGTGGAAATGCCTTGCTAGACATATTTGTGTCAGCGGAGCTCTCCGAAACAAAGCTATCGTAATCAATGCCAAATTCTTGAAGCTGTTTCTGCACCCCGCCCTCGCCCCACATTTGACCAATCGCCGCTGCAGTGGCATGGTCAATAACCGGCAACTCAAAGTGTTTTGACCATGCCAACGAAGATGCCATTGCTGACGCAGCCTTCGCATAATCGGTATTCAGACGCAGAATCTTATCAAGGCCCGCAAAGGGCTTAGCGATCGCCCCGATCCTCTCTAGGAATTCTTTATTTCGTTTAAATGATGCCCTAATCAAACCCAACGAAGAGCCTGCGGCAATACCTGCCGCGCGCATGCTGGCGTTTTGCTCTTCCATGGTTCTTAACAACCCTAACGGCAAAGTTGGATTGTAAAAAGAATTCATTTTCTCGATCGACTTGTTCATCTCTGTCAAGAACCTGAGTTCATGCACTGGACTCATGACCTTCGACATCTTAGCGAAATCAACTCCAGCAAAATTAAGCCCTCTGACTGCACGCAACTGATCCGAATGCATGGAAAGTTGATTTGCCAACTTAATTGAGGGTGCCAAGGCGTCAAGAAGCTGGGCATGTCCGCTCATTTGGCTGTGTAGTTGTTTCAACGCGGAACCCGCTTCAAACCCAAAGAAAGAATTAAAATTCTGCCGCACGCTAGCCTCTTAAAAATGAATGTTATTTTTGTTTAAAATTTGCTTAAGAAATAGGCCATTCCCACGATGATCGGTAAATAACGCGATTGTCAAATTCGCTCCATCTAACGGCTTCCCACATGTTCACACCATTCGCCAGCTTGGACGCGTCATTCAATCGGTCATACACTTCTTTGGTAATGTATTTGGAATAGGCATCAGAAAGCGCGGATAATTTGGCTGCATAGTTAGCTGCTCGACCAACCCACACAAGATCATTACTGCCACGAATGCCTGTCCGAGCTACAAAAAGGTCGCTGGTATCAATCCCAACAACGTGTTTGAGTTTGAAATCGGTATTGGGGTATTGATTTTTTAATGCAGGCTGGACAACGTTTCTAGTGGCCCAGTGAAGCTGCATGGCGGTCTGAGCCGCGGCGCTGTTCTTATTGCTCTCAATATAGACAGCCATAATACGATCACCGTCATAAGCGGTAATGACGCCCCCGTTTGATCGGATAATCTTTGCGGCGCAGTGCAAGAACGTCTTGTAGACCTCGGCGGCGAACGCCGCAGGATAAGAATCAACCAGCACTGTGGAATCCGCCAAATCTGCATAGAGCACTGTCGCATTGATCTTGATCGCGTCGTTGCCCAACCCAAGCGCCTCGTCCACAGGAACAACCTTGCCATCACGCGTGGCCCACTGCGACTTAAAAATTTTATTAACTTCGCTATTAAGGTCGTCTTTTAAGCTCATGAATCTGCCTTAGTTGTTTGCGCCTAGCGCAAGAATATGTTTGCGCAGAGCATTAGACGCGGGCGCCATTAATGCCGAGGTATCTGATCCCTTTTCATAGCGATACGGGACGGTTGTCACTCCCGCGAGGTCGCTTGGAAGCTTCACTTTCTCGCCGCGCGGCTCCATGAGAATCGCTCGTTGCCGTCCAAGCCTTCCCATGAAAAGCCCAAGCTCAAAAATTACGTTGTCGCGCGCAGACGGCCAGTCCTCTCCTCTGCAAGTTGTTGTGTCATCTGGATGAGCAATTGCGATCGCAAAATCAGATTGATCAACCTCGTCCTCCAAACTTTGAAGGGTGTAATTCGCAATTCGGAATACGCCATCAGTCCAAACCACCGTCGTGAACGGATCATGCTCAAAGGCGCTTTGTATCTCGCGAGCGATTGGCAACGCTTCCGCAGAAGAAATAATGAACACCCTGATTTTGTCTCGAAAGCCATTGACGAGAGCATTGCGCTGGGTCAATCGCTTGGCCAGTTCTTTCGCCAAATAGCGCCATACTTGGGGGAAACGCGAAGCGATGTCCGATAGATCCGTTTCGCTAAGTTTGGCGACCACTGAATCCTCTGCGGCGATCACGGTGGCCGAACGACGCAACGTGGGTTCAACAGCCGCCATTTCACCGACCGTGTCGGTCGGGCCTCGTCGCTGAACCAACTTTCCATTCACCATGATATTAAACAGGCCAGTAAGAACGAAGTAGACGTCATTGTCAGCGTCTCCTTGTTCAATCAAGGTGGACCCGCTTGCGACAGTCATCAATTCAGCGCGTTGACTGAGTTCCTCCGCTAACGCAGCGTTCGCGGCCACAATTTTTTGAGACGAGAACGCCTCGATGCGAAGACGCATTCCTTTTTCACCGCTCAATCGTTCAAGCATGTTTATCTCTTTTCATTTTTTAAACACTGCGCCTAGCAGCAACGCCAAAGCTTCATCTGATTCACGTTTTGATTTATCAGCCAGTTCCGTTTTCTGCTTCTCTTTTGACCAACTCTCAATGCTTGAATCAACGATGTTCCCTTCATAGTGAATGATCGGGTCCCACACCAAATTCAGCCCGTCTCTGACCGGCTGCAGTAGGCTCTTGTTGTGATCGTTTAAGTTCTGATACGCGATCTGGGAAATTTGGAGTGGAAGACGCTCGCCGCGATTTCCTTGATGGCACAACTTAGCTGCTTCGTTAACCACATTGCCCATCCAGACCACATCGTTAATGCCGGAGCCTTTGTAGCCCGCCTTAATCATTAGCGCGCGACCGTAAGACAAACCAATCCCGCAGCGCAGATCGCTATACCCGCGTTGAGAAAGTCGCCAATTCAGTTGGCTGATCACGCTGTTGAGGCGCGCCGCTGTTGCGAAAGCTGAGTCAATGTTCTCCTTGAATGGCGCGTGGAAAACACCTCCGACGCAATCGCCTTGTATAAAAATCTCGCCGCAATTTTCGTCCTGATTCATCACTGCGACGCACTCTGACAGATACGCCCTGTAAATCTTGCCCAGCACCGGGTTAGTGTGTTTTTCAACCAATTTGGAGCTGCCCCGAATATCCACGAACAACGCGGCGCAATGCACGTAAAAGCCATTGTCATAGGTCAGCCTCTCCGCGTTGGGAATCGATTCGCTTTCGCCAAAGGATTGATCCGTCGCGCTCAGAATTTCGCGCATCCGATCGTCGCTGTCGTCAATTGAATAAGGTTGGTGGGTCGGTTTCATAAGTTTGAAAGCGCGTTGATTTTAATGAAACGCCAGGGCCATCGCTGACCCTGGCGTCTCTCGGTCGCTAAAAAAAGCGGAATCGCCTATTTTGCATCATCCCTTCGGTGGAAAGCCATCTTTGCCATGGCTGTCCTTCGATTGAATTTGCCCCGTCTTGCCGTGCACTAGCAATTCGGTTCCCTGATTGCGAGAAATTTCCCGCGCTTTGTCCACCGCCGGCTGCTTAGTCGTGAAAGTGGCCGTAGCGCGTTCAGCCCCCGCGCCCTTGACCGCCCAGCCGTCCTTATATGGAACGACATGCTGATTACGTTTCTCGCTCATCAAATTTCCTTTACAAGACCGAACAAAAGCGTTCACTTATATATACTGCAAAGATAAAAAAACCGGACACATAGGCCAAAATGTCCGGTTATTAGCGGTTGTCCGTATATAAAAATAAGGCCCCACAGGGAGGAGCACTTTGAGCATTGAATGCGCCGCGGCGCCTATAGCTATACGAATTGAGGAGGCGCTCTCGCGCCTAACAGACGCCGATTTATTCCGTCTGTATCGACGCGCCGCCATCCGATTGCGCGGAACTGGATTAGCCGACCCTCAGGAGCTTTTTAACGAAGCCGTACTAAGAGTGCTCGAAGGCGACCGCAAATGGCCTAGCCATGTGAAATTCGAGGCTTTCATTTTAATGACCATGCGAAGCATCGCGGACGGGTATCGAAATCTCATCAGGCAAGATTTGGAGCACTTGGCGAATGACTCCGCCAGCGTCAATGATGAACAAGAGTCTGATTTGATGGATGGCTTTGGGGATTCCGATCTGGCCGTTGACAATGTTTTAATTGACGAAGAGGCCCGAAGAAGAATGGCGGCGGATTTGGAATTGATAGAAAACCATTTTAAAAATGATGAAGCGGTGACGCTAGTGATAATGGCGATTGAAGACAAGATTCCACCGCGCGAGCTGGAAGCGGATTACGGCTTGACGATAACCAAGTATGAATCGGCGAGAAAGAAGCTTCGGCGCGGCGCTGACAGCCTGTTCCCAGGACGGAGGAAAGCATGAGCAAGTTAGCCAAAAACGATCCGAGAGCAAAGTACGAAGCTCTTGAACGGCAATTTGATAAGGAGCTTGACGCGTTATCGGACGCTAATCTCCTAAAAGAGGCCAACGAGGATGGATTAAACGCTGCGGAAATCGCAAACGAAATGCGCTCAAACGCGATACGGCTTATCGCTGAATCAAAACGCAAGCTTCTTATCCAAACTCGGGAGCGGATGGAAACGGCTCGGCAGATCTCAGTCAAAAAGGACATTTCTCGTCCAACTCTTGATGTAATGAAAGACAAGCTCCAAAGGCTGTTTGCTCAAAAGCCTAATTTGGCCGTGGCGTTTAGGCAGGGGAAGAGCCAATCCGACTCCGATTGGGCAGGCCTTTGGGACGATCTAGTGGAGATGGGCGAGATCAAAGAAGACGATGACGATCGTTGACGCTTCAAAGCTCTCCCCAGCGGAGCGCATTCTCTGGAGCTACGGCATCGACAATCCCGCGGACATCGATTTGCAAGTCATCGCGTTCGGATTGGGGGCGACCGTCCACCACAAGCCACTGGATGGCTGCGAAGCTCGGCTTGTCGGCATTGGCGAAAAGGCCATCATCACGGTCAACTCAAGAAGCATTCCAACGCGCCAACGCTTTTCCGTGGCCCACGAGCTGGGACACTGGCAACTGGACAAGGGACGCGGCGGTTTCTTGTGCGCCAAAGACGACATTAGCCCTCAAAACGATGCCGCAAAAGACGGCGAAGCGCTGGCGAACAATTTTGCGAGCCAACTTATTCTGCCTGACTACTTATTTGTTCCTATTGCGGCGGGCAAACAGATCTCAATAGACGCTGCGGAAAAAATCGCTAGCGTGTTCAAAGCTAGCTTGACGGCTACATCCATCAAGATGGTTCGCAAAGCGACCATCCCAGCCTGGATTGTTTGCCATAGGCAGCGCGGCCTGGCTTGGTTTTTTAAGAGCACGAGCGTTCCCGATGACTTGTATTTGAACAAGGATCTTCATCACGACACTGAAGCGTTCGGCCTGTTATGGGGAGCAGAAGACGCGAGGACACGATATAAATTAGAGGAAGCATCTCGATGGTTCAATAGCCGAGACGCTTCTCGCTATCAAGTGCGCTCGCAGTCGATGAAAATCCAAGACGGCATGGTAATCAGCCTGCTGTCGCTCTCAAAATGAGCCCCGATGTGAAAAGAGACGGGTATGGATTTAAATAATCGAGAAATTTCGATGTTGGTTTGGCTGAGCATTGCGTTGATGGCGTGCTTACTCTCCAAAAATATTCGTCCTAGCGTTTACGGAGTCGTAAAAGCGCTTTGCCAAACGACTGTGTTGATGTCCCTAATCTTGGCAGCGCTTTGGATTTTCCTTTCCGCTAGCCTTCTTCATTTCATGTCTCTATGGCAATTAGACAATCTTAAAACAACGCTTCTCTGGTCTGTGACGTTTGCGTTTATGTCGATGTTTAAAGTGATTAACGCCGGCGATAGCAAAGCGTTCTTTACAGACACGATTAGAGAGGCGCTCCGGCTCGGCGTTGTCGTAACGTTTATCACGGAGTTATACACATTTCCGCTTTGGGTTGAGTTCTTTCTTTTGCCGCTTTTATTCACGATTGGTGGCATGTATGTGGTGGCGCAATTCAATCCTGAGCATGCGCCGGCCGAAAAATTCTGTTACACGTTGCTGGCACTGATAGGATCCGCGCTGGTCGCAAACGGTTTTTATCAAGCAGCTCAGGACATGAGGTCCTTTTTTTCCCTCGAAAACATGCGGGATTTTATTGTCCCCATTCTGCTGACATTTCTCTACCTTCCCTTTGCTTACTGCGTAAGCATCTATGCCTCATACGACGCTAGTCTTCGGCGCTTAAACAATTGGATCAAAGACAACGCGTTGCGTCGCTTCGCGAAAAGGCGGGCCGTGTTGGCTTTTGGAGTCGACGTCGATTTTTTAAATCGATGGACCCAAGAGAGAGGAGCTTTCCCTCCATTAGAAAGCAAGAAAGATGTTTTGGACTCTCTATCGGAAATGAAACGTCGGAAACAACGAGAGCGACGACCTCCGGTTATCGAGCCATCGGCGGGTTGGAGTCCTTACGCGGCGATGACATATCTTGCTGACCAAGAGCTTTCAATGAATAGCTATGGCCCGAAGTCATGGGGTGATTGGCAAGCGAGCTCAGGGCTGCATGCGATCAATAAAGAACCGCTCATACCGGACAACATCTCGTATGTTATCGAAGGCAACGAGAGCGTGGTCACAAAGCTGTCAGTGACTCTTTTTATAAATTCTTTAGACGCTCCTCTTCGATCCGAGGACGTGTTTGCAAACGCTTGCCGAACCATTTTGAGTAAAGCGAACAGACCTGATCTGTCGCAAATCGCAAACCGGATCCTCGACGTGGGCAATGACGATGAAATTTTGAGCCATGGGCATCGCGTCTCTCTAAGAAAAGAAATGTTCAGTGGCGGTTTCAGCAGGTATCAGAAAACTTTCAAGATAGAGAAAATGTAATTTCTCTTCATCCATTTGTCCTTCCAATAAATCGTGAGCGCTTACGTCGTTGAATTTAAAAAAGATAATTGATTCTTCATTGTTGAGATGCAAATGCCTGTTTAATTCAATTCGAATATATAAATTTTCATTCACATATCACTTCTATGAGCTACAGGCAGTCTTTCTCTGTAGTGCGTTCATTCAACACAATGAAGGAATTTCATGGAAACCACCCAGCTCTACCCGCACGACCCCGAGGAGCCAATAGAGGCTTTTCCACCCTACTCCGCATTTGAAGCCTGTCCAAAGTGTGGATCACATCAAATCGAGATCAGGAATTTTGCTACCAAGGCCGGTTGTGCAATCGGCGCAATTGCTGGCATCGGTATCACTATCGCTAGCAGTGCAAGAGGAGCACGCGTTGGTGCATCGATCGGATTGATTGGCGGCCCAGTTGGCTCGGCCCTAGGCGGTATCGCTGGTGCTGTACTTGATGCATTAGCAAATGCTGCTGCAGGCTGTGCCACTGGCATTACCGTTGGAAAAATCATCGACAACACTCTACTGCTCAACAATAAATGTCATCACTGCGGACATACCTTCAACGCCCACTAAATCTGCTGTCACAAGTTAAGCGTCATTTACGAACGGCTTAACAAGCTCCTTTTCTTCTTTTTTTCACACCCGCCCATGCCATCCAGCCGACCTCTGTCGATTGCGATGGCATGGGCTTTTTTATGCTGGGAACACAATGTCACACGAAATTGAAACGATGGCTTATGCAGGACAAACCCCGTGGCATGGTTTAGGTAATGTACTCACTCCCAACCAGCCTCTTGATACTTGGGCCAATCAGTCTGGTCTGAACTTCAAGATCATGGAAACACCAGTCCGTTTTAACTCCGGTTTGTTAGGAGCCCCAGAAAAAATCCAGTTGTTCAGCGACCAAAAGGTCCTGTATCGGTCAGACACCAAAGCTGCCTTATCTGTAGTCTCGAACCGATATCAGGTCGTGCAGCCTGACGAGATCTTGGAGTTCTACAGAGATTTGACGACACGTTCTGGGTTTGAATTGGAAACTGCCGGCGTCATGAAAGGTGGACGCAAACTATGGGCGTTGGCCAAGACCGGCCAATCTTTTTCAATCAAAGACAAAGATCGTATTAATGGGTATCTGCTGCTGGCTACAGCCTGTGATGGCAGCCTTGCGACAACAGCGCAGTTCACTAGTGTGAGAGTCGTCTGTAACAATACTTTAGCGATTGCTCTATCTGGTGGCAATGAATCGCCCCGAGTTTCTTAGACACTCGCAAGCCTCTCGAAGTACTGCTTTTCATAGTTGACGGGCGAAAGCCGGTCAGCATGATTATGACGTCGTTTGACGTTGTAGAACATCTCGATGTAATC
>NZ_JBHTCC010000005.1:0-151179 GCF_042665175.1 Herminiimonas aquatilis
CGCTGACATGGGATCGCGGCAAAGAACTAGCTGACCACAAGCGCTTCACACTGGCTACAGATATCCAGGTGTATTTCTGCGATCCACGAAGCCCGTGGCAACGCGGATCGAATGAAAATACCAACGGTCTGCTGCGCCAGTACTTCCCGAAAGGAATGGATATCTCGGGTTACTCGCAGGCTCAATTGAATGCTGTTGCCAGACAACTCAATGAACGACCGAGAAAAACTTTAAACTACGAAACACCGGCTCAACGGTTTTATCAATCTGTTGCATCCACCGGTTGAAACCGCCGCCAATAGCGGACATTCAGTATATTTATCAAATTGCCTATGACGACGGGATATCTTTGGAATATGCCCTATCACTTCAACAAGCCGAAAAGCTTGGGGTATTAAAACTTATTCGAATCTTTAGCCATGCCCTTGTGAATGGATACAACGGTTTCGAGCTGAGCTAAATAATCTTCCCGTGAGACGCGCAAGGACCGTTCTGCTTCTTCGAACATCTTACGGCAAAGCCGTTTATGGGCCATCCATTCATCGAAGCTAGCGAGCCTTTGGCTATCCGTAACTATACGATTCTGCGGCGCTGGTTTTATATCAGTAATTTTCTTGTCCATATTTCCTCCATGCAACACCTTTACATGCCGCTCAGTTGCCTGCAAGCATCGTAATGCTCAATACCATGTAGGACAAACGGGCATTGTTAATTAGATGAATTCCATTTGTCCCAGCTTTTCAATGTCAGCTTTGGGTCGGAAGCGGACTTCGGGTACCGAAACGATGTTCAATATAAAAATCCCGCTAAAAAGCGGGATGTTTATTTGGTCTGTCGGATCGACTTTCTTAATTTAAAGTGCTGAACGCTAACCCAACAGTTTGCTTATTTTTTACTTGTTCACCAGTGACTTCGGTTGCAGCAATGCCAGCACAGCGCCAATAATCAAAGCGCCAGCAACAAAGTACATGCCAGCGTTAGTGCTACCTGTGACGTCTTTCAACCAGCCCACGATCGATGGGCTGACAAAACCGGCAAGATTACCAACCGAGTTGATCAAACCGATACCCGCCGCTGCGGCTGCGCCGCTGAGAATGGCGCTTGGATAAGTCCAGAACACAGGCATCGTCGACAGCATGCCGGCCGTACCCAGGGACAAGGCCATCAAGGCCAGCACGACATTATTCCCATACACGGTGCTCAGGAACAGGCCCAGACCGCCGAGTGCACTGGCAATCGCAAAGTGCCAGCGACGTTCACGCATACGGTCCGCACTACGCGCCACCAGCAACGTAGCGATCACGCCGCACGTATAGGGAATGGCCGTCAGCAGACCGACGTCCAGTGCATCCTTGACGCCCGATGCCTTCACCAGTGTAGGCAGATAGAAGCTGATGCCGTACAAGCCCATCATGCAGCAGAAATAGATTGCTGCCATCAGCCAGACTTTTGGATTGGTGAACACGCCAGCCACAGAGTGCGACTTCGTTGCGCTGCCGTCCTTGGCAATGTTTTCTTCCAAGAGTTTTTTCTCATCTTCAGCCAGCCAAGTTGATGCACGTATGCTGTTTGGCAAATAGAAGAATGTGACTACACCCAGGATCAACGAAGGAATAGCTTCAAGCAAGAACAGCCATTGCCAACCGTACCAGCCGTTAACACCGGCAAAATAATTCATGATCCAGCCGGACAATGGCCCGCCGACTACACCCGCAATCGGAATACCGATCATGAACAATGCGTTCATGCGACCACGACGCGAAGCCGGGAACCAGTAGGTCAGGTACAGCACGATGCCGGGGAAGAAGCCGGCTTCAGCGACGCCGAGCAGGAAGCGAATCACGTAGAACATGGTCGGCGACGTGACGAACATGGTGGCCGCAGAAAGCACCGACCACGTCACCATGATGCGTGCGATCCAGACCCGCGCGCCCACCTTGTGCATGATGATGTTGCTTGGCACTTCAAACAGGAAGTAGCCGATGAAGAAAATACCTGCACCCAAACCATAAACGGTTTCACTGAACTGCAGATCGTTCAGCATGTTCAATTTGGCAAAACCTACGTTGACGCGATCGAGATAAGCCGCGACGTAGCAGATAAAAAGAAAAGGTAACAAACGCAGAGTTACTTTGGCGTAGATGCTGTTTTCCAGCGTTTCGCGTGCGCTGAGTGTGGCACTAGGATAAATGGCGCTCATAGGTAGGTAATGTCTTATTCAGATTGTCAGGCCGAGGACCGGAGAAAGACGCGAGTCCTGCCTCCGGCCAGCCGGATGATGCCTTGCCGCTAGCACGGTCAGGGCTAAAGTAATGCTGCAAATGCTGGATAGGCAGATATTTGCTGGGCGCCGATTCGGGATAAAACCGGACATGGGTAGGCACCGGTTTTGCCGGTCTCGGCGATCATAGCATTCGATATTTACCGATACACATGCAAAAAATTCACGCCCACTTGAAAATAATGCTGCTTAGCAGCAAAGAATAAAGCAATTGTTTTCATGAGGGAAACAATCGTTTTAATTCTGCTTGTTGAATGGAATTTCCCTGGAAAAACTTATCCCGACTCTGGCCTAAAATTTTCCGCCAGTAACCCTGCCGTATGAGATGCCTGAAGTGTTGCACAACCGGCCTAGACAACGTTATTCAGCCGAAGATTTTTCTAGCATAAGAACCAAGGTGCCCTCATCCCGTTAGAAAACCGGCGTGAAAGGCTTGTGGGTCATCTGAGACCGGCAGTTTGTCCGCAACGCCCGGCATTGCCGCGAATACAAAATAGAAGGCAAGACAGATTGTGCCTTTCTAAGTGGTTTATGAGAATAAAACTGGATTGACCGCTCCGAAAATGAAGTGTCAATTGGACCGCTAGCCCAACCCCTTTCATCATGGAAAACGGCAGCCGACCTTTCAGTTGGCTGCCGTTGTTTTCGTCACCAGTTGATCAAGTGATGCTGTGATGCACCATCCTTACTTTTCCGCCTGCTCCAGCTTCCAGTACATGGCGGCAACGACCATACCGAATATCGCATGTGCAACGACAGTTGCCCAACTGCGCATTTCACTGAACCAGGAGAAGAATCGCACCATGCCGTAGAAGTTAAACAGATATATCAGCAACCCGAATATCGCCCCGACCAACAATGCCATGCCTACACTGGAATCAAAATGGAACGACGCCATAACGGTGGCAAGAATCAGCGCAAATACTACGCCGAGCACGTAGTGGGTAATCAATGCGACCGCAACAATTGTCAGGTTGAAATCAGTGGACTGCAAGACATCTTGACCCATCACAATGGCAGCGACCATATGTGAGGTTTCCCAAGGACTAGCCCCCATGATAACGGTCGACCAAAGCAACTCCAGCACCATTAAAACTGCACCTGCGGCAAAGCCGGAAACAGCCGCTACTGTCCAGTCAGGACTGCGTTGTTCCCATCGATGTGAATGCATGTGAAGTTCCATAACAACCTCCATAAAGAAGCAATGCCGACTTCTTAAACATCAGGCAACCATTCGGTCATCGCAGCACAGCGAACAAAGAACTACCCGTTGATTTCAAGTTTCCGTCTCAGGGGAAAACCGGCATATGTGGTTCTTCACCACCAAATTTCAATTCTGGATGACGTGCGGCTAACATTTTTTCAATTTCTTGTACGCGTCTTGCGGGCACATCCACGATCATCAAGATCCGACCTTTTTCCAGATCAGGATAAAACTCTTTCAACTGTGAATTCGGTACTGCCGCCGCCACCATGCTGGATGCCCAGCCACCAAACAAGATACCCATCAGCGTCGTCACCAATACTGTCGCCTGACCGAGTTCGTAATACACAATCAGCAAGGCGCCAAATACCATGCCAAGAATCGCGCCGACAATCATGCCCGCAGCAGCGCCGTGCAATACATCTGTTTTCAGGAAGAAACCCGCCTCTGGCATATCGGGTGGTAATGGTGTGCTGGAGATAAAACGTATATGGCGCTGCTCTATGCGACTGAGCAACATGTCGTCAAAGCTGCGCCGAGCACTGTCAATATCTGGCAGGAAATAATATAGTCTGTGTCTCATGACAACTCCTTTGATGGTCTCCACGCGATTTAGTATAGGCAGTATGTTTTGACTTTCAATGTGTTATTTAGACAATAAATTATAAAGAATTCTTTCATTTTCAAATAAGAACCATTATCATTAATGCCTTGTACTCTTTTGCGAATACATCGTTTCGATGCGTTTCCTCATTTGAAATGTTGAGCATTCGCAGATATCCCTAATTCAGCCAGCCAATTCAATCGATTATCTCGATAGCCAGCCAACAGTCTTTGCTGCGGCTTGCCGCGCTTTTCATCGAGGTCATCTTGAATCAAAACACCATTGCTGCCTCCGTGGCAGCCTTGTTTTTACCATTTTCAGTATCGCTGGCGCATGCACAAAACAACCTCGCTCAAGACCCCGTGGTCCTACCCGCGGTAATCGTCGAAGCAGCGCAAGACGGTGACCTAGGCTTTACCGCCAAAAAAGCCGTTGGCAGCACAAAATCAGATGCCAGCTTGCTGGATACCCCGCAATCGATTTCCGTACTGACGCGCGAATTGCTCGACTCCCAGCAAGCCGTCACGCTGACAGATGCGCTGCGGAATGTTACCGGCGTCGTCAGCGGCAATTTTGGCCGACGCGGCTGGGATGACTTCATCATCCGCGGGCAGCGCGCGACAGAATCGGTTTTTCTGGACGGCTTGTCGGTTTCTCAAAATGCATGGGTCGCACAAGAACCGTTCGGCATGGAGCGTGTAGAAGTATTGAAAGGTCCTGCCTCCATTTTGTTTGGCAAGGTGCAGCCTGGCGGCATGGTCAATATGGTCAGCAAAAAACCGCGTAGCGATGCCTTTAATGAAGTCGGCGTCACAATAGGTAGTGATAACTTCAAGCAAGCGACTTTCGATCTAGGGCGACCGATTTCGGAGAACGGCAAGAGCGCGTTCCGTATTAACGGCCTGGTACTCGATCGCGACGATCCGACAGACTTCGTCTATCAAAAACATCGCTGGATCGCGCCGTCGCTGACACTCGATGTAGGCCCGGATACCGACTTCACGCTATTAACCAGCTATAACTACAATGAGTACATACGCCAGCAAGGCCTGTCGCCTTACGGCACTATCCTGCCCAACGTCAACGGTGAAATTCCGTGGAATCGCTTTATCGGCGAACGCGCATTTGGTCCTTATACATCGGAACAATATCGCGTCGGTTATGCCTTGGAACACCGCTTCACGCCCGACTTGAAATTACGGCAAAATTTCCGCTGGCAGGAACAATCGATGCAAGGCCGCGCAGTATTTAACGGAACCCTGCAAGCAAATCAGCTTCTGCAAAATCGCTCGGCCACACTGCAAGATTCAAAAAGCCGCGTGATCGGACTCGATACGAATATCGAAAAGAAACTCGATCTGCTTGGTATGAAACACAGCGTCATGGGCGGACTCGATCTGTCCCAGGACAGGGATCGCTTCAAGTCCAGCACATGTACGCTTGCGGCACTGGATCTCTATCAGCCCGTCTATGGTGCGACTATCACTTGCCCTGCAAACTGGGTGAACGACAACACCACCACCTTTTCGTCGACCGCACTCTACCTCCGTGATCGCATTGAATTCAATGATCGTCTGAGTGTGTTGCTCGGGGTCAGACGCGAGGACGGCAAGCTGGAAACACTTAACAACAATACATCCACAACACAAACGCAAAATACGTTGGCCACTACCTCCAGCAGTGCCTTGATGTTTAAGATTTCATCGAGTGTGACGTCATACATCAGCCACGCAGATTCATTTTTACCGATCAGCGGCCTCAAAATCAGTGGCGAACAACTTAAACCTGAGACCGGCAAGCAAAGTGAAATCGGTTTGAAGTTTGCATCCGAAGACGGACGGCTTACATCAGGTATTGCCGTCTATGATTTGAAACGTCAAAACGTATCGGCATCCGATCCTGCCAACACCGGCTACAACCTGCAAATTGGCGAACAGCACAGCAAAGGTGTGGAAGCGGACGTGGCGATGGATCTGCGTAACGGCTGGAACTTAATCGGCGGCTACACCTATACCGACAGCGAGGTCACCAAAGATAACGTCGCCGCCAATGTAGGCAAACCATTGAATAGTGTGCCGCGTCATGCAGCTACCTTGTGGGGAACCTACACCTTCCGCCAGGCTGCGCTGCATGGCGTCAGCGTAGGTGCCGGCGTCCGCTATTCCGGCGCCATGCGCGGCTATTCATACAACTACACCCTTCCCGGTTACACCCTGGCAGACGCTGCGCTCAACTATGTAGGCAAGGGATACAAACTGGCATTGAATGTCAAAAACCTGTTCGACAAAAAATACTATCCCGGTGCTTTGAACAATAATGTTGTTGCACTGGGCGATCCTCGTCAGGTCTTGCTGAACGCGACATTCTTCTTTTAAAACATATCCAAGGACTGCACATCTCTTGCAATAGTGGTCCGCAGATTAATATCAACGCAACGGGCCTGCTGTGAAGCAGGCCCGCTTTGTTTCAGTTGCGTCAGGCTTTTAAGCCGAAAATCCACCATCAATCGTCAAACTTGCACCAGTGATATAGCCAGCTTCAGGGCCCGCAAGATGCGCAACGAAAGCGGCAATTTCTTCTGCTTTGCCATAGCGCCCCACTGCCATCAACCCTTTCAAGCTATCTGCAAAATCGCTGTCAGCTGGATTCATATCGGTATCGACTGGCCCTGGCTGTACGTTGTTCACCGTAATCCCGCGCGGGCCGAGATCGCGCGCCAGCCCCTTGGTCAAACCGACGATTGCCGCTTTGCTCATCGCATATGCGGCGGCGCCCTGGAACGGCATGCGGTCAGCGTTCGTGCTACCGATCGTGATAATGCGACCGCCGTTACCCATATGACGTTGCGCTTCTTGTGTCGCAACAAACACGCTGCGTACATTCACTGCGACGGTACGATCAAAATCTTCCAGTTTGAAGTCCTCAATCGGACCTAAAGCCAATACGCCAGCGTTGTTCACCAGAATATCGATGCGCCCAAAGGTTGCTGCAGCCTGATCGATTGCTTGTTTTACTGCTGCGGCATCGCTACTGTCCGCCTTGATAGCCAATGCGCGCCCGCCGCTTTGCTGAACGGCAGAGACAACTTCATTTGCCTTGTCCGGCGAGCTGACATAAGTGAATACAACTGATGCGCCGTCGCGTGCCAGGCGTTTGACGATGGCTGCGCCGATACCGCGTGAACCGCCTTGAACGAAAGCGACTTTGCCTGCCAATGTTTGCTGTGTTGTGTTCGACATGATTATTCTCCGTATGGTTAATTTAGCTGCAATACGCAAGCTGAACGTCTTAACAAATTTCGCCAAGCTGGACTGCGTTGAATTGCGTGACGATGGAGTCAGTATCGGACATCAATTATGTTGTTACTAGATGGCAATTCTTATATTCTATTGAAACTAAAAGTTTCAAATAGCCGTTCAAATTGGCATGAAGGAGTCGTCATGGAGTCGATGAGCAGTATCGAATGCTTTGTCCGCAGTGCCGAGGCAGGCAGTTTTTCGGAAGCTGCACGGCGCCTCAGCCTGACATCTGCTGCGGTGGGTAAAAATGTGGCGAAATTGGAATCCAACCTGGGCGTGCGCCTGTTCCAGCGCAGCACGCGCAGCCTGAAATTAACCGAAGCCGGTGAACTCTTTCTGGCCGAAGTCAGTGGTGGTCTGGCGACGATTCAATCGGCGGTCGCCAATATGGCCAGCGCGGACGGCCAGCCAGCGGGTACCTTGAAGATCAGCATGGGCACAGGATTCGGCCGTACCTACATCGTTCCCTTGCTGAGTGATTTCCTGCAACGCTATCCTGCCATCGTGCCGGACTGGCACTTCGATAATCGGCGCGTCGATATGGTGGCAGAAGGATTCGATGCGGCGATCGGTGGCGGCTTCGATTTGCCGCCTGGCGTGGTTGCACGCGCACTGGCACCCGCGCATGGTGTACTTGTTGCAGCCCCACATTATTTTGCAGATAGACCCATACCAAAAGTGCCTGAGGATTTGTCGCAGCACGATGGAATTCTGATCCGCTCGCCACAAACCGGACGTATCCGTTCGTGGCCTTTGCGCAATCATGCGAATGAACAGATGCCGATCTTGCTGCGTACGCGCATGACGATGAGCGATCCGGATGCGGCGTGTGAAGCAGCGCAACTCGGATTGGGCATCGCGCTGATTTCAATGCCGAATGCGTTGCACTATCTGGAAAATAAGAAGCTGATACGCGTCATGCCGGATTGGTACGTCGATATAGGCACGCTATCTCTCTATTTCACTGCACAAAAACTATTGCCTGCAAAAACCCGCGTCTTCGTCGATTTCATTGTGGAGCATTTCCGCAAAGAGAAGTTGGCCAAGCGATTCTCGGCATTCTGAATACAAGTACGCTATGACGTCTACCAAACGAGCCATCTGTAACCAATGCCTGCGACCACAGAACACATGCATCTGTCGCTGGATCACGCCAATGGAGCATGCGGTTGAGGTTCTCTTTTTACAGCATCCGCTGGAGACAGCCAATCCAAAAGGCAGCGCACGCCTGCTGCATTTGAGTTTACCGGGCAGTCGACTGGTCACAGGCGAGGCGTTTTCTGAAGACACGCTGGAGGCATTGCTGTATTCCCCCTTCGACAACAGCAATAAGGGAAAGACCATCCAGCCGCTGCTCCTGTATCCAGATACCTCTGAGGATGGGCGCATCGAAAAATCACCAGCATTTATCCAGCCGGCAAGCAGCGCAGCGACTCAGTATCGTTTGATTGTTCTCGACGGCACCTGGCGCAAGAGCCGAAAAATGCTTTACTCCAATCCTTTGCTGCAGCAGCTACCACGTCTCCCCTTAAACAATCCGCCTGCTTCGCATTACCGAATACGCAAGGCACGCAAGTCCGACCAGCTCTCAAGCTATGAAGCGACCTGCTACGCGCTGATGCAATTGGAAAATGAAACTGAAAAATACCTGCCGTTGCTGACGGCCTTCGAGGGTTTTGTTGAACAAATCGGCGCCTATGATCCGCAAACAAAGCACCATCAATAGACCTCCAGTGGGAGGCGGCCTGTATTTGACCGCTGTTGCGCGGTGCGCAAGGGAATCAACGCATCAAAGGCGGACGTCTATACATTTTAAGTGTGCGTCCAACGCGTCTTCGATTTCCTGCCTATAATCGCAGCACGCATTATCGGCCATTCGCCTGCTTACTTCGCCAAACTCTTCGTCACACTCTTCATCAAGGATATTTCATGACCATTTCTCTGCACGCCGCGTCCGTCCCCGTTTTCAAGCAAATGCTCAACAGCCTCAGCGCTTTGCTGAGCAAAGCCGAAGAACATGCGACAGCAAAAAGCATAGAGCCAAATGCCTATCTGCAAGCCCGTCTGTTCCCGGATATGTTCCCTTTGATTCGCCAGGTACAAATCGCCGGTGATTTCGCACGTGGTGTATCAGCCCGTCTGGCTGGTCTGGATGTGCCAAAAGTCGATGACAGCCTGGCCACTACGTTTGCCGATCTGCGCACGATGCTGGCAGAGACGGTGGCGTTTATCGACGGCATTCCGGCCGACAAAATAAACGGCCAGGAAGCACGCGAGATCGTTCTGCGTCCGGGCACACCGAAGGAAAGAAAATTCAACGGTCAGGATTATCTGCTGCACTTCGGGCTGCCGCAATTCTTCTTCCATGTCACGACGACTTACGCCATCCTGCGTCACAATGGCATTGAAATCGGCAAGCGTGATTACATGGGCAATCCTTGATTGCTGCAGTCATGAACATCGCAGTCTGATCGATGCTGCGGACTGGCAGAATTCTGCTGGCCTTGTCTGCCTGCCTGCTGGCAGGCAGCTCCTTTGCGGAAAGAGATGGCAAGACGATTGCCGTCGCAAATAGTGCGGGCCCTGTAGAAGTAAAGATCATTGCCTTCAACGATTTGCACGGCCATCTCGAAGCACCACGTTTATCCCTACTCCTCCCCGCTGCCCATAAGGCCGGCAACTTTGTGCCGGCCGGTGGCGCGGCTTATCTGGGCAGTGCCATCAAATCGCTGAAACAAGCGAATCCTTATCATGCAGTTGTATCCGCCGGCGACATGATCGGTGCATCACCACTGGTCTCCGCGCTATTCCTCGACGAGCCAACGATCGAAGCAGTCAATGCATTCGGCATCGACTTCAATGCTGTTGGCAATCACGAGTTCGACAAAGGTTATGCCGAATTATTGCGCATGCAGAATGGCGGTTGTGCCAAATTTACGCCGCGCGAACCATGTGCCTTGAGCAAGCCGTTTACTGGCGCCAATTTCGGCTTTCTGGCGGCCAATACCTATCAGGCGGATGGCAAGACGCTGTTCCCGGCGACCGGCATCAAAACGTTCGGTAGCGGCACGCAGCAGGTGAAAATAGGCTTCATCGGATTGACGCTGAAGAACACGCCGCACATTGTCACGCCTGCTGGTGTCGCAGGCCTCACCTTCACAGACGAAGCACGCACCGCGAACGCGTTAGTTCCGGAATTGAAAGCGCAAGGCGCAGATGCCATCGTGGTCGTTATCCATGAAGGAGGAACGACCGACGGCACTCCCGATGATTCCTGTCCCAGCCTGAGCGGCGCTATCGTGCCAATACTGGAGCGACTCGATCCGGGTATCGACGTTGTCGTTTCCGGCCATACCCATCGCGCCTACATCTGCGATTACGGCAAACGCAATCCGGGCAAACCATTCTTGCTGACCAGCGCAGGACAATACGGCACGTTGGTGACAGACATCAAGCTGACGATCGATCCTCGCACCCACAAGGTTGTTGCCAAATCAGCGAATAATGTCATCGTGCAGGGAGACGCTTTCGTCAACCACGCCGGCGTCAGGATTCAGCCATCAGATGACTATCCGCGCTTTGTGAAAGACTCCGAGGTCGATGCGATTGTCAGCCGTTATACCGACGCGGCGGCATCACTGAGCAAGCGGATAGTCGGCAGATTGATGACGCCGCTAACTCGCAGACAGGTGGCATCAGGTGAAAGTGAGCTTGGTAATCTGATCGCCGATGCGCAACTTGCTGCGACCCAATCAGCGGAACATGGCGGCGCGCAGATCGCGTTGATGAATCCGGGTGGCGTGCGCGCTGATTTGTATGTGCCATATGGCGGCGGCGACCTTAGCTATGGCCAGATATTCAGCGTTCAGCCTTTCGGCAACAATCTGGTGGTGAAGAGTTTTAGCGGGGCGCAACTGCGCGGCTTGCTGGAACAACAGTTCAAGCGGCGCGCGACTGCAAACGACCATCCACGCATATTGTTTCCATCGACAGGTTTCAGCTACGCCTACAATCTGCAAAAGCCTGCCGGTTCGCGTATCAGCGCCATGCGTCTGAATGGCAGACCGATTATCGCTGGGGAAATTTATCGCGTAACGATCAACAGCTACCTCGCCTATGGCGGCGATCAGTTCAGCCTGTTCAATCAGGGCGGACATATCTCCGGCGGCGAACTGGATATCGATGCACTGGAAGACTATCTACGCAAACACTCGCCCATCCAGCCACCTGCGACCAATAGGATTACGCGCATCAATTGAGCTCCCCTGAGGAAAGTAATATTCATGCGAGGTATGCTTTAACAATGTGGCGGTAACAATCTGCAGTAACAATCTACAACAACAAAACTGTGGTGACTGGTCTGAAGTAACAAGCCTGAAATCAGGCAGCCCGCAAATGCATTATTCCTCGGCCTGCTGCAGCCATCTTTTCAAGCCTGACAGTGCTTTGAATTCGGATATAGAGCGACATTGCATATGCGGATAGCGGGTTTTCAACATCTTGGAAAGCGCGGCACCCGGCCCTAGTTCAATCACCATTGTCGCGCCCGCCTCATGCACGCTATCCATCACTGCTTGCCAGCGTATCGGCTCCGCCAGTTGGCGTGACAGCGCGGTTGCGGCAGCATTTTTGTCATGCAGGCGCGCACCGGAAATACCGGCCAGCACTGGGAAATGCGGTGCGCTCATACCACTCTCTTGTACTGCCATTTCAAAGGCAGGCACGGCAGCCTTCATCCAGGGCGTATGCGATGCAATCTCGATAGGCAGACGCGTTACCTTGCCGCCAGCCGCAGTCACCGCCTTCTCCAGCGCGTCGGCATGGGCAAGCAAACCGCCGCTGATCACCGCATCTTCGGCGACTTCAATCGCGATGTAAAAGCCATGCGCATGCAACAGAGACTCGATGTCGGCCATCTTCGTCACCGCATGCGAAAGGGAAATCGCCAGCATCAGTTGCGGCTGTCCCGGCGCTATACATGCCTGTAATAGTTGTGCACGCATGGCAGCTAGCCGAATCACCTTGTCTGGCGCGATCGCACCGGCCACCGACCACGACGCCAGTTCACCTATGCTGTAACCGGCTGTGATCACCGGCCGGCTGATGAGGCTGCGAATGATTTCCCATGCTGCCAATTGCGCCGCGACTACCAGCGGTTGCGCAATCGGATTGGAGAACAGCAGCTGTTCGCTGGATAAAATTTCGTGCAATGGATAGGCGCACAGCTCCTCCAGCTGCCATGCCTGCAGCAAGCGGCTGGCGTGCTCATCTTCGCGTATCAGATCGAACATGCCGGCGTGCTGGCCGGCCTGCCCTGAACATAAAATGGCAATCCGATTCGTCATTCCGTTCCTGTTGATTTATTCAATCAATTTACTCATTCAATCTTGTTCCGTTACTCTTGCGCCGGATGCGCTGATCTGAAACACAAACCAGCTCGCAGCCAGCATATCAGCCGCGCCACCTGGTGATAGATGTTTGCTGACGAATAATCGATGGCAAGCGCCTGCCGTTGCCTGCCATGCCGGCGCAGCAGTACCGCCTTGTGCGATGAATGCCTGCGCAGAAAGTTTGACCAGCTGTGCGCCGTCTGCGCCAGCACGGTGATAGGTATTCGTGTCTGTCATATACGCCATCAACACGAATAGCGCATCGATCTGAGCCATCGCGGGCGTGGCATCGCGCCGCAGGGATTTCAGTATCTGCGGCAAGCCAATCTCGAATACCGCAGGGAACCCTTTGGCTCCTTCTTCGCGTGCGCCGCCCACTGCGTACAGGCGAGCCACGCGTGTGCCATTCGATGGTAGTGACATTGCAGACGGCATGGAATGCATGATCAGCGCATCGCCCCATTGCTCCATCAATGTCCGGCGTATGCTGTCGGCAGACAAGGGCCTTGCATGCGCATGACAGTAGCCGACGGCAGCACACAACATGCCCAATGCAAAGATCGCGCCGCGATGCGTATTGACACCCTGCGTCGCCACCAGCATCCGCTGTTCCGCTTGCATGCCGAGTACTTTCAGTTGAGCGAATGCCGTATCGCGGGCACCGGCCTGCGCCATGCGTACAAAATAGTGGCGCAACGAAAACAGGCTGCGCATGAATAGCGCCACGTCCATATCTGCATGACTGCCGTTATCGACAGGCGACACCAGGCCAGGCTTGGGAAACAGCATAATCTCGGCATGCAGACTTCTGATGGCAACGATAGCGGTGTGCAGACATGCAGCGCGCAATGTGTGCTCCGATGTTCTGCCATGTGCATGTGCGGGGGCCGCAGCGTGCGCAGCAACGACGGTTGAAACGGGTAGCAGTTGCTTCACGATGGACTTTCCAGTTCCGCGTACAAATCTGCGACAGATACTAACGCTAAAGTGAACATGCCTTTTGCCAGCACGCGGGGTTGGGCGGGATTATTCTCTGCCAGCACCCATTCCTTCCATGCCACCGCGCGCCCGGATGGAAAAACGATTTCACCGTCCAGCGGGAGTTTTGCCGCGTAGCTTGTCAGGAGCGCGATGCCAGCCACAAGCTGGTCTTGCGTCTGCGGATAGAACAGCAAATCAATATCGGAAGCAGGAGTCAGATACGACAGCCCGGTAATGGCCTGCATCGCGGCAGAACCGTACACGCGAAACTCAAGGCCGCTATCCGTGACCTTCTCCGCCAGCTCGGCAAAATCGTTTTGCCATGCGGCAGGCAAGGCTTTTTCTGCACTGATGATCGCCAGCGGGACGTCATGCCGCACGATATTCTCGGTCGCCACCAGGAACGGAATACGCGTCTTCATACCAGTGTGCGGATCTGGCGGCGCAGCCAGCCCCAGACACAGAATATCGGGCGCAAGCGCCGATTCGCTTCTGCGTACGATCGCCGGCCAGTCGTTTTCAGCCCAGCGCGTCAATTCCTTTACATGTGCGGCCAGCGCGGTTGCGCATGCCAATTTCCATCCTGCCGTGGTCAGCCATACTCTGTTATGTCTTTGAAACATGGTTGACTCCCAGTACCGCTTGCGCAACGGGATAGGCCATCTTGCGACCACCTCTTTCCATTCCTCGCTGACTGCGAATATCCACTGATACCGAGGTTTGCAAGGCAAACGCCAGACATGTCGCCAAGTTCTCATGCCAGATCGCTTCCAGCCCGCCCATATTCAGATAATTTTCGGCGCCCGGTGCAAAGACCGGATTCGACTTGGCAAGCTCGATCAATCTCTCTTCAGGGACCTTGGTGATGCGTGCCATCGCAGGCAATCCCATGACACGGATTTCCGCATCTGGCAACGCATAGCACGCATCCGCCATCAAGCCGCTGGTAATGAAACCACCGGACAAGGCCTGATCGTAGACCAGGCCGATGACGCGGTGACCATGGCGACGCGCGAGGTCTATGCACTTGCCCAGATGCGCCATATAGCGATTGATGCCCAGCATTTCATCGCGATGACGCAGGCGCTGCCCTTGTGTGTCGACCAGGATGACCAGCGAGCGACCAGGAAAATCGCGCATCGTGGCCAGTATCGCCTCGGCCTGTGCCAGTGCGATTTCTACACCGATGGAGGTGTGTCCGGTGGTACCGATGATCGCTATTCTCTGTTCGCCAACCTGCGCCGTACCACGCAGGAAATTATCTTTCTCGACTATGTCATGACCTTCTGGAAACAAGGTGCTTGCGAGTGTCTGCCATTTCATCATCGTTCTCCAGCGCGAAAACCTGCGGCCTGCTGCATGAAGGCATCGGCTTCCAGCATCGGTAGCGATGCGGGTTCGGCAATCCCGAGACGCGTCCAAATATCCATAGGCTCAGAGAGTTTGCCGAAATCATTCAGGCGCTTGCTCAGCATCGCGTGTTCGGCTTCCAGTTCATCCAGTGTAAGTACCGCAGAATTCTGTTGATAGCACGCCAGAGTCTCGGCGGCGGCCTTGCGAAAAGCATTGATGTCGTCCGGCAGCACCGCATCGCAATCGCCTAGCAGGTAACGATGCTTGCCGCCAGTGGTGCGCCATACCAGCGCGCGGTCGCGCGAATCGAATTCCTCGACACCGTGCGTGGTCTCTATGACTTCCGGCCCTGACATGGCCAGACGCGCTTCTTCCGACATCAGAATGGCATTGGCACAGCAAGCCACAATCCCCATGCCGCCAAAGCAGCCGTTGGCACCACCGACTAAAACAATCACGGGAATATTAGCCGCTCGTGTATCGAGGACCGCGCGCATCACTTCGGATACCGCAATCAAACCTGCGTTGGCTTCATGCAAGCGCACGCCGCCGGTTTCCAGCAGCAGGATCACAGCGTCAACCTGATCGATGACGGCGCGCTTGAGCAGCCCCACCAGTTTGGCACCGTGGACTTCACCGACCGCGCCGCCCATGAAACCGCCCTCTTGCGACGCGGCCAGCACCGACTTGCCGATAAATCTGCCGCTACCGATCACGACCCCGTCATCGAACGATGCGGGCGTATCCAGTTGCGCCAGATGCGGACTGACGATGCGTGCCGATGGTGGCAGGAATTCCTCGAACGAGCCGGCATCCAGCAATTGATGTATGCGTTGTCGCGCATTGGCTTCCAGATAGCTGCTCATGCGGTTTCTCCGATGATCGATTCCACTGCCTGATCCAGACGCAGGCTGACGACGGCCGGCGTGGCACCCACATCGTTGATTGAAATGCGTACATCGGCCAGCGACCAGCGCGCGTGAAAATCGGTAATCACGGCCTGCCATATCGTCGCGAATCCCACTGCCGCCGTTTTTATTTCCACTTCGCAGGCACCGTTCAATGCAGCCGTTTCAATTAATACTTCCAGATTGCCGGAACTGACCACCCCGACCATATTGGCCTGCGGAGCAACATGTCTTTGTCCATGTTCAAAACGAAAATTCAAGGTTTCCATATTCGCTTTACCAGTTTCTGAAACGTTTTGGTGGCGCATACAAACCGCCCGATGCACGCACCAGATCTTTCATGTTTTTGGCGGCCAGCAAATCCCTGGTTGCCATACGCTTGTCTATACCCAAATCTTCCGCGCGCAAGATGATGCCGCGGTCGCGCAGGTTCTCCACCATTTTTTTATCACGCGCCATGCCGACCGGCGTGTAACCGGCAACGCCGCGTATCGCCTGCTCGCGCTCTTCCGGTGTACGGCACAAGAGCAGATTGGCTATCCCTTCTTCGGTCAGGATATGCGTGACGTCGTCGCCATAAATCATCACCGGCGGAATCGCGAGCTTGGCCTGCTCGGCGAGTTGCCATGCATCCAGTTTTTCCACAAACGCCGGCTGCATGTGTTCGCGGAAGGTTTCCACGATTTGCACTACCAGTTTTTGACCACGCGGCATCACATCCCTGCCCTGACGTGCCTGCTCGCCTGCTTTCAACCACGCAGGACTGGCATGTCTTCTGCCCCGCGCATCCGAACCCATATTCGGTGCGCCGCCAAAACCCGAGATGCGGCCCAGCGTGGCGGTCGAAGAGTTACCCTGCAAATCGATTTGCAGCGTTGATCCTATGAACATGTCGCAAGCATACAGCCCGGCGGTTTGCGACATCGCACGGTTGCTGCGCATCGAGCCGTCACGCCCGACAAAGAAGATATCCGGACGCGCTTCGATATAGCGCTCCATCCCCAGCTCGGAGCCGAAGGAATGCACCGACTCGACAAAGCCTGCTTCGATGGCCGGGATCAGCGCCGGATGCGGATTCAATGCCCAGTGCCGTCCGATTTTCCCCTTCAGTCCCAGCGACTCTGCATACGTCGGCAGGATCAATTCAATTGCCGCAGTATCGAATCCGATGCCGTGATTAATACGCTCTACCCCATATTCGGCATAGATACCCTTGATCGCCATCATCGCCATCAATACCTGCACTTCAGAAATCAAGGCAGGATCGCGCGTGAACAAAGGTTCGATGTAATGTGGCGTCGGTGCCTGCACCACAAAATCCACCCAGTCAGCCGGTATATCGACGCGTGGCAACACATCGACGATTTCATTCACCTGCGCGATGACGATGCCGCTTTTGAAAGCAGTCGCCTCGACGATGGCCGGTGTGTCTTCCGTGTTGGGCCCGGTGTACAGATTGCCGTGCCGGTCGGCCGCCTGCGCCGCGATCAGTGCCACGCGCGGGGTCAGGTCGATGAAGTAACGACCAAACAATTCCAGATAGGTATGAATCGCCCCGATATTGAGCTTGCCGTCTGCCACCAGACGCGCAAGACGCACCGCCTGCGGTCCGGAGAAAGAAAAATCCAGTTTGGAAGCGATGCCTTTGTCGAAGATATCCAGATGCTCAGGCAAGGCCAGTACGGAGAGCAACATGTGCAAATCATGCACATGCGCCGGATCAAGCGAACACAAAGCGCCCGCCAGAAAATCGGCCTGCTTCTGGTTATTACCTTCGAGGCAAACACGATCACCTGGCTCTATCAGCGCTTCAAGCAGCGCAACGATTTTGTCGGGGTCGGCGATACGGCCGGTAATCGCCAGTCCCCTTTCAATTCGCTTGCGCCGATTCTCGGACAGCAGATTCCATTGTTTCATTACGATCCTACTTTGTTAGGCAAATAGGTGACGATTTCGGGGAACACGGCCAGCAAGGCTATGAACGCCATCATGATGAAAATGAAAGGCACAACACCTCTGAGAATCTCGCGATTCTTGATGTCTGGTGAAATACCCTTGATGACGAATAGATTCAGTCCGACTGGCGGTGTAATCAATCCGAGTTCCATATTGACCGTGAGCACAATGCCGAACCAGATTGGATCAAAGCCGTTGGCGATAATTCCCGGCAAAATAACCGGCGTCACCATCAAGATGATGGCTACTGGCGGCAAGAAGCAACCGAGTACCAACAACAAAATGTTGACCCAAAACAGATAAGCCCATTTGGACATTTCCACTGAGGCCAACCACTCTGCCGAACTCTGCGTGATGCGCAGATAACTCATCACATAGGTGAACAAAAAGGCCATTGCAATGATCATCATGATCATGCAAGACTCTTTCGCCGTGCCAAGGAAAATCGCGCGTACGTCCATCCAGCGATAGCATTTGTAGACGAGCGCAACCAGCAACATCGCGCCAAACGCGCCGATGCCCGCGATCTCGGACGGCGTACCAATGCCGCCATACATTGCGTACATGATGACCGCAATCAAGATCACAAACGGTAGCAAGCGCGGCAGCACTTCAAACCGCTCGCGCCAGCTGTAAGTTTCAACAACAGGTGCGGAGTATGCATCCGGATTACCCGCCGCCAATGCCTCATTTGCCAGGCGAATATCCTTGGATGCGCGATACACGACATAGGCAGCAAAGAAAAATGCCAGCAACAAACCAGGAATAATCCCGGCCAAAAACAGCTTGCCGATAGACTGCTCTGTGATCAGGCCATAGATGATCAAGGTGATCGATGGCGGGATCAAAATGCCCAAGGTGCCGCCGGCAGCAATTAAGCCAGTCGCCAAAGCATCCGAGTAACCGCGCTTGCGCATCTCGGGGATACCCATGCCGCCAATTGCCGCACACGTCGCAGGACTCGATCCGCACAATGCGGCAAAAATCGTACAACCCAGCACATTGGCAACGCCCAACGAACCTGGCATTTTATGCATCCAGCGATAGGCCGATTCATACAGATCGACGGCCGCCCTGGTCTTGCCGATGGCAGCTCCCATGATGATGAATAAGGGAATCGTCAACAGTGTGAAATTATCCAGTTCACCGTACAAGGTTTCTGCCAACAACTCCAAATTCATGGGCGGCATAAAAAAGTACATGAAGCCAAGCGCACTCGCGCCGAGAGCAAACGCAATCGGCATACCGGAAAATAAAAGCACCAGAGTGACGCCGAGATAAAGCAAACCAAGTTCTAGCGTACCCATGTCATGCTCCCATCAAATTTTGTTCTTCATGTTTTTTCTGCGGGTCGCGATTAGTCGCCGTTTCGATGATCTGCATGACCATCTGCAGACCCATGGTGCTTAAACCAAAGGCCATGAAAAAATACGGTATCCATAAGGCAGGTGCCCACGTCGAGCTGGTGGTCCAGCCTTGTTGGTAGGCATTCCATGCGTAATGCCATGCATTGCGAGCGACAAAAAACACCACGATGAGGGACAGAAAATCACCCAGTAAAAGCCGGTAACGATTCCATTTCGGCGACATCACTTCATCCAGCACTTCGATACCTACATGACCGCGTTCTGCCTGCGTATAAGCGGCAGCAAGAAAGGTGGCTGCGATCAACAGAAAAACACAAAATTCGATCATCCAGTCATTGGCAATACGCAGGTAATAACGAGTCACTACCTCATAAACCAGCGCCAATGTCGCCGTCACAATCAGCAAGGCCGAAAGGATCGCCATCAAGCGGTTAAACGCTCGCAGCCCCTTACCCATCTGTTGAATAAAATTAGTCATAGAGATTCCTGAAAAAAATGCCTGCAAACGAAATTGCAGGCATTTTTATTTCAACGATAATTACTTGACGGCCTGTGCCATGTCGAGCAATTGCTGCCCATTCTTCACATTATCAGCAAAGCTTTTCCATGCGGTCTGCTTGGCCAGTTCGCGCCATTTGGCAAACGCGGCATCATCCATATCCGATGCAGTTGCGCCATTTTTGGCATAGACTTCGCCCAGACGAACGTCATCCTTCTTGGATTCTTCCATCGCGAATTTTTCCAGGCTGGTACCGACTTCCATCACGATTTTTTGCTGTGCCGGCGTCAGGCTGTCATAGGTACTTTTCGCCATCAGCAGCGGCTCGAACATGAACCAGAACGTATTTTTGCGCGCAGTGGTCACGTGTTTAGCAACTTCATACAGACGGAAACTTAACAACGATGTGCTTGAAGTCACTGCAGCATCCAGCACGCCGGTTTGCATCGCGTTATAGATTTCCGATGACGGCACGTTGGTGATGGAACCACCGGCGCCTTTGAGCATCATGTCCATTTCCTTGCTGCCGCCACGGATTTTCACGTCCTTGGTATCGCCAGGTTGCACTATGGATTTGCTCTTGGACGCCACACCGCCTGCTTGCCACACCCAGGTGATGATCTTGACGCCCTTGCTTTCGACGACATCGTTCAAAGCCTTGCCGATGGGTGCGGTTTTCCAGCGCAAGCCTTGCTCGTAACTGGTCACGAGCGCTGGCATCAAGCCGAGGTTGGTCTCAGGTATCTTGCCGCCTTCATATGCCAACGGCAGGACAGTCATATCCAGCGCACCGGTCTGCATTGCAGAAAACTGGCTGGTCGGTTTGACGAGTGAAGCTGATGGATAAATTTCGAATTTCAATTCGCCGTTGGTACGCTTTTCCACGTCCTGTGCAAACTTGACTGCCAGACGATGGCGGAAATCGACATCAGCTCCGTCACCACCAGGGAATTGATGGGAAATCTTGATAACCTTGGTCGCCGCCAGGGCGGGTGCCGCAAATCCCAGTGCAAACGCACCTATCAGGACAGACGATAGCGTGGACTTCAGAAACTTGTTACTGATCATTTTTGTCTCCTGTATGAACTTCTTTTTTAAAATTCAACTGCTCCAGACTGCCGGCAACAAGCGCTTTACAAGTCGTGCATCCCTATCTGTCCACGCTGGAAAACTGGCAATCAACCACCTACCACGTTGAAATTTGCATGTGCAATCGTTGTGCGATTGGCAAACAAAGCTCAGCGATGGCTTTTCTTTTTATGTATACAAGAATACATTTAAAGAATACACAGTCAAGAATTAAATCCCTTTTATAATGACTTTTGTATATTTATTATTCTTTTTCCCATCCTTTATAAAACCGCCTGCCCATGAAAAAACGCTCGGAAGTCCTGCGCGAAGCCATCGAAGAAATGATTGCGGTCGGCAAGCTCGCCCCTGGACATCATCTGGATGAAACCGAACTCGCCGCAGAATTTGGTGTGTCACGCACACCGATACGCGAAGCCTTGATACAACTGGCTTCGATGGGGATTATCGTGATGCGCCCAAGGCGTGGCGCCATCGTGGCCGAGATCAGCCCGCAAAAGCTGGTGGAAATGTTTGAAGTGATGTCCGAGATCGAGGCCATGTGCGCCCGCCTCTCCGCGCGCAGAATGTCACCCGCCGATCACGCTGAATTGCTGGCGCGCCATCATGCTTGCGAAGAGGCACGGAATGCTCCCGATCCTGATGAATATTTTTATCGTGGCGAAGAATTTCACGACTGGATTTATGTCGGCACTCACAATGCCTTCCTGATTGAACAGGCGCGCACCCTGCATCGCCGCTTGCGCCCATACCGCCGCCTGCAGTTGCGCGTGCGCGGTCGCATCAATACGTCGTTCTCCGAACATGATGCAGTGGTCAATGCCATCATTGAAGGCAATGGCGACAAAGCCAGCGCGTTATTGCGCGATCACATCATGATTCAGGGACAGCGCTTTACCGACCTGATTACGTCGATGTCCAACCTCGCCAACCTCGCTGCCTGATCACATCATGCAATCAAAGCAAGTGCAGCATCGCTGCTGAGGCTGGACGCCAGCAGACGCACCGGTTGCGCCAGTGCGCGTACATCGCGGACGGCCAGCAATAAGGACCGTTCTGCCCAGGCGTCTTCTACCTGTAAAAAATGTACGCCCAGCGTACACGCCTGCGCTGCCGTCAAAGCCGGCACCACGCCGATACCCATCCCGGCATGCACCATCCTGGATACGGCATCAAAGCTGCGCACTTGAGTACGCAGCTTCAAGGTTTTCTGCAGGCGACTGCATTCTGCGTGCAATCTTTCTGTCAATGAGGTCGCTTCGGCGAGACTGACAAAGTCGTAATCAAGTACATCCGCCAGCGTCACCGTCTTGCGGGCCACCAGCTGATGATCCAGCGGCACAATCAATCCCAGTTTCTGCTTGCGGTAGCTGAATGCGGCCACGCCCTCCATGGGTGTCGGCGCGGCAAATATCCCAATATCGGTACGATTTTCGCGCACGCCGGCAACCGTATCGCCGCTATTGCGCTCTTCCAGATCGATGCGTATGCCGGTATGAGTGCGCAAAAACTCATGCAAATCCAGCGGCAAAAATTGTGTGATTGCCGATGTATTGGCCCAGATGCGAACCTGTCCCCGCACACCGGAAGCGTAATCCGACATGACGCCGGACATGCGCTCCAGATCTTGCAGAATACCCTGTACGTGCTGAAAACACGCATTGCCGGCGTCGGTCAGGGTAACGCCGCTTGCGTGTCGAAAAAACAAGGGCGTACCGAAATGCGCCTCGAGATCCGATATGCGTTTGCTGGCCGCAGCGAGTGCCAGATTGGCTTGATGCGCCCCGCGCGTGATGCTGCCGGTACGGGCAATCGCAACAAAGAGATTAAGTGTGACCAAATCAAAACGCGCAACATTCAAGGCATTCCCCTTCACTGGGTGGCAAGCGACATGCCGCTGTGTTTGCATACTAGCGCAGCCTTCGTGGTTTGCGAAGACTCCTCCTCACGCATGACGAAATGACTTGCGGGATCGCCGGCGCTAGAGTGCAAGCAGGCAGGAAATAATTTGCCACGACTGCGCATTGAGCTGCGCATTCCTCATTACATGCATGTGTGAAAGGTGTACGCCATGAAGAATTACCGCATCGGACAAATCGTCCCCAGCAGCAACACCACGATGGAGACGGAAATCCCCGCCATATTGCGCGCCCGCGAAGCCATTGCCGCCGAACGCTTCACCTTTCATTCCAGTCGCATGCGCATGAAGCGCGTGACCAAGGAAGAGCTCGCGGCCATGGATGCCGACTCTGATCGCTGCGCGCTGGAATTATCGGATGCACGCGTCGACGTGCTGGGATACGCCTGCCTTGTCGCCATCATGAGCATGGGGCGTGGCTATCATCGCGTATCGGAAGAACGCCTGCACGGGCGCACGGTGGAAAACAATGCAGCGGCGCCGGTTGTCACCAGCGCAGGCGCGTTGGTGCACGGACTCGGAAAAATCGGTGCCAAAAAAATTGCCATCATCACGCCCTACATGAAGCCACTTACCGAACTGGTGATTGACTATATTGAACATGAAGGATTTGAAGTACTGGACAGCATTTCGCTGGAAATCGCCGACAACCTGCAAGTTGGCGCGCGCGATCCAAATGCGCTGATCGAGATTTCTCGACGTCTGCATCTTGCCAACTGCGATGCAGTCGTTCTTTCTGCCTGCGTGCAAATGCCTTCGCTCGCCTCGATACAACCGGTGCAGGACCGCATCGGCTTGCCAGTACTGTCGGCGGCAGCCTGTACCACCTATCAAATGCTGGAAAAACTGGGCTTGAAAACTATCGCCCCGCAGGCAGGCGCCCTCTTGTCGGGAGACTATTAATCCGCAGCAGAATGGTGTAATTCCGTCAGCAGGCTCCCATTCAATATTTGCCGTGGTGGCGCTCCCGCGGCATCGATACAAGCGGGCTGCCTTGTCGTGCCCAGGTATTGCCCGCTAATCGCAGTACCCGGAGCATGCGGCGCAATGGGCAGCGAGAGCATACGACGGTAAGCTGCTGGCTGCTCTATTGTGTCCGGCAGCACAGGGCTCCCTCCCCCTGTTTCAAACTTCAATAAACCCAGAACGCCAGCCGAATCTCAATGCGGCAATATAGATGACAATCAACATCTATTGCATTTATGATGATCAACATCTATAATCGCCATTATCGGTGCTTGCCACCTACATTCCAGAGACTGCCATGCCACGCGTATCCAAAGAACAAACCGATCTGAATCGTGCTGCGATCGAAAGCGTTTCTGCAAAACTGTTTCGTGAAAGAGGCCTCAACGGCGTCAGCGTCAATGACTTGATGGCTGCGGCCGGCTTGACGCACGGCGGCTTCTACGGCCATTTTTCATCCAAGGATGAGTTGGCAGCGGTCGCCTGCGCCAATGCGTTCGACCATGCAGTCGAGCGCTGGAAAAAGCGTGTAGAGAGCGCCAAGGACGAAAAGACTGCTTTCAAAACCATCGTCGATAATTATTTATCGTCGAAAAATGTTGTCGATATTGGCAATAGCTGTCCCGGCCCGGCCCTCGCCGTCGATGTGGCACGTGAGCCTTATGACAAACCGGTGCGGGCCGCCTATCTGGCTGGCACATCGGAACTGCTTGAAGTGCTGGCATCGCTGGTCGCATCCGACGATCCCGTCGTCCGCAGGAAAGTCGCGCTCGCACAATGGAGCACGATGGTCGGTGCCATGATGCTGGCGCGCGCCACCCATGATGATGCGATTGCGGAAGAAATCCTATCGGCCGCACGCGCACAATTGCTCGCCGCTGCAGATGCCTGATGCCTCACCGCGCACTCATTCGCCGCCCCACTTACTGACCGACTTACACACTCACCGCTGCTTGCCAGACTACCGAAAGGAAACTCATGTTCGCTCACTCCTTGTCTAGATGGCTGGATCGCAAAGGCATCCATTTTTCCTGGGTGATCGTCGCCATCACCTTCCTGACGATGCTGACGTCTGCCGCTGCACTCGGATTGCCAGGCGTACTTCTGCAACCGCTCAGCAGGGAATTCGGCTGGACCACTGACGAAATTTCTTCGGCGATCGCGCTGCGCTTCATATTGTTCGGACTGATCGGCCCCTTCGCAGCGATCTTCATGGAACGCTTCGGCTTGCGTAACGTGATCTCTACCGCACTGACGCTGGTCGCCCTGTGTCTCGCCTTGTCGACGCAAATGACGCAACTGTGGCACATGTTTTTGCTATGGGGATTGATCCTCGGGATTGCGACCGGCATGACGGCTCTGGTACTCGGTGCGGTAGTGGCCAACCGCTGGTTTGAAAAGCGCAGAGGACTGGTGATCGGTCTGCTGACAGCAAGCTCAGCTACGGGACAATTGATTTTCTTGCCGGTCGCCGCATGGCTGATCGAACATCACGGCTGGCGCATGGCAGTACTGCCGGTATTTTGTTGTTGTGCCTTGGTCGCCGTGCTGGCCTTTGTCTTGATCCGCAACCGCCCTCACGATATGGGTATCGCTGCTTATGGTGCTGACCCGAGCGTCGTACCGGTTATACCGGCGTTGGCAGCCAAAATGACTTTGCTGGAGCCATTGAAAGTACTCGCCAGTGTGTCGCGTAATCGTACATTTCTGGTTCTTGCCGGCACCTTCTTTATCTGCGGCTTGAGTACCAGCGGCTTGATCCAGACCCACTTCATTTCGCTGTGCGGCGATTACGGCATGGCTGCAATTCCTGCGGCAAGCATGTTAGCGCTGATGGGTGCCTTCGATTTTGTCGGCACCATCCTGTCGGGGTGGCTATCTGATCGCTACGACAATCGCAAATTGCTGTTCTGGTATTACGGTTTGCGCGGCTTGTCGCTGCTGTGGTTGCCGCATTCCGACTTCACGTTGTACGGTTTATCCATCTTCGCGATGTTCTATGGTCTGGACTGGATTGCAACCGTGCCACCGACTGTCAAACTGGCCGGTGCGGCATTCGGCAAGGAGCGTGCAGGCATGGTGTTCGGCTGGATCTTTGCCGCGCATCAGATCGGCAGTGCGATTGCCGCTTACGGAGCAGGCTTGTCACGCACGATGCTGCTGACTTATACACCCGCCTTGTACACGGCCGGCGCGGCGTGCCTGTTTGCAGCGGTGATTATTTTCATGATTCAAAAACCTGTAAAAGTTGCGTAGTACAGAAAATACAGCCGGTGCCCGGATAGCTGCGAACGATACCGGCTGTATTTATTGAATTTCCAGATGCACGATACGATCATCGCGCAGCCTGAATGTATAGTGCAGAGTGGCCGGGCTACCTGGAAAATTCCCCGTGACTTTGGCTGCTACGACGATATCGTCAGCTTGCAACACTACGGTCGTTACCTCTGCAACCGCAGCGTATTTTTCTCCCGTGTCTTTCATCCAATTTCGAATTGCAGCCACCCCGCGCCGCTCCTCTCTTTCATCCTGCACGACTGCATCTTCGGCAAAATAATCATGCAGATTACGCGTATCACATGCATTCGCGGCGGCAAAATAATCGGCGATGGGCTTCGGCAGATCGGCAGACATATGACTCCTTTGAGCAATCAGAAAACAAGGCAGGTGAAATCAGGATTTGCGCCACACCGACGCTAGCCAAGGCTGCTGTTCACGCGGCAATCCCGGCGGTCGATAGTAATGTTCAAGTTCAATGAAACCCGCATCCGTCATGAATTGTCGCCAGGCGGGCAACTCGTGATAAGTGCCATAACGATCGCCATGCCACCCTTCCTGATTCTCGCCGCGCGGATTGGATGTAAACAAGACGCCGCCCGGTTTCAAGGTCGCGTGCAATTCCTTCAGCACTCTGGGCAATTCCTGACTAGGCACATGGAACAGGGAGGCATTGGCGAACACGCCATCAAAGCGTTGTGCCGGTATATCCAGCTTCAGAAAATCCTGCTGCCACACTTCGCACTGTGCATAATCGCGCGCCATCTGCGCAAATTCAGCGGAGCCATCCAGACCTACCGGCTGATGACCCAATTCGATCAACGTTTTCAGATCGCGGCCAGGCCCGCAACCCAGATCCATAATACTGAAAGGTGCTGCGGCCTCGATATATTTCAATAGCGACTGGATATTCTGGCTGACATCGTGCGAACGCGTGCCCTCCCAGAATGCGGTGGCGCGCTGATTGTAATGATCCAGCGTGACTGCGGTGATCTGCCCCAACGCTTGCACATCTAGTTTTTTATCTGAATTTTGCATCGGGAATTATTGCGTTTTGAACAGTGAGATTAGCGGCGATGTATCTTCATGATTTTTTGATGCTCGCGCTGCCAGTCGCGTTCTTTCTCGGTATTGCGCTTGTCGTATTCCTTCTTGCCCTTGGCCAGCGCAATCTCGCACTTCACCCGCCCTTGTACCCAATGCAGATTGACAGGCACCATCGTAAATCCGGATTGATCGACCTTGCTGACCAGTCGCTTGATTTCTGCTGCATGCAACAAGAGCTTGCGCGTACGTATCGCTTCCGGGTGATCGAACGACGATGTGCTGTTCAAGGCGCTGACATGCGCACCGAACAGGTAAATCTCGTTATCGCGCGCAATCACGTAGGCTTCTTTCAGCTGCACTCGGCCGGCACGGATCGCCTTGACTTCCCATCCTTGCAATACAATTCCTGCTTCGTAGCGGTCTTCAATGAAGTAATCGTGAAACGCTTTTCTGTTATCTACTATCGTCATGGCACTCTCTATTAATACCGGCAGTGTAACGGTCTGCAGCACAATCTGCACTGGCGGCCATCGCGCGCGTCGTTTGCGTACATGATTTCCTACCTCTTTGTCCTGGTTGCAGGCTTGTTTGCCGGCGGTATCAGCGGCATCATCGGTACAGGCTCATCCATCATTCTGTTGCCGATACTGGTTTTCACCTTTGGTCCCAAACAGGCCGTACCCATCATGGCGGTCGCAGCGGTCATGGCGAATCTGGCGCGTGTATTGGCATGGTGGAAATTGATCGACTGGCGCGCATTCGCTGCATATTCGATCACAGGTATTCCGGCAGCCGCAGTCGGCGCGCGCACCCTGCTCGCGCTGCCGTCCACTCTGATCAATATTTTTCTGGGCATCTTTTTTATTGCGATGATTCCGGTGCGCCACTGGCTGATACTGCGCAACTTTCGCCTGCAACTATGGCAGCTCTCGATAGCAGGCGCCCTCATCGGCTTCCTGACCGGCGTAGTATTGTCGACAGGGCCACTCAGCGTACCCGCGTTTACATCATACGGGTTGATCAAAGGCGCATTCCTCGCAACCGAAGCGGCCAGCTCGCTCTTTCTGTACGTCAGCAAGATCATTACCTTTGGCGAGCTCGGCGCCATGCCACCGGATATCTTCATCAAGGGTTTGCTGGTAGGTGCATCGCTGATGGCAGGCACCTTCGCCGGAAAAATTGCAATACTGAAATTAAGCGATCAGGCTCACCGCTACTTGCTGGATATCTTGCTATTATTTTCCGGCTTGTCGCTGCTGTGGGCTGCATTGCGTTAATACTATTTTCAAACGCAAGAAGCGCCGCACGGCATTGTCACGGCGACAGCATGCACCCTTGCGGTTGACGTAAATCTGCAAACGGCTATACTCGTGCTCGCTGCGCATGCTTTGCGCGCAAACACTAACGTCTATCATCTCTTACATTGTTGTAATGACCCTCGCGCCAACTTTCCTGTCGAAACGCATTCGTTCTGCGCCGAACACGGAATCCTTGCGCGCGCATTTTTTGCATGCGATGAGCGTCTCGGCCATTGCACATGGCGTGGCCGAAATTTACACGCCATCGTCTTTCACAAGAGACCTCGCCTGCCTCTCTTAGGCTCGGCGAGTATCAGCAGGAACGAAGTTTCGTTCCCTCCTATCACTCCCGAGCCACCACTCTGAACCTTCCTTTTGTTGATGCATGCGTAGTCACGCGCATCAACATTGCATTGCCATTTCTGGCCTGCCTTCAACGGTCGGCCATGGAGAACTATTGTCATGAAAAATCAACGTATCCTGAAACAAAACGATGCTGCCATCCTGAGCCGGCTGGCCGAACAATTACTCCGTCTGGGCGAAGTTGAATTCAATGCCGGCGAAGAACTGCTCGACATGATTTCGACTGCAAAGATACTCGCAGCCGGTACCGAGCGTAAGGATTGCGCTGCGCTGTATTCAGTCGTGACGTACTCGCCGGCAAATATTGAGGACAGGCGCAGCGTCACGATAGTTTGCCCACATGAAGCCAATCCTCAACTCGCACATGTATCGGTATTGTCTCCAATCGGTCTGGCATTAATCGGCAGAAAAACCCTGCACATCGTTGATGTCGCCCTGCCATCCAAGCGGATGGAAAAAATCAAACTACTTGAGGTAGCCAATGCAGACATGACCAGCGAGGTGGAATAGCCATGAAACGTGCGACTGCACTCTATCTGCTTGAAAGACGACGACGCATACGCAAATGCCTGTACGCGATCATCGCCATCTGGACAGCATGCATCGCGGCGGCTATCACGCTGGAATAGTACGTATTGTCTTGAGAATCACTGGCGATGCGCGCTTTTCAGACGAGGGGGAATGGTTCAGGCAAAGATTGATATTCAGCTTTTGATCGATATATCAAACCGCATGCTTGAATCAAGTTCCGAAAAGCGCGATGCCTTGTGCAAGGCTGGTGGCGATGCGAGATAAAGCCATTGCCGCATGCCAGTCCCACAGGACTCGGGGAATCAGGTCTAACGCACGCCTGTTCCCTGCTCATAGGAGGATCGCTTCAGCCTACGGATATTCCCGCTTCATTCAACAAGCCGAGAACACCGTGCCAGAAGATTTCTATGCCTATGCACAACAGGATGAAAGCAGACAAACGCAGCAAGACCATCGTGCCGAGCGGGCCAAGCAAGTTCAGCAGCTTGTTTGCATAGTTGTAGCAGAGATAAATCACCACAGAGGTGAGTGCCGCGCCGAGCGCCGCACTGCCGACGGAGACCACCCAGTCGAGCACGCGCGTCGGGGTATTGGCACCCAGCGTAATCGATGCGGCAATTGCACCCGGCCCCACCGTCAGCGGAAAACTGATCGGATAAAAGCTGCGAACCTTGAAGTCCTCATCCGACCATACTTCTACCTGCTTGGTCGCGACCTGCGCCCGAATTGCATCATGCGAATTGTCGTTCAACAGACGCCAGCCGGTCACCATCACCAGGATGCCGCCGCCTATGCGCACGATGGGCAGCGATATCCCAAAGAAATTAAGCACATGCGAACCGATGAACATCGCGCCGACCAACATGAGAAAGCAGTTGAGGGCCACTTGCCGCGCCAAGCGCTTTTGCGCAATGGGGCCGATATTGCCATGCAGGCTGGCAAAAACCGGTGCATTACCGAAAGGATTCAGAATCGGCAACAAGGTTACCGGGATCAGGATGGCCGCCTTCAAAAACAAAATCAACATGCTGGTACTTCCATCGTGGATGAGCGGCGACTGACAGCATCGGCTATAAAATTTTTCTAATTGGTATCGACCGAAAGACCCGCAGCAACCCACGCGTCTATCCCGCCGGTCAATGGCCGTACCCGTGTGTAACCTCGCTGCATCAGCTTCTTGGCCAAGCGTGCCGCCGATGCTTCATTCGGACAGGAGCAATAGATAATGACCTCCGAATCCGTCGTTGTATTCACCACCAGCGCACTGATATCGTCATCGGTCAAGACGTGTGCACCGGGAATGCGGCCACTTTGCTGCGACAGTTCTGAACGAACATCAATGACCATGGGCGGATGTTCAGTTTTCAATAATTGATCCAGCTCTTCGACCGTAATACGCGCCATACGCAACTCTTTGATGAAGACATATCGTTGCCACCATTTCTTCGCGATGTAGACGGCCAATGCCAGCGCCACCAGGACAATTCCCCACTTGCCGAGGCTGGCCAGAATATCCAGCAAATCAGCAACGGCAGAGCTGAACAGCGATCCTAGAAAAATTGCCGAACCCGCCCACAAGGCAGCGCCCAGCGCATCGAAAAAAATGAATTTTGCGGGACGCGTGCCGATCGCACCTGCAAGCGCACTTGCAACCGATGCGAAGCCGGGGATGAACTTGGCAACCAGTAATGAGGCCGGACCGTAACGCAGGTAAATCGATTCGGTTTGCCGCACGCAAGAATCCGGTGACAGTGAAATGCGGCACAAACGTGCCATCACACTGGCGCCGTAACGGCGACCGGCCTGATACCAGGCAAAATCTGCGATCAAGGCGGCGATAACGGCGACCAACAGCAGCATGGGTCCGGAATATTCGCCGCGCCCCAGCAAGGCTCCAGTGATCACCAGCGTCGGATATGCGGGCACCGGTGCACCCAATTGCTCTATCAATACATTGCCAAAAACAAACAGCAAACCGTATTGCTCGATCAGTTCCAGTAGAAAGCTCATAGTATTCAGTCAGCAGTAAAGTCAGCTTGATGCCCGATTATCGGGACAGTGAAAGCATAGCAGGCAGAGGCGGGACACGTTCGCCGATTTCAAATGTCGGTGAAATGATAGGGTTGATGAGTAAAGATATACGCATCGTTCTGTTCGAATCATTTCCAGATAGTCTGGTCCAAAAGCAGACTGGATCAAGCAAGGAGAATGACATGAGCAAAGCAGGAAAAAACAGGCCGAATGAAATCGGTGCCGATCGCGAGAAAACCAAACCTGCGGACAAAAAACCCGAGCATTCGGTCAAGCAAGCCCAGCCACTCAAGCCCGCCGATCTCAAGGAAGACGAAAAACTACATGGCTTGGTGGATGAAGACCATCCCTTCCCGCCCAAGGGAAATTGACGCAAAGCGATAACTACGAAGCAGATGGGCTGTGGAATTGCAGCCTGTTATTGCGTGTTTGCACTGCCCATGGTTTCGCCCATACGGACTGCGCCCTCCGCAGACCACGCCGCATTGAAAGCCAGCGTTTTGGCCGGAAACAGCATGACTACGGTGGAACCGAGCAGAAAGCGGCCCATCTCCTCACCCTTTTTCAAGCTGATGAATTGCTTGTCATAGTGCCATTCGCGCACGACACCTAAACGCGCCGCATTGACGACGCCATGCCACACCGTTTCCATGCTGCCGACAATCGTTGCGCCGACCAGTACCAATACAAACGGACCGGCCTCACCTTCGAATACGCAAACGACGCGCTCATTGCGCGCAAACAACCTGGGGACGCCACGTGCGGTGGTCGGATTGACCGAGAACAAATCCCCAGGCACGTAAATCATGCGCATCAGCCTGCCATCGCATGGCATATGGATACGATGATAGTCGCGCGGGCTTAAATACAGAGTGGCAAAGCTGCCGTTCTCGAATCGCGCACCCAATTCACGATCGCCACCCACCAGTTCGGTGGTCGTGTAGCTGTGGCCTTTGGCCTGAAAAATCTGATCTGTATCGATCGCACCGAATTGACTGATCGCACCATCGACCGGGCAAATATAGGCAGCGTCCGCCATCGGCCGCGCACCGTTGCGCAGTGCGCGCGTAAAAAACTCGTTAAAACTGGCGTAGCTGTGAATATCCGGGTTCGCCGCTTCGCTCATGTTGACGTTGTACTTGCCGATAAACCAGCAAATCAGACCCGTCGTCAAGCGCCCCGCCTTTGCTCCGGCGACTTTGCCGGCAAAGATGGTCAATGCCTTTTTAGGCAGCAGGTATTGCGGAAGTACAGGCAGGCGATTGGACACAGTTAGTTGGGCGAGGTGATAAAAGGGTGACGTGAGGGTGGCGTGATTGCGGCGTTAGTTGTTGATTATGCTGGAGAGACCACGCGGGTGACGGTAATGCGGTCGATAAAAAACTCCCCGTCTACACATGCGCGATGCGGCACCTTGGCCAGTTCAAAGCCGCGATTTTCATCTTCCATCCACATTTTCACGAGCGTCTCGAACTCTTCGGGATCCAGGCGCAACATCTGCGCCGAAATCACAAACTGCGCGCCATCTTTTTGCTTCTTGACAATATCTTCTATGAGAGCCATGGACCATCCTTATTCCGCAACAAAAACTGCCGACATCATAGCTTTTGTTTCACTTCTATTCCATCAAATGCGTGATTTCAGTCACGGGCTTGACGTTTCGCTTTGCTGTTGGCGGCTTTTGCCTTCTGTGAAAACACCTGGTGACAGGGATCGGATTCGGGATTGGCACCATCCCACAGGGAAGTTGCAATGATACTCAGGCCGCTCGTAAAAATGGCCGCACCCACTCTGGCGATGGCGCCGACCGCACCGGATTCATCCAGGCTCATTTCCGGTTTGACGAGCTGACCGGTAATTTTCACGCTATTGGCAAAGGTCGAGATACCCAAATTGACGCCCGAGCGTGCTCGGACCCGGCCATGCAAATCCAGCGTCTGATCGCGCAAATCAATATTGCCACTGGTGAGTAACTGACTGGCGTCGCTGCGCGCACCGACAATGCTCTCGCCATCAGCCAAACCGGAATGGAACGGCAAGCGTGCACTGACACAGGAGAGGTCGACACGATCCGAATCCTTGGCCGAGAACAAACCGGTTAGCCAGAATTCAGCCTGCCCGGCCTTGGGAGAAAGAATTTTTGCCGGCCCAACCTGAATATCAACAGGACCGGTTATTGTTGCAGCAAGTTGATTCATCGTGCTTCCCAGCGCGGCGATCTTTGCATCGACCTTCATCTTGCCGCCGGAAATATTTATATTCTTGCCGGTTTGCTGAAACCACTGCTCGAGTGTCACATCCTGCATTTGCAGGTTCAGCTGCACGGCCTTTTGACTGCCATCGAAAGATGCATCGCCGGCGGCCGTACCGCCCAGCAATTTCCCTGAGAATTTATTCACCGTCATGCGATCGTCGTTGACGCTTATCTTCGCGCTGGCATCCGTAACCTCTATACCGGAGCGCAGTTTCAATGCCGCGATGCTGGCATCAATTTTTCCTTGCGACCCGTTCAGCGCCACCAGCAGATGCCATGCTAGCGGGTTGTCACGGAATAGTTGATCTGCCTTTTTTGGCTGCAGCGGTGGTTGTCCCGCATCCAGAAAGGTCTGGATCATGTCGACACGATCTGCACGCAACTGCGCACTGAACACTGGTCTTTTGCCACGCAGATTGAGCTGGCCTTCGCCCGACAAATTCATCTTCCCCAATTGCAGCTTGAGATCCTTGAAATCGGTCTTCTTGTTGACTGTATGCAGCGTGACACTGGCCTTTAATGGTGCAGGCGTTCCCTGTTTCTTCCCGAGAAAACCAAAAAATTCCTGCGTCGAAGGTGCATCGATGGCAACTACCAGATCAAAGTTGTTCATGGCAAGATCCAGTGGAATCCGTCCGCTGATAATCGCCGATGCCTGCCCCGACTTCGCGTTGACCACGCCATTGCTGACCGCGCCATCCTGTCCCAAAGAAGAGATATCTTCTATCTTGCCGTCAAGCTGAAGCAGATGGTTATCGCGCTCCAGCTGCATATCAAATTCAACATCGCGCAAATCTTGACGTCCACCGGCAACCAGGCTTTGTATCTGCCAGGTATTCGCCTCATCGTTGCCGCGACGAAAGCGAACGCGGCTATTCTTTGCGCTCACTGTCGTCAGCGCCATGGAAAATGATGACAACGCTTTCTCACCTGGAAATTCCCAGCTGCGCCTGCCATCATTGGCGACGTTGAAATTCGCTTTCAGCCCGTCAAAGTAAAGCCCGCTAATGACGAATTTCCCCGTCAGTAAAGGAAGGAAAGCGAATTCCACCCGCATATCTTCAGCATCGAACAGGTATTTATCTCTCGCCCAGTCTGGATTCGAGAGCATGACATTCTTGGCATGCAGTTGCGGATACGGCAATAACTGCAGTGCCAGATCACCTATCATCAGATCGCGCGACCATTCCTGACGCGCCTTGTCACGCGCCAGCTCTTTCAGATGCTTGCCATCAGTGAGTGCGGACAAGGTGATGATGCCGATCACGCATGTCAGCACCACACCGGATACGACCCACCATAATGCTTTACGCCCTTTGCGCATACCGCTGTCCCCGTGAAAACCATATTTCCAAGCGAATCAACGCTTTAATCGCCAACACAAGCCCGCACGTCTAGGGTGCAAACATGAGGCAACGGCAGCGATTGATAGTGGTCGAGGATATAACAGTTAGCACGTGTCGTCACGCCAGACTTGACGAGAAAGAACGTAGGACAAACAGACTTTAACTACTTGGAGAGCACCGTCAGCTACGCGGCCCTATCTTGCAGCAACCAGTGTCGGATTGACCCTATTGAGCAAATAGTCGATCAGTTCACGCACAGGACGAATCGCATTGCCGAATGGGAGGGGTTCCGAACCCCTGAAGAACAAGCCGCGCTCGACATCACCTTTCAGCGCAAAGCCGAGTTGCGTATCGATGCAGAACTGTCCGGCCTTCGCGATTCCATCCCGTAAACCGCATTGGTGAAGGCAATCGAAACCTACCGTGCAATCCTTGGGTCCGGCCTTGCCCTGAAGCTTGACTTCCTTGTCGAGATAATTGCTCAACCATTGCGTTTTGACCGCGCGCGCCGGCAAGCCTGCACAACTCATGAAGGTCACGATATCTTCCGGTTGCGCGCGCGTGAGTACCTGCTTGAAGTTGACATGTGCATCGCCTTCTTCCGACACGGCAAATGCCGTTCCTAGCTGCACCGCGCTGGCCCCCATGCCGAATAATTCATTGACCTGCTGCGGATTGTGGATGCCGCCAGCGACGATCAATGGGATTTTTTCAGACGCGATGCCGAGCTCCTGAAACAACTTCAGCGTCCCCTCCAGCACAACAGAAAATGCAAAGTGCGGATCGTTCACGCTGTCCAGACCGGCTGCGCCTAAATGGCCGGCAGCATATTGCGGATTTTCGATCACGATGGCGTCCGGCAAGCGATTGCGCCGCATCCATTTTTTGAGTATCAGCGCAATGCCGCGTACGTCAGACAAAATCGGTAGCAAAGCGACGTCAGGATAGTCAGCTGTCAACTCGGGTAAATCCATGGGCAAGCCAGCACCCACCACGATGGCGTCGGCACCACTCTCACAAGATTGTTTAACATAGGCCGAATACTCGGCGACTGCGCGCATGACATTGACTGCGATCATGCCGTTACCGCCAGCAATTTTTTTAGCGGCCTTGATTTCACGATCGAGCGCAATCAGATTGACGGCGTCAATCAAGGTCTTGTCGCGCGACTTCTCGGTTTGTTCCATCAGATCCGCATGATGGCGACGCAAATCGACACTGGAAATTGTGCCCACTGCACCCAGCTTTGCGACATTGCCTGCCAGGCGATGTGCAGAAATGCCCACGCCCATGCCGCCTTGCACGATAGGGAGCAGCAATTTATTTTTCAGCTTCAATTTCGGGAATGCAGTATTCAACACCATGTTCCTTCGCTTGCTATTTGGATACGACGAATGTAGCAAACAGGGCTGAGAAAAAATTGACATGGATCAAAAATGATCAGAACTAAGATGAGATGCTGGCCAGGCAAGATGCTTGGTGCAATGCATCTTGCCCTGCCAAAATGATAAAGTGCAATAACAATCAAACGTTCAATAAGGCATCGCATGCATCGCCACCATCACTCAGAAAATCATCGCAATGATCGCATCGGCTGGTTACGCGCAGCCGTACTTGGCGCTAACGACGGCATCATTTCAACCGCCTGCCTGATGTTGGGCATCGCCGCTTCGAATGCCGGGCGCAGCGAATTGCTGGTGGCAGGCGTTGCCGCACTGGTCGCTGGCGCCATGTCGATGGCCGCAGGTGAATACGTATCCGTCAGTTCGCAGTCAGATACGGAAAATGCCGATCTGGAACGTGAACGCGGGGAACTACGCGACCAACCGGTTGCCGAACACAATGAGTTGGCATCGATTTATGTGGGGCGCGGCCTCACACCGGAGCTGGCAACACAGGTGGCGCAGCAGTTAATGTCACATGATGCACTGAGCGCACATGCTAGAGACGAGTTAGGCATACACGACATTACGGCTGCGCGCCCGATTCAAGCCGCCGTGACCTCGGCACTCACGTTCTCGGCCGGTGCGGCATTGCCTTTGCTCACAGCAGTGATCGCCCCACCCCACTTGTTGACGGCTCTGCTCGCAGGCACTTCGCTGTTTTTTCTGATCGGTCTGGGCATGCTGGCAGCCATGGCTGGCGGCGCTCCAATGTTGCGCTCGGCGCTACGCGTCGGTTTTTGGGGAATACTTGCGATGGCGATTACTGCCGGCATAGGCCGGATTTTCGGCACCATCATTTAACGTTAATGCGTCCGTCAACACGCAGGACTGAATATTCATCCTGATATTGAATTTTTTGAAATCAGACACACAAGGCTGCCTCCATGAAATTCAAGGATTACTACGAAATACTGGGCGTCAAACGCGATGCCACGCAAGATCAGATCAAGAGTGCCTACCGCAAACTGGCGCGCAAGCTTCATCCTGATGTTTCGAAAGAGCCGAATGCCGAAGCTCGCTTTAAGGAAATGGGCGAAGCCTACAAGGTACTGAAGGATCCAGAGACGCGCGCATCCTACGATCAACTGGGTGCCAACTGGCAAAATGGCCAGGACTTTCAGCCGCCACCGAATCCAGATGCAGGTTTTGAATTTGGTGGTCGAGGCGGCCATGCAAGTTTCGGCGATGCATCTGATTTTGGTGAATATTTCGAACAGATGTTTGGTCGTCAAACCGGTTTCAGCCAGGGCCGGCGACGCACTATGCACGCGCAAGGGGAAGACCATCATGCGAAGGTACAGATCGATCTTGAAGACGCTTATCACGGCGCCGAACGCAATATCTCGTTGCGCATGCCGGTCGTTGATGAGAGCGGTCATGTAGTCACCAAGGATCGTACGCTCAGTGTCATTATTCCAAAAGGGATACGTGCCGGACAAACCTTGCGTCTGTCCGGCCAGGGTGGTCCTGGTGTCGGTGAAGGCAAGGCCGGCGACCTGTATCTGGAAATCGTTTTCCGTCCGCATCCGCGCTATCGCGTCGACGGTCGCGATGTCTATGTCGATCTGCCGCTCGCACCATGGGAAGCCGCACTCGGTGCCAGCGTGACGGTACCGATACCTGAAGGCTCCGTTGAACTGACCATTCCTCCAAATTCGATGGCAGGACGCAAGCTGCGCCTGAAGGGAAAAGGTATACCCGGCAAGGAAACCGGTGACTTGTATGTCCTCCTGACCATTGTCTTGCCACCAGCCGATACTGAACAAGCGAAGGAGGCCTATCGCAAGCTGCGGGAAGCCATTCCCTTCGATCCTCGCACTGCTTTGTAAGGACGTTCATCATGAGTAAAACAGTGATCAACTATCTCGAATGTCAGGTTGTCGAAGAGGACATCCGTCTAACTTTGCTTGAACTGTGCCAGGCAACGCATGCATCGGAAGAAACAATTACGTCACTGGTGCAGGAAGGCGTGCTCGAGCCGGTGGGACAGCAGCCGCAGGAATGGCAATTTACAGGTACTTCATTACGTCGCGCAAAACTGGCACAACAGCTGGCGGAGGAATTGGAAATCAATACCCCCGGCGTCGCATTGGCGCTGGATCTGCTCGAACGTATAGACATACTGCAAGCACAACTGACACGACTGAGTCGACATTAAACAAACGAATTACCCTTTATTCCGGATCAAGCAAGCGTGGTCCGGCCCCCTGCTCGGCGAGCGTGTCCATTGGATTGCGCAGCTTGCAGTTTTCTATCGACAGGCAGCCACAGCCTATGCATTCATTCAATTGATCGCGCAACTGCAACATCTTTTCAATGCGAGCGTCCAGCTCCAGTTTCCACTTAGCCGAAAGACGCGCCCAATCCTTCGCGGTCGGTGTGCGTGATTGCGGCAAAGTCGCCAGCGCCACACCAACTTCCGCTAACGGAATGCCGAGGCGCTGCGCAACCTTGATGATGGCCACGCGCCGCAACACATCGCGTCCGTAACGGCGTTGATTTCCGGGATTGCGCCGACTGGCGATCAAGCCTTTCGACTCATAAAAATGAATCGCCGACACTGCCAAACCGCTACGACCGGCCACTTCGCCGACCGTCAGTTCCTTGTGCATTTGCTCGTCATCCAGCATCATCAACTCCTGCTTGACCTTAACTTAAGTTGAGGTTTTACACTTACTTGCAAGCAGATGCAACAGTGCTGTTCATGCACAGAGCAATATCAATTTTGTATTTCATTTCGATGGAGAGCAGCAACGATGACCGACACTATCAATGTGGTCTTGATCTATGGCAGTGCGCGCGATGGACGTTACTGCGATACGGTCGCGAAATGGGCCCGCGCGCAGATTCTTGCGCACAAAGCATTTTCGCTGGATATCGTCGACCCCGCAGAACTCGCAATACCGCTCAGAATGTCACGCAATGAAAGCGGCGATCTGGATCTGTTGAAAGAACGCATAGGCACTGCAGATGCCTTTGTGATCGTCACGCCTGAATACAATCACGGTTAGCCGGCAGCGCTCAAGCATCTGATTGATTCTGTCTATGGCGAGTGGCAGGCCAAGCCGGTGGCATTCGTATCTTATGGCGCAGCATCAGGAGGCTTGCGTGCGGTCGAACAATTGCGTCAGGTCTTTGCCGAATTGCATATCGCGTCTATGCGCAACACCGTCAGCTTTGCCAATGTGTGGGAACAATTCGACGAGCAAGGCAGACTACACGCGCCCGAACGGCCGGAAAAATCGATGAGCATGATGCTGGCGCAACTGCAGTGGTGGGCAGTCGCATTGAAGAATGCGCGCATGCATACGCCTTACGATCTGGTGGCGACCTGAGACGTCATATGGCTCATCGCGCATCTGCATCTAATCGCAACGCTGATCTGTTCGGGCAACTGCCTGCTCCAGCTATCGCCGAACAGGATCTGCAATTGCCTTCAACGGCGTGAAGACACCACGATCCCGCCAACGATCAGCACAAAAGCAAACGCATGATAAAGATGCGGCACTTCGCCCAGGAAGGCTGATGACATGATCGCCGCAAACAGCGGCGTCAAATTACTGAAAAAACCTGCCACAGTCGGGCCAACGCGTTGCACGCCCAGCCCCCAGCAACGCAAGGCAATGATCGCAGGACCGATCGCAACGAATAGCAGCGCCGCGATCAGCGGCCAGCCCCAGTCTATCTGCGGAGCGCCGATCACCCATTCACCCGCAGCAAACGCGCCAGACCACACCGCGCCAAAAGCGACTTGCGCCAGCAAAAAAGCAATCCAGTTAGCACGTATTTCGACCGGGTCTTTCGGCAAGGTCAGCAACCAGCTATAAAAAGACCAGACAATCGCCGCCAGTATCATCAGGATATCGCCAGCCACCAGACGCAAGGCCAGCAACTGGCGCAATTCGCCCCGGCTCAGCACCAGCAACACGCCCGCAATTGACATGGCGGCGCCGATAGCCTGTTTGAGCGATACGCGTACGCCGAAAAATAGTGAACCTATCATCAGCATCCAGACCGGCATACTGGCCGCGACCAGGGTGACATTGATAGGCGATGAGGTTTTCAACGCCAGATACTGCAAGGAGTTATAGAGACCTACGCCAAGCAAGCCGAGCAAGGCAAAGCGTCGCCAATGTGTCCACATCTCGCTATTGCGACGGAATATCCAGGTCGCAAACGGCAGCAAAATCAATGCGGCAATCGACCAGCGGAAAAAATTCAGCGTAATCGGCGGCACCAATCCATTGACCGACCTGCCAACGATCGCGTTACCCGCCCACATCAATGGGGCAATCGTGAGCAACAGTGCGGTCGACGGTGTTATTTTTTGATTCATGTACAAAAGACGATGGCAAACATGCGATGGATCGCGCGCGAGGACAGTCGCGGCGACATTCAGCACCGAAGGATACTTGATATCGCTGACAACGTCCTGACGCGAAGACGGCAAAACTCATGGCGCACCGATTGAAAGCCGTTGCGCACGTTTTGACTTATATCAAAAGGACACTTCATCACACCACGCATACTCGGCTACCGTCTGCAATCAAGTAACAGCCAAGGCCTGTAGCAAAAAGGAGCCCGCCCTTGCCTCCGCTTACTGCAACAGACTCGTCACAACGTCGACGCAATCATTCAAACAATCTATTCGCGCAGGAACATGCATGGCAATTGAACTGTATAACGACGGCAATCACATTTGCCTGATGTTTTCCGATTTGGTGGAAGAAGATGGCGAATCAGTGCAATCGAACCAGTTTTTGATCGTTCAAGATGGCAACGGCATATTGCTCGACCCCGGTGGTGTGTTGACCTACAACGAGTTGTACATGGCCATGAGCCGATTTTTCCCGCCGAAGAAACTGAAATATGTATTCGCCTCGCATGCCGATCCCGACATCATTGCATCACTGCCGCGTTGGTTGAACGGCTCTGAGACCAGCTTGTTAATCTCGCGCATATGGTCACGCTTCGTGCCGCATTTCTGCCCGCAAGGTAAAACCGAAGGCCGCATCATCGAATTGCCGGATGAAGGCACTTTGCTACCATTTGGCAGCACCACATTCCAGATTCTGCCGGCTCATTTTTTACATGCAGAAGGCAATCTGCAGTTCTATGACCCGGTCAGTAAAATTCTCTTTTCCGGCGATATGGGCGCATCAATGATGCCGGCACATCTGAGTATGTCCACCGTCACCGATTTCGATCAACACCTGCCGTTCATGCGTGGTTTTCATACGCGCTATATGGTGTCGAACAAGGTCTGTCGTTATTGGGCGGCGATGGTGCGTGAAGTCGATCCCGAATGGCTGGTGCCGCAACATGGCGCACCGTTCAAAGGCAAGGAAATGATTGCTCGTTTTCTGGATTGGATAGAAGGACTCGATTGCGGTGTCGATTTGATGACACGCGCCATGTACATGGCGCCTCGCACCGTCAATATATCCATATGAGCAAATGATCAGCGAGACCGGCACTCGCAGCGCGCCGATCAATAGACGCTACCCCGAATGATGTGTTCAAAAGCACGAGAACACCATACACACTACAATCTATGCCATCGGATTTTATGCGGGGCTAATTTGCAATCCATCATTTCGGTCAAGAACCTGACCAAACAATATGCATCCGGCTTCCAGGCGCTGAAGGGAATCGATCTCGACATCCGTCGCGGCGAAATCTTCGCCCTGCTCGGCCCTAACGGCGCCGGCAAAACCACGCTGATCAATATCATCTGCGGCATCGTCAATCCCAGCGCAGGCACTGTGCTGGCTGACGGCCACGACATCATTACCGACTATCGCGCGGCACGGGCCAAGATCGGCCTGGTGCCGCAGGAGCTTTCCACTGACGCTTTTGAAACTGTCTGGGCCACCGTCAACTTCAGTCGTGGCATTTTCGGCAAGCCGCGCGATCATGCGCATGTGGAAAAAGTCTTGCGCTCGCTGTCGCTGTGGGACAAAAGAGATTCCAAGATTTTTGCCTTGTCTGGCGGGATGAAGCGACGCGTGATGATCGCCAAGGCCTTGTCGCATGAACCGCAAATCTTGTTTCTCGACGAGCCGACCGCAGGCGTCGATGTTGAATTGCGCCGCGACATGTGGGAAATGGTACGCGGCTTGCGCGAAAGCGGCGTGACCATCATTCTCACGACGCACTACATTGAAGAAGCGGAAGAAATGGCGGATCGCATCGGTGTGATTCGCAAAGGTGAAATCATTCTGGTCGAGGAAAAAGCGGTGCTGATGGCCAAGCTTGGCAAAAAGCAGTTGCGCCTGCATCTGCAACGCCCGCTTGCAGATATCCCGGCAGAACTCGCAAGTTCACAACTGGAACTCACGCCCGACGGCAACGAATTGATTTATACCTTCGATGCGCAAAGCGAGCAGACCGGCATCGGCGAGCTGTTGAAGAAACTCGGCGAACACGGGATCGATTTCAAGGATCTGCAATCCAGCCAAAGTTCGCTGGAAGAAATTTTCGTTAGCTTAGTGCACAGCAAAGATTAAGAAGACAACCATGAACATTTACGCAATCCGCGCCATCTACCAATTCGAGTTGGCACGCACCTGGCGCACGCTGATGCAAAGCATTGCATCGCCGGTTATCTCCACCTCATTGTATTTCGTCGTGTTCGGCGCGGCCATCGGTTCGCGCATGGTCGAAGTCAATGGCATCAGCTACGGCGCGTTCATCGTACCTGGCCTGATCATGATGGCATTGATGACGGAGAGTATTTCCAACGCATCGTTCGGCATCTTCATGCCCAAGTATGCGGGAACTATTTATGAAATTTTGTCGGCACCGATTTCATACGTAGAAATCGTGATCGGTTACGTAGGCGCAGCTGCGACCAAATCCATCATCCTCGGCGTATTGATTCTTGCCACCGCGCGATTGTTTGTCGCATTCGACATTGCACACCCAATCTGGATGCTGACCTTCCTGATTTTGACAGCGGTGACATTCAGCCTGTTCGGCTTCATCATCGGCATCTGGGCAACCGGCTTTGAAAAATTGCAGATCATTCCCATGCTGATCGTGACGCCGCTTGCCTTCCTTGGCGGCAGCTTCTACTCGATCAGCATGTTGCCGCCGGTATGGCAAAAAATCGCGCTGGTAAATCCTGTCGTCTATCTGATCAGCGGATTTCGCTGGAGTTTTTACGGCGTGTCCGACGTCAGCGTGACTGTCAGCATAGCGATGACACTGGTATTCTTGACTCTGTGCCTGACTGCCGTCTGGTATATTTTCAAGACCGGCTATCGCCTCAAGGTTTAAGTGCTAAAGAACCCTGAGCAAACTGCAGCCTGCTTTGTTGACGTGACTGATAATATCAAGCAAGCTATCTGTGCAAGTCAGCTTGCATGAGCCGACAACACGCTACTGAGCAGGCTACTGAGCACGCTTCTGACACTACTCTTGTTCACTCTTCACGAAAAAATAATATGAAAAAACTTACCTTGCTCTTTTTTTCCCTGCTTCCATTTTCCGCATTTGCACAGCAAATCGATCCTTGCATAGGCAAAGGCTCCGCGCAGGAAATGAGCGTATGTGCAAAAGCCGAATACCAAAAAGCCAACGACAAACTCGACAATACTTACAAAGCTTTGGTAGCGCAGATGCCTAAAAAAGATATCGACGGCATTCCATATGCTGCCGTCAAAAAGCAATTGAATATTGCGCAACAGGCGTGGAGCGGATTTGTCGAACAGGATTGCAAAACCGTCAGTGTCTACAACACTGGCAGCGTCTTGAAAGATGTCGAATACTATAGCTGCATGCGCTTGCATACAGAAACGCGCGCGCAGGAACTGGGTAAATTTGTAAACCGCAAAAAAGCGTAATTACAACGATGCAGGCACGATGAGTTCGCTAGCGCTAATCAGCGCTCCTTCATGCCTGCACGCATGCTGCCGTACGGATCGTCGATGATGTAACGCCACGATCCATCTTCCTGCTTACGCAATACTTCCAGCGTATCCACACTGGTTTGCACCAGTTGCCCGTCGGGCTTGGTGAACGCCAGTTCCGCCTTCATGCGATTTGTCGCCAAGGTGCCATCGCCGCTCAAGGTAGCCTTGATGAAGGCAATCGTGAACTTCGGTTTCAAGGCAATGACGCCGGCATTATTTTCGCGGATTGCCGCCAGTCCTGTCATTACTTCGCCTGACTTTTTGAACAGGACCGCGCTCGGTTCATACAGCGCGACCGAGGTTTCAATATCGCCCGACTCCAGTGCCGCAACCAGCACGCGGCTGCAATCCTCAGGATCGCGCGTCAACTTGCTGAGAGTCGCATTTAAATTTACATTTAAATCCGCATTAAAATTCGACATATTCGCTCTCCAGTTAGATCTGTTGGGTAGAGGTATCATCTCATGACGATGCATATATCTCTACCCAATCGAAAAACCGTTACTTTGGTCAAGACATGAAGCGCGCGACACCACAACAGGACACCATCATCCAGCGTTATGAATGGATAGACGACAGCAACGTCATTGGCTTTGTGGATTATTACGTTTTTGATGAAGTGTGCATGATCATGCACACAGAAGTCTTGCCGACGCTTGCGGGTCGAGGACTGGGTTCGCACCTGGCCGGAAAAGCGCTGGAACATGTATCCGAAATCGGGAAAAGCGTCGTGCCGATTTGCGGGTTCATTGTGCATTATCTGCGCAAGAATTCGCAGCACCATGCCTTGCTTACGCCGGAAAGTCGGCGCATTTTTAATATCGGCACGTAAACAACTTCAAACATATCCTGTCGATACGACTGCACATGATCAACGACCATGTGCAGTCGTTAGTGCTTATCGATCAAGCAAGGGCAGGATAATCGGTGTAACCCTCAGCGGTCGGACTGTAGAAGGTTTCCGGACGCGCAGGGTTAAGCGGTGCATTGTCTTTCAGGCGGCGTGGCAGATCGGGATTGGCGATAAACCATTTGCCGAATGCAACCGCATCCGCTTCGCCACTGGCAATCACCTGCTCGGCCGTTTCCTTTGTCATTTGTTCATTCGCAATATAGACGCCGCCGAATGCTTTTTTCAGCAAGGGACCGATGCGATTATCACCGATTGATTCACGCGAGCAAATGAAAGCAATACCGCGTTTGCCCAATTCAGCTGCGACATAACCAAAGGTCGCGACCGGGTCAGCATCGCTCAAGTCGTGCGAATCACCGCGCGGTGCCAGGTGCACGCCGACGCGCGATGCGCCCCACACATCGATACACGCATCGGTCACTTCCAGCATCAAGCGCGCACGATTTTCTATCGAACCACCATAGATATCGTTACGCAGATTGGTGCTGCTTTGCAGGAACTGATCAAGCAAATAGCCGTTGGCGCCATGCACCTCTACGCTATCAAAACCTGCGAGCTTGGCATTCTCTGCTCCTTTGCGATAGGCAGCAACGATACCGGGAATCTCTGCCAGCTCAAGCGCACGCGGTGTAACGTACTCAACTTGCGGACGCACGATGCTGACATGCCCCTTAGGCCGGATGGCGCTTGGTGCGACCGGCAATTCGCCATTCAAGAACATGGGATGCGAAATGCGGCCGACATGCCACAGTTGCAGCGAGATCAAACCGCCGGCCTTGTGTACTGCATCCGTTACCAACTTCCAGCCCGCGACCTGTTCGTCCGACCAGATGCCCGGCGTATCGGCATAGCCGACGCCTTGGGGTGTCACTGCAGTGGCTTCGCTCAGGATCAGACCGGCTGAAGCGCGCTGCACATAATATTCAGCCATCAGCGCATTCGGCACGCGACCGGCACCGACTGCGCGCGAACGTGTGAGGGGCGCCATGATGACGCGATTAGGTAATTCCAGGTCGCCGATTTTGATAGGAGTAAAAAGTGTAGTCATGTCATGCTTTCTTGAGAATTTGGAAAAAACTGCTTATGCAACTGCAACAACTGGCTCATTCGTAACGCCCGCTGCGCGTTGTACAAAATGCAGCGAGATACGTATTGCCACCACGGCACCCAGTGCAAGCACTGCCGCCGCCAAAGGAACTGCCTGCAGGCCTAACCCTGCACCAATCACTGAACCGCCAACCCATGCACCGAGTGCATTGCCGACGTTGAACGCACCGATGTTCAGCGTCGCCACCAGATTCGGTGCCGCCTTGCCAAAAATCATCACGTTGACTTGCAAGCCAGGCACCGCCGCAAACGACACCAATGCCCACAGGAATAAATTGATTTCAAGCGGGATCAGATGCGGACTGGTCCAGCGCACGATCGCACTGACCATCGCCAACACCAGAAAGATGCCGGTCAAGGCCGCACCGAGACGCCAATCTGCCAGGCGACCGCCGATGTAATTACCGACCGTCAAGCCCAGACCGATCAAGAACAAGCTCCATGTGACGGTGCGGGGCGATACCTGCGTGACGTCTTCCAGCAAGGGAGCAACGTAGGTAAACAGCGCAAATACGGCAGCCGAGAACAACATGGTCGTTGCCAGCGCGGCCCACAAACCGGCATTACGCAACTGTCCTATCTCGGCACGGATATCGGTTTTTTCTTCGTCTTGCCGCACCGGCATCACGCGCCACAAACCAATCAGCGACAAGACCCCGAGCACCGCAACTGCCCAGAATGGCATTTGCCAACCGGCGAATTGTCCGAGCGCGGTACCGAGTGGCACGCCCAATACATTCGCCAGTGTCAGGCCGGTAAACATCAAGGCCACTGCCGATGCCTTGCGATTTTCAGGTACCAGACTTGCCGCCACGACAGAACCGATACCGAAGAAAGCACCGTGGCATAGCGAAGTGATGATGCGTGCCACCATCAGGAAGCCGTAGTCAGTTGCAAGCGCACACAGGATGTTGCCGAGGATGAAAATTCCCATCAATAACAATAAGGCGCGTTTGCGCGGGAAAGATGCCGTCGCGACGGCCATGATGGGGGCGCCGATGGCAACACCCAGCGCATAGCCACTGATCAGCCAGCCGGCGCTGGGTATCGAGACCGACAGGCTACGTGCAACATCTGGCAGCAAGCCCATGATGACAAATTCGGTAGTGCCGATGGCAAAAGCGCTCAGCGCCAGGATGAGTAAGGCTAAAGGCATATGATTTTTCTAGAATATTTTAAAGAGTGCCTGGGATTACAAATCGCTATGGATAGCATCCAGAAAGGCCTGGATCGTGGCTTCATTACGCTTGAAAAATACCCACTGCCCCACACGCCGCGACACCACCAGTTCAGCTGCCTGCAAAGTCGCGAGATGCGCAGAGACAGTCGATTGCGACAAGCCGCTGCGCTTGTCGATCAAGCCGCAGCAAACGCCAAAATCGAGTGGATGCTCTTGCTCGGCAAAATAGACTTCCGGCGTTTTCAGCCAGGCAAGAATCTGCCTGCGCACAGGATTGGCCAAGGCTTTGTGTATGACATCTATATCCATAAAATTTCCTTTTCGACATGTTTCGTTAAAATACGAAACAAATATCGGAATTAATAGAATTTAATATCGCAATTGTACGATATTAAAAAAATGCCTGCTGAGCCTGCTTTTTCAGCTTGAAAATCAAGGCGGGAGAACCTGCAAAGACTGTCAGCGATCGCAAATAAAAGTGTTTACGGATTGTTGGAATAGCAAGCGCCATCGCTATGCTGTCTGGATACGCGCGCATGAAAGTGCGTGGCAACACATCGACAAAGAACGTCGACCAAGGTATGCCCGCGCCGCCATTCATTAGACGCAAACTTGATTCCCGCTCGCGCGGGAATCAAGAGGGGCACGATATAAGCGTTGTGAGATTTAGAGTTTTGAGGTTTAGAGTTGTGATGCAAAAGCGTTCGAAATCTGCTGATTCCTAAAGCCTTTGCGGCCGGTCTTGCCGCGTTTTTACCTGCCCATTCAACAAACCGTTGCGGACGCGCTCATCCCACGATGTCATCCAGTCGTTCACCGCTGCCGCCGGCATAGGACGCGCGATGAAGTAACCTTGCGCCACATCGCAATTGGTGTGGCACAGCAAATCCCAGTCATCCTGATCTTCCACCCCTTCCGCCACCACTACCATTCCCAGCCGTTTGCCGACGCCGAGACTGGCGTCGTAGATCGCGCGTACCGTTTCATCATGCCAAGCACCATGCACGAAACTCTTATCTATCTTGAGCTCATCAAATGAAATATCATGCAGTTGCGTCAGCGAAGAATGGCCGGTGCCGAAGTCATCAATCGATAAGCGAAAGCGTTTAAGCCGCAAGCGCGTCAAGACTTCAAGCGCGACACGCTGATCGTGCATCAGTCGACTTTCCGTTACTTCCAAGACGATGTCCTGCGGCGCTATGCCTATGTCTAGAGCCGCTTGCGCAACCTGGTCGACAAAGTTAAGCGCGGCCAGATTGTCCATCGACACATTAATGGCGATGCTCAGCTTGAGCCCCGCCAACTGCCACTGCTTGATCTGCTGCAAGGCGGTATGCAAGACCACCTGGGTCAACGCATCTATCATGCTGTGCTCTTCTGCCAGGTCTATGAATTGATCCGGGAATACCAGTCCATCGACCGGATGCTGCCAACGCACCAGCGCTTCCAGGCCGACCACTTCGCCTGTCGTGACTGCCACCTTGGGCTGATAATAAATTACTAGTTCGCCATCGGTAATGGCTGAAGCGAGCTCATCTGCAGCGTAGCTGTGGCTTTCTTTCAGGGTGATTGCAGGTGTCTCGCCATAGGTTTCCATCAGCGCAGAAAGCTCGGGCAATGAAACCGGTTTGGCCAAGTGTCCTAAGACATTGATGCCGTGTGCCAGAATCAGTTTTTCAGCCATCTGCAATACGCGTTCGTTTTCTCCACTGACCAAAACCAGACTGCCCCGATAACCATGTTCGGTCAGCTTGCGTACGAACTCTATGCCATCCATCTCAGGCATGTTCAGATCCAGCAAAATCAGATCACGCTCGCTATCAGAGGCGGCCACCCAATCCAGTGCGGCAATTCCGTTATCGCAAACTGTCATCTCCGTAAAACCCAGCCTCGCCAGCATGTGCTGGAGCAACTTGAGCATGAACGGTTCGTCGTCAAGAATCAGGATCCGTATCTTTGATTTATCCATGTTTTAATTCTTTCTATATGGGCGGCGGCGATCCGCCTGCGGCACGTGTTCAATGTCGAGAAATGCGTTGACCGCCGCCAGCTCTTGCTCAAAGGCGGGCAGCAAAGCAAGCAGTGTTTCGCTATTACCTTCCTTGCCGGCAGCTTCCATTTCCGCGCAGCGGGCACCGAGTGCCAGCGCACCAACAGCGAGTGCAGACGATTTGAGTTTGTGAGCATGACCACCGGCCTGTTGTGCATCCTGCGCGACACAAGCCAAGCGCAGCGTATCGGCAATCCTGGCGGCACTCATCTGAAAGTGATGCAGAAAATCATTCAATACCAAAGGATCGTTTCCAACCATGTTTTCAAGCACGCTGATGTCTATCACTTGCGTGGATACAGATGAAAAATTATTGCCTTCTTGCGGAAGCGGGATTGCCGTGGTCACAGGCAACCATTTTTGCAACGCTATTTTCAAATCCTTAAGCTGCAAGGGCTTGCACAGATAGTCATCCATGCCGGCAGCACGACAGCGATCACTTTCACCACTGAGTACATTGGCGGTCAGCGCCAGAACCGGCAGGCGCTGCTTGCCGTCTTCCCATGCGCGAATTGCTGCCGTCAATTCATAACCATCCAGTTCGGGCATATGCAAGTCAGTCAGTAGCAAGGCGTAGTTACAGCGTTGCACCTGCGCCAGCGCGGTGCGACCGTTATCAGCAAGGTCTGCCGCGAAGCCGAGCAAGGCCAGTTGTCGCACGATGACTTTCTGATTACTCTCATTATCTTCAGCCACCAGAATCAGGCGACCGTCTCGCAAGGCCTGCGCACGCGAAGGCGGGTCAAACGCGGCTTGATGGCTGCCGCGCGGCAGTCTGGCGGGTTCTGCACTGGCGCGACCAGCCGCCAGCGCAACGGCTTGCCACAATAGACGACGCGTCAACACATTCCCGTCTATCAAAATCATGTTCTCCTGCCGTGCATAAGGATGGCGACGTGATCCACGCTCTACATACACAAAACTTATGTTCTGCCCCGACATACTGCGCGCGAAAGCGAGCAATTCTTCCTGAGACACGCTGATATCCGCCGCGTCAACGATGCATATTAATAGCGGGGCCTGCGAAGCTTCCATCAGAAATCGCAAAGCGTGCATGTCACTTGCGCGTGCCACATGCGCGCCACCGTGCATTAGATAAGCTGCGATGGTATCCGTCAGGCCGCCATCAGGGCCGACGGTAAAGCATGCAAGGTCTTGTATCTCAGATACGCGAGGTGCAATTTGCGATCCATCCGGCAATTGCGCAAACTCCAGCTGTACACTGAAGGTGGAACCGTTTCCTGCGGCGCTTTTCAGGTTGAACCATCCACCCATCAAATCCACCAGATGACGCGAAATGACCAACCCCAGGCCGGTACCGCCGAAGCGCCTGGTAGTGGACGCATCTGCCTGGCTGAATGCGGTGAACAACAGTCCTCTGGTAACCTCATCTATGCCTATGCCATTGTCAATGACATGAAATTCAATCCGCACTTTCTCTGCGCTGCTTTCGGTCAGCAACACGCACATCTCGACTGTGCCGGGCAAATCGCGGCCGCTGGAAAACTTGACGGCATTACTAACTAGATTCAACAGAACCTGGCGCAATCTCAGAGCATCCCCGAGCACAAGATCAGGGATCGTGGGATCGACAAACAGGGTGAAGGTGACGTCATTTTTGATCGCCAGCTGGTCAAGCATGCCGCATGCTTTTTCAACCACGTCGGCTATTGAGAAAGGTGCCTGTTCTATTTCCAGTCGTCCGGCTTCGATCTTGGAAAAATCCAGCACGTCATCAATGATGGAGAGCAGTGAGAACGCGGATTCGCGTATCAGATCTACCATTTCAAGCTGGTAGTCGTTGAGCTTGGTTTGCTGCAGAACATCCACCATGCCGATCACGCCATTCATGGGAGTGCGCAGTTCATGAGACATGGCGGCCAGAAAAGCGGATTTCATGCGACTGGCATTTTCCAGCTCGATGTTTTTTTCCTGCAGCGTGAGCTCGAAGCGCTTGCGCTCGGTCACATCCCGTGCGGCTGCAAACACGCCTTGTAGCTTGCGATCACGATCATGAAAGGTCGCCGCATTATAGGAAACCACGGTTTCCTCGCCATTCAGCGCACGCACAGTCAGCTCGTAATTGCGCACCTTGTTTTCAGTCAGCACCCGCTTGATTGCAGCATCCGCCTGCGCCGGATCAGTGAAAAAATTCTTGCACGGTGCGCCTATCAGTTCGTCGCGCGTACGTCCGGTGAGCGCGATCATCTGTTCATTCACGTCTGAAATAATGCCTTGGGGATTCGTCATCATCAGCGCATCGATATTCGATTCGATCAGCGAACGCGTATAGAACTGTTGATCACGCAAACGCTGGTCCAGCAAGGTGCGCGCTTCCTCTACCTGCTTGCGCGCTGTATTGTCGGTGCCTATCAGCAAATAGCCGATGATTCCTTCCTGCGCGTCACGCAAGGCAGTGACCGAGACAATTGCGGGAAAGCGGCTGCCGTCCTTGCGGATGTAGGTGAGTTCATAGATATCCTCAATGCCGCGCGAGGCCTTGAACACCAGTGCCTCGAAGCCAGGGGTAATCGAGGTTTCCAGTTCCTGGCTGAGCACATCGGCGCGCGCAATCAATTCCAGCGGATCGGAAATGTCGGCCGGGGTGATCCGATTGACCACATCCAGAGCAACATAGCCGAGCATGCGTTCAGCACCGACGTTGAAAATCTGGATGACACCTTTTTCATCGGTCGCAATGCTGGAAAAATTGGCACTGCTGAAGATCGCATTCTGCAAGGCACCGGCTTTGAGCAAGGCTTCTTCTGCCCGCTTGCGCGCAGTGTTGTCAGTACCTATCAGCAGATAGCCGATGATTTTTTCCTGCGCATCCCGCAGTGCAGTGACGGATACGATTGCCGGAAAACGGCTGCCGTCCTTGCGGATATGGGTCAATTCATAGATGTCTTCAATACCGCGCGAGGCCTTGAACACCAACGCATCAAAGCCTGGCGTGATCGGTGTTTCCAGTTCAAGGCTCAGCGTGCTTGCGCGCGCAATCAATTCCTGCGGATCGGAAATGTCGGCTGGCGTGATCCGATTGACGACGTCCGCTGCGGCATAGCCGAGCATACGCTCTGCACCCACGTTGAAAATCTGGATGACGCCTTTTTCATCGGTTGCAATACTGGAAAAATTGGCGCTGTTGAAAATGGCGTCCTGCAAGGCGCCGGCTTTTAGCAACTTTTCCTGACGATAAAATTCGATAATGCCGTCCGGGCTAGCGCGCTTTTCTGCGGCTGTATCGTTAGCGTCTGTCCCAGGCATACATCCCCACGTCGGATTGAATATCAGTAAACAACTCGACACATTTGTTCGAGCTTACTGCAGTACAGGCTCACGACTTAGCACCTCATCAAGCATTCTGACAAAAGATGGCAAGGAATAAGGGATGAATAAAATTTGAAACAGCGAATTCGCAAGCGAACAATATAACAAGAAATCAAAATCATTTCTGACGTGCAATAGATAATAATCGAACAGCACAAAAACTTTAATATTTTTTCATTCAAATATGCGGTGAAAATCCTGCCGGCGGGGTGCTGCGATCAGCCGCGCAGATTCTTATAAAGAGGATCAACCCCCATCGATAAAAACTGATTAAATATCAGATCTTTCGACTTGCTATCTCGACAGGAAGGCGGGCACTATACGCTGGCAGCTTATACGCCATGGGTGTAAATCGAAGATAAAAATCGGCAGTTCAGGCACGACGCCTGAACCAACCGGCAATCGACAGGCGATCGCGGGTGGCAGGCAATACTTCATGCAGCATCTGCGCAGATAGAAACAAGACCAGACGACTGGCTAAGGGGCCAATATCCTGCGTGTCCAAGCCATCAGGATGCAGGCGCAAAGCACCGCCCTGCTCCGGCAACCAATCCGGATTGAGATAGATCACGACGGAAACGGTACGGCTGTCGTCGTCACGAAAGCGATCTAGGTGTTTAAGATAGGACGCTCCTGGCTTGTAGAAGGCAAAGTGGCTTTCATATTCATCCAGCCCAAGAAACAGCGTGCGATTGAGTGCCACGCGCAAGTTCTCCATGATCTGCAGGTAACGGTCGCATGCCAGCGATTGACCAGGCTTCAGCCATGTTATCTGGTCACCACGAATCGTCGGTCTTACCGCCTGGGCAATGCCACGCCCGACTCCGGCAAGCTTCATTCCACCAGCGTCGTTCAGCAAATGGCATTCTGCAGCCAGTGTGACCGTCAACTCCTCGCTCAAAAAAGAGTTTTGCTGCGACCAGCCATGTTCGGCTAGATCATCTCCAATATTCAAGCGCAAAATTTCACTGAAATATTCTGGATCAAGAGGGATTTCTGTAAGCATCGTTCACTTCTTTTCTGCAAAACGTGCTTGTAGGCTTCAAGCCAGGAATAAGTGCGACGGTCGATTGAGCAAACCGCAGTGGCGCCAGACCAGCGCGCTCACGCATTATGCACCTGCAAATCGCAGCAAAGGAAAATACAGATACCAAATTAATTATAGTTGCATAGCAAACTAAATTATCCTAGAATAACTGCATGTTCGATCACTGCCTCTATTTCAATACGACTGCCCTTGCCCGCGTTCTTGAGCGCGAATGGAGCAAGGCATTCAAGCCTTTCGGCCTGACGCCGTCGCAGGCATTCATGCTGCGCGCAGTATTGAAAAAGCCGGGCTTGCTGCAAAGCGAACTGGCCGGAGAATTGGTTATTTCGCGCTCTACCACGACCCGTACGTTGGATGGACTTCAGCATTTGGGATTGTTGCAACGCCAGGCAACCGGCAATGACGGGCGCGAATCTGCGATTCAACCTACCGCCGCCGGCATAGCGTTGCAGGCACAACTGGATACGGCTAGCGGCGAAGTGACGAAGCGCTTGAAAAAGGAACTGGGTTTGGCTCACTTTGATGAAACCGTCACCAAGGTGAAACAGGTACGCTCAAGCATGACTTGAGTGTTTTTTAATTAAATAGTTGCATAGCAAACTAATTGGAGGTTCACATGCCCATCCTTAACGTTAAAGTAAGTGCTGAAAAGTCTCCGGAATTGGTGAAACAGATATCCGAGCTGTTACTTGACCTGACCGGTCGTATCCTGAAAAAGAAACGCGAGGTAACCGCGATCGCCATTGATTTCATTGAGCGTGATAGCTGGGTCGTGGGTGGCCATCTGCTCAGTGAACAAAACAAGAATAGCTTTTATTTCGACATCAAGATTACCGACGAGACCAACACCAAAGATGAAAAAGCACTCTATATAAAGGAAGCGTTTGCTGGCTTCGAACGCATTCTCGGCAATTTGCACGAAGAGAGTTATATCTACGTGCAGGATGTACGCGCAGCATCCTATGGCTACGGAGGTCACACCCAGGAATATCGTTATCATCATTGAGGCTGGGTCATCTAAGTGCGCGCATATTTCGAGAGAATATGCCATCTTGATTGCGCATGCGATGCCAGCAAAATCAGCTCACATCGCATGCGCCCGTTTTGACAATCGAATAATTTTTTTACAAGTCTGCACGCCTAAAGTGGCACCGGAACGGTATGATGGGAAAACGATAACGTTCCTAAATACATGCCCACTATTCTCAATAGCCGCCTAGCCAAGTTGCGCGCCTTGGTCGTCGATGATTTACAGGCCATGCGGCAAAACATTCGAACCCAGTTAGGACAATTGGGGATCGAACAGGTCGATCAGGCAGCCACGCCAGATGATGCGATCAAGTGCATACGTAACGCCAATTACGATGTGATCGTCTGCGACTACAACCTCAACAAGGAAACCAACGGCCAACAAATGCTCGAATATTTACGTTCGAACAAAATGCTGTCGCCAACCGCAATGTTTTTCATGGTCACGGCTGAAAGCAGTTACGACAGCGTTGCCAGTACGGCCGAATTCCAGCCGGACGCATATATGGTTAAACCTCTGACCGGCGGCCGTATCGCGGATCGCATCGAGCGTTTGCTGGACAAACAGCAGGCACTGAAACCCATTACCGACAGGCTCGATCTTAAGGACCTCAGCGGCGCGATTGCAGAGTGCGACAAAGTCGCACAAAGCGCTCCGAAATGGATAGTCGATGTTCTTAAATTGAAATCATCCGCAGCATTTGATTTGGGTGATAGCGAAGCCGCGCGCAAAGTCTACGATCAAGCATTGGGAATACGTAACGATCTGGTGTGGGCCAGGCTGGGCTTGGCACGCTGCCATCAAGCCAGCGGCAAACTGGACGAAGCAAAGAGCATCGTAGAAAGTGTTCTCGAAAAAAATAATCAATACATCGGCGCCTACGACCTGCTCGCACAAATAGCGGAATCGCAAGGCAGAGACCAGGAAGCGCTGGATGCGTTGAATAAATCGTATGAAGTCATTCCATCGGCACGCCGCAGTCGCCTGGTTGGCGATGCTGCCTATCGCGTTGGTGACCTGGAACAGGCACGCACAGCTTTCACCAAGGCCGTCAGTCACACCCGAGGTTCGCTGACGGCGCAGGCGTCCGATGCATTGTCACTGGCGCAAGTACATGTGGATGCACACGAGCCAACGATGGCGCTGACAGTCTTGAGCACTGCGGCCAGGGACTATCAGGACGACTCCCGTTTTTCGACGCGACAGGCGATTATCGCGGCGCAGGCTTTTTCCTCTCTTGGCGATATGAAATCGGCCAAGGCCGCATTCGAATCTGCGATGGAAGCAGCAGGTGAAGTACGTGCCAATGCCGATTCTCTCGATTTGGCTAAAGCAGCGTTCTGCGTCGGATTGATTGAAGAAGGCGCACGCATCATGACCAAGGCCATCAAGGCCGATCATGAGAATGCACGTCTCGTCGCCTTTGCGCGCAGGGTGTTGAAAGATACCGGCAACGAGGCAATGATTGAAAAGATTGTCGAAGAATCCATCAGCGCCGGCACACTGATCGTCGATGAAGCAACCAGACTGATGCGCGATGGCCAGTTCGATGCTTCACTAGCTAAACTGGAAGAAGCACTGACCGCAACACCAGACAATACCGGCGTGCTGCTGGCAGCCGCCCAATTGCATTTACTATGGATGAGCCAGAAAGGTCTGGATCGTTCGTATGTCGAGCGCGTCAATGGCTATCTGGCACAACTGGATGGCTTGATGCCGAACAGCGAAAGGGTCGCCAAGATGTATCGCTTCCTGCGTGAAACACTGGTTAAAGTCGCTCGTGAGGCGGGCAGATGAATCAACAACTTGCAGCTCTCATCGTGCACGACTTGAAAAATTCCCTGGGCGCACTGGAAGGACAATTATCCGCGTTGACGGCGGAACTCGATCATGAAAAAGCCATGCAGGCACATACGACTTGTATTGCCTTGCGAGAAAAAATGATCGGGTTCTTGACCTTGTACAAAGCATCCGAGCACGGTCTGCTCGCTCATATTGAAGCGGTCTGTCCTGCTGATTTTTTGCGAGCATTAGTTCACAATCACCCTCTAGTCGATAACCGCAGTGACGCGAAAATAAAGATCACGATCAATGACAATGACAATGACATGCCTGCGATCGCCTTCTTCGATGAACATCTGACGGAAATGGCATTGGATGCAGCACTGCAAAATGCGCTGCGCTTTGCAAAATCCGCGATCAGCATCGCATGCGTGAAAATGGATAGTGAGATCGTCTTCACGATTCAAGATGACGGACCGGGATTGGGTGTGACAGAGGAAAAACCGTCAACCGGTTTAGGCATGGCATTGTGTGAGGCCATCGCACGTGCGCATCAAAATGATGATCGCAACGGCAGCACACAATTGCAATCGTTACCGGACGGCGGTGCATTGTTCACATTGCGTCTACCTTAAACACAATCTACATTTTTCGCGCAGACTTGGTTAGTGCGGCAGATTGATCTCTTTCACTTCCAGTGTGCCGTCGCGCAACTTCAAGCGTTGCACGCCGGGCAAGGCAATCAGGTCGCGATCATGGCAAGCCATGATGACACTGCGGCCCTCACCTACCAGGGTCGGGATGAGTGCAATGACCTGTTCGCGTGCGGCACCATCCAGATTGGCAGTTGGCTCATCGAGCAAAAGCAGTTTCGGCTCCAAAACCCGCGCACGCGCCAGTGCTACGCGCTGCTTTTCACCACCAGATAAATATGTGGGAATACTTTTGCGCAAGTGTGCAATGCCGGCCCACGCGATCGCTTCTTCCACCTTTTCAGCGATGATGTTTTTCGGCACACCGCGCACGGTCAAGCCGTAAGCAATATTGTCGGCCACGCTGGTGGAAAACATGACTGGATGCTGATGAACGTAGACAATGGCATCTCGCATGACACGCGGATAGGGCGACAGACTGACGGCCTCGCCAAGAAACTTCACTTCCGCCGTATCGGCAGACTCCAGCCCGGCCAGAATGCGCATCAATGTACTTTTTCCTGAACCATTGGACCCGGTCAGTACATAAGCCTGCGCAACAGCAATCGACAGATTTTCGATATTCAGCAACTGGCGCTGATCAAATTTCTTTTGCAGCTTACGAATTGATAACAATGCGTCCATTACATATTCCTCGCAGGACGTGTGTCGCCCTGCAATAGCATCATGCCGGCATTGATCAGCAAGGCAAACGCGACCAATACAATCCCCAATGCGATCCCCTGGGCGAATTCACCCTTGCTGGTTTCCAGTGCAATCGCGGTCGTGATCGTGCGTGTTTCGCCGGCGATATTCCCGCCTACCATCATCGCGCAACCAACTTCGGAAATCACACGCCCGAAACCGTTGATCACGGCAGCCATCACGCCAAAACGTACTTCATGCAACACCGTCAGCATCACCCGCCATCCGGAAGCACCATGCACGATTGCCGTTTCTGCCAGCCTCGGATCGGCCGCTTGCACTGCCGACAGCGTGAAGGCGATGAGCACAGGTAACACAATCAGGATTTGCCCCAGGATGACGCCGGATTGCGTAAACAACCATTGCAGCGAGCCGAAAGGTCCTTGCCGTGACAACAACAAGTACAGTAGCAGGCCGATCAAGACGGTAGGCAGTGACAAGGCGGCTTGTGCAATCCAGATCACAATACGTCGGCCGGTGAATTCGCGCGTGGCAATGACGTAACCGGTCAGCACCGCTACCGGTGCCGCAATCAGCAAACCGACTATCGATGTCTTTAGAGATATCCAGATAATCCGCCATAGCACCGGATCGCCCGAAAAGAGCAAACCGAAGGCAGCCTGGGTGGCGTCAATTAGTGGCATGAAGAATGAGGGGTGAGTGCGACGAAGATCATCGCGATTTATTATGCTGGCGCAATTTTAACGCACTCTAAATGTGCGTCGGCAGAAGACTTTACTTTGCGCAGTGTTTATGTGCTGAGCGGATTAAAGAGAGCGTCAGGCCACGTTCAGTGGAATGTCCAGCAATTCCGGTTCGTAGACCATGCGCTCCTTGCCGCTTATCAGCAAAAAGTGTTTGCCGGTGCAGCGCGCCAGCAAAGTCATATTGACTTTTTCTGCAACAAAATGACCCATTTGCGTCGTGCCGGAACGCGAAATCAGGAATGGCATACCCATCTGCGCGCCCTTAATCACCATCTCGGATGTCAGTCGGCCCGTTGTGTAAAACACCTTGTCGGCACCGTTGATATTTTCCAGCCACATGATGCCGGCGATCGCATCGACCGCATTGTGACGACCCACGTCTTCAATGAAATACAGCAGTTCGCCGTCGGCTGAAAACAAGCCGCAACCGTGCACGGAGCCGGCTTTTGCATAGACTGAATCCTGGGTACGGATTTTATTGACGATTTTGTATAGTGTCGATTGTTTCAACCTCGCATCCGGTGACAGGATGATCGTATCAACTTCATCCATCAAGCCGCCGAACATCGTGCCCTGACCGCAACCTGTGGTCACCACGCGCTTGGCCGTACGCGCTTCGATATTCGCTATGCCACCCCGCGTCGTTACCGACACTGCATGCTTATCCCAATCCACATGGATAGAAATGATTTCTTCTATCGCTTGCACCAAACGCTGATTGCGTAGATAGCCGAGGGTAAGCGCTTCCGGTGCGGCACCCAGGGTCATCAACGTTACCAGTTCACGATTATCGACATAGACCGTCAATGGACGCTCGGCAGGAATCGCAATCGTCGACACCTGCGTGCTTTCATTGACGGCATTGACGTCATACGTCAGTTTTACAGGCGTGCTGGTGAATTCTGGGCGATACGACATGGCAACTCATTTTGGACAAGGCAAACAGCCCTGTTCATGATCGGATTCATGTTTTTACATGATGCGGGGCGCGCGAGCAGACGCGAATATCACAAGACATCGCATTTCCTGTCGGCACAGCAGGGATTATAACGGCAAGAGGCGCGCAGGGTTCATCACCCTGGCGGCAATCCACCTTCGGAGGGTAGATTGCCAGTAATGCTTAGTGGAGACCGGCTATTTTTTTGCGCCGGCGGCAGGCACTGGTTTTGAATCTGCCACACCGACCGTACTCGTAGCAACCTGCAGGGCCACATAGGGACCGGGATTGGTACAAGCTGGAACTTCAACAGCAAGCTTCGGCTTACTTTTTTGTTTCAGATAGGTTGCAGCAACCTTATCCTGAGCCAGGCATAACTGGTAAGCAGCGACCTTGTCGCTCCAGGCTGTCTTGTTCTTGGCTTCATCAGCTTTGGCTTTTGCTTCATCGCTCAAGGGTGGCAGTTTTGCGGAAGCCACACCCATGACCATCAAGCCCATCAATGTAATCAGTAACTTGTTCATGTATGTCTCCTTAGACAGCCTTGGCCGGGATGCCGAGTTTATCTGCACTCTTTTCACTGCGGATGCGTGGCACTTTTCCGCTTTCAATATCCTGGTACCAGATATCGTGATGCTCCTTGGCCCACGCATCGTCGACATAACCAGTCGACATTGCCTCATAAGCGCCTTCCATCCCCAGCGTACCGATGTAGATATGGGCCAGCGATGCGCTGAATACCAGTACAGCACCCACCAGATGAATGATGTTGGCAATCTGCATATTGCCGCGTGTATAAAGAATGCCAGGTACCAGCATGTCGAGTACGAAACCGGACGCACTGACGATCAAGCCCAGAAAGACCAGACCGCCCCAGAACCACAATTTTTCCCCCGCATTGAAACGTCCCGCGCTGGCATGGCCACGCGCCCCACCCAGATTTTTCAGCCATTGCCAGTCAGATTTGGCCGGGAAGTTATCCTTGACGAAAATAGCGAACATGACGATCAGTGCCACGGTAAACACCGGGCCGACAAAATTGTGCACGTTCTTGCATGCATACGCGAGCCAACCGAAAGCGGTATGTCCGAACACCGGCAAGACAACATACTTACCGAACAACATAATCAGGCCAGTCAATGCCAAAGTCAGGAAACTGATGGCAACCGTCCAGTGCGACAGGCGTTCGAATGAGGTGAAGCGTTCGATCAAACGCCCGGTCCGGCCGCTTTTCAATTTGATGGTGCCGACTGCAAAATAAAATGCTGCAATTCCCACTACTGCAACGATGATCAACCAGCCACCGTAGGTTGTCAGAGGGCCATTGCGGTATTGACGCCACGCTTCACCCGCCGTGGTCGCACGTGCCTGGCCGGGAAATTGAGCTTTAGGCTGGATCAATACACCGGATTCCAGTGCTGGCAGGCTGGAATAATGCTCCCCGCCCTCTTTGATTTGGCGGTAAACCGGCGCCATGTTGCCAGGTTGAACCTGCGTACGTTCAGCCTGATTTTGTTTCATGTACAGAATATCGTCGGATTGAATATTCGACATATTCTGCACAGTCGGCGGTGCTGTTGCTTCCGTTTTACTGGTGACGACAGGCTCATTCGACTGGGCCAGCGCAACGCCATGTGCCGCAACAACAAGCGACAAGCCCATGGCGAGTTTGGCGAACCATGTATTCATGATTATTCTCCTCGCGAATGCGTCAATTGGTTTTCACGTACTCGTTCTGAAATTGAGCACGGCTACGCATTTGCGTATCCCATTCGGTCTTGTTCCCGGCGGTCCACCCTTTGATGACATAGGGATCATTCGATGCACCTTTATAAGGAGGTACATCGCCTGACACACGTGCGTCGGCTTGCGACTGGCTTTTCTCGCTGCAACCGAACATCGCGATGGCCGCCAATGAGATCAACAGTGTGCGCATCATGATTTTTTCTCCACTGGTGGTGCTTTCGCTTCGGGATTATGCGACTTGCCATAAGCCGTACCCCAACCCCACACCTCACTGCCCTTGCCACGACGCAGAACACGAGCGCGGAAGATATCGGCAATCACATCGCCATCGCCGCCCAGCAAAGCCTTGGTCGAACACATTTCTGCACAGGCCGGCAACTTGCCTTCAGCCAAGCGATTGCGACCGTATTTTTCAAACTCTGCTTTCGAGCCATTCTCTTCGGGACCACCCGCGCAGAATGTGCATTTATCCATTTTTCCACGCAAGCCAAACGTCCCGTTGGAAGGAAATTGTGGTGCGCCGAACGGACAGGCATAAGAACAATAACCGCACCCTATGCAGATATCCTTGTCATGCAGCACCACACCTTCGTCAGTGCGATAGAAGCAATCGACCGGGCAGACTGCCATGCATGGTGCATCGGAACAATGCATGCAGGCGACCGAGATCGATTTTTCCTGCCCTACTAGGCCATCATTAATCGTGACCACGCGGCGGCGATTCACGCCCCACGGCACTTCGTGCTCATTCTTGCAGGCGGTCACGCAACCATTGCATTCGATACAGCGCTCTGCATCGCAGATGAATTTCATTCGTGCCATTTTGATGTCTCCTTAGCTGTTTTATCCACGTTCAACGCTTTGCTTTTCGTTATCGCGCAGATAATCACGCCGCCGCCTTTTCTATATTGCAAATAGTCGTCTTTGTTTCCTGCATCATCGTGACCGAATCGTAACCGTAGGTCGTCGCCGTGTTGACCGCTTCACCACGTACGATAGGCGCCGCGCCTTCCGGATACGAATCAATCATGTCCTTACCCTGCCACCAGCCGGAAAAATGGAACGGGATGAAAGCGGTATCTTCGCCCACCCGCATGGTTACCATTGCCTTGACCTTGATGCGTGCGCCGGTCGGCGTACTGACAATCACGAAATCGCCATTACGTATGCCGCGATCGCTTGCGGCTTTCGGATTGATCTCGACGAAGTTTTCCTGCTGCAGTTCAGCCAGCCATGGATTGGAGCGCGTTTCTTCGCCCCCGCCTTCGTACTCAACCAGACGTCCCGAAGTAAGGATAATCGGGAATTTTTCATACAACTTGGTTTCGATATTCTTGTCCTGCAACGACTTGTACAAAGTCGGCATGCGCCAGAAACCCTTCTTGTCATCGTGCGTAGGATACTTGGCCGTCAAATCCGGGCGTGTACCGTAGATAGGTTCGCGATGCAGTGGTACCGGATCTGGGAAATTCCACACCACCGCGCGCGCCTTCGCGTTACCCCAGGGATGTACGCCATGCACCTGCATCGTCACGCGTTGAATACCACCGGAAAGATCTGTCTTCCAGTTCTTGCCCTCGGCGGCTTTCTTCTCTGCGTCGGTAAGGTCATCCCACCAGCCGAGTTTCTTCAACAGGATATGGTCGAACTCCGGATAACCGGTAGTGATGTCAGAACCCAGACTATGCGAGCCGTCTTCAGCCAATAGACTGACGCCGTCTTTTTCCACGCCGAAGTTGGCGCGGAAATTGCCGCCGCCTTCCATCATCGTTTTGGAGGTGTCATACAGATTCGGGGAGCCGGGGTGCTTCAATTCCGGCGTGCCGTAGCAAGGCCATGGCAAACCAAAATAATCGCCGGTCATATCGTAGCCGCTGACCGCATCCTTGCCGCCTTTGCAACGCAAGGTTTTCACGTCGAACAAATGCATATTGCGCATGTGCGCTTTCAGGCGCATAGGCGACTGGCCGGTATAGCCGATGGTCCAGGTACCGCGATTGATTTCTTCCAGCATCGATTCCGGTTCCGGCTCCATCATGCCGCCCTTACCGGGAACCAGTTTGATTTTTGCGACCAGCTCTTTGCCAAAGCCGAGTTTTTGCGCCATCTGGTACATGATCATGTGATCGGTACGTGATTCGAACAGCGGCTCGATTACTTTTTCACGCCATTGCAAGGAACGATTGGAAGCCGTTACCGAACCGGAAGTCTCGAACTGGGTTGCTGCGGGTAATAGATAAACGGCACGGTTTGGATTAAGCTCTTGCCCGTCGACTTTCATCGCTGCCATCGCCGCTGTCGCAGATGGATATGGATCAATCACGACCAGCAAATCGAGTTTATCGAAAGCCTTTTTCATGTCCAGACCACGCGTCTGCGAGTTCGGTGCATGGCCCCAGAACAACATCGCCTTGACGGTATTTTCCTGATCGATGTGTTCACTTTTCTCAAGGACTGCATCCACCCAGCGAGATACCGTCGTACCCGATTTTTCCATCATCGCTTGCGAGGCATACTGCTTCTTCACCCACTCGTAATCGACACCCCATACTGCACACCAGTGCTTCCATGAGCCTGTTGCCAGTCCGTAATAACCCGGCAAAGAATCAGGATTCGGGCCGACGTCCGTCGCGCCTTGTACGTTATCGTGACCACGGAAAATATTGGTGCCGCCACCAGATTTACCGACGTTACCCAAAGCAAGTTGCAGAATGCACGATGCACGTACCATTGCGTTGCCAATCGAGTGCTGTGTTTGTCCCATGCACCATACGATGGTCGACGGGCGATTCATTGCCATCGTTTCTGCTGCTTTATAAACTTGTGCTTCGGGTACGCCGCAAGCTTCTTCTACTTTTTCCGGCGTCCACTTCATGACCTCTTCTCTGACTTTTTCCATGCCATAGACGCGGTCGTGAATATACTGTTTGTCTTCCCAGCCGTTTTTAAAGATGTGATACAGCACACCCCACAGGAATGGAATATCGGAGCCTGAGCGGATGCGAATATATTGATCGGCTTTTGCGGCAGTACGCGTATAGCGCGGATCCACCACGATCATCTTGGTACCGGTTTCCTTCGCATGCAGCATGTGCAGCATGGAAACCGGATGTGCTTCTGCCGCATTCGAGCCGATATACAACGCAGCTTTCGAATTCTGCATGTCGTTGTAACTATTCGTCATCGCGCCATAACCCCAGGTGTTGGCGACACCTGCAACAGTGGTCGAGTGACAGATACGGGCCTGGTGATCGGTGTTATTCGTACCGAAGAATGAAACGAATTTACGCAGCAGCGCGGCTTGTTCATTATTATGTTTGGACGAGCCGACGAAGAAGACGGAGTCCGGGCCACTGACTTTTTTGATATCCAGCATCTTGGCCGTAATTTCGTTCATGGCCTGATCCCAGCTAATACGCTGGTATTTTCCATTCACTAATTTCATCGGATACTTCAGGCGGTATTCACCGTGGCCATGCTCGCGCAATGCGGCACCCTTGGCGCAATGCGCGCCAAGATTGATAGGCGAATCGAATACCGGTTCTTGCCTGACCCACACGCCGTTTTCAACGATCGCATCCGATGCGCAACCAACTGAACAGTGCGTACAGATGGTGCGCTTGACTTCAATCTTGCTGCCACCTGCTGGAGCTTTTCCGCCTTCTGCGGCTTTGGCTTTTTGAATCAGCCCTAGCTGTGCCGCAGCAATCCCGGCACCAATACCAATACCGGAGCGCTTGAGAAAGCCGCGCCTGTCCATTGTCGGCAACGCGCGCGACAGACTATCAGCAAGACTGGATGAAAAGCGGGCAGGAGAACGCTCTGCAGCGTTGCTTTTGCGAGTTAACAGCATGACGTCACCTCGTTATTAAATTGTGGTCGTGCGGTAGTATTTTTTGACGTGCTCGGTCAAACGGTAACTGTCACCTTCCGGCTCTTGCGGGGACAGTGCGTTTTCCAAAGCGGATGTAGCAGATTCGGGAGCAAGTTTAGCCGCGACGCCAGCTGCTGCGACAAGGCCTAGACCTGCAAAGAAAGTACGACGGGGAATGCGGGATTGCTCGGACATGATCGTCTCCTGTAAATGGATCAGGACGTAATATGCTTTTTAATTCCTATGCACTGTATGTGCAAGTTAGCATACCTTTTAGCAACTTGCACGACTAATAATAAGAAAACGCACTGATTTGGATCAAATTTATTTCAGATGAAAAAAATTCATCGATAGTCAAATAAGACACCATTCAATTTCAGCACTTCTATTACCTAAGCCATATCGAAAGCCTGCATTTCTACCTCAAAAAACACACGTGCCAAACGCGCAACCGGCTTGTAAAAGCGTGCATTGGAGCTCGCTTCCAGCGCATTACAGCAATCAAGCACCCATCCGCGCATGTGCGTATTGAAAAATTTTTCCTGAGCGGCCAGATTGGCATGGACCACATCGTCTGATGCAATCAGATAGCGCATCACCTCGCACAAGGAAGCCAAATGATCTTCGCTTTCAACGACATCATCCGAACGCTGCAAACCAAGCAAGGATAGATCGGTGCGCAACTCGGCCAGCGGCTTTTCCATCAGGAAGCCGGACAGATAGAAAGAGCCGTACAACATCACTTCCGGCTTGCCGACACCGACAAAGAGTAATTCATATTCTTCCCGCACCGCTTCTTGCTGCGCGGCTTTGCACGCTGCGACCACATCTGCCCATGCAAGCTCCAGCACACTCTCGCCTTGTACAGCTGCGCTGCCTATCGTATCGAGCAAAGTTTGCGATGGAGGTGCATATAAAAGTGTCGCGAGCAGGCCGTACAAATCAGCGCGCGCAGTTTCCTCACCTTGATCCTGCGATTCAAACTTGATTGATTGGGCGCTAGTCATGGGATGCTGTCCGACCTTTCTATTCAATTAAACCAAGGCATAGAAATCAACTATTGCCATTTATTTCAAACCATTGATAGACGATTCCTGCTTGTTCGCCATCATGTCGACTACGCGGCAATCCGAGCACATTTTGAGTCTATCGACATTACCGGAAAATGCACCGTGCAAAGACAGCTTGCTGACCATGTTTTCGATCATCTTTGCTGTGCCAAACGGTTTGTGGCAACTGATGCAATGGAACGGCTCGGCCTCATGCAAGACTTGCAGTTCTTTTGCAGCACTGGTGAGCAAGAGGCGCGGCGCCAGCGTAATCGCATTTTCGGGACAGGTTTTTTCGCACAAACCGCATTGCACACAGTTCTTTTCGAGAAAGCGTAATTGCGGCAGGTTTGCATTATCCGTCAATGCAGATTCGGGACAGGCACCTACGCACGACATACACAAAGTGCATGCATCCTGATTCACCATGACCACGCCATAGGGAGAGCCGGCCGGCAATGGAATTGCATCGACCGCCAATGGCGCATGGGTTTTCAGATGGTCAATTGCCAATTCCAGCGTGCTGCGCTTGTCGGCAACGATATTGAACAAGGCGCGTTGCGCCGGCACTTGTGCCGGCTCAATTGAGGCCAATTCGGCGTCAAGTTGAGCCGCAGTAGACGCCTGAATCAGCGACAAATGTACCCCTTCATAACCGAGGCCACTCAATATCGTTTGTGCAATATCAATCTGTTGCGTCAGTGCACTGACATATTGCGGGGCGTCTTGTGCTGTTGTCAGGATCGCCACATGCGTAGCGCCATATGCAAGAGCAGTAAGCCAGACATCAATCCCGGTGGCGGCCACATGATGAAGCTCAATCGGCATCACATGCGCGGGCATTCCGTGTAATTTCCCGTGAGCCTGCGCCTGGCGACCGATTTGGTTCACCAGGGCCGAACCCTGCTCCTGGTTATGCAACAACAGCATAGGCTGAGTGCCGCCAGCCTTTGCGTATGTGTTCAGCATTGTTTTTACACGCGTACCAGTATCGGTCACGCGCGGGTAGGCGTAAGCCAGTGCACCCGATGGACAAACTGTCGTGCACGCACCGCAACCAACGCATAGGTTGGGATTTACCTTGATTTGATTGCCGTTATGGCTGATCGCTTCTGCCGAGCAAACATCAATGCAGGATGTGCAGCCGATCTTGCCATTGCGGCCATGCGCGCACAATTTTTCCTTGTAGAGAAAAAATTTCGGCTTGCTGAATTCGCCCACCATTTGGGTCAGCTTGAATGCCTGATCCATCTGCTTTTCTGCCAATGCACCGGTAGCGAAATAACCTTGCGGCGGCTGGTGCAAAGTCAGCAAGGGAACATCGGACAAATCGAAAATCAAATCGAATTCGCTGCTGCGCTCAGTCGCGATGCGCGTGAAGTCGATCGCCCCTATCGTCCCGCACGCCTTCACGCAATCGCGATGCGATGTGCATTTATTCAGGTCAATCTGGTAAGTCAGGTCGATTGCGTTTTCCGGACAGACTTCTATACAGGCGTTACACCGCGTACATGTTTCCAGATCAATAGGGTTGGCCTGCTGCCATTTCACGGTGAATGCACCCAGCCAGCCTGAGATGGCAACCTGCTTCCCGGAAAAAACGGGAAACTCGCGATCCTGCAGCATCTCGCCACCGACGCTGCCAGTCAGCAAAACACTGACGTCAAGTTGCGAACCTAGGCGCTGCGCCCACGACAATGCGCGATCTGCCGGGCCGATAATCAATACATGTCCGGCAGACTGATAATCAACCGTGGGAACAGGTTCAGGATCCGGCAGTGCAGCGGCGGCCAGCAGCGCTGCCATTTTAGGCAGAGAGCTTCTCGCTTGCGCGCCCCAACCGCCTGTCTCGCGAATATTCACGAAACGTAAAGGCGCGACCGCATTTTTCTGTTGCGCAAGTTCGGCAAACAAACCGCGCTCTTGCGTACAGGCGACGACAACATCATCTACCCCATCAAGCGAGGCCAGATAGGAACCGACTTCGCGTCGGCATAGTTCCGTGGCAACCGGAAGCGCCGAGGTACCGAGCACCTTGCCGAGTTGGATACCGGCAGCAGCGTCGAGCGGCATGGTGCGGTTGCAATTACATATTTTGAATTCTGTGGTCATTGGCTGGCTTGTAGATGCTGGCTGGAAGAATTTTCTTAAACGTCGTCAACGTTACGTATCGCTCCGGGTTCTTTTACAACCGGTACTTTTATGTCGGATTCACTTTCCCGTATCTCCTTCGCACTCTCGCCTTCTTGCGGGTTTTGCTGTTGCACATGCTCTTCTTTTCGAACATCGTCTGCGAGCGCCATCTCCGCCGGCGGAGTCGGCTCGCCCTCGGAGGCTGGAACATTTTCGAGCGTATCTTGCTCCGGCTTTTCAGGTATCTTTTCAAGCAAACGCATTAACGGCGTCTTGAGTTGCGACAAGGGATCGAGCAAGGCCTTAGCGTGGTTCAACGACGCCAGCAAGGCCGGCGAAATCGGTTCAAATTTATTGTAATCATCGATGTAGATGTCCAATCCATCCATGATATTGAAATGCGGATCGGTGAATAATTTCTTCATCGCAGACCGTTTGACCGATTCATCCACGCCTTGCGACATGAAGGCGGAATAATCGGAATCGTGGGTCAGCTTGTCGACATCATCCTGCGTCGGCAAGGGTTTGACTGTTGCATCAGGACTCGCGTTGCCTTCGTTATCCGGGCGCGCCTCGTTCAACGGATGCGCGGGAATGTCTGCCGATGCATTTCCCGCGTCAGCTACCTTTGTCGCCGAGGTTTTTTTTTGCGACCAGCGCGTGAAGAAATCTTCAGCCGCCATTTTTTTCACCTTCTGCGCGTGCCATCTTGTCGACACCCTCGCCGCCTTCAAATGATGGCTTCTTGTGTTTGCGCTTAGGCTCTGGATGGTAATAGTCGTGGGTAAAGGCAGTCAGGCGCTCAATGATTTCAGCGGACGCGAGTAATGTGTCTACCCGTTCGCCGCCATCCATCAGGCGTGCTGCCTCGTTGTATGACAAGGTGACCGATTTGGGAACTGCGAGTTCGGCGCCGTCGATTTCTTCGATGCGCCACATGATGAACCAGCACGGTGCAGGTGCGCTGATATTGAGGAAATACCCTTCGGCCTCACTACTGCACAACGTGACGTCGATACCGCTGAATAACCAGCGCGTATCGTTCGGATCGTTACGCAGGCAACGAGGCGCACTCTGCTCCGATACCTGCCCAACGATTTCAATCGGCTGCCATTGAAAAGGCTGCCAACGACTTGATAATGGTATGCATTGCATGATGACGCCAATGCGGATTGCTTCTGTCTCCATGTCTCCTCATTCCGGCATATTCTGCCTGTCGTTGTAACGATAGCGACGCTTTTACTATTGTGCGCCGAAACTGCAAATCGGATTTCGTCTGTGAAAATCACGTTTGCAAACGATGAAGGAAAATCATGAATAACGCGTGAGCAATTACTGCCCACGCATCAATACTTACTCAACGACATTAATACTTTAAAACAACCATACGTGTAAACACGTATTACATCAAGCAGCCCTACTTAGTCATTTTTGACCACGATGGTCGGAAACTTGGATGACATGTCTTTGGCTTTTTCGGCGACCTTGATGGCAATCTTGCGCGCGATCTGTTTGTAGATGTCGGCAATAGGACCATCGGGATCTGCAATAACGGTAGGCTTGCCGGAATCAGCCTGCTGGCGTATCGACATCGTCAACGGCAAGGCGCCAAGGAAATCAACACCATATTCGCCGCACATTTTTTCGCCGCCGCCTTCACCGAAAATTGCTTCGGCATGACCGCAATTCGAACAGATATGCGTACTCATGTTTTCGACAATGCCGAGAATCGGAATGCCGACCTTCTCAAACATTTTCAAACCTTTGCGCGCATCAAGCAAAGCGATGTCTTGCGGCGTCGTGACGATCACCGCACCGGTGACCGGTACTTTTTGCGACATCGTCAATTGAATATCGCCGGTGCCCGGCGGCATATCCACGATCAGATAATCAAGGTCGCGCCAATTGGTTTGCTCCAGCAATTGCGTCAAGGCTTGTGTCACGATCGGGCCGCGCCACACCATAGGTTCATCCGGATCGATCATGAAACCGATACTGGAAACCTGCAGGCCATAATTTTCCATCGGTTCCATGGTCTTGCCGTCGGCACTTTCCGGCCGGCCGGAGATACCCATCATCATCGGTTGCGACGGACCGTAGATATCCGCATCGAGAATGCCGACCTGGGCGCCCTCTGCGGCCAGAGCCAGTGCCAGATTGACAGAAGTCGTCGATTTGCCAACGCCGCCCTTGCCAGATGCCACAGCAATAATGTTTTTGACGTTAGCCATCAACTTCACGCCGCGTTGCGCTGAGTGCGCGACTATGACGGAATGAACGTTGGCAGTGACGCTGCCGATACCTTCGATGGTACGCACGGCAGCGATCGACGCCTTGCGGATACCGTCTATCTGGCTTTTGGCGGGATAGCCGAGTTCGACATCGAACAAGACATTATTGCCATTGATCTGGATGTTTTTTGCGGAACGGCTGCTGACTAAATCCTTGCCGGTATTCGGGTCGATTACTGTGGACAATGCTGCCTTGACTGCTTCTATCGTGATACTCATTGGTTCTCCTGAATTTTATAGCGCAAGTCTAAACCAATTGGGTTCGGCTCGCTGATGACTTGCATACAAACATTGTCATATTTCTCATGTTTTTACTTGCAAAACCCGTACTTGCGCACCATCTGTTCACATTAGGAGTCCAGACAAATCGCCTGCTGCAATTCGACAGCCACCGTGTGAAACACTTACAATGTCGGTACTTACACGACTTTCGCCATGACTGAAAAAATCATTCCGCTCGCAGACCTGCGCTATCTGAACAAGATACCGGTCATCCCGGCACGCTTGGAAACACCCACCGGCTTGCTGGCGGATACGCTTGCCCGGCCATTGCAGGATTTGCGCATCTCGATCACTGATCGCTGCAATTTCCGCTGCGTCTATTGCATGCCGAAAGAAGTGTTCGACAAGGATTACGCCTTCCTGCCGCACTCTTCACTGCTTTCCTTTGAAGAAATCACCCGCGTCGCATCCCTGTTCGTCGCGCATGGCGTCGAAAAAATTCGCCTGACCGGCGGCGAACCGCTATTGCGCAAGAATGTGGAAAAGCTGATCGAAATGCTCAGTGCATTACGTACGCCGGATGGCCGCGAACTTGATCTGACGCTGACCACCAATGGCTCATTGCTGGCACGCAAGGCGCAAGCCCTGAAAGATGCCGGTTTGAAGCGCGTCACGGTATCGCTCGACGCGCTCGACGACAAAGTATTCAAGCAAATGAACGACGTCGACTTTGCCGTCTCTGATGTTTTGGAAGGAATAGAAGCGGCACATCGCGTCGGCCTCGGCCCGATCAAGATCAATATGGTCGTCAAGGGAGGCATGAACGATCAGGAAATCGTGCCGATGGCGCGCCATTTCAAAAATACGCCTTACATCCTGCGCTTTATCGAATACATGGATGTGGGTGCATCAAACGGATGGAAGATGGACGAAGTCATCCCGTCGGCCGAAGTCGTGCGCCGCATCCATGCCGAAATGCCGCTGGCAGCCATTGCCCCGAATTACACCGGCGAAACCGCAGGACGATGGCGCTATCTTGAGGAGAACGGTGACGGCGGCGGCGAAATTGGCGTCATCTCCAGCGTGACGCAAGCATTTTGCAGCGACTGCAGCCGCGCACGTCTGTCGACCGAAGGCAAGCTTTACACCTGTCTGTTCGCCACCGGCGGTCACGATTTGCGCGCACTGATGCGCAGCGACAAAACGGATGCAGAAATTTCCACTGTCATCGCGCATATCTGGCGCGCCCGCACCGATCGCTATTCGGAATTGCGCACTGCCAATACTGACGGTTTGAATGCCGACCGCAAGGTCGAGATGTCCTACATCGGCGGCTAGTTTTTCTCCCTTTCAACTGATATCGAAACGATTTAAAAATGGATACCAGTCAAATTACCGGACTCATACTCGCAGGCGGACGCGGTACACGCATGGGTACCGTCGACAAAGGTTTGCAGTTATTCCGTGATGCACCTATGGCCTTGCATGTGTTGATGCGTCTGTCGCCGCAAGTCGGTGATGTGATGATCAATGCCAACCAGAATATCGCGCCATATGAAGGCTTCGGCGTGCCGGTCTGGCAGGATGAAATGCAAGGTTTTGCCGGGCCGCTGGCCGGCCTGCAAACCGGCATGGCGCATTGCGAGACGGATTACCTGGTAACCGCGCCCTGCGACTCGCCTTTTTTGCCGAAGGATCTGGTCGCGCGTCTGGCCGCAGGATTGGAAGAGAAAAATGCCGACCTCGCTGTGGCCGTCACCGGCGAAGGTGAATCGCGGCAGCCGCATCCGGTCTTTTGCCTGGCAAAAGCATCGTTATTGCCGCACCTGACACTGTACTTGCAAGAAGGTGGACGCAAATTCGACGCATGGTATGCATCGCTGACCGTAGCTGAAGTTCATTTTGACGATGAAGACGCGTTCCGCAATATCAATACGCTGGACGATTTGAGAAAATACGAAGCGACCGCACCATGAATCTCCGCTATGCGCACATCCTGCGCGACGCCAACCTTTTAGATGACGACAATCCCATGTCCAACGATGTTGATTCCTCTGTGAATTCTGCTCTGAATTCAACGGTGATTCCCGAGGCAAAGCCTGCCGGCAACACACTCTCCAGCGTGATCAGTTGTCTGTCGGATTACGATCCCGATGCCTTGCCGGTCGCAGATGCGCAAGCCATCATTCATCAGCTGATACAACCTATCAATGCGGTCGAAAAAATCGCCCTGCGCAGCGCGCTGGATCGTGTGCTGGCAGCTGATATCGTTTCGCCTATCAACGTCCCTTCGCACGATAATTCGGCGATGGATGGCTATGCCTTGCATGGCAGTGATTTAAGCAAAGACCAGGATTTAAAACTCAGGGTAATCGGTACTGCTTACGCCGGCCGCGCCTACGATGGCGCAGTCAACAGTGGCGAATGCGTACGCATCATGACCGGCGCCGTCATGCCGGCGCAATGCGATACCGTGATTCCACAAGAGTTTGTACGCGATGCAAGCGATACAGGCATGACGATTCCAGCCGGTGCAGTGAAGACAGGCGACAATCGCCGCCTCAAAGGCGAAGATCTGAAGGCCGGCACACCGGCCCTGCAAAAAGGCAAAATTCTGCGCCCTGCAGACCTTGGCTTGCTGGCTTCTCTGGGTATAGGTGAAATCCCTGTCCAACGTCGCTTGCGCGTGGCCTTCTTCTCGACCGGCGACGAACTACGTTCGATCGGTGAAACACTGGATGAAGGTTGCGTCTACGACAGCAATCGCTACACCCTGTATGGCATGTTGACGCGCCTTGGCTGCGACGTCGTCGACATGGGCGTCATCAAGGATGATCCGGCAGTGCTGGAAGCTGCGTTCCGCACCGCGTGCGAAAACGCTGATGCCATCATCACCTCTGGCGGCGTCTCGGTAGGCGAAGCCGATTACACCAAGCAAATGATGGCGCAACTGGGCGACGTCGGTTTCTGGAAAATCGGCATGCGCCCTGGCCGTCCCATGGCTTTCGGGAAAATCGCTTCGAGAGGCAAGGAAGCCTATCTGTTCGGCTTGCCCGGCAATCCGGTTGCAGTGATGGTGACGTTCTATTTTCTCGCGCGCCAGGCCTTGCTGCACATGATGGGTGCATCGGCAGTCGAAGCACCGCCGCTATTGCGCGTCGTGTCCCAAGCCGCGATACGCAAACGTCCGGGTCGTACCGAATATCAGCGCGGCATTTTAAGTCGCAACAGCGAAGGCATACAGGAAGTACGCATCACCGGCTCGCAAGGTTCTGGGGTATTGCGTTCAATGTCGGAGGCCAACTGCATGGTCGTTCTGGAGCATGACAGAGCTGAAGTCAAAGCCGGCGATCTGGTAGATGTAATTCTGTTTGATGGTTTGACCTGAGCGGTATTGCAGCGCAGTCGCATCAACGTGGAACGGGATTCCGTCATGAGCAAGAAAAAGAAATGCTGCGAGAGTAAAAAGCAATGCAAGAATTGCCCGCTGAGAAAAAAATCGAACTGATCTGGCGGGATTAATCTTTCTTTCGCGACATCCCAAAAAAGCCTGCATTCTCCAACGAGAGAAGTAGGCTTTTTTCATGCAGGGCAGGAGAGATTCTTTCCATAAAGAAATCTCCTTTTCCTTTCGCAAAAAATCACATTCTTCTTCAAATTTTGCAATATTTCAGATGCAAAAGCCTATGACTAGGATTATTCTATTTTTCATATAAGAAATAAATAACACATCTATCTTGCCTATCTTGCTTCAGGGAAAGTGCGCGGCTCGCAGGCTTGCGCCACCGTCAAGTCCGAGCATTGATTGTTTGGGAGAACATCATGTACGCGCCCAATCCGACCAATAATCATCAGGGCATGCCAGCCGAGTTAGCGCGCCCTGTCAATATTCCGCCGCGCCCCGCATTGCTGATTGCATTGCAGCGCGAAATGGCGACTGAAGATCCCTGCACTAAAAAAATCGTTCACCTGGTAGAGCGTGATGTCGCAATCGCAGGCAATCTCCTGGCCATTTCCAATTCGGCTATGTTCAACCTGAGTCGACGCATAGAAAACGTGCAGGATGCGATTACGGTCATAGGCTTGAACAATTGCCACGCAGTGATCACTAGATTGATGGCAAGACGGGCTCTGGCACACGGCAGAATGATGATGCCGCGCTTTTGGGACGTTTCCGAAAAACGCTCATGGGGCATGATGTACGTCGCGCGACAAGCTACCAAGGTCGCCCCTGAGCTGGCTTATAACTTCGGTTTGTTTTGCGATATCGGCATACCGTTGATGATGGCATCTTTTCTGGATTACGGAGACACGCTTACCGTGGCAAACCAGCTGGAGCATCGCGGTTTTATCGAACTGGAAAATTCACGCCATCGCATCAATCACGCACTCGTTGGCGCCATGCTGGCTGAACATTGGCACGCCGATCCACGTGTCGTGCTCGCCATCAAAAAACATCATTCATATGAAGTCATGTCCGACCAACAATTTGCGCCCGAGGTGCGCGAACTGATTGCCATCTTCTGTCTGGTGGATCAAGCGATACAACAGCATAGACATGCTGTATCGATTGAGTGGCTGGAAGGGGGAGAGATGGCCACCGAAACGCTGGGCTTGACGACCGCCGATGTAGATGATTTGTGCGAAAAGCTAAAACAAAAATTCGTTATGCCGAATGCGGCTTGAACAATACCTCACGCAAGGCGCATCCTTCTACCAGACGACATCTTTAGTCCTGGCGTGCCGAAACTTCAATGGTGGCGGCGCTTAAAGCTTGCCGGCTTTCTTCAAGCGATACGTCAAGCCTTCCACGATATCCTTATGCCCACCCTGCCGAGCTAAATCGATCGCTGTCATCCCCGAGTCATTCTGCAACGAGGCGTCGGCACCAGCATCGAGCAATGCCTTCACGGTATAAATATGGCCGCCACGCGCTGCCATCATGACAGGCGTGGTTTTATTCGGTGATGGCGCATCCACTGCAGCGGATTTATCCAGCAGCATTTTCACGATGTCGTTATCCCCTATCGCCGCAGCATAGTGCAAGGCGGTCCAGCCATCCTGATTTACTTTTGCGCCTTTGGCGAGCAAGGTTTCGACTGCCTGCTTGTTCGCATTGTAGGCCGCGATCATCAACGCCGTGTCGCCATTATTGGCGCGTTGCTCGATATTGATATCACGTGCATTGACCAAGACGGCAAATGCCTTCATTGATTTTTCACGCAAGGCCAGAATCAGACCGGAATCGCCGCGTTCAGGCTCGATCGTATTCGGATCGAAACCGCGCTGCAGCAAGGAGCTGATCGTAGCAGCGTCATCCAATTTGGCCGCTTTGAAATAATCGTCATATGCACCTGCGTGCGCCAGCATAGGCAAACCTGTCAGCGCACACAGCGCGAGTAGAAGTTGCAGGCTGCCGCGGCGCGCGCGATTTGTTGCCAAATTCCGAATAAATTTCAGTCGGAGTACGCGCTGAGAAAAAAGCTTGGGATTCACCATCATCATTTACCGTGCAATCTTGAACAAGTTGAAAAAGTTATCGGTCGTTTGTTGGGCAATCTGCTGTACCGGCACGCCCTTCAAGGTCGCCAGATATTCGGCAACATGCCGCACCAAAGCTGGTTCGTTGACCCTGCCGCGATGCGGCACCGGTGCCAGATAAGGCGAATCGGTTTCGATCAGCATTTGTTCCAGCGGCACCTCGCGTGCAACCGCCTGCAAATCCTTCGCACTCTTGAAGGTAACGATGCCGGAAAACGAAATATAAAATCCCATTTCCATCGCCGCCTTCGCCACTTCCAGCGATTCGGTAAAGCAATGCATGACGCCTGCCGCGCCACCTGCATCGGTACCTGCTCCCTCTTCACGCATGATGCGTATCGTATCTTCAGATGCGGCACGCGTATGTATGATCAGCGGCTTGCCGGTCGCACGCGAAGCGCGGATATGAGTACGAAAACGCTCGCGCTGCCATTCCAGATCACCTTCAAGCCGGTAGTAATCCAGGCCAGTTTCACCGATGGCGACGATACGCGGATTGTCGGCCAACCGAATAAGATCGTCGACGCTAGGCTCAGGCGTATCTTCATAATCCGGATGTACGCCAACCGACGCATAGATATTGGGATGGCGTTCGGCCAGTTCCAGCACGCTGGGGAAATGGGGCAAATCAACCGATACACACAAGGCGTGGCTGACTTCGTTCTCGGCCATTTTGCCGAGTATTTCCGGCATGCGCGCAGCAAGCTCGGGGAAATTGATGTGACAGTGGGAATCGATATACATGGGACTGAATTGTACGCGTCCGGCGATTTTGCTGCGAGGGCCGTGCCAGGAACCGGATAGATTCGCGAAATCGTCTGCTTATACGGGACTACGCAACACGCTTGCCGACTAACACCAGATCTCGCTCAACACCGTCCAGGGTTGCAACACCAGGCATGCAGGCCCATTGCTCGAAACCAAAGCGTGCAAACAATTTCAGGCTCGGTTCGTTATGTCCAAAAATCAAACCAACCAAGGTATGAACAGCCATCGTCGGCGCAAACTCTATCGCCTCCGCCAGCAGATAGGCACCCAAACCTTTGCCGCGCGCCTCTTGCGTCAGATAAATGGAAATCTCTGCCGTGTGTGCATATGCAGCACGCGCGTGGAAATTGGAATAAGACAGCCAGCCCATAATCAGACCGGCATCTTCCGCTACCCATATAGGCCGTTTGTCTGCTGAATGTTCGTTAAACCAGCTTAATCGTGATGCGACAGTAACCGGCTCAATATCTGCAGTGACCTGGCGCGAAGTAATCGTGCTGTTGTAGATGGCGACGATAGCTGGCAAATCATCCACCGTCGCAAGGCGATGAGAATAATGCGAACTGGATGATTGACTGGACGGTTTATTCAACTGCTTGTTCGATTACTTGCTCGATTACTTGTTCACTCGCTGAAATAAAGAAATTGCTGAAAAAGAGCAATCGATCTTTACAAGGTATGCGTGGCGCGCGACGAACCCAATGCCGCGCCCAGCAATTCCTCGATACGCTGTTTGATGCGCGCACCGCTTTCGTCTGCGGAAAATTGCACGCCTATTCCTTGCGCCTTGTTATTGTTCGCTCCCGCAGGCGTAATCCAGGCGATTTTGCCGGCAATCGGGTATTTGGTCGGATCATCCATCAGCGTAAGAATCAGATAGATTTCATCACCGATCTTGTATTGCTTGGTCGACGGCACGAAGATCCCACCGTTTTGCAAAAACGGCATGTAGGCTGCATAGAGCGCAGATTTTTCCTTGATCGGCAATGACAATACCGACGGCCGACCCACTACGGGACTTGCTGCTATTGGAGCATCTGCCATCACTAACCTTTCAGGAAAAAAGCGTCGAATAATCCAGCAACATATCTTCTATAAACAGCTTCGGGGCCAGCGGATGGTCGGCAATCGCGCGTCGCTCATTGACGTTTTTGATCGCCTGCAGCAGCCTGTCGACCTCTACCCGTGCTGCCAAGGCACCCAGTTCTTTTTTATAACGTGGATAGTAACGGATTGTGCCGGAAAGTTTGATGGAAAGCACGTCATACAACCAGCGTTGCAACCAGGAGACTAACTCCGGCACTGGCGTCTTCTGTAAACGATCAGCCGCTTTCAACGCGCCATCGACGCCTGGCTGCGACAATACTTGCAGGAATTCATCCATGGTTTCGCGCGTACCGGCTTGCGATGATTCAAAAGCAGTCAGCGGTGCGCCGCCCTGCTCGGCCAGCCAGCCATCTGCGTCTTTAACCTGCTGCTCCTTGAGCCAAGCAAGAGCTTCATCTCTGTCCGGCATCGTCAGAGCAAACTTGCGACAGCGCGACAGTATGGTAGGCAGCAAACGATCAATGCTGTTCGTCACCAGCAAAAACATGGTGCGCGGCGGAGGCTCTTCCAGCATTTTCAGCAGCGAATTGGCAGCAGCTGTATTCAATGCTTCGGCCGGATACAGCGTGATCACGCGCATGCCTGAGCGATGCGTGGAGATATTCATGAAATCGGACAGGGCACGCACTTGGTCGATCTTGATTTCTTTCGAAGGCGCCTTGGTCGATTTGGCTTTCTTCGTTTCTGCTTCGCCATCCTCGCCTTCTGCACCTTCGCCGTCATCCAGAATTTCGGGCCGCACACGGCGATAATCGGGATGGCTGTATTGGGTGAACCAGCCACAGGCGTCGCAGGTGCCGCAAGCATGCCCATCCGCAAGCGGCGTTTCACACAATAGCGATTGCGCGCACGCTTCGGCGAATGCCGTCTTGCCTATGCCTTGCGGGCCATGGAACAAAATCGCGTGCGGCAGCCGTTCTCTCAACAATTGCCACTGCTGCCAGGAAGCGCCTTGCCAGGGTAGAAGAGTATTCAATGATCGAGTCCCGCCAAGATGTTGCACAACTGTTCCTGGATCGCCGCGATCGTTTGCGTTGAATCGATGATGCGAAACCGCTCTGGAAATTCAGCGGCACGACGTAAATATTCCGCCCGTGTCGCGGCAAAAAAATCAGCTTTTTCCTGCTCGAACTTGTCCAGCGTACGTGTCGCATCAAGCCGCGCGCGGGCGACGTCCAGCGGCACATCAAACAGCAAGGTCAAATCCGGCTGTAGATGCGGATGCACCCATTGCTCGAGTATCTCCAACTTCTTTAAATCCAGCTTGCGTCCACCACCTTGATAGGCAAACGTGGCATCGGTAAAACGATCAGAAATCACCCAGTCGTCACGTTCCAGCGCCGGCGCAATCACTTGTGCGATATGTTCGCGTCGTGCAGCAAACATCAACAAGGCTTCAGTTTCCAGATGCATTTTTTCATGCAGCAAAATCGTACGCAGCGCCTCACCCAGACTAGTCCCGCCGGGTTCGCGCGTGACAACGACAGTTTTTTTACGTTGACGCAACAAATCGGCCACGAACGACAAATGCGTGGATTTTCCCGCACCGTCTATGCCTTCAAACGTAATGAATTTTGCTGTTGTCATGCCACTGCCATAAAGAGGATGTGAAGGTGTACGCCATTGATCATATACATGCGCTGTGCTGATGTGTGGAACTGCCAGCAATACTTACTTGCGCTGATACTTGTTCACCGCATTATTGTGATCGTCCAAGGTCGCGGAAAACTGACTGCTGCCATCACCGCGCGCGACGAAATATACCGCATCAGTCGCGGCCGGATTCAATGCAGCGTGCAGGGATTCTGCGCCCGGCAAGGAAATGGGCGTCGGCGGCAGACCGACACGTGTATAGGTATTGTGCGGCGTGTCCGTCTGCAGATCGCGTTTGCGGATATTGCCCTTGTAGCTATCACCCATGCCATAAATGACGGTCGGATCGGTTTGCAGCAACATGCCCTGCTTCAAGCGATTGACAAATACGCCGGCGATCATCGTACGTTCAGCCTTTTTCCCGGTTTCCTTTTCCACGATCGACGCCATGATCAAGGCTTCATACGGCGACGCATAAGGCAGCGTTGAATCGCGTGCCAGCCAGGCTTCGTTCAAGCGCTTGAGCATAAGGTTGTGCGCCTGTTTATAGATTTGCAAATCGCTGGAATTTTTCGCAAACACGTACGTGTCCGGAGCAAATAAACCTTCCGGCTTGGTGTAAGTGCTGGATATCTTTGCCATCAACTCCTGATCCGACAAGGCTGCGGTATCGTGCTTCAGCGAAGCATGCGCATTGATCGCCTGCCGCATCTGCTTGAAACTCCAGCCCTCGATGACCGTCACCGCTTCTTGCGCAAACTCGCCACGCACCAACTGATCGACCAAGCCACGCGGGGTCGTGCCTGGCTTCAGTTCGTAGGTCCCGGCTTTTAATTTGGTGCTGTTACCCGTCACTTGCGCCAGAATCACCATCATCATGGGCTGCACCGGCACCAGAGCTTCATCAATCTGCTGCATGCTGCTTCTCAGACTGCTGCCTGGGGTAATCGTAAATTCTATGGCTGGATGGCCATCGGCAATAATTGGCCGCTCGGCCCAGAACATGAACGATGCGCCGACAATAATTGCCAGTAGAAAAGTCCGTCTTAATAATTTTTTCATTAAACCAGGGTCTCGCTAAAATCGAATGCAAATCGAGGGTGATCGGACGCGTTTTTCTCACGCCACTATAATCAGACACTAATGATAATGGCTGAAGCAGTTTTTGCCTTCATTTATTGCTCTAATTTATTGATTGAATCTATGACTACATGGTTGAAATTTCTTGCTGAACAGGGTGCGCAATTGAGTGCACCTGCCAGTGAAGAAGCGGCATCTGAAGTCCTGTCCTTCGGAACAGATACCTTCGTCGAAACAGCCCGGGACAACTTTGTCGCGCCGCTTACTCATCTGGGCCTGATCGCCGCCATCGGCGAAGATGCAGCTCATTTTCTGCATAATCAACTGACCAACGACGTCGAGCATCTCGACGTGGATGAAGCACGCTTGGCCGGTTATTGCTCGCCCAAGGGACGTTTGCTGGCCAGCATGCTGATCTGGAAAACGACCGACGGCGTCATGCTGCAACTGCCACGCGACATCCAGGCCGGCGTACAAAAACGCCTGCACATGTTCATCCTGCGCGCGAAAGCCAAGCTGACAGATATAACGCAAGATCAGGTCATGCTTGGTTTGTCCGGTCCCGCTGCGGCTACCGCCTTGATGCCATGGTTCCCGACTCTGCCTGTCGCCATTTACGGCAAGGTCGAAACACCTGCCGGCACACTGATCCGTCATCCCAACGCATTTGAAGTGCCGCGTTATCAATGGATCACCACGGCAGCCCACGCAATCGAAGCATGGCCGCAACTGACAAAAATCCTGCAGCCCAGCGGTACAGCAGCCTGGCGCCTAGCCGAAATCGATAGCGGCGTGCCGCACATCACACCCGTCACGCAAGAGAAATTCGTGCCGCAGATGATCAATTTCGAGTTGATAGGTGGAGTCAACTTCAAGAAGGGTTGCTATCCAGGACAGGAAATTGTGGCCCGCAGCCAGTATCTGGGCAAGCTCAAGCGTCGCATGATGCATGCCAGCGTCACGGCGCAAAGTGCAGAACCCGGCACCGAAATATTCTCTATTAACGATCCCGAACAACCATGCGGAATGGTGGTGAATGCCGAGCGCAGCAATGCGCACGAAATCGATTGTCTGGTCGAAATTAAACTCGCCGCTGCAGAATCGGAAGTAAGGCTAGGCTCGGCAACGGGCCCGGCATTATCCTTCCAACCGCTGCCTTATGCGTTGACCGATCCGGCATGATATTTTTAACTGCCCCCTTATCTGAACCCGCTTCATCGTAGGGACGATACGCAATGGATCTTTATGTTTATTACCGTGTACAAGCTGCCGATGCTGCGGTGTTCCTGACAAAAATTACGGAGTTGCAGGATAATCTCACCCGTGAATACGGCGTTCGCTCCGCCCTCAAGCGACGCCCTGAAGAAATGGATGGCTTGCATACGTGGATGGAAGTCTATCTGGAGGTCGCGGAAGATTTTGAAGCAACGCTGGAGCTAGCGGTTGCGAGTAGTGACTTGCCCTCAATGATCGTCGGCAAACGCCATGTGGAACATTTTCTGGATTTAACTTTATGTGCTTGATCGTCTTTGCCTGGCAAGTAATGCCGAATATGCCTCTGCTTGCAGCCGGCAATCGTGACGAGCTCTACGACAGGCCTGCCAGCGCTGCTACCTGGTGGCACGACCATCCGCAGATTTATGCCGGTCGCGACTTGCAAGGCGGCGGCACCTGGATGGGGATTACACGCGATGGACGCTTTGCCGCGATTACCAATATTCGCGCCCCATCTGAAACACGCTCGGCTGCACCGACACGCGGCAATCTGGTGTTAAATTATCTGGCTGGTGAAATGACACCGGCAGATTATGTGCAGCAAATTTCAGCCTCTGCAGCAGACTATAACGGCTTCAACTTATTGGTCGGCAATGCCAGCGAATTGATCTGGTATTCGAATCGCGGTGAACAGGATGAGCGCAACGGCAAACCGCTCAAGCAAGGCATGTACGGTTTGTCCAATTCCCTGCTAGATTGTGCATGGCCCAAAGTCGTCAGCACCAAAGCTGAATTTGCCAGCCTGTTATGCCAGGGCGCTCCGGAAGATGCCTTCTTCGAAATGCTGTCGGATACGACCTGTGCATCCGATTGCCGTTTGCCGAAAACCGGTGTCAGCCTCGAACGCGAACGCTTGCTGTCTGCAGTGTGTATTGAAACACCTGACTATGGCACGCGCGTCTCGACACTGGTCAAACTGCAAAACGGTCAGCCACCGGTATTGATAGAGCGCCCGGCGGTGGCGATGCCGCCCTTGCCTGAACGTGCTCCGCATCGCGGCCAGTGCACCAAAGGATATTGAAGTTATTTGTTAGCGAATACCTTCGTTGCAGCTTGGTTGCGAATTTGATTTTTGGTCGGATTTTGAATCTGAGTTTTAATCGACTTATGGCTTGATTGCCAGTGCCGAAGCCGACACCAGCACTACTTCAACCGCCCCATCAGCGCGCCAGCTTCGCCTTCAGCAATGCACGTATATGCGGCACATCCTCATAGGGATCGTAGGGATTTCGCTGTTGCAGAATATCTTCCATTCGCTTGCGTGCATTGATCAGCGATTCGGGTTCAGAAAAAATATAAAACTGCTCATCGCGTATCGCATCGAAAGTCCATTCGGCAATCTGAGCAGCAGAAATTTTTCCCGACTCCACCGCTTTTTCAGAGAACGATTGCGCCGCGCGCTGGCTCACTGTCGGCGCAGCATCGTTGAGCATTTCTGGCGGACGATTGCGCTCGGATTGATGTATGCCGGTTGGCACAAAGAAAGGGCATAAGACCGAGGCACTGATAGATGAAGTCACCAGTCGCAAATCCTGAAAAAGGGTTTCAGTCAACGACACGACCGCATGCTTGGACACGTTATAGATACCCATCGTCGGCGCATTCTGCAAGCCGGCAACCGATGCAGTATTGACGATATGGCCTTCGTACAAAGGATCGCGCTTCGCGCATTCCAGCATCAATGGCGTAAAAATGCGCACACCGTGAATCACGCCAAACAGATTGACGCCCAATACCCAATCCCAATCTGCTTGCGAATTCTCCCAGATCAAACCACCACCAGCCACACCAGCATTATTAAATAGCAGATGAACCGCACCGAAGCGCGTCATCGCCGCGTCGGCCAATGCTTGCACATGTTCGGTCTTGCTCACGTCGCAATGCACCGCCAATACTTGCGCGCCCTGCTCTGTCAGTTCCGCCTCCACCTTTTGCAAGGCACCGGCTTGCACATCTGCCAGCACCAGTTTCATGCCAAGGCTTGCGCCCCTCGTCGCAAACTCGCGACCGAAGCCGCTGGCGGCACCGGTGATCACGGCAACTCTGTCCTGAAAATGTTTCATGCATGCTTTCGCTTGATGGATCGCCGAAGGTTTATGGATGGCTCAGTTTTTTTGCGACGTCGGTACGACGAAGGAACTTGAACGTGCCGGTCGCTTTTGCCACCAGCTTGTCACCATTCCACAATTCACCTTCGCAAAAATAGATGCTGGTCGACGCATGCGCCACCTTGCCCTTTGCAATCAGTCGGCAACCTTCCGTGCCGCCTGGCTGCATGAAGCTGGTTTTCATCTCTACCGTAACACCACCGCGTATATCCGGCTCCATCGAGCGTCCCGCCAGGGACATCACATTATCGAGCATGGTCATGATCACGCCGCCATGCGCAACCTGCCAGCCATTCAAATGGCAAGCCTGCAAGGTCAACTCGACTTGTGCCTGACCGCCACCGGACTCGACAACTGTAATTCCCAGCTCTTGCAAAAACGGAATAGTCGGCGAAGCCGATGCTGTCGACTCCGGTTTGATCGCAGGATTGTTGGGTGAATTTGTCATCGAAGGTCTTCCATTTTACAAAATGGCGTCATTTTAGAGCCATCCGCATCTCGCGCAAGAATTGTTCGTCAATTGGGCTGGATTGCGTTATGCCACGCCCGCTTGCAAGAACCCATCATTTCCTCACGCATCGCTCTTGCAGATTGAATTTTTGCCTATGTTGCACTGCAAAATCGATACCCGCAATATGTAAGCGCTACGTAAGCTTGCGCAAGCATCGCGTAAGGTTTGAGTCGCACACTCGGGGCGCTTACCCACTACAAGGAATGTGCCACCGCATTCTGTTAATAATTTTAAGGAGACGAGCATGGCCACAGTTTCTACAGCCGATCGCGGCATCACCCCGGAGGAACGAAAAGTTATTTTCGCTTCTTCTCTGGGCACCGTATTTGAATGGTATGACTTCTATTTGTACGGTTCCTTGGCCGCCATTATCGCCAAACAGTTCTTCGCCGGTACCGATCCAAACACCGCGTTCATTTTCGCACTGCTCGCCTTTGCGGCCGGTTTCATCGTGCGACCGTTCGGTGCCATCGTGTTCGGTCGTCTGGGCGACATGATCGGCCGTAAGTACACCTTCCTCGTCACTATCGTCATCATGGGCGCATCGACCTTTATCGTCGGCCTGCTGCCAAATTATGCATCGATCGGTATCGCGGCCCCTATCATCCTGATCATCCTGCGCATCTTGCAAGGTCTGGCACTGGGTGGTGAATACGGTGGTGCGGCAACTTATGTGGCCGAACATGCGCCGCACGACAAGCGCGGTGCATTCACAGCATGGATTCAAACAACTGCGACCATGGGGCTGTTCATGTCGCTGCTGGTGATTCTCGGTACCCGTACCGCCATCGGCGAAGCTGCATTTGCTGACTGGGGCTGGCGCATTCCTTTCTTGCTGTCGATCTTCATGCTGGGTATCTCGGTATGGATCCGTCTGTCGATGGCTGAATCGCCTGCGTTCCTTAAAATGAAATCGGAAGGCAAGGCATCGAAGGCACCATTGACCGAAGCGTTCGGCCAATGGAAAAACCTGAAGATCGTGATTCTCGCACTGGTCGGCCTGACCGCAGGTCAAGCCGTTGTCTGGTACACGGGCCAGTTCTACGCACTGTTCTTCCTGACGCAAACACTGAAGGTAGATGGACCAACCGCCAATATTCTGATCGCAGCGTCACTATTGCTGGCTACGCCGTTCTTCGTGATCTTTGGTACGCTGTCCGACAAAATCGGTCGCAAACCTATCATCATGGCCGGCTGTCTGATTGCAGCATTGACTTACTTCCCGATCTTTGGTGCGCTGACTCACTATGCAAATCCAGCATTGGAAGCCGCATTGAAAGATGCACCAGTGGTCGTGACTGCTGATCCTGCAACCTGCCAATTCCAGTTCAACCCGACCGGCACCAAAAAATTCACTTCGTCATGCGACATTGTGAAAGCTAAACTGGCGGCTGCTTCGGTTGCCTATTCGAATGAAGTTGCCGCACCAGGCACCGTCGCAACAGTCAAGGTCGGTGACACTTTGCTCACATCTTACGACGCGAACGGTTTATCGAAAGATGATGCCGCAGCGAAAGACAAAGCTTTCTCGAAAGAGCTGGCTGACGCCATCAAGGCCAAGGGCTATCCAACCAAGGCTGATCCTGAACAGATCAACTACCCTATGACCTTGCTGCTGCTGTTCATTCTGGTGATCTACGTCACTATGGTATATGGCCCGATCGCAGCGATGCTGGTGGAAATGTTCCCTACTCGCATTCGCTACACATCGATGTCCTTGCCGTATCACATCGGTAACGGCTGGTTCGGCGGTCTGCTTCCAACCACCGCGTTCGCGCTGGTTGCATTCAAAGGCGATATTTACTACGGTCTCTGGTACCCGATCATCATCGCGTTGATTACCTTTGTCATCGGTATGATCTTTGTTAAAGAAACCAAAGACAACGATATCTACGCAAACGACTAACGCACTGAGTATTTCGTTCGAGAAACTCTCGAATAAAAAACTGCCAGAAATTTTCTGGCAGTTTTTTTTTGCTTGTTCGATTCAACTTTTTTTGCCTTTAAAAATGCCACTGCAGGCAATTTGCGCTGTCCAAAAGGAGCAAGATTTGCTATTGTCTGTATGCCAATACACACCTTCCTGAACTCAATCCGAAGGCTTCTCTCCTTCCCAGAATTTTCCGTCATGATTAAAAGCAACGTCACTCCGCGCATCGGTACACCCTTATCATCCACCGCGACCAAGGTCATGTTGCTGGGCTCGGGAGAGTTGGGTAAAGAAGTGATCATTTCACTGCAACGCCTGGGAGTTGAAGTGATTGCAGTAGATCGATATGCTCGTGCCCCGGGCCATCAAGTCGCCCATCGTGCGTACGTAATTGATATGACCGACGGTGTGGCGCTTGCAGAATTGATCAATCAGGAAAAACCGGATCTGATCGTGCCTGAAATCGAAGCCATCGCAACCACCACGTTAATGGAGCTGGAAAACGCAGGTCTGGTACGCGTGATTCCAACGGCACGTGCAGCATGGTTGACAATGGACAGGGAAGGCATACGTCGCCTGGCGGCTGAAGAATTAGGTGTTGCCACATCTCCTTATCGCTTTGCCGACAGCCTGCAAGAACTCCAGGCTGGCGCTGCGGAAATCGGCTTTCCTTGCGTCGTCAAACCAGTGATGTCATCGTCTGGCAAAGGGCAATCCAAGCTGAACAGTCTGGCCGATGTTGAATCAGCATGGAATTGTGCCGCCGCGGGTGGTCGCGTCGATGCAGGCCGGGTGATCGTCGAAGGTTTCATCGATTTCGACTATGAAATCACCTTGCTGACGGTACGCGCCATAGGCGCCGATGGCGAAGTACATACGCACTTCTGCGAACCTATCGGTCATGTGCAAGTCAACGGCGACTATGTCGAGTCATGGCAACCGCAAGCGATGCATCCAGGCGCATTGCAAAAAGCGCACGATATCGCAAAGAAAGTGACCGACAACCTCGGTGGTCTGGGTTTATTCGGCGTCGAACTCTTCGTCAAACACGATATGGTCTGGTTTTCGGAAGTTAGCCCGCGTCCGCATGACACAGGCATGGTCACCATGGCTAGCCAGGAACAAAGCGAATTTGAATTGCATGCCAAGGCAATCCTCGGCCTGCCGGTGAATGTCGCGCTGAAAACGCCTGCCGCTTCGGCCGTAATTTACGGTCAGCACGAGGCCAAAGTAGTCGCATTTGAAGGTGTCGCTGAAGCATTGCAAATACCAGGCACCGATATCCGCCTGTTCGGCAAGCCGGAATCGTTTGCACGTCGCCGTATGGGCGTTACGCTGGCGGCGGCAGTTAACGTGGAGACTGCGCGCAAAAATGCCAAGGCAGCCGCAGCCAAAGTAAAACCGGTTGTTACGAACGAATGAAGGAAACACGCCTAAGTGGTGTCAACGCTGTAGCAGGAAGCGATATTTTCCGCACCGCTTCCCTGCTGTTGTACGCCACCTTGGTATTCCATGTCGTTCTGCTGATATATGCCAGGCATCTGAACTTGTCATCCACCGGCGTGCTCGCAGCGACAATTCTCAGCGCACTCCTCTTCACCGCATTTGTCCGTTACTTCTGGTTGCGCACATCCCTTCTGCTGAACGCAAAGTTCCTGCTCTGTGAAGCTGGCATCGCCACTTTCGCCATCGCGACGCTATCAACACAGAATGCAATGCCTGCGCTACCCATGCCGTGGTTAATTGCCATCGCCGGTGTGTTCCCGCTGGTTCTACATAGTCGAATCGGCATCGTAGTCATCGCTGCCGTGGCTTTTATCGGCCATAGCATCAACGTGCGTCTGGGTGTCACCATTAGCGACTGGCTGCCTGAATTCTTTGCGACTATTTGCATAGGCTGGCTGGCATTACTGCTCGCAAAAACACTAAATATCAATCGTATCGCTCTCAGCCAGGCACGTACCAATGATCGCCGCTTCAATGCAATTGCGCGCGTGACACGTCATATTTTCATCATCACCGACGCAGATTATCAAATCAAGTTTGCCAATCCTGCACTGCAGGATGTCATCGGTTACGATCAAGAGGAAATTCTTTACGGCAGCCTGCAACCCATTCTTCATCCTGAGGATGAAGAAGAGCATAAAAACAAATTGCGCTATCTGCGCAATACGCCGCACGCCAGTATTTTTTCCCGCCACCGCACACAACATAGAGATGGGCACTGGGTCTGGCTGGAAACGCGTGGTTACAACATGCTGCACGATTCCGCCATTAATGGACTCGTATTCAGTATCGAAGACATTACCCTGCGCAAGGATGCTGAACTCAAATTACAGGAAGAAACCACATTACTGCGCGCGGTACTCGATCTGAACCCATCGATGATTTACGTCAAGGATCGTGAAGGCCGCTTCACCATCAGTAATCAGGTATTCCAAAAACGTTTCGGCTATTCCAGCGAAGATGAATTGCGCGGCAAAACCGTATACGACATCTGCATGAAGATGGCGAATGAGGAAGACGAATTTACGTCGCAGCAAATCGCCGATGAAATCCAGCAGCAGGATCTGCAAGTGATGGAAACCGGCATACCGCTACAAGATATAGAAATGCCGGGATTCTGGCACAGCGATATGCATTGCTGGTTTCACACCAGTAAATATCCACTGCGTGATGCCAAGGGCGCAACCATCGGCATACTCGGCGTCACACGCGACATTACCAAACGCAAGACGACAGAATTGCAAATCGAATACCAGGCGCTGCACGACATCCTCACCGATTTGCCGAATCGCCGCTATCTGGTCAATACGCTGGTCAGCGCCATGGAAATCAGTCGACAACGCCAGTCCAGCCTGACCATGTTGTTCTGCGATCTTGATTTCTTCAAGAGCGTCAACGATACGCACGGTCATGATTTCGGTGACAAGTGCCTGATCGAAATCTGCAAACGCGTCGTCGATGCATTGCCACCAACTGATTTCGTCGCACGTTTTGGCGGCAATGAATTCGTCATCCTGACCAACTCTTCTTTGGCAGAAGCCAGCGTCAAGGCTAACGCTATCATGCAGGCGGTATCGGAACCGCTGATCTTCGACAGCATCGCGGTGAAAATCCAGACCAGTATCGGTATTGCGCAATTGAGCCCTGATCATCAGGTCCCGGCCGACTTGATACGGGATGCAGATGCCGCGATGTATCAAGCCAAGGAACGCGGGCGCAATCGCGCAGAGATTTACGATGCCGCACTGCAAAGCAAATCCGCAAAACACGCGCGTATGGACGTGGCTTTGCGTTTTGCGCTGGAACGCAATGAACTGTCGGTTGCCTATCAGCCCAAGGTCTCGCTGGCGGATGGCAGTGTCAAAGGATTTGAATTGCTGCTGCGATGGAACAGCCCCGAATATGGACTGATTTCACCTAACGAGTTCATCCCTATTGCCGAAACATCCGGCATGGTCGTGCCTATCGGCATGTGGGCGATGGAGCAGGCTTGCAAACAACTCGCGGCATGGCAAGTCACTTATCCTGCTATGGGCAACGTCACAGTTGCGGTCAATGTCTCGATGCGGCAATTGCTGCACACATCATTCTTTACCCAAGTACGCGACATACTCAACAATAGTGGCGTCATTCCGCACACGATAGAACTGGAGATCACGGAAACTTCTGCAATGGCCAATCCTTTGCAAACGATAGAAACCCTGTCCATGCTGAAGAGGCTCGGTCTGAGACTGGCACTTGATGATTTTGGCACCGGCTATTCTTCGCTCGCGTATCTGCAAAAGCTGCCTATCGATATTCTCAAAATCGATAAAGCCTTTGTGCACGGTCTGGACACAAAGCAAAGTGATAGGGAGATTATTCGTCTAGTGATGGCGCTTGCGCAAACACTGAACCTGCAAACCGTGGCCGAAGGGGTTGAAACCGCAGCCCATATTCGCGAATTGAAGAAAATGGGCTGCAATCTGGGACAAGGTTTCCTGTTCTCGCCGCCGTTATCGGTAGAGCAAGCAGAGACGCTGATCTGTTCTTCCCATCGATTTCCAATCGACTGATTCATGCCAGCGATAAGACTGCCCCTTAATCCGTCATAGCCGCTTCCACCACAAGCGCATTTTTGACAGCATAAGCTCCTGCCAAAATACGCAGTTGGCATTACTCATGCCCAGTATTTTTCCGCTTGCGCAGCCAGCTCTTCCATTTCGTTATTCAATTGTGTTCGCAGCCCGTCACTGCCAAGAGTTACCTGGCTCGCCTCTTTTCAGTCATCTATCTGTAAAATAATTCATCTGTAGGTGGCATCACCACATCTGCAATTTTTAACGTTTTTCTCATGTTTTGTGCAGCAAAAAGCGCCTGTTGAAATGCAAATTACACAGGCTTGCGCTAAATCGCATATAGTCATGGGCAAACTTTTCCTTCTTTAATACGAAACTCTATGAAATTTGATGTCGCAATTGTCGGCAGTGGATTAGCCGGCCTTTCTGTTGCTCTCCACCTGGCGGAAACCCGCAAAGTCGCTGTCATTTCCAAACGTGCGCTACTCGATGGTGCCAGTAGCTGGGCCCAAGGCGGCATTGCCGCTGTTCTCGATTCGCATGACAGCTATGATGAACATGTCGCCGACACGCTGGTCGCAGGCGGTGGCTTATGTGATGAAGCGGCCACCCGCTACATCGTCGAGCATGGCCCCGAGGCGATTGCATGGCTGATCGAGCAGGGCGTGCCCTTCACACCGGATGCAACCGCCGAACTCGGCTTTCATCTGACACGCGAAGGCGGGCACAGCCAGCGCCGCATCATTCATGCGGCCGATGCAACCGGTCATGCAGTACAAGTCACGCTGGAAGAAAAAGTACGCAACCATCCGAACATTACCTTGATGGAGCATCACTACGCCATCGACGTCATCTCATCGAACAGCCTGGAACGAAAAAAACACGGTCCGCGCTGCCTCGGTCTGTATGTGCAGGATGTAAAAAGCGGCAAGGTCATCACGATAGCCGCCGAACACACAGTGCTCGCAACTGGCGGTGCCGGCAAAGTTTACCTCTACACCACTAATCCTGATACCGCGACGGGCGACGGCATTGCCATGGCATGGCGTGCGGGTTGCCGTATCGCGAATATGGAATTCATCCAGTTTCACCCGACCTGCCTGTATCACCCGTACGCAAAATCGTACCTGATTACCGAAGCAGTGCGTGGCGAAGGCGGCGAACTGAGGTTGCCGCCAAACTCGGGGAAAAATTCTGGCAAACGTTTTATGCCTGCCTATGATGAGCGCGCAGAACTCGCACCACGTGACATCGTCGCGCGCGCCATTGATGCCGAGATGAAAAAGCATGGCGTTGATTACGTCAATCTGGACATTAGCCACAAATCGTCTGAGTTCCTGAAAGAACATTTCCCGAACATCATGGAGCGCTGCCTGGAATTCGGCATCGACATCACCAAAGAACCTATCCCGGTCGTGCCAGCCGCGCACTACACCTGCGGCGGCATCATCACTGACCTGGCTGGTCGCACAGATCTGCCAGGCTTGTATGCGGTAGGCGAAACGACTTGCACCGGTTTGCACGGCGCGAATCGCTTAGCCAGCAACTCCTTGCTGGAATGCCTGGTACTGGGCCGCGCCGCAGCCAAATACATAGAAGAACAACCCAAGCAAAAAGCCGTGACGCTGCCGGCCTGGGATGAAAGCCGCGTCACCGATGCCGATGAAGAAGTCATCATCGCCAATAACTGGGAAGAGCTGCGCCGCTTCATGTGGAATTACGTCGGCATCGTCCGCACCACTAAACGTCTGGAACGGGCCCAGCATCGTATCCGCCTGCTGAAAGAAGAAATCGACGAGTATTACGCCAACTTCCGCATCACGCCGGATTTGCTGGAATTGCGTAATCTGGTTGAAGTGGCATCGCTGATCGTCAATAGCGCGCTGTCACGTCGCGAGAGCCGCGGCCTGCACTTCAGCCGCGATTATCCTGAGACTTTGCCCAAAGCACTGCCTAGCGTTTTGCAGCCTGATCGGAAATGATCAGATAGTAACGAGCTGATAAAAAGCCGCTGATGTTGCGATCAGCGGCTTTTTTGTTGGGTGTTAAATTTTAGGTTGGTGCTATTAATATTTGTATTTCTCAAGACTAAGCTGGGATGCCGGGTAGTCCGGCAAACCAACAATGGAGGGAAAACCAGAATTATTAACCTTCAGCAGAAGGCTCAACCGCCCGTAACAAGGCCAATTGCGCAGCATCCAGATAGACCCACTCCCCTTCTTCCAGCCCCAACGACTCTAGCGTCAATTCTCCAATCGCCACCCGGCTCAGGGCCGAACAATGGTTACCCGCTGCTGCCAGCATCCGTTTGACCTGATGGTATTTACCCTGTTCCAGCACGATCTCGATCTGATGTTCTGCCAGCATCCGGCACGTCTGCGCGGCCAACGGTGCCGGCTCGTCGTGCAACTGCACGCCGCCCAGCAATTGCGCAATTAACTCGGGTGTCACGGCATCATGCGTGGTGGCGACATACACCTTCGGTATGTGACGCTTGGGCGACGACTGCGCGTGAATGAAGGGGCCGTCATCCGACATCAGCAACATGCCGGTCGTGTCGTGATCGAGCCGCCCAACCGGCTGCAAGTCGCGCCAGGTGAATTGCTCGGGCAACAGGGTCAATACCCCAGGATGGTGGCTGGGCTTGCGCGAACATTCGAAATTCGCCGGCTTGTTCAACACGATGTAGACGTGCTCGCGATAGCGCCACAATTCGTCGAAAATCGTGAATTCGAGATCGGTGGTATCGAAAACGGTCTTGATGTTATCGACGACTGCGCCGTTGATGCTGACTTCGCCGTCCTCAACAAGGCCGCGACAGTATTTTCTGGTGCCGAATCCCTGCGATTGCAGGATGCGGTCTAGGGTCAATTTACTCATGGCGGCACTGTACCAGAACGACGCGGATTTATCAGCCGATAGAGGAGAAAAAGCATGGCGATTCGATGTCATCTCGTCACTACACAGCTGTAAATCAGTGCATGCATCTGCAAGACGCGATCATATTTACGGCGCAGCGATTTTCTATTCAGCCACGGCACAAGATAAAATGACGGTATCAATCAAAAAGGAAAGTAGTCATGAGCCAGTTCTGGAGCCCCATTGTGCAAACACTCACGCCATATGTCCCGGGTGAGCAACCGAAATTGCCGGGCTTGATCAAGCTGAACACCAACGAGAACCCCTATCCACCGTCGCCAGCCGTGACCGCTGCGATGCATACAGTCACGGCGGATTCCTTGCGCCTGTACCCCGACCCGGATGCGGCCGAACTGAAAAAGACACTGGCCGCTTATCACGACGTGCAGCCGGATGAAATCTTCGTCGGCAACGGCTCGGACGAAGTGCTGGCATTTGCCTTCATGGCGCTGCTCAAGCATTCCGAGCCTTTGCTGTTCGCGGATATCACTTACAGTTTTTACCCGGTATATTGCAAGCTGTTCGGCATCGACTACGTCGAAGTGCCATTGAACAGTGCGATGGAAATCGACACCGCCGATTACGAGGATCGTGCGTGCGGCGGCATTATTTTCCCCAATCCGAATGCACCAACTGGTATCCCTTTGCCTCTGGCCGCGATTGAAGCATTGCTGATCAAGCAGCCGAATGCGGTTGTCGTTGTCGATGAAGCCTATGTCGATTTCGGCGGCGAAACCGCGATTCCATTCATCAATAAATACCCCAACCTGCTGGTCATACGCACGTTCTCGAAATCACGTTCACTGGCCGGCTTGCGGGTCGGTTTTGCGATGGGCCATGTAAAACTGATTGAAGCGCTGGAACGTGTGAAGAACAGTTTCAACTCTTACCCTATGGATAGATTGGCGCTGGCTGGTGCAGTCGCCAGTTATGGCGATGAAGCGTATTTCCAGAAAACCAATGCAGCGATTATCGACAGTAGGGAACAAATGACTGCTGCACTGGAAAAACTTGGCTTCACAGTATTGCCTTCCGCAGCCAACTTTATCTTTGCTCGCCATGAATCGTATGCTGCCGAGCAATTGGCCGCGGGTTTGCGCGAACGGGCGATTATCGTGCGCCACTTCAAGCATCCACGCATCAATCAGTATCTGCGCATCAGCATAGGCAATCCGGATGAGTGCAAGATGCTGATCCAGACGCTGACGCTGCTGACGTCAAATCACTAGCAAACGAGGCAGCCAAGTCTGTATCTGATATGGTGATTGCAAACGTATCTGGTACTGTCAAAGGCGAGCAGCGATCGGTATTCTGATCGGTATTCTGTTAATCAGGAAAACTACGCTGGCGCGACAGGCCACTTGATGTGGCGCAGATGACGAAGCCTAGAGGAAACCGCTAAAAGGAAAATGATGACAGAGCCAATCAAGAAAAAAACTGAAAAGACGTCTTTTCTGGCAACGCTGGGCGCGGTGTTCTGGTCGTTCGTCGGCCTGCGGCGCCGTTCCGACTATGAGAAAGACGTGACCGGACTCAATCCGGTGTATGTCATCGTGGCCGCACTGCTGGGGGTGGCAATTTTCATCGCTGTTTTGCTGACCGTGGTGTCGCTGGTTGTAAAGTAAATTACTGCTGCGTAAAAAAATGGCGAGCCATGTTTGGCTCGCCATTTTTTAATCCCGCTATTCTGTCCAATCAGGCAGCGGCCGTTTCTATCTGCTCTTCAACCGCAAAGATCGAGGCATCGCCTGCACGTATCGACGCTTGCAACGACTGGATAGAGCCTCCCGCGCGATAGGCAAGGCTGACGCATAACTGATCACCGGCCTTGACTAAAACCGGGTCCGCCAGCGGTAAGGTCATATAGTGATTCAGCCAATCAATCGTCGAATTTTTTTCCATCACGACGGCAAGGATATTCTTGGTGACGAAACGCAAGGAATTAACGATGCCGTCACGTTCAATCGCGAACGAGCCTTGCCACGCAATATCGGTGCCGACCGGCTGCGTAAAATCCAGCAAGGAATACACTGCTGGCGCAGCGAGATCAATGCTACCTGCTTGCTCGAACGTCGCTTCGCGGAATTGCACGATAGGTGCGTTGTAACCTGCAAAAGAGTAATCCTGCTGCAAAGGCTGGACAGCCATGATCATTGCTTCCGGAATGAAGAGTGGCAATGGCCCGCCGAATTTTTCCAGGTAGCGCTGTTTGAATGCTTCGATCACCTGCACTTGCTTCTCACGCACCATCGCGACGTGGATCATTTCGCAGATCACGACGTCCACCGGTTCAGGTGGCAAATAGTCAAAGGCATCGGCTTCGACGACTTCAACCTTGTGTCCATTAACGTTCTTGGACAAAAAGTTGCGCGCCTCTCTTACAAGATCCGGGTTGTATTCAACGCACCAGACTTTTTCTGCCTTGGCTGCCGCAAACCATGACAACACGCCCGTGCCGCCACCCAACTCCAACACCTTGGCGCCAGGTGCAACCAGATGATTAATCGCAGCCTTGAAGCCCGACATCCGGTTTTGATCCATCAACATATTGTGATGGTAATGGACGGGGATGAATTGGCCCAGATAAGAGCTTTCAAGTTCGCGTTCGGTCAGCATGGTGTCATCCTCATCGGTTGTCGTTTGCGTACGATTCCCGCAGGAACAGGTACGTGAAGCGTCATTATGGTGAGCTTCACAACAAAGCAAAGGGGAGATGTACAGAGCTTTTACCTAGCTATTCCCTTGTTGGGAATTTTTTGAGCTCAGCGCTTAAATGCAATTCCAAAGCTGAGCTGAATTGCGTGATAACTGGCGCATGGGCTGCATGCGCCGTAGGGTCTTCAATCGTACAGCGCGCTTTCAAGCTCCTTGAACTTCTCCGGCCCGACAGCATTCTTGATTTTGGGCGCAAGCTCCTGCAATTGAGCTAGGTTACCGGCGGCTTCTACCGCCAGATTGACTCCAAAGCCGCGCAGGCCCAGGTTCCCGGTCAAGCGTGCGGCAATCCGGTAGGCATTTAAATAATGCGCTTGATCGCTTTGGGTAGGCGCACTTGCATCGGACGACGCAGCTGCCGGCTGAGGGGCGGGTGCCTGCTGTGGTACCTCAACAGGAATAACGGCCGCCACTAGCAGACCCAGAGCCACCATATGATTCACATCATCTGCCGTGACATTCAGTCCGGCGGTCGCCTTGAGTACCTCTTCAGTGCTGCGTTTGCCGTCAAACATGATGAATGCAGAACGCTGCCGCGGAGTGAGCGTAACAGAACGATTCTGAAACGCTATTTGGCCCAATTCCGTCTTGGTATAAATCATCGACTTGGCTCCCATCAATGCTCTTGGCTCCATGCTATGGAACTTAGAGATCCTGTTGTTGTGTTTTTATTTTTTCTTATTTGATCAAATTTAACCCATTTTTGACAAACGGCGTTATTTTTTGGCCCAACCGTTTAGTCCAGAACGCAACACTACAGACGGCGCGGTGCTTTTCGCCGCTCATATCAATATGGGAATCTCGGGGAGCATAGTTGGCAACAGGCCGTCGAAGCAGCCCTTACCGAATTGGCGAGGCAGACTTATAACAGTATGGATTTTTTTGAAATACGTCCTTAAATACAAATACGTAAGACAAAATAAAACGGTACAGCTGGCGTTACCAGCTGTACCGTAAACAGCGAATTTACGTTAACTCATTAATTCAATTTATTACGTCAGTTGATCAAGCCCCATCACAACTGTCACCGTATGCGTAGCGCCATCGTCGAACATGCCCACTACTTTGTCTGCCACCGCAACGCCATCAAGTTCTACCCGCACCACGCCTTTGCTGACGCCATCTGGGTTGACGACGTTGATGTGATACATCGAACGACCGTACCGATAGTGCAACTTTGCATTGCGCCATTCCGGCGGCAGGCATGGGTCCAGGCTAAGCTTGTCGGCCCTGACCTGCAAGCCGAGGATGAACTCGACGCCAGCACGATATAACCAACCTGCCGCACCGGTATACCAGGTCCAGCCACCGCGACGTACATGCGGCGACTCGGCATAGATGTCGGCGGCAACCGCGTACGGTTCCACCTTGTATGCCGCCATCCCGGTGCGCGTGCTGGTGCGATTGGCGGGGTTGATCATCTTGAACAGATCGTGCGCCTGGCTACCCTTGCCCATCATCGAATAAGCGATCAGGCACCACACTGCAGCATGCGTGTACTGTCCGCCGTTTTCGCGTACGCCGGGCAGATAACCCTTGATATAGCCGGGATCTAGCGGGGTCTTGTCGAATGGCGGCGTGAACAGCAGGATCAGATCATCGCCGGGACGTATCAGGTACTGATCGACCGATTCCATTGCACGCTGCGATCGCCCAGGGTCTCCAGCACCTGAAATCACCGACCAGCTTTGTGCAATCGAATCGATACGGCATTCCGCATTGCTGGCCGAGCCGAGCGGCGTGCCGTCATCGAAATACGCGCGTCGATACCATGCGCCATCCCATGCATGCTTCTCGGTCGCTTCCTTCAATTTCTCGGCGTGTTGCAGCCAGCGCGTGACGCGCACCTGATCGCCACGTACCTCGGCTACCGGAGCAAAGCGCAGCAGCGTCGCATACAGGAACCACGCGAGCCAGACGCTTTCGCCCTTGCCTTCGTGACCGACGCGATTCATGCCGTCGTTCCAGTCGCCGCCGCCCATCAACGGCAAACCATGCGGACCGACACGCAGGCTGTGATCCAGCGCACGTGCGCAATGCTCGTAGACGCTAGCCTTTTCATCAGAAATTTTCGCTTCGAAATAATTGTCTTCCTTCTCCAGCGGCAGTAAATCACCTTCAAGGAAAGGAATCATTTCGTCATAAATCTGCGTGTCGCCAGTCACGTCCGCGTAATGTGCAGCGCAATACGGCAGCCAGATCAAGTCATCTGAAATATGCGTACGCACGCCGCGTCCGCTAGGCGGATGCCACCAATGCTGGACATCGCCTTCCGGGAATTGCCGCGACGATGCACGCAAAATTTGATCGCGTGCAAGCTTGGGGGCGACCAGCGCCAGCGCCTGCGTATCCTGCAATTGATCACGGAAGCCGTAAGCGCCACCCGCCTGATAAAACGCGGTGCGTGCCCAGAAACGGCAACTCAGGGTTTGATACAAGAGCCAGCCGTTGAGCAAATAATCCATCGAGCGGTCCGGCGTTTCCACCTGTACCGTATGCAGGATCTCGCTCCAGTTGCGCTGACTGGTCGCAAACACTTGATCGATATCGGCAGCACGATAGCGTTGTACCAGTTCGCGCGCGGCGTCAGCGCTATCGGCCTGTCCCATCAGGAAGACAATATCGGTTTCCGCACCCGGGGCAATTTCGACCAGGGTCTGCAATGCACCGCAAGGGTCGAAACCGGCGCCGACACGATTCGAAAGGCTATGGCCAAGTATCAGGCCGGCCGGCTTTTGCATATTGCCGTTGCGGCCTATGAACTCCTTGCGATCGGCGGTCCACGCGGTTTGACTGCCGCACAGATCGACGAATGCCACTCGTTGACCGAATTCGATATTCCACGAATTGCGTGCAAAAATCGCGCCGCTTTCCGCATCGCGTTCAGTCACGATAAAGGGCATGTTATTAGTACGTGCAGCACCCAGTACCCATTCGACATAAGACGTCAGCGACAAGCGACGCGGATTACGCGAGACGTTTTTCAAACGCAGGCGGCAGATCTTGACCGGATCGTCCCAACTGACAAACTGCAGCAACTCGCTGGTGATGCCGCTGCAGGTCAATTCGAAGCGGCTATATCCCTGCCCGTGTCGTGTCGTATACGTTGCGTTCGGCACGCGTATCGGCGACATGGTAGGGCTCCACAACGCGCCATTATCTTCATCGCGTATATAGAATGCTTCGCCGGATGGATCGGACACCGGATCATTCGACCACGGCGTCAATTTGTTTTCGCGGCTGTTCAAACTCCACGTATAACCTGCACCCCGCTCGGAAACGGTAAATCCGAAAACGGGATTGGCGATGACATTGATCCACGGCGCCGGCGTTTCCTGATCCTGTCCGAGCACGATCACGTATTCGCGGCCGTTCTGATCGAAGCCACCCAGACCATTGAACAAGGTCAGTTGCGGTGCCGGTCCGGCAGGCGCGCCTTGCGGTGCGCGTACGTCGCGCTCCAGCCATGAGAAAGGGGCATCGATATCGCTATCGGTACGCGGTTGCATCTGTTCGGCCAGGCTACCCTGCCCGCCTTCCAGCACCACGCGCGCAGACGCCAGCAGCAAGGTGCGCTCATCGTCAGTAATCAAATCGGCGCGCACGATATAGGCACCGCCACGCTCAGCCTGTTCCTGCTGCGCCGAAAACGCTTGCGCCGCACGCACCATGCTTTCCATCGATACCTGCAACTCTTGCGCATAAGAAGCGCCTTTTTCATTCAGGATGACCAGATCGACCGGCAATTGCTTCATGCGCCAGTATTCTTGCGCGCGCAGCAATTGCGACACCAGTCGCAAGTCTTCCTGCTTGGCCATGCGCAGCAAGAGGATTGGCCTGTCGCCGGAAATCCCTTGCCCCCACAAACCGGAATGGCTCAAGGACATCGCCCGAATCACACGCCGGCTGGCGCGTGACGACGTATCGGAAAACAAGATCCGGCTCGCCATATGCTGGAACAATTCCGCTTCGTAATGTTCGATGCGCAGATAATGCAACTGCACTTGTGCATGCGTCCACACCAACGCGGATATCCGCGCAAAGGTTGAACCATCGTGATATTTGTCAGCCAGACAGATGATCTGTTGACGCGAGTTCGCCGCCATCGTGGTGAATACCAGGTGCGATACTTCTCCCGGCTCTATCCGCACGCGCACACGCAGACTGAAAATCGGATCGAGTACGGCACCGACCGTGTTCGACAATGGACGACCATCGCTGATCGAACGCGGTCTGTTGATGCCCTGTCCGCGTCCGACGAACCGCGCCCTGTCGGTTTCATATTCAATCCCGATGGCACTGCTACCCTCGCCACGCGCCACTACATGCGCGGCCCATGGGCGTGTTTCGCCATCCTTGCGCGGACGGCGCGATGCCAGCAAGCCCCGCACCTCATGCAGGTATTCGGTTTCGACGAACAGATTTGAGAAGGCAGGATGAGCGGCATCTGCCGCAACTGGTGCCAGCAAGACTTCCATATACGAAGTGACTTCTATGGTGCGGGCACGCGTGCCGTTGTTGGTCAGCGTCAGGCGGCGCAGCTCGGCATCATCTTCCGGCGACACGATCACTTCCAGCATGCTGGAAATCGTGCCATCCACACGCGAGATACGCGCACGATCTTCGGCAAATTTGACCTGATAGGAATCCGGCTCAACTGCAGTCGGCTGATAACAGGCCGACCAGAATTTGCCGCTGTCCGAATCACGCAGATACAGATGGCTGCCCCATTGATCGCGCGTTGCATCTTCACGCCAGCGCGTGACTGCGAGTTTGTCCCACAGGCTGTAGCCGGAGCCGGCAGCCGTCAGCATCACCGCGTAATGTCCGTTCGACAGTAATTGCGTTTCTGGCGTCGCCGTCATTGCACTGTCGAAATGGCGCGCCACACCTGATTCGGGCGCGACCACGGTAGGTCGTTCAAGATCATCGCGCAGTGCCAGCGAAGCCGGCTGTATCCAGCGCGGTTGCGATTCATGCAGGAGCAATTCCGCAGAGCGAATAATAGGTTCACGATGGAAGCGATGACGCATCACGTTTTTATTGATGACATTGCCAAGTGCAACCAGCAACATGCCCTGATGATGCGCCATGTAGGCATACACGATTGCCATCGTCTGATTTTCTGCACGGCGGCCAGGCGTGAAATCCAGCGCTTCATAAAAACCATAACGTCCAACCGCACCCATGTTTGTCAGTCGGCGGAAATTAGCCACGGCGCTTTTCGGCATATACATGGCAGCCAGACCGGTCGCATAGGGAGCGATGACAATGTCTTTTTCCAGTCCGCGTTTCAAGCCCAGGCCAGGCACGCCGAATGCGGAATATTGATAGGTAAAGGCACGGTCACGCACATTCATTGCCGACTCGGAAACACCCCACGGCACCTTGCGCTCTTTGCCGTATTCGATTTGCCGCTCAATAATGCCGCGGCAGGTTTGATCCAGCATGCTGCCGCGCGGCGACGAAATTACCAGCGCCGGCATCAGATATTCGAACATCGAACCCGACCACGAAGCCAGCACCGGACCGTCAGGACCGGGCAGCATGCGTCGACCAAGGCGGAACCAATGCGATGGCGATACCTGGCGATCGGCGATCGTGACCAAACTGGCGAGTCTTGCTTCGGACGCAAGCAAATCGTAATAACTATCGTCCAGACGTCCTTCATCGGCGTTATAACCGATGGAAAACAGCTTGCGTTCAGGCGACATCAGGAAGCGGAAATCCATGTCAGTGGCCATTTCACGCGCTGCATGTTCCAGCGTTTCCAGACGCCACAGCCATTTGGTGGACAACAGCATGGACTGATTCAATACCGTATCGAGCTCGTCAAACAGAGCTTGCGACATCACATCGGGATCGAGCCGGTTTTGCGATGAGAACAAGCGAGCGACTTCCATCCGCGCCGACGCATAACGCTCGGGCAAATCTTCCAGTGCCATATCCGTAGCCATGTGTGCATTGATGAGCTGCCACAGTTCTTCGTTCTGTTTATGTTCGTGATCCTGCGCTTCCAGATGTGCCCACGGCACCACCGCAACAAAATCGGCGCAATGCGTACGCACCGCTTCGCGCAATTCATGCGCCCACGTCAGTACCTCATTGTCGGGCATCTCGATTTCGACAGAAAATGCCTGCGCCAGATCCACCAGGTCTTCTGCCCGCTCGGCCAGTTTTTGCCAGCCGGCATAATTCGAAAAATCACCGCCATTTGCCAGTAACAGATCACTGAATTGATCTGTGTTTTTGCGCAGCTCCGCGATACTGACGGTTTGCGTACGCAATTCGCGGCCTACACCTTCAATCGCAAAACGCAGTAACAGCACCGTATCGCCGATACCGGCAGCGACACCCGGCCGCAACACGGATTGTTCACGCGCATCCTTGCAAGCCTGCGCCAACACGAACAGATGGCCAGCCAGATTGCCGCTATCTACAGTCGAGATATAGCGCGGCAATAAAACTTCCAGCCTTTCGGTTTCATACCAGTTGAAAAAATGCCCGTGATAACGCGGCAACTTCTGCAGCGTCTCCATGGTTTCTTCCAGTCGCTGCATCATGTCGGCCAAACCCAGCCAGCCAAAATCGCGGGCGGTAGCGACAGAAAGCAGATACAGGCCGAAATTGGTCGGCGACGTGCGATGCGCAATGACCGGATGCGGTTTTTCCTGGAAGTTATCCGGCGGCAGGTAATTATCCTGGGCGACCACAAATGTCGTGAAGAAGCGCCAGGTGCGTCGTGCCGTCAGGCGCAATTCGGTTTCTTCATCCGCGTCCAGCAGTTCGAGGTTCTTGTCGACCGGCGGCAGACTGATCCAGCGTGCGATAAGCGGGCTCAAGAACCACAGTACGCAGAGTGGTAACACCAGCGTCCAGCGACCCGGATTGGCCAGATACACAATCCCGGCTATCGCCAGCGCCAACAGCACACCCATACGCCCACGCCATGCAAAACTGGAAATCGAATATTGCTTGGATTTCCTGACTTGGGCCGAGGTTACCCATTGCAGCAACTTCTTGCGCGTAAACATCAGGCGCACCAAGGTACGGAATATCGCATCCAGCATCAGCCACGCATGTTGCGCCAGCACCGCCAGCGAAATGAATACCACTGCAACAGTGTCAGGCAACACGGCCAGCCCGCGCCGCCAGTGCGCCTTGAATGACAAGTCATCGCGATGCGGCAGGATATCCGATACAAACTGGAATACCGAGGGCGCAGCCAGGCCGACTATGCCCAGCACCAGCCACGGCCAGATCGGCGAAGACGGCAGGCAGAACGCCGTCACCAGCAACACCAGAATCGCCGGCGCCATCAGGGAGCGCCGCATGTTATCGACGATCTTCAATCGATCGATAATAGACATAGACGCGCGACCGCCATTGAGCAACCACGGCAACAATTGCCAATCGCCACGGGTCCAGCGATGCTGGCGTGCAGCAGCTTCTTCGACATGCGACGGGAAATCTTCAAACAGCTCTACGTCATTGACCAGCGCTACCCGCGCCAAGGCACCTTCAAACAGATCATGGCTGAGCATGGTGTTTTCCGGCACCTTGCCGGCAAGCGCACGCTCGAACGCATCGACATCGTACAAACCCTTGCCGGAATAACTGCCCCAGCCAAATACGTCCTGATACACATCAGGTACGGCGCCGCCGTAAGGATCGATACCACCGCGCGCCGAGAAAAAGCGCCGATACAATGTGCGTTCCTGCCGCATCGGCAAGGTCGGCGTGATGCGCGGCTGCAAGATGCCGTAACCTTCTATCACTTGATCGGTTTCCGGATCATGGCGCGGCTGGTTCAAAGGATGCGCAGCCACACCCACCAGGGCGCGCAAGGCGCCGATCGGCATGCGCGTATCGGCGTCCAGCGTGATCACATAACGCACATGCTGTGGTAGTGGAATGGCATCAAGCAAGAACGAGGTATCGTGCGCATCGCGCAGCAATCGGTTGAATTCATGCAGCTTGCCGCGCTTGCGTTCCCAGCCCATCCAGCGATCTTCTGCCGCATTCCACAAACGCCTCCTGTGCAGTATGTAAAAACGCGTCTGGCCGCTGACACTGGGTCCATAACGAGCGTTCAATTCGGCGATATCCCTGCGTGCTTTTTCCAGCAGGTACAGATCCTGCGGCATATGCTCCTGTTTTGCATCTGCCCAATCCGAGAGCAGCGTGAAATAGACTTCCCCATCCGGATTGGCAAGGTAATGCGCTTCCAGTTGGCGCACCTCTTCTTCTATCCCCTCGTCGCTGGTCAACATCACGGGGACGGCCACGAATGTACGCAAGCTTGCCGAAATATCTTCCAGCTCCAGGCGCGGCAAATGACGTGGCCAGAACAGTCGCATCAAGATCTTGTTCGCTACCGTAATCGCAATGTCCGAAGCCGGGAAAAAACCGGCCATCATCAGCAATGCCAGAACCACAGGCGGCACCAGATTGTCATGCACGCTCAACAGCGGCAGTGCCAGTAAAACGCAGGCGACAGTGATGATCGTCAGCGGGTAATACAGGCTGGCATGTGCAATGTAATGGCGTTTGAATTTTTGTGAAAAATGCGGTTTATAACCAAGTTCTGCTTCAAGGTCATTGCGGCCGCCGGCCAGCAGGTAATGACCCGGGTCAAGTGCGCGTTCGTCGGCCACGACGTCGTCATGCTGCATCTGGCTGCGGTGAAACTCGATCTTGCGTACCAAGGCATCCGCAATCTGTTGCTCTGAATAGCGTGCATTCAGTGCGATTTGCTGAATGATCTTGCGATAACGATCACGCGTCAGAAAATCAAGTACCGCATAGGCTGGCAAGGTTTGCAGTTTTTGTTCGACCAGGCTGACTGATTCAAAGAATGTACGCCAGTCGAAAGCCGCAATGCCGCGCATGCTGGTAATGATGTTGCGTATGGTCTGATTGGAAGCAACTTGCGTTGTATGCTCGCGTAATACCAGGTCGTCAATGGTGAGGTTTTGATCAACCAATCGCGTACCGAGCGCATCCAGCAAGGGTGTAAAACCCGGTTGCTGGTAACGTAGCCTTTGCACCAGTTGTACAACAAAAGGCTGACGCAAATGTCCGGCAGGCAACACAATCGCCGGCTGCTCTTTTTCTGGTGTCTTTTGTGCAATCGCGATCAGTTCGTTGGCCAGATCATCGGCAGCTTGCCGCGCTGCCTGGGCCCTGACCACACGCATTGCCACCCGACGCAAATGCACCAGCAAGACCGCACGCATGACTACAGGCAACGTCCACAACTCAGCCATCGTCAATGGCTGGACGCGTTGATACGCGCGGACAAAACGCAGAAATAAATCGGTATCGAAGTGATTGTCGGTATGCGCAGCAAATTCCCAGCACAAACCATAAATTCTTGGCATGCCTGCATATTCGCCGTCCGTCAGCTTGGGCAATGATTTGTACACGCGGCGCGACATATTTTCGACCACGCCAGTGACATTTTCCTGCACCACATGTAGGTTATCGAGCAACCATTCTGCTGCTGACGTAATCGCGCGCCGCTCAGTAGCTGCACGCTCTATCGCAGCATGCGCAGCAATCAACGTGCGGCCATCTGCACGCGCCATCGCAGAAATGGATAAGCGATGTGGTGCATTGCCTATTTTTTGTATAGTCGCCAGATGGGTGGCGTGAGATTCGAGCTTCTCCGCGCTGAAAATCTCAGCACGCGGCGGCTCGTCAGGAAAGTTTTCGTCAGTCTTGGATACGGAACCAAATCGAATGTATTGAAGAATGGAATTAAGCAAAGACACCCCCGCTTTTTTCACATTCGATATGCGCCGAAGAAGCCGCCGGATGCAGACACGGACAGGATGCCTCGATGTGAGGCAACTGCATTTTACGGACGGCGAAAGATCGCGCTGCACATGCCGGTTGGGCATGCGTCAGGATAGTACTGACCATATTTTTTCCTCCCGCTTAAGCGGCTTTTAGATTGACATGGTGGTCCACATTTTGCTCAGTTGGAGGCAAAAACTGAGCAGTAGTTCCCAACTATTTGACTTGCGGCAAGATCGATTTGCAATCGAATCATGGTGATTTGGCGCGTGTGGAGCTGAATTTTGCTTCGGACATCTGCGAATATCTGCTTAATCGTACCAGCAACGAAGAGGGTAGCAGCTCTTCAGGGCCTCACAGGAAATTTTATTCCTGTGTCAGATTATTCCTGCATCAGATTCTTCGGATAAACAAGTTCGAGTGAGAACTGTTCAGCGATATTCAGTGCTGCAGTGCGCAAGCGAGCATCACTGACTGCGTCATCATCAGCATTCACCGCAATTGCAATATGACTGTTATCCATTGCCAGCTTGAACCACCAATGATGAAATGCACCAAACACGCGCTGCCCCTGCGTCACGGTACCGACTATATGGGCGTGTTGATCCCCCATATTTGTGATCAATACACCGCGATCATCGAGAACGGCTTTGCAGTTCATGAAAAAATCCGATGAGCGAAGCGTAGGCGGCGTTCCTGACGCATCAAAGCCATCCAGCATGATTACATCGACCGAGCCGACTGCAAGGCTCTCGATACAAGAAATTGCGTCCGCGTGTACTACTCGCAAGCGTGCATCGTCTGGCGGAACCATAAATTGATCACGCATCGACAGCACATCGGCATTCGATTCCACTACCGTGATGCGCGCCGATGGGATGTACCGATAGCAGTATTTGGCCAGAGAGCCGCCGCCCAAACCGATCATCAGGATGTGCTGCGGGAGCGGATGCAGAGACAGGAATCCGGCCATTGCCTGCGTATATGGAATAACCAACTCGTCCGGAGCGGACAAACGCATCGCGCTTTGCACGACCTGTTCATTGAAATGCAAGGTACGCATATCACCATCATCAAAGATGAAAGGCTTGCCATCTCGCGCAAGCGCTTTGGTCTTTTCTATGCGTTCGGGAGTGAAAAAATCCATGAATTGAATGAGCCGATTAAAAATATCCGTGTAGCCCTCGATCACATTGCCATCGATAAAGATGCAGTGTGGTGCGATCCTGCAACAAAGTCAAAAGCCGGCGGACACTGAGATGAGCGATGTAAAGACGCGCATTTCACTGCTACCATGTTCGCATGATGATCAAAGCATCCCCATTCAGTACTTTCTGGCATATGGGTCGTACCACCTTGCGATGGCTGATCAGCGGCTGGCGCATCGTGCTGTTCGGCATGCTGGTGCTATCGCTGGCACTGTCGCCTGCAACTTATCAGCGCGAGAACCGGCATGCGATTGCCTATCAGATCGTACTCGGCACCTTGCAGAACCTGATCTGGTTTTCCGTACTGACCTCTTTGGTCAGCCTGATCCTGATACGTATCGTGGTTGTCACTGCCTTGAGTTACGGGCTCTCCAAATATGCGTTGGAAATGGTCGTGCGCGTATTGGTGCTGGAACTGATTCCGCTGACTGCTGCATTATTCGTTGCCTTGCGTCGTACCTTGCCGGACGGTGTGGAATTGGCTGAAATGCGCAGGCGCGGCGATCTTGCGCAGCTGGAACTGCAAGGCGTGGATCCGATACGACGCGAATTTTTCCCGCGTGCAGTGGCAGGCATGTTTTCGGTCTTGATGCTGGCTGCGGTCAGCTGCGTGCTTTCTCTGATTCTGGCCTACCTGTCGATTTACGGTTTTACGCATTGGGCCTTACCCGGCTATACGCGCGTGGTGGGACAAATATTCAACCCCGCAGTGTCGATGATTTTCATGCTGAAGACCATTTTCTTCAGCCTGGCCGTATCGTTGAGCCCGCTGGCTTCATCGCTTTACGATACGCGTGAAACGCCATTGCACAGCCGTTCCAAAGCCGCGAATGAACTGGCGGCAATGGTGCGATTGTTCTTCGTCATTTTGCTGATTGAAGTTGCTTCGCTGCTGGGTAACTATTATTAATTCTTATAGGGCATCTGATATCCATGCAAGAACGTCCTGACAACTCAAGCCAGTTACCCAGCCCCGCTCCGCTGCCGACCGTGCAGGCGAAGCCGAACAATCTCGAACTCAAGGCAGCCATCCTGCTGCTATTCCTCATCGCGCTGGTATGCGGCTCGGCGGCATACCTGATGTATGCACGCGGCGCTTTTGAGACAACGCAAGAGTTGGTCTTGCTGGCTGACGATTCGGAAGGCGTGGTCGTCGGCATGGACCTGACCTTTTCCGGATTTCCCATCGGGCGCGTCAGTCGCATCGAGCTCAGCAAGGAAGGCAAGGCACGCATGATCGTCGACGTCGCTGAAAAAGATGCGCATTGGCTGCGTACTTCCAGTGTCTTCGCGATGGAACGCGGCATTGTCGGCAGTACACGCATGCGGGCATATACCGGCGTCCCCACCGATCCGCCTTTGCCACCCGGTGCAGAGCGCACTCTACTGATAGGCGATGTCACAGCAGAAATCCCTTTGCTGGTTGCCTCTGCCAAAGAATTGATTGCCAACCTGAACGGTCTGACCGCTGCTGAATCTGCACTCAGTAGCAGCCTGAGCAATTTGCAGGGTTTGACAGAAAAATTCAACGGTCCGCACGGTGCACTAGGCGGCCTGATGGGAAATGAAAAGGATGCGCAAAAATTGCTGGCGACACTGGACAAAGCCAATAACGTACTGAGCAAGGTCGATGGTTTGCTGCTCAAGGCCGACAATCAGATTTTCGGCAAGGATGGCAATAGCCAGGCCACCATCGTTCAGCTCAATGCCATGTTGAGCGAAGCCAGAGCCAGTCTGAAAAAAGTCGATGCGGTATTGGTCGATGCGCAAGCGATCAGTGCCAATGCCAAAATAGCCACCAGCGATCTGGATGTTTTGCGCACGGATGTCGATCGCAGCCTGCGCAAGGTCGATCAATTGGTCACTGAAATCAACCGAAAATGGCCTTTTGCACGCGACACGGAGCTGACCCTGCCATGATCTCATCCTCATCTTGTACGCGCCTCGCCTTGCCGCTCTGCCTGCTCGCACTATTGAGTGCATGCGCAGGCAAGCCTGTACCCGACTGGCAAATGAACGCCAAGACTTCAGTAGAGCGCGCCACTGCCGCTTATCTGGAAGGAAATGTGCGCGCAGAAACGCAGGAGTTCAAGCTGGCACGCAGCGAAATCAGTCGCACCGGACGGGCCGACCTGATGGCACGCCTCGAACTGACACGCTGTGCCAGCCGACTCGCCAGCCTCGTCATCGAAGAATGTGAGGGTTTCGAAAAACTGCGGGCAGATGCTGCGGCACCTGAGCGCGCTTATGCCGATTATCTGGCAGGTAAAATCAAACCGCAGGATATTGCCTTGCTACCGTCACAGCACCGCACGGTCGCTGCGGCGATTTCCGATCCGGGAGCAGCTGCCGCGCTGCAAAGTATCGAAGATCCCTTGGCGCAACTGGTTGCAGCCGGCGTCCTGTTCCGCAGCGATCGGGCTACACCTGCAGTATTGAAACTCGCCGTGGATACCGCTTCTGCCCAAGGTTGGCGACGGCCCTTGCTCGCTTGGTTAGGTGTGCAACTACTGCGCGCAGAAAAAGCCGGTGATGCTGTTGACGCAGAACGACTGCGCAGAAAAATCACCTTGGTTGAAAACGCTGCGATTGCAATTCCAGGTCAACCGTAAACCAGTCGCCAGAGTTATTAGCAAATCGATCTCTGGATTTTTGGTATGGACAACAATACACGCGAAGAGCTGCGCCATCTGCTCTCAACCTCTGGCACCATGGCCGGCCTTTGCATCACTGGCACCACCCTTTTTTCAGCATTGGGCAGAACGACTGGCGGCACCGTCGTGGATGACATCTTCGTGGTTAGCGCCCTGCTTTTCCTTTTGTGCACTTATTGTGTATTTTGGGCGCTACGCACCAAACACCAGCGCACCGTGCAATTACTGACGCGTATCGCCGAAAGCTTGTTCGCCGTGGCACTAACCGCGATGGTGTCGGCCGGGTTCATCATGACTTATACGCTGTGGTGATGCGGTGGTGATACTGCAGGGATGCGATGGTGATGCTTCAGGGATGCTGCGGAATATTATCCCGCAGGGCAATGCAGGTGGTCGATGCACACAACATGCATGCACATCGGCCGAAGATTAACGCGCCAGGCCCAATGTCATCTGCATCTCTTCTGGCGGCATTAGCACTTTATGCGAACAGGATGTGAGAAAGTGGCTGGCCGCTTCCACAATGAGCGGTTTAGCAAAAAAGTAGCCTTGCAGCAGATGGCAACCCAATGTGCGCAGTTGCTGCATTTGCGCTTCGGTTTCCACACCTTCGGCGACTATTTCCAGTCCTAGGTTTTTAGCGAGTCCAATCGATGTCGCGCAAATTTCCAGGTCTTTTCCGCCATTGCCTATATCCCGTACAAAACTGCGATCCAGCTTGAATGCATGTACGGGAAGCACCCTCAGGTAACCCAGTGAAGAATATCCGGTCCCGAAATCGTCAATCGATAAGCGCACACCAAGTTTGCGCAACGCACTGAGCCGCTCTATGGATCTTTCCGGATCCTGCATCAGGACCGACTCCGTAATTTCCAGTTCAAGATCACTACCCGACAGACTCGAGCGCTCCAGCGCTCTGGTGACCGTCTCTTCGAGATCGGGATCCAGCAACTGCTGCGCCGAAAGATTGACCGCAACCCTGACTTCTTCAAAGCCCATGGCGCGCCAGCGTGCCAGCTGTTCGCACGCCGAATCAATGACCCATGCGCCGATCAGTGCGATCAGCCCCATCGATTCAGCCAGTTGAATAAACCGGTCGGGCATGACCAGGCCGTAAGTCGGATGCTGCCAGCGAATCAATGCTTCCAGGCATACCGTGCGCCCATCCGATGCCAGCACCTGCGGTTGATAACAAAGAAAAAACTGCTTTTTCTCCAACGCCTCTTTCAATGCACTTTCAAAGTCAATTCTGGATTGAATGCTTTCTTTTAGAGAAGGATGAAAAACCCGCAAATTACCTGGACCGCTGCTCTTGGCATCATGCAAGGCGAGTTCTACCGCGGCAAGAATATCCTCAGCCATTCCCGCATCATCCGGGAACACCGCCACGCCAGCGCTGAATGTCATCTTTAACACGCTACCAGCGACATCGAATGGAGGCTCCAAGGCGCTAGACAGCTTTTCATGGAGTAAAGCCTCACAGCTTTCCCCTTTCAGGCCGCTTGCGCCAATCACGAATCCGCCGCTATCGAGTCTTGCGATCAGATCGCTGTCCCTGAGATTGTTTTGCAGGCGTTGCGAAACCTCTCTCAATAGTTGGTCACCCGTTTTATGCCCGCGCGTGCCGTTAATAATGCCAAGTTGGTCGATATCAAATAAAAAAACCGCCAACTTGGTTTGATTCAGCTTATTGATATCGATAAGATTATTCAGCCTGATCAGCGCTCCGGCACGATTCGGCAATCCTGTCAGCGGATCATTATGTAATGCATGTTCGAACCGCTGGTTGGCGATTTTATGACTCTTGACCTCACGCTCCAGCGCTTCATTGATTCGAATTTCCTCTATTTTTCTATTCGAGACATCGGCTCTGACCAATACGGAAAAACCGGCCACCAGGAACAAAAAGCCGAAACCGCCGAGATACGGCATTTTCAGGGCACCGGAATCAGACAAGCCGGCAAAGCTGGCTGTGACCAGCATAAGAACGATCGAAATCCAGATCAGGCGATTGGCAAGTCGCCCGCCCAGCTTGCGTATCCTGACTGAGAATACGATGGTGTAAACCAGTACTGCCAGGGATAACAGACGCATCAAACGATAGACCACCGACTGTTCGCCAGAAAAAATATTGATCTGCTCACCCCATGGAAATACAGTAAAGCCATCTTGCTGCAAGCTGTCAAAGCGGTAGCCGAGGGGATTAAGGAAGTTGGCTACGATTACTAATGCAGCAAGCCCCGCCACACCATATGCAACCATGAACGAGCTGGGTTTATTTTCGATGGAGGCGACCAGATAGGCAATAAGGGCAACAATCAAAATCGAGAAAAAATTGACCCATTTATGTGCGGACATCGCCGCTTGTGGATCAATCGCCACATACTGCGCTGCGCAGAAAAACTGGAATAGTGAAAACGACAGGCAAATAGTCGCGAATGCCCAATATGCTCTTGTATAGGCACTGCTGCGTGCCAATAGCGCGGCATGAAATGCCGCCATGAGCAATACTCCCACGGAGATGTAATACAGATGGGCAATGGGAGCGTTCATTTCTTCTTCATTTGAGTGCAAAACATAATCTGAGAAACTCCGCTAAATCCAGCTTCCCCCAACCCCGCTAGGGTCGACGTAACGCCCTTGCATTTATCCAATCGGTAGCGCATCTCATGACAGCCGCAAGAAAAGCGAGTCTTGCACGCGACCTTAAGCCGCATATCGGCTAGCCAATGAATTGGCTCATCTCTTCAAACGGGGGGAATCAAAGCAGTCAGTTACGACAAGCATGGGCAATAGCCCTGATTACAAACATTCACCAATTTAAATATTTCCATAGAGTAACTATTTGACTGTTTTTTATCAATAGCGATGTTGCATTCCTGCCCTTTCATCAACAATAAAGCGCCCCATCCCTAGCGGAACACACCGGTAAAACTATTAAAAAACTTCATTTAAACCTTTTATACTGTACGTATATACAGTATATTAATAACTCGCCCAGCAAACGGCGTTTTGTCCCAAACAGTACTTTTGGAGGTTTTATGGCTGCACTGGCTTCTGCTCTTCCTTTTTCCACCTCATCCATACTTGCGTCGCATGCAGACTCAATCTGGCTGGGCGATCAAATGGGTTCATATCGTTCCAAGCCGATTTCTTCCGGCTATCGCGAGCTGGATCAGCAGTTGCCGCATGGTGGCTGGCCGCCTTCCGTTTTGACTGAACTGCTGCTTGCCAATCCTGGCGTAGGCGAATTGCGTCTGCTCGCCCCTACTCTGGCACGCATCACACAAGCAGGAAAAACCGTGGTGTTGCTGGCACCGCCACATATTCCCTTTGCGGCTGCTTTGGCTGAACTTGGCATTGACCTGACACGCGTCATCCTGATTGAGGCGGACAAACCGGTCGATCGCATTTGGGCCGTAGAACAGGCATTGAAAAGTGCCAGCTTTGGCGCTTTGCTGTGCTGGTTGCCGCAGGCGCGGGCCGATCATTTACGCCGTCTGCAACTGGCAGCCGCAGGTGGCGAAGGGTTGACCTTCGTTTTCCGCCCGTTATCGGCACAGGATCAATCGTCGCCAGCCCCCTTGCGTCTCGTCTGCAAGCCATCGCCAGCCGGACGCATGTCGGTAGAAATCATCAAGCGTCGCGGCCCGGTGCATGTCGACCCTATCGTGCTGCCGCTTTCCATCCCGGAAATACTGGTCAAGCCACTCGCAACCCGTGTTCTCAGCAAACCTGTTTTCAGCCCCCCTTCCTATGCTGTGGATCGCTCTGCACTTGCCGCAACTGCCGCTCGACACCGCGCTGCGCTGCCGGCTTAGCCATCCATCCGACGCGGCTGAGGCAGCGGTTTTAGCATCTGTCGCCGCGCCTGCCTGCCTGCAGGAGCAGCCGGTCGTCATATGCGAACGCAAGCTGGTAGGCTGGTGCAATCAGCGTGCCGAAGAAGCGGGCATACAGCCCGGCATGTCGGAAACCAGCGCGCGTGCCTTAACGGCGGAGTTGCAAGCGTTTCCACGTGATCGTGAGCAGGAGGCGCAAGCACTGCACGAAGCCGCACTGTGGAGTCTGCACTTCACGCCACATGTGGTTCTGTGTTCTTCCGGTTTATTGATGGAAGTCGCGGCCAGCCTGCGCCTGTTCAATGGAACACAAAACATTGCCTCGGCGTTGCTGTCCGGCTTGATGGAACTAGGTTTGCATGCACGCCTGGCAAGCGCGCCGACTGCGAGCGGCGCGTGGCTGCGTGCGCAATCGGATCAAAGCACCCGGGTTTTCCTTGCATCGGACCAGGCCGATGCGGCACTGGATGAACTGCCGCTGCAGGTACTGGAATCAGCTCGTTCCCATCTGGAAACACTGAACGGCATAGGCTGCCGCACAATCGGCCAACTGCGGCGATTGCCACGCGCTGGACTGACACGCCGCTTCGGCAAGGAAATGTTGCGCGAAATTGACCGTGCCTATGGCCATGAAAGCGAAGCACATCAATGGTTTGAAGCCCCTATTGTGTTCGATGCCAGACTCGAATTGCCGGCGCGGGTGGAAAGTACCGAAGCGCTACTGTTCGCCGCGCGTCGCCTGTTATTGCAATTAGGCGGCTGGCTGGCAGCCCGCCATGCGGCCGTCGCCAGTATCACGCTCCTCTTGCATCATGAATCGACGCGGCAGCGCGATCATCGCAGCACGCCGCTAACGATAGTGCTCGGCATGCCCAGCCGCGATATCGATCATTTGACGCTGCTGCTGCGTGAGCGGCTGGCGCAACTCGATTTGATAGCACCGGTGATTGAAATTGCATTGAAGGCCAATCAGATTGCGGAACAGGCTGCTCCGAATAACGAATTATTTCCGACGTCGGCATCGGATGCGGAAAGCACGGGACGCCTGATAGAACGCCTGCAGAGCCGTCTGGGGAATGAAGCCGTGCGTCAGCTTTCGATGTTTGCCGATCATCGGCCCGAAAAAAGTACAACCACCACAGCCATCCACGGCCGGCAAAACACGCATCGCAACAATAGGCAGGACGCGCTCATACCGCATGGCGCGGGTGCCCGTCCTACCTGGCTGCTGCAAAAACCACTGGCCTTGATCACGCGTCAGCACAAACCGTTTTATCAAAGTCCGCTGACCTTACTGACAGGGCCGGAACGGATCGAGTCCGGTTGGTGGGACGATGGCTTGGCGGCGCGCGATTATTTCATTGCGCAAAACGACAAGCATTTATTGCTCTGGATATTCCGTCTTCGCACAATGAATGACGTGACCGGATCCGGTTGGTTTTTACATGGATTCTTCGCATAAAAATTGAACGATCGCTCTCAATTTACAAATACTGATTTTTTCATCACATTGATTTTCGCTAGCAAATACAAGCTATTGGCGTGAGCGAACATTCAGATTTACTTAAAATAAATGTCTAACTTTACGTATGTCTGCTTTTCTCCCCTCCTACGCCGAACTGCACTGCCGGTCGAACTTCAGCTTCCTGCAAGGCGCCTCACATCCGGAAGAATTGGTGCAACGCGCTTGCGATCTGGGTTACCGCAGCCTCGCGCTCACTGATGAATGTTCGCTGGCCGGCGTCGTGCGCGCCCATGTAGAAGCAAAAAAACTGAAGCTGCATCTGATCATCGGCAGCGAAATCACGCTAGCCTGCGGTACCAAACTGATTTTTCTCGCCTGCAATCGCAATGGCTACGGCAATCTGTCCGAATTGATCACGCTGGGGCGCCGACGTGCCGCCAAAGGGTTTTATACCCTGCAGCGCAGCGATCTGGATGCACGAGTCAAGGCAGACAGCAATATGACTCATCTGGCATACCTGCCGGATTGCCTTGCCATTCTGATCCCGCAGCACCACTGCACACGAGCAGAAATCGAAGAACAAACTGTCTGGCTGGCGCATACCTTCCCGGCCCGCGCATGGATGGCCGCCGAATTGCTGCATCACTGCGACGATGAATACTGGCTGGATCAGCTAACAGCCATCTCGGAAAAAGCTGCTGTCCCTTTGATTGCGAGCGGCGATGTACTCATGCATGTACGCTCGCGCAAACCCTTGCAGGACACGCTGACGGCCGTGCGCCTGGGCAAATCGGTAGCCGAATGCGGGCTGGAGTTGCAGCCGAATGCCGAACAGCATTTGCGCTCACGTCTGCGCCTGACGCAGATTTACCCGCAGCCATTACTGGAAGAAACCATCCTGCTGGCAAGCCTCTGCACTTTTTCGCTGGATGAATTGCGCTATGAATATCCGCAAGAAATCGTGCCGGCCGGCGAAACCCTGTCCGGCTATTTACGCCGCCTGACATTCGAAGGGGCGACGCAATGGCGCTTCAAGAATAATTTTCCCGAAAAATTTCGCCTGCAAATCGAGCATGAACTGACGCTGATCAGCGAGCTCCATTACGAGCCGTATTTCCTTACCGTTTACGACATCGTCAAATTCGCCCGTAGCAAGAACATCCTGTGCCAGGGGCGCGGCTCGGCCGCCAACTCCATCGTTTGCTACTGCCTCGGGATTACCGAAGTCGACCCGCAACGCAGCAGCGTGTTATTCGAGCGCTTCATCTCGCGTGAACGCAATGAGCCGCCCGACATAGATGTCGACTTCGAGCATCAACGACGCGAAGAAGTCATGCAATACATTTACCAAAAATACGGCCGCCATCGGGCGGCCCTGACCGCCGCGCTGATCACCTACCGACCGCGCTCGGCGATGAAGGATGTCGGCAAGGCGCTCGGCCTCGACTTCGAGCAAGTCAACCGCTTGTCCAGTTCGCACAAATGGTGGGATGGGCGCGAAGTCAATGAACAACGGCTGCGCGAAAACGGCTTCGATCCGCAATCGTCCATCGTGCAAAAACTGGTGGAATTGACGCAAACCCTGATCGGCTTTCCGCGCCATCTGTCGCAACACACAGGTGGCTTCGTGATTGCCCAGGATAGCCTGGCGCGACTGGTGCCGATAGAAAACGCCGCCATGAAGGATCGCAGCGTCATCGAATGGGACAAGGATGATCTGGATGCGCTCGGCTTGCTGAAAGTCGATGTGCTCGCCCTGGGCATGCTGTCGGCTATCCGGCGTGCGCTGGACATGATCAGCGTGCAACGCGGCGCCCCTTTCGAGATGCAGGATATTCACGACAAGGACAGCAAAACCTACCAGATGATTTGTCTGGCAGACACCATAGGCGTGTTCCAGATCGAATCACGGGCGCAAATGTCCATGCTGCCGCGTCTGCGTCCGCAGGAATATTACGATCTGGTGGTCCAGGTGGCGATCGTGCGGCCAGGACCGATACAGGGCGGCATGGTGCATCCGTATCTGAAGCAGCGGCATATGCCAAAAAATCAAATCAGCTATCCGGGGCCGGCCATCCAAAAAGCCCTGGAACGTACCTGCGGCGTACCTATCTTTCAGGAACAGGTGATGCAGATCGCGGTGCTGGCGGCAGACTTTTCTCCGGGCGAAGCTGATGAGCTCAGACGCTCGATGGCGGCATGGAAGCGCAAAGGCAATCTTGAAAAACATGGAGAAAAATTAAAAAAAGGCCTCATCAAAAATGGCTATGCGGCGGAATTCGCCGACCGCCTGTTCGAACAGATCAAGGGCTTTGGCGAATACGGCTTCCCCGAATCGCATGCCGCCAGCTTTGCCTTGCTGGTGTATGTCTCGGCATGGATCAAATGCCATTACCCTTCCGCTTTTCTTGCGGCCTTGCTCAACTCGCAACCGATGGGCTTTTATTCCGCGTCGCAACTAGTGCAGGATGCGCGGCGCCACGGCGTCATCGTGCATCCGGTCGACATCACTATCAGCGATATCGAATCCACGCTGGAAGACATGACATCCGCCATGCCGCCGGTACGTCTCGGCTTGCACATGATCAAAGGGTTATCGATGGCGGCGGCGACAAGAATAGTGGCAGCGCGTACGCAGCAGGTTTTTGCCAGCGTGGACGATCTCGCGCGTCGTGCCGCACTCGATCAAAATGAACTGGGCGCCCTCGCCCGCGCCAATGTCTTGCTGCCCCTGAGCGGCCATAGACGCCAGGCCAAATGGGAGGTGGCTGCAATGCGGCCTGCCTCCGCATTATTGCGTGATGCACCTATTGCGGAAGCACCCTTGATCTTGCCGCAAGCCAGCGAAGGGCAGGAAATCGTCGCCGATTACGCCAGCCTCGGATTGACGCTGAACCGTCACCCGCTTGCCTTGCTGCGGCCACTCCTGAAGCAAATGAACCTGTCCACGTCACTCGAATTGAGGGGCTTCGCTGACCGCAAGATTGCGCGCACTACCGGCATCGTCACGATGCGGCAGCGGCCGCCAACCGCCAAAGGCACCATGTTTGTCACGCTGGAAGATGAAAGCGGCATCACCAATGTCATCATCTGGCCAGCGCTGGTGGAAAAACAGCGCAAGGAAATATTGAATGCGCAATTGATGACTGTGTACGGCATCTGGCAAACCAGGGAAGGTGTTCACCATCTGGTGGCAAAACGCATCGTCGATCACTCACACTTGCTGGGCGAACTCGCGATCAGCAGCCGCGACTTCCAGTGAAACTGGTTTGTCTGTCCACGGCTGTTATTGAATCTGCGATCAGTAAGTCCCGGGAATCAGGATTTTCTTGTCCACATTCTTCACATCGGTGACACCGCAAAATGCCATCGTCAAGTCCAGTTCGCGCTCGATGATTTCCAGGCATTTGGTCACACCCTCTTCGCCCATTGCGCCCAAACCATACAAGAAGGAACGGCCGATATAGGTGCCCTTCGCACCGAGGGCCAGCGCCTTGATCACATCCTGACCGGAGCGGATGCCGCCATCCATATGCACTTCGATCTGGTCACCCACCGCATCGACGATGCTAGGCAATGCGGCTATGCTGGACAAGGCGCCATCCAGCTGACGACCGCCGTGATTCGATACGATCAAGGCATCGGCGCCACTGGCCACCGCCAGTTTTGCATCTTCCGCATCCATGATGCCCTTGATGATCAACTTGCCGCCCCAGCACTTCTTGATCCATTCAACGTCTTTCCATGACAGCAGCGGATCGAACTGCTGCGAAGTCCATGACGACAGCGATGACATGTCCGATACGTCGCTCGCGTGCCCGACAATATTGCCGAAGCCGCGACGCTTGGTGCCCAGCATGCCCATGCACCAGCGCGGCTTACTCATCATGTTGATGATATTCGCCAACGTCAGTTTTGGCGGAGCGGACAAGCCGTTCTTCAAATCCTTGTGGCGCTGACCCAGAATCTGCAAATCCAGCGTCAAGACCAGTGCCGAACAACCTGCAACTCTGGCGCGCTCTATCAAGCGTTCGATAAAGGCACGGTCTTTCATCACATACAGCTGGAACCAGAACGGCTTGCTGGTATGCGCGGCAATATCCTCGATCGAGCATATGCTCATCGTCGACAGCGTAAAGGGAATGCCGAATTTTTCCGCCGCTTTGGCTGCGAGTATCTCGCCATCCGCATGCTGCATGCCTGTCAATCCGGTCGGTGCAATTGCCACCGGCATATGCACTTCCTGTCCGATCATCGTGGTTTTCAGCGTGCGGTTGGCCATGTTTACCGCGACCCGCTGGCGGAACTTCATTTTGGCGAAGTCGCTGCTATTGGCGCGATACGTCGATTCGGTCCATGAACCGGAGTCGGCGTAATCGTAGAACATGCGGGGCACGCGCTGTTGCGCCAATACGCGCAAATCTTCAATATTGGTGATGATGGGCATGGGATGGCTTCCTTTTAAACGCTCAATTCGGATTGATACGCTGGCTGCATGCAATCATGCAGGTCTTTATTGTTCGATGCGCCATTTTATTTCTTCAGCTTCATTCCTGAGATGAATGTTTTTAATCTGTTGCAGCAGATCGCAGCGTGAAGAAGCGCGCCGTGCTGGATGCGTAGCGGGCATCAGGGCGCCCCATTTGAGTTGATTCGTTTGCTTTTTTGGTATGATATTTTGCAAGGCTCATGACCGGGAATGCAATGATATCTTCGCTATCGGGCACAAGGAAATTCCGCGACATTCTCGTCTCCTGCCATGGAAGCCAAATATATTTGCATTTAAGATGCAACATATTTAAACTTCCATCCTTGAAAAGCAAACCCTTACCTGTCAGGATCACCGGCGTCTTCATATCGATTTCGCGGGACGATCGCATCATGCGCATTCACCATGCTGCATGCGCTACAGTGACTCGTGGTATGTGGTTGTGATGCAAGAACATGTAAGAGCACATTAGGCATTCTGTTAGGGGCAGCATGGTTCAATCGAAATGGCAGTGGCTACTCCGTATTTTCCCGGCACCGGGATCCGTCGATCGCTATGAAAAAATGCGTGCCTGCTCGGGCGCATTGTTCGGTCTGGTTCTCACCGGCCTCACCACCTATATTCTTCTTGGCAAAGACGTACATGCGATGTGGCTGATCGCACCTATGGGCGCATCTTCCGTATTGCTGTTTGCGGTACCGGCCAGTCCTTTGGCACAACCATGGTCCATCATGGGTGGCAATATCATTGCGGCAATCATCGGTGTGACCTGCGCCAAAATGGTAGGCGAACCGATTCTGGCGGCAGGCCTCGCCGCCGCATTGGCGATCGCCGGGATGTTTGTCTTTCGCTGCATACATCCGCCCAGCGGCGCGGTGGCTCTGACCGCAGTATTGGGAGGACCTGCAGTACATGCGATGGGTTACAGCTTTGTCCTGATACCGGTCGCACTCAACTCCTTGCTGCTGTTATTGACTGCCTTGTTCTTCAATAATGCAACGGGCCGACGCTATCCGCATGTCACGCAACCGGATCGCACTAGCAAGCACAATACGACCGACGTTGCACCGACCGAGCGCATCGGCATCACGCCTAGCGATCTCGATACCGTATTGACACGCTACAACCAGGTGCTGGATATCAGCCGCGCCGATCTGGAATCGATCATGCTGCAGACAGAAATGCAGGCATACCGCCGCCGTATGGGCGAAGTGAAATGCGCCAGCATCATGTCGAAGGACGTCGTCAGCGTGGAGTTCGGTACCGAACTGGCGGAGGCATGGGCACAATTCCAGTCACATGATCTGACCGCCTTGCCGGTGATCGATAGAGGTCGACGCGTGATCGGCATCGTGACCAAGGCAGACTTCTTGCATCATGCGGAAATAGAATTGCATGAAGGGCTGGGACAAAGGCTGACCAATTTGCTGCGCCCTTCGCAACTGACACATACGGAAAAGCATGAAGTGGTCGGCCAGATCATGACCAAAGAGGTGTACACGGCCGACGCCAATCAGTCTATCGTGGATCTGGTACCGCTGATGTCCGACTCAGAAGTTCACCAAATGCCGGTGATCGATGGACAAGGACGATTGGTGGGAATGATTTCGCAAACTGACATGATCGCTGCACTTTTCGAACATGGCCTTGCCGAAGGCAGTTAAAACGTTCATATTTTGTGCAAATACACTATCGCAACGCATGATTAGAATGAATGTCAGAATGAACTACAGGAGAATTAGAGATGAGCAATAACACCAGTACTCTGGATCTGGCTTTGTCCAAGGCGATCGTTGATCAGGCACCGGATGCGGTTATTTTTGCGGACCATGGCGGGTTGATCAGGGTCTGGAATAGCGGCGCAGAAAGAATTTTCGGCCATGCTGCAGCGGACGTGATTGGCGGCCCGCTCGACATCATCATTCCCGAACGCATGCTGCAAGCGCATAACAAAGGCTTCGATCATGCGGTCGCGACAGGTGAAATGAAATACGTCAACAAGGTGCTGACAACCCGCTCCATGCACAAGGATGGCAGCAAGATATACATCGATATGAGCTTCGGCATGGTGCGCGATGAAGAAGGAAAAATTCTCGGTGCGCTGGCAGTAGCCAGAGATATCACCGAACGCTTCAATAATGAAAGTGCACAACGCGTGCGTATCGCCGAACTGGAAAAAGCGCTGACAGAAAAATCCGATAGCGCGGCAAGCTAATCCAGACTGAACAGCCACACAAAAAAAACGGCAGCAAGATCGAATCTTGCTGCCGTTTTGTTATCTGCACTGATCGCTACACGTGGCCGTCATCAGAAAACTAGATTTTGCGCTTGGCGACTGTCATTTCGCGCAACAACTTGGCCAGACCGGCGCCGTGTACCAGACGCATTTTGTGATCCACCGCAAACTGCATTGCATTCGGCGTGAATTCGCCGGCAGTAATATAGAACGAGTAATCGGCGGCGCCCGCCTCCACTGCATGATGTAAATCACGCAAAGGTTCTATGCCATTGCTCGCTGCCTTCCAGCGTTTGCAACTGACCAGCGCCTTGCGCCCCGAACTGGTGATGGAAAAATCAGCATGCGGCTGATCGATACGGGTCACTTCGAAGCCATCGCGTACTAATGCGCGTTCTATTTCTACTGAAAAATCCTTCCAGGACATCGCGCGCGTTGCCTGCAGAATTTCGGCCACGCGTGCCGAGCTCGGTTCGCCGCGTTTGCGCCATAAGACCATCAGAGAAACGACCATGAATGGCATACCAGTAAAAATACCGTACAGCGCGTATTGTCGCGGCATCAATGCCCAGGCGACAATACCAATGACCAACGCAATCGCGCCGCTTACCCACCACTCCGTGCGCAGCAACAAGGCAAAAATCGAGTTTTTTTTCATCTTCAAATTCACGTGTCACCTCATAGTTTTCTTTGGCTGGCATGATAACGCAGTTCGACAACGGTAGAGGCAGTCCGCAAGCAAATCCGGCCATTCCCTCGGATATGACTCAGGATTGCAGACATTCAGATTCCCACGTAAGCTGATCAGTCGTCAGCAGCCGCATTGAAAAATCACCTCAAAACGAAATGAGAAATCGCGAATACGAAAACCGCATCCAGCGCGAACTGGCAAGACTGGGAATAACGCTGGAGTTGATTACGCAGAAGAAGCTACCGTTTTATCGGGAAGCACAGGAACTGGCACTGGGTGACACCGATGCCGACGGTCGCGAATACTTGATGACGCCAGCGACGGCCATGGCCTGGGCCGGGATGAAGGCTGCCGCATTGCAGGACAATGTGATCCTCGAAGTCGTCTCCGCTTTCCGTTCCATCGATAGACAAATCGAAATCATCCAGAACAAGCTGGATCGCAACATGCCTATCGAACAGATACTGACCCTGAGTGCGCCGCCCGGTTACAGCGAGCACCACACCGGCTGTGCGATCGATATCAATACGCCGGGTTGTATTGCCACCGAAGAAGAGTTTGAAAACACAGACGCCTATCGCTGGCTCGATGAACACGCAGGCCGGTTTGGATTTTTACTTTCCTACCCGCGTGACAACACACTAGGCTTTATTTATGAACCCTGGCACTGGTGCTTTCAAGAGGGAGCGAACCTGGAAATGACTATCTCCATCAAGGCAAACTATTGATGGATACCGCATGTGTTTGCTCTCGTTATAGTTTCTGCTGCAAAAATTCGAGAAAGCAACTGATGCGTCGTGACAATTGCGTATTCCGGTAATACACCGCATGGATAGGTTGCCGATACCCGGTGTAGTAGTCCTCGAGAATCTTGACCAGTCGCCCCGCCGCAATATCTTCCCGCGTCATGAAGTCTGCCAGGCTCGCAATACCCTGCCCATGCAAGGCCAATGCGCGCAAGGTTTCGCCACTGGATGCAAAAATCGACGGCGTCACGCTCAAGGTTTCACCTCCGCTATGTCGTATCGGCCACGCATTGCCGGTTTCGAACTGCAAAAACCCCAGCAATTGATGCTGCGCCAATTCCTCCGGCTTGCTCGGCGTGCCATGCTTTTGCAAGTACGCAGGACTCGCCAGTAGATAAAGAGGATTGGCGTTCAAGGCACGCGCGTGCAAGGTCGAATCCTGCAAGGTGCCGATGCGAATCGCGATATCGGTGCGATGTTCCAGCAGGTCGGCCACTTGATCATTGCTGCTCAACTCCAGTGTGATGTCTGGGTACAGCGCGCGGAATTCAGCCACATGCGGCACGATCGCATGCAGGATAAATGGCGCTGCTGCATCGATACGCAATCGGCCACTCGGTCGTTGACGCCGCACGCGGATAGCTTCTTCCGCTTCGTCCATGGCCGCCAGGATCGCCCTCGCCTTCTTTAAAAGCAAATGCCCTTCGTCAGTCAACTCCATGCGACGCGTGGTGCGCGTCAGCAAAGATGTCGCCAGCTTCTCTTCCAGCCGCGACAAGGCACGACTGACTGCCGAAGTCGTCTGGCCAAGATTGCCAGCAGCGGCACCTAAGGTCCCGCTATCGACGACCGTGACAAAGGCTTTCAAATCGTCTGAATTGATATCCATAGGCCAAGTTATTGTTGATTTACAGGAAAGTATCTTTTGATAATACCGCTATTTTTCTCAACAATAAATGCCGGCATAGTACGTTCATGCGCTCGCTGCTGTATCGGAAGCTTCTGATTACAGAGCAAGCCCACAAATAGCCCTCTCTATAAAAGGATTAAACATGAACGTATTTATCACAGGTGCAGCAGGTTATATCGGAGGATCGGTTGCAACACGTCTGCTCGAAGAAGGTTACCAAGTGCGTGGCCTGGTGCGTACACAAGAACAAGCCGATCGCGTCAAGCAACGCGGCATAACTCCGGTGATCGGCACGCTGGACGATCAGGACATATTGACGCGTGAAGCGAAACAGGCCGATGCCGTCATCAACGCCGCCAGCTCCGATCACCTGGCTTCAGTCGAAACCATGCTCAACGCACTAGAAGGCTCAAACAAGGCCTTCGTTCATACCAGTGGCTCCAGCGTGATCGGCGACGATGCACGTGGCGAATGGAAGTCGGACAAGGTGTTTGCCGAAAACACGCCTGTAACCATCGTGCCGGAGAAAGCTGCTCGTGCCGCGCTCGACAAATTGATCATCGATGCGGCACAACGCGGTGTGCGCTCTGTCATTCTGTGCAACACGATGATCTACGGCACCGGTCTCGGTGCCAGCCCAGACAGTGTGCAAATTCCGCCACTGGTGGCGCAAGCGCAAAAAAACGGCATTGCACGTTACGTAGGTCTGGGCGTCAACGTCTGGTCCAATGTGCATATCAAGGATGTCGTCGAACTGTATTTGCTTGCACTGAAAAATGCAGCGGCCGGCTCTTTCTATTTTGTGGAAAACGGCGAAGCATCGTATGCCGACATCGTGACAGCCATTGCCAAACGCTTGAAGCTCGGCGCACCGCAATCATGGCCAGTCGAAGAAGCGATCAAGGAATGGGGATTCGGCCATGCGGTCTATTCCTTCGGCTCCAACAGTCGGGTGACTGCGGCGAAAGCACGCAAGGAACTGGCCTGGCAGCCACAGCACACATCGGTTTTTGAATGGATAGAAAACGATATGCACGTAACGACAAGTGCGATTCATTCATAGCTGTTCACATCAGCCATCATATGCATGATCCGGTCGCTGTTCACTGAGTAAAATCAGTCGAACAGCTGCTGCGCTTAGCCGCGCATGAGCCGCAGTCACCACATTACCCAAGGTGATTTTTACGGGTATTGCATTGTCTATGCGATCGCCACGATCCAGACGCATCTACCATTCCGCATCGCGTCGCACACGGCTTGTCCAGCGGCGATGATCGCAACGAAATAAAAATCGAAATGCGTGCGCTATCCACGCGCTACATTGCTATTTTTCTCTCGTAATTCTTGCCAGAATATCTGTTCTATCTGAATTCTTCTATCGTGGCCGCGGTAGATTGCCTGTGCCTTTCAATTTACTGTGTCACTGCGCGATGAAGGACATCTCCATGCGCAGAGAAAAACATACACGTCTGATTGCGCGCCATTATTTTCGCGATGTGTCATCGCAAGTTCATATTCCTCTTCTGCTTACCGCACAGAAACCCTGCCAAACCCGGCATGAGCATCTGTCTGATGCTGACAAGGTTTCGTCGTAAATAAATTTACTTCTCATCCTAAGATCAATTCAATCCAAACGGACCAGAGACTTGGTCAGAGACGGGTTGATTCGCAGTGGCTTTGAAATTCAAAGTCACTTTTCTTGACTCATCTTGTTCGTCAGTCGGGGCATACGAACAAGGCAGTAAAACTCATTCCGCCCCTTATTCAGGAGAATAGAAAATGAAACAAACTATTTTGGTGGCACTCGTCGGCTCATTGTTTGCAATGTCGGCGATGGCAAATGGCCCTCGCCCAGGCAACGGCAACAATAATCCATTTCCAACCCCAACCGCCGCAGCAACTACGGTTACTGCCATTTCCACGGGTGGCGCCGGTGGTGCTGGTGGCGGCGCAACCTCAGGCAATGCCACTGGCGGCGCAACTACCGGCGGCACAGCCAATGCTGGCAGCGCCAACCAAGGCAACTACGCTGGCAACGCCAATAGCGGTGGAAACTGGACTGGCGCTGGCGGTGCTACGTCAACAGGCGGCGCAACCACGGCAGGTAACACAACGAGCAGAGCCACTATGGGTACGCCAAACGGCCAAGTCACTCAAACCAGCCGATTCGGTGGCAACAACGGCCACACCCCAGCTGGCGGTGGCAGCGTCAGAAACGGCAACACGTCGGGTTCGGAACAAAAACTCAACGGCAACTCCCTGGCGGTTGGAGGAACAGCTATGTCTAATACCGGAAAAGCAGATGCCTCAGTCAGCGATAACAAAAATATCGCAGGCTCAGCAACATCCGTGACCATCGGTGCGCCTGCACTCAGCGGTCCAGCCTTTGGCGGTTTCGGTGGTAACGGCGGCAATGCATCGTCGAGCGCAGAAAATTAATACATGAAGTGTCCGGCATGCCGGACGACAGGAGGAGAGTTACCTCTCTTCCTGTCGATTTCGAATAACAAACAACAGGATGGAGCAGCCATGAAAAGCAAAATAGCAGGCATGCTGGTAGCCTCACTAATTACCTTACCAGTATTTGCAGGGGAATATGGCGGCTCTGGTTCAGCCCCATCTACCAGCTCATCTTCGTCCGCGACTGGCGGTGCTGGCGGTGCTGGTGGTGCAGCTTCCGGCGGCAGTGCAACAGGCGGTAGCGCAACGGGCGGCACATCTACCGTCAGCGTATCGGTTTCCGTTCCAACTGGCACTGCCGGTACAAGCGGTACCAATGGCGTAGGCGCCGCAACATTGGGGGACGTCGGCGAAGCCGGCAGTAGTGCATACAACACCAAAGCCACCGTGGATTACGGCGGTAGCTATAAAGTCAAGTCAGTGCCTAGCGTACTTGCCCCGTCTCTGACGGCTACGCTGTCTGATACCTGCATGGGATCAGCATCGTTCGGTTTGTCCGTAGTCGGCGTAGGCGCGAGCGGTGGTATCACGATGGTCGATGAAGCATGCGTACGACGTCTTGATTCGCGTGAATTCCGTGCAATGGGTTTGAATGATGTTGCGCTTGCCCTCTTATGCCAGAGCGAAGCCAATCGCAGAGCGATTGAAGATACGGGACGCGAATGCCCTGCGACAGTAAAACAGACCAAATCAAGAACCAATCCCAACGGTTCAAACGGTACTGCGACCGCTTCGTCTTCCTACGAATATACAGACCCCATCATTCGTAAACGTATGGGACTTGAACCGCTGGACGTCGCAGAATCCAAATAACAATTAACCAATTCTCTGTCTTGAATGAAAGGTCATGCGATGAAGCCGCCTACCACTAGTGAACAAATCGCCTCTGCCTTGAAGCAGGAAGAGTTGGGATTGCCTTTGGAAGATGTGATCCGGGAAGCTGGTGTCTCGGAGCAAACATTTCTCAGTTGGAAAAAACGGTACAGCATGATGCCCTCTTTTCCACAGGATTTGAAATCTCTGCTGCAGGAAAATCACAAGCTCAAGCAAATCGTTGCAGAACTCACGTTGGAAAACGCGCGGCTGAACGATCAGTTGGATACAAAATAAAAGGAAGTAATTACGAACATTGTTTTTTTCCAGCATCGCGAATTGCATTCGACATGATTTAGGTCAAACCTGCGACCGTGTAAGTTCCATAACATGAACTTGTATGAACATAATGACAAGTTTTGCATTCATCCCTCTACAAGGAAAAACAAGACTTACAACAACCAAGCAGATAGAACAAAAAATCAAAACACAGATGGGGAAAAATCATGGAATTGCTGTCTTTCAAGACCCTCGCGCCCAATAGCGATGTCAAGTCCATCAAGCATATAGGCATCATTGTTTTTGATGGCGTCATCTTGGCAGATGTCATCGGTGCAGCAGATGTATTTTCAGTTGGCGATAAATTGATTTCATCCGTATTCCCGGGAGCGATAGGCTACGCCATCACCATGTTGTCGATAGAAGGTGGCTCCATCCGATCCTCGGCGTCGGTACAAATCATGACTGCGCCACTTCCACCTCACGACAATCATTCTTTCGACACGCTCTTGATCATCAGCGGAACAGGAAACTTCGACGCTTACAGCGATCCGCGTCTGATTAACTGGCTGCAAAACATCGAGGGAAGCGTACGTAGAATTGCCGCTATATGCACAGGCGTATTTGTGATGGGAGCTGCCGGCTTGCTGAACAACCGTCGCGCCACGACACATTGGGCGCTGCAAGACAAATTGAGTAAAGAATTTCCCAAGATACTGCTTGAGCGTGATGCAAAAATGATCGAAGACAGTGGCATGTTTACCGCCAGCGACATAGGCATGGCATCTGATATTGCGCTGTCCTTTCTAGAATCAGACCTTGGTCCTGCAGTGGCAAAACGTGTCGCTGAAAGCGTCATCGGCTACCAGCGTCGCCGTGAGAATCCGCTAGCGATCAAACCATTCAAATTGCATGAAACGCAAACATCGAACAAGATCGAACAAGCATCGCGCTGGTTCGTCGAACATATGGCCGAGCGCATCGATATGTTAAGCGCTGCAAACTATGTATCCATGAGTGAACGCAATTTCCAGCGTCAGTTCAAATTGAGTACAGGCTGGACGCCGAGCGAATATCTGCTGCATATTCGACTGGAAGCCGTGCGACAACAATTAACCGAAACAGATTTACCTGTCGATAAAATTGCAAGACGCTGTGGTTTTTTGAATGGCGAACACGTCGCCAAATTATTCCGAAAACATTTGTCCATGTCGCCGTGCGAATACCGCAAAAACGAACGCAATTCGAAACAAATGTCACTATTGCCTCAAGTACCGCCACCATCGTACGCCTACAAATCATTCAATAACGAGATGGGGCATTGAATTCTCATCGTGACATTCATCCGAACAATGCAAAATTCTTCTTGTTCCGGGCTCACTATGCCTTATCCGATATTGTGCGCGCAAAAAAAGGCTGATAACGCATCGGCTGTCACAGATTCCCCTGTCGTCAGACCTTGCCAACTTTGTGCGCGCAATGATTCATTCCCGTCAACACTGCAGTCAACGATACAGAAGCGTTGCACTGAAAACGAACATCCGAAAAAATTGTGCAAGCTCTTGTCTCGCTAACACGCCTTGGTTCCTCCCCATCCCCCGGTTCCGCGCAGTGAAATAGTGTTCCCATGTTCCTCTTTCTTCGTGGCATGCGCTATGCAGACAACTCTGCCAAGCGTGGTCGTAGAAAATCCCGCAGACCGACGATAGCAGGCGACAGCATCAGGCGATGCGCACACACCAGGTTCAAGGGTGCCGCTTCGCCCTGATAGGCAGTCAATGCGGCAACGAGCCTTCCTTCGCTTAAATCGCGGCTGACATCCAGGCGCGATTTATAAGCCAGTCCTCTCCCAGCTATCGCCCAACGCCGCACGAGATCAGCATCGTCGCTCACGCGATCGCCATCAACAGTCAGCGCTTCAATTTTTTTATTTTTATGAAATGTCCATCGTTCGTGAACTGTCTCGCCCAGAACAAATCGCAGGCAGTTATGGCTGGATAAATCGGCCACCTTTTTCGGTATGCCGTGACGCTTGAAATAATCTGGTGACGCACAAAGCACGCGGCGATTATCAGCAAGCAAGGGCAAAGCCACCATACTGGAATCTTCGGGTGCGCCATAACGAATCGCGACATCCACCGTCTGCCTGTATAAATCCGCCAGGCGATCGCTGACGCGTATCCTGAATCGTATATCGGGATGCAGCAGCTGAAACTCGTCCAGCCACGGCAGCATCACATTACGCCCAAGATCTGAAGGAAGCGAAAGATTCAATTCGCCGGAGATGGTTTCCCTGTTACGCACCAGACTGGCGGCGCCCTCGTCCAGCGCCAGCAATACATTGCGCGCATGCAGCAAATATTGTTCACCATCCGACGTCAGACGCAGGCTGCGCGTTGAGCGCACGAACAGGCGCACGGCCAATGCCGTTTCCAGTCGCTTCAACGCAGCACTGGCCGCCGCAGGCTCCATATCCAGCTCCCGTGCAGCAGCGGACAGGCTGCCGCACTCGGCTGCGCGAACGAATAACATCAAGTCTTCCAGTCGCGGTATTTTCATTTTATTTTTGAAAGTGATAGTTAATTTAGCGTATTTTCAATAAACAGAATATAGCGGAAACTGCATCGCATGGCTTCTGCAATTATTTGCCGATGCGATCTACTAATCACTCAAGCGCATTCAAAAAAGGAAAACTCACATGAAAGCTGTTGGATACAAGAAGGCCTTGCCGATTACGGGTGAGGATGCCCTGCTCGACATCACATTGCCCGAGCCGATCGCGCACGGTCGCGACTTGCTGGTCGAGGTGAAGGCGATTTCAGTCAACCCGATTGACGTCAAGGTGCGCTCAAGTGCGACTCCACCTGAGGGCGAATACAAGGTAATCGGCTGGGATGCCGCCGGCATCGTGCGCGCGGTCGGCGATCAGGTCAGCCTGTTCAAGCCGGGTGATCGCGTTTTTTATGCAGGCTCACTGACGCGTTCCGGCACCAACAGCGAATTGCATCTTGTCGATGAACGCATCGTCGGCCAGATGCCCGACTCCCTCAGCTATGCTCAAGCTGCTGCGTTGCCATTGACGTCGATCACTGCATGGGAATTGCTGTTTGACCGCCTGGGTATCAATGCACAGACAACCGGCGCCTTGCTCGTCATCGGTGCGGCAGGTGGTGTCGGCTCCATCCTCATCCAACTGGCACGCCAGTTAACCGGCCTGACCGTTATCGGTACTGCGTCACGTCCGGAAACAGAACAATGGGTACGCGATCTCGGCGCACATCACGTGATTGACCATCGCCAGCCCTTATCCCAAGAATTGAAAAAGATAGGCTTCGATAGCGTCCCCTATGTCGCCAGTCTGAACCAGACAGGTCACCATATGGACGAGATCGTTGCATCGATCACACCCCAAGGAAAATTTGCCCTGATCGACGACCCGACGTCGCTGGACGTCATGAAGTTGAAACGCAAGAGCATCTCGCTGCATTGGGAACTCATGTTTACCCGTTCGATGTTCGAGACACCCGATATGCAGAAGCAGCATGATTTGCTCAATGAAATCGCCCGTCTGATTGATGCCGGTACGATCAAGACCACGATCGCCGAAAACTTCGGCACCATCAATGCCGCCAACCTGCGCCGCGCGCATGCACTACTGGAAAGCAATACTTCCAAGGGAAAGATTGTGCTGGAAGGTTTTTAAGCAGAAGGATGGAAAGACTTTTGCAACACTTATAAAAAACGGCGCAGGGTGCGCCGTTTTTTTATGAAGACAAATCCAAGCGATTTTTTTACTTGATTGCGCCAAACACCTTGCCCAGAATCGCACTGCCGGTACCGACAGGATCGGCACGAATCGCTTTTTCTTCATCCGCGATGATGGTGTAGAGTCCATCCAGCGCGCGCTGCGTCACATAAGTTTCCACACTGGCTTCTTCTTTCGATACCAGGCCGCTGGCGCTGGCCTTGCCCATCACTGCATTGTATTGCGCTGACAAGCCATTACCGTCGGTAATCTTTTTAACGACGGGCAAGAACTTTGCACTCAAGGGCGTCGCCGTCTTTTGACGGAAAAAGTCCGTCACCGAAGTTTCGCCACCAGTCAGAATATTTTTTGCATCCGTGACAGACATCGATTTCACTGCATCCAGCAACAAAGGCTTGGCAAGCGCAACCGCCGACTCGGCGGCGTGGTTCATCGATACCTGCAATTCATCGAGTTTCTTGCCCTGCCCTGTCATGCGCAATAGCGGCATGGCTTTTTCCACTGCCGACGGCAAACCGATCTTCACTTTTTCATTATTCAGAAAACCATTTTCCACACCCAGTTTGGCGACAGCAATGGTCGCTCCTTTTTCCAGCGCCGCCTTGACACCGCTGCTGGCATCCTTGTTACTGAGATCAGCTAGGGACAACGCGCATGCAAGCGATGCGACACACATCAACGAGCCGGCGACGGCTGTCTTGTAAATAGATGAAATAAACATGATGTCTCCTGGATGGCGATAGGGATAAGGCAATTGAATAATGCAGAGTAGATTAATGCAGAATAATAACGCCACATCATCGATGTGCGCATTTTATTGATCTTCGCGTACTCTTAAAAAACTGGCAAAGCGTGGAATGCCGCTCTCATGCACACCGCGAAAACGATACGTTACCGAGCAGCCCACAGACGGAGGATAGGCACGTTGTGCGTCGCTGAATCCGCTGCCTATCTTGAATCTCTGTCCGCCCGGCATCTCCACGAGCAAGGCACCGAGTTGACCGGCATATTTTCCCTTGCCGGCAATATGGCCAATCACGCGTGCTTCGGCATCATCGTGCAACTTGAGTTTCAACAAGTCGTCGTTGCGCTCTGCGCGGTAGTACGATGCGCCCCGGTGCAGCATCAAACCTTCGCCGCCTTCCTTTGTCACCGTCCTGAGCATTTTTTGCAAGCTGCGATGATCACTCATCCTGTTTTGCTTCACCGACTGCACCCATGGCAAACCAATTGCCGCAATGGTAGTTTTCAATATCGGCAATCGCTGATCGAAAGTGCCTTTATGTGCAGGCAGATCAAACACCATGAACCGCATTTTTCGCCATGCAATGTCGTCCGGCACTTGCCGGCGTGCGGTCGATACCGCATCGGAAAATCCTCCGCGCCCTGCCCATAATTCACCGTCCAGTGCAGTCTCTGGCCAACCGGCAACAAACCATGCCGGCGGCACAATGGTTTCTCCGCCACGTGTCCTTAATGTCTTCCCATCCCAATAAGCGCGTATGCCATCGTATTTTTCGCTTACCCAATACGCTTGCAAATCAATGCCGGCGTGATACACATTTGCCAGCATGACGGGAGCGCGCCTGGATGCATTATCGTCAAGTGCAAAGGCAGGTTCCTGCATGCAACAAGATGCAATAAGCGCGATCAGAAACAGTCGAACAATGCGTATGGGAAATGGTTTTTCAGTGTGCATTGCGTGCTCCTGGCGAGGGTTCATTCCAATGAAAGACGGGCGGCTTTATCAGCTATGTTTTTTCGCGTTTCATGATACGTGGATGCCAGGCCACCGCCATCCCATATACACACGATAAAGTGCGCACAACGCGCATCGTTTCCGCATTTATTTGCGAAACGCTAGTCGGGTAGGCGTAGCATCATGTATCAATCGCTTTTTATCGGGCGTCGATCATGGCCTCCAACCCTCTCAAGACTTATCAGGAAAAACGCGACTTCAGCGTGACGCCGGAGCCAGCCGCGGGTGGCGTGGCGCATCCAGCAGCGCGTTCCTTCGTCATCCAGAAACACTGGGCCACTCAGCTGCACTATGACTTCCGGCTGGAACTCGATGGCACGATGAAAAGCTGGGCGATTCCCAAAGGTCCGAGCCTGGATTCCAAAGACAAGCGGCTGGCGGTACATGTGGAAGATCATCCGATTTCTTACAACAGCTTCGAAGGACGTATTCCGGAAAACCAGTACGGTGCCGGCAAAGTCATCATCTGGGATAAAGGGACCTGGATACCTGACGGCAACCCGCACCAGGGCTATCGCGACGGTCATCTGCAATTCGAACTGCATGGCCACAAGCTGCACGGCAAATGGGTATTGATACGCATGAAAGGAAAAGGCGAAAAAAAAGAGCCCTGGTTGCTGGTCAAGGAAAAAGATCCGTATGTGCGTCCTGCTGCCGAATTCAGCGTTGTCGATGCCATGCCAGATAGTGTGGCCGATTTGGACTGCGAAGAAGTACCTGCCCGGCAGAATATGACGGAAGATGTCACCGACGATGCTGACAATCCTGGTCGGCCATCAAGCGTTGGCGACACGACCCAGGCAGTTATGTCTAGCCTTCAGCCCGATCTGGGTGCGCTGCCTGTGCCGTATAACCAGGTCAATATCAGTCATCCAGACCGTCTCGTGGATACATATACCGGGACAAAGAAGATCGATCTGATCAGCTATTACACGCTGGTCGCACCTTTCATGATGCCTCATCTCAAGGACAGGCCGGTATCCGTCGTGCGTGCGCCGCTAGGGATAGAAGGCGAACTATTTTTCCAAAAACATTTGGATGCGCCCATGGAAGGCATCGCATTGCTCGACCGGAAACTCGATCCAAAACATGCGTCTCTAATAGAAATCGTTGACCCCATAGGCCTACTGTCCGCGGCCCAAATCAACGTGATCGAATTCCACACCTGGAACAGCCTGAAAACCGCGATCAACACACCGGACCGCATGACCTTCGACCTAGATCCAGGTGCCGGCGTGCCGTGGGAGATGACACAGAAAGCAACCTTGCTGATGTGCGCCTTGTTGGAGCAACTAGGCTTGCCGTCATTCGTCAAAACCAGTGGCGGCAAAGGCATGCACATCGTGGTTCCGCTGCAGCCGCTGCATGACTGGAAAACCGTCAGGAATATATCCCATGCAATCGTGCTTCACGCGGCCGCCATGTACCCCATGCATTTTGTCGCCAAAAGCGGGGCACAAAATCGCATCGGAAAAATCTATATTGATTACTTGCGCAATGGTTTCGGTGCCACCACGGTCGCCGCCTGGTCAGTGCGTGCGCGCCCGGGACTAGCTATATCGGTACCAGTCGCGCGCGACGAAATCGCGCAATTGCGTAGCAGCGCCCACTGGACTGTCGCCAATATCCAGACGCGGCTTGAACAAGGCAATGCGCCGTGGAATGACTACAGCAAGTCGGCACAAAGCCTGGTTCCTGTAATGACGCAGCTCGCGACCCTGACGCACCTCGCCAAATAATGTGACCACATATTGATCCGACTAATGCGCCCGGCACGCGACAGCAATCCCGAAATCCCACCCTTCTATTTATGCAGTGAAAAAATACATCGCCTAATGCAACTTCTAATGTATTGAAGTTCGATGCTACAGAGCCGAATCCGTCGGATATCCATGCTCCAAATGAGGAGATGGCGCCCCCATAAAACGAGAATGCTTGTTTTTTCCCATCATTTCAATAATAATTGAAACGTTGAATAAAGGATCTGTATGGATACCAAAGCCACTATCGTCGCCCTGGCAGCACTCGCACAAGAATCACGCCTCGCTGTATTCCGCTTGCTGATTCAACTTGGCCCGGAAGGAATGGCTGCCACCAAAATCGGTGCACAACTGGGCATCGCGCCCTCCTCCATGTCTTTCCATTTGAAAGAACTCGCGCATGCCAATCTTGTCACCGCGCGCCAGGAAGGGCGCTTCGTCATCTACTCGGCCAACTTCAATGTGATGAATGAAGTGATCGGTTTTCTTACCAAGAATTGTTGCGGCGGCAATGTATGTTCGCCCGTCGTTGCATGTTGTGAGACTGAAGAAAAAGTCTCCTAGTTTTATCGTTTTTATTACTTTACAAACCTCCCCACAAAGGACGCAATATGACACTGCAACAGAACGACAAGACGTACAACGTACTTTTCCTCTGCACAGGTAATTCCGCACGCAGCATCATGGCCGAAGCCATGCTCAACACGATGGGCGCAGGCCGCTTCCAGGCCTATAGCGCCGGCAGTCATCCTGGGGGCACCGTCAACCCATTTGCCATAGAACAGATAAAAGAAACCGGGTACTCGCTAGACAATCTGCGCAGCAAAAGCTGGGACGAATACGCCACGCCCGAGGCACCCAGCATGGATTTCATCATCACCGTCTGCGACAACGCGGCGGGCGAGGTTTGCCCGGTATGGCCGGGCCATCCGGTTTCAGCACACTGGGGTTTTGAAGACCCGGCTGCAGCAACCGGCAGCGAGGATGAAAAACGCGCGGTGTTCTCAAAGGTAGCCAAACAAATTCACACGCGCATCACGCTGCTGAATAACCTGCCGATTGCAAAACTCGAAAAAGCTGCAATCAAACGAGAAATGGATGCCATAGGCGCCAACGCTTAAGCGCAATACGCGCCTTCTACCCGGATAGCCCGGACCCATAAACGCCCGGGCTGTCCGTCAATAATAAGAAAGTCGATCTTGTTTACCGCATTCATCATTTTTCTATTCACGCTCACACTGGTTATCTGGCAGCCGCGCGGACTGGGCATAGGCTGGAGCGCCAGCCTGGGGGCCGTGCTTGCATTGCTGTTCGGCGTCATCAGCTTTTCCGATATTCCAGTGGTCTGGCATATCGTGTGGAATGCGACCGGCGCCTTCATCGCGATCATCATCATCAGTCTGATACTGGATCAAGCCGGCTTCTTTGAATGGGCTGCACTCCACGTTGCCAGATGGGGCGGTGGCAATGGACGCAAATTGTTTGTATTACTGGTGCTGCTTGGTGCAGCTGTATCCGCATTGTTTGCCAATGATGGCGCAGCGCTGATCCTGACGCCGATTGTGATTGCGATGCTGCAGGGATTGCGTTTCTCTCCGCAGGCGACACTGGCGTTTGTAATGGCAGCCGGCTTTATCGCGGATACGGCTAGCCTGCCGCTGATCGTTTCCAATCTGGTCAATATCGTCTCGGCAGATTATTTCAAGATCGGTTTCGCACGCTATGCGTCGGTCATGATGCCGGTGAATATGGTCGCTGTCGGCATGAGCCTGCTGGTGCTGATCTGGTATTTCAAGCGCGACATTCCCAAGCACTACGATGTGCAGCAATTGAAACTGCCGACAGATGCGATTCGTGATCGCGCAACGTTTATCGCAGGTTGGTGGGTACTCGGCTTGTTACTCATCGGGTTTTTCTGGCTTGAAGAACTAGGCGTTCCTGTCAGCCTGGTCGCAGCAGTCGGCGCGGCGGTATTGCTGGTGATTGCAGGGAAAGGCCATGTGATCTCGACACGCGAAGTCATCCGGCATGCGCCATGGCAGGTCGTATCCTTTTCGCTCGGCATGTATCTGGTCGTCTACGGTTTGCGTAATGCCGGATTGACAGGCTACCTGACAGCGCTGTTGAATCAATTCGCCGTACAGGGCATCTGGGGTGCCGCGATCGGTACTGGCCTGATGACGGCTTTTCTTTCTTCGATCATGAACAATATGCCAACCGTGCTGATAGGTGCGCTGTCAATCGATGCAAGCAATGCGCAAGGCGCGGTGCGCGAAGCAATGATCTATGCCAATGTCATCGGCAGCGATCTCGGCCCGAAAATCACGCCTATCGGCAGTCTCGCCACCCTGCTGTGGCTGCATGTGCTGGCGGGCAAAGGCATCCGGATTTCATGGGGCTATTACTTCCGTGTCGGGGCCTTGCTGACGCTGCCTGTGTTACTGGCTACCCTTGCCGCGCTGGCTATTCGCCTCAGCCTCTGATCCATCATTTCACCAAGACATACGGACAAAAAATGACAACTATCTATCACAATCCTGCATGCGGCACGTCGCGCAACACGCTGGCCCTGATACGCAATACCGGCGAAGAGCCGACCATTATCGAATACCTGAAAACACCGCCATCGAAAGTGGACTTGATAAAAATGATCAGCGACGCAGGCTTGTCCGTGCGCGATGCAATCCGTCAAAAAGGCACACCGTACGCCGAACTCGGCCTCGACAATCTGCAACTCAGCGATGCTGCCTTGATCGACGCGATGCTGGCCCATCCTATTTTGATCAATCGTCCTTTCGTCATCGCAGACAAAGGCACACGCTTGTGTCGCCCGTCGGAACTGGTGCTGGATATCCTGAGCCGGCCGCAGCAAGGCGCTTTCACGAAAGAAGATGGTGAAGCGGTCATCAATGCGGAGGGACAACGTGTCGCACAAGCTCAATGATTTGCCCAACATCGATGCAGACTTGTTCAAGATACCGACGGCCGGTGATTTGCAGACAAGTACGCCTTCAACGCATGCGCCCCGCTTCCTGCTGCTGTATGGCTCCTTGCGCGAGAAATCCTATAGCCGCCTGCTGACCTTTGAAGCCGCGCGTCTGCTGGAAGCGATGGGCGGCGAAGTGGAGATTTTTGATCCACGTGACCTGCCCTTGCCTGACAGCGCACCAGACGATCATCCAAAAGTAAAAGAGTTGCGCGATCTGGCGGCATGGGCAGAAGGCATGGTGTGGACTTCACCTGAACGTCATGGCGCAATGACCGGCATCATGAAGGCGCAAATCGACTGGTTACCTTTATCGCTGGGTGCAGTTCGCCCGACGCAAGGCAAGACACTGGCCGTGATGGAAGTATCAGGCGGTTCACAGTCCTTCAATGCGGTGAATCAAATGCGGATACTGGGTCGCTGGATGCGCATGATCACGATCCCGAATCAGTCTTCCGTGGCAAAGGCATTTCTTGAGTTTGACGAGGCCGGCAGGATGAAGCCATCGGCCTATTACGAGCGGGTAGTCGATGTCATGGAAGAGCTGTTTAAATTCACACAGCTAACCCGTGATGCATCTGCGTATTTGGTAGATAGGTACAGCGAACGTCGTGAAAGCGCCGAGGCATTGAGCAAGCGTGTCAATCAAAGAAGTATCTAGAAAAAAGCGCAGCCAGAATTGCTCATTCTGGCTGCGCTTTGAACGCATAACTTCTTCTGTAAAAAAATTATGCTTCGCAGATTGGCTTTTACTGTTGCTGCGCCAAAGGCAACACGTCCCTGGATGCTGGTCGCACCGGCGACTCCCAGCCGCCGCCCAAGGCGCGTATCAAGCCCACCGACGCCACTGCGCGTTGACCTGCACTGCGTACGCGCGAACGTTGCGATGACAGATTGGAACGTTGAGCATCAATCACTTCAAAGTAGCTGGCAGAACCATTGCGGTAGCGTGAATCGGCGAGGCGTGCAGCGAGCTGCGCCGATTTGATCGCCTGCTCCTCGAACACCATTTGACGATCCAATGTGCGTAATGCACTTAGATTATCTTCAACGTCGCGGAAGCCAACCAGCACTTGCTGTCTATAGTTGGCGACCATGCCTTCATAGTTTGCATCGGCACGAGCGAGATTGGATTTGTTGCGACCGCCGTCGAACAAGGGCATCGACAACATGGTGCCAACCACAGGTCCGAGCATCCAGCTGCGGCTGGACCATTTGAACAAGTCGCGTAAATCGTTGGACTCGTAACCAGCGGAACCGGTCAACAGCAGCTTGGGAAAGAACGCTGCCTTGGCGGCGCCGATACGAGCACTGGATGCAGCAAGCTGACGCTGCGCCTGTGCAATATCCGGCCTGCGTTCCAGCAAATCGGATGGCAAGCCAGCCGGTACTGTCACGATAGGTGCATTGAACGGTGCGACGGCCAGCGTAAACTCTGCCGGTGCCTTGCCGAGCAAAATTGCCAGTGCGTGATCATTGCGTGCACGCTCACGGTTGACGCCTTCCAGTTCGGCGCTGGTAGTTGCCCATTCGGTTTTTGCCTGTGCAACATCCAGTTCGCTGGTATCACCTGCATCGAAGCGATGCTGCGCCAGATTCAATGCTTCCTGACGCAAGGCGATGGTTTTTTGCAGGACATCGATTTCCGAGTCGAGCGAACGTATCGTGAAGTAAAGTTGCGCGACATCCGACTGCAGTGCGAGCAGGACGGAGCGATAAGCGGCTTCCTGCCCTTCTGCATCCAGTCGGGCAGCACGGCTGGAATCGGACAAGCGACCGAACAGATCGACTTCGTATGAGAACGACAAAGGCGCACGATAGGTTGTTGATGTTGTCTGTGCATTGCCAGTGCGAGTCGGCCCTACACCGGCATCAACCTGCACGCCGCGATCCGCATCGACGACGCCGGCAGTGGCGCGCGCATCCTTGACGCGCGCCAGCGCCATCGCCAGATTCGGATTCGACGTCGTCGCTTCAACGATTAATTTGCCCAGATCATTGTCGCCATATACCGTCCACCATGCACCGCGATCTGCATTGTCGGCCGGGGCCGCGACTTTCCATGCGCCATCCAGTTGTTCAGATTTTTCGCGATACTGCGTCGGCAAGTCCAGTTTGACCTGGTCCGGTGGTTTCGCAGTGGAGCAACCAGCGAGTACCAGTGCCGCAGCCAGAGCAGTAAGAGTTAAGTTAAATTTTTTCATGATCAACCCTCGTAATTGTGCGTAGTTGAGTGAGAACCTTCCAGCGCAACAGGCGCCGGATGCGCCACATAGACTTCACCTTCCGGTTCCTTCTTGCGCGTGAATTTCTTCTCCAGCGTGCGCAGCAAAACATAAAAAATAGGCGTCAGGAACAAACCGAAGGCTGTCACACCGATCATGCCGGAGAACACCGCCACACCCATTGCATGACGCATCTCTGCACCGGCACCGGAAGACAGAATCAGCGGCACCACACCAGCGATAAATGCAATCGATGTCATCAGAATCGGACGCAGACGCAAACGTGCTGCTTCAATCGCTGCCGCATAGGTTTCACGTCCCTGATGTTCAAGCTCACGAGCGAACTCGACAATCAGAATCGCGTTCTTGCAGGCTAGCCCTACCAGCACGATCAGACTGATCTGCGTGAAGATATTGTTGTCGCCACCAGTCAACCAGACACCGAAGATGGCAGACAGCAAGCCCATAGGCACGATCAACAATACAGCCAACGGCAAAGCCAGGCTTTCGTACTGAGCAGCCAGCACGAAGAACACCAGCAACATCGCCAACGGCAGAATGATGAACAGCGTATCTCCAGCGATCTTGTCTTGATACGTGATCTCGGTCCATTCGTAGCTGATGCCGCGCGGCAGGGTTTCTGCCAGCAAGCGCTCAACTACTGCTTGCGCCTGACCTGTACTGTAACCAGGCGCAGGCCCACCATTCACATCGGCTGCAGGGAAACCGTTGTAACGGATGAATTGATCAGGGCCGTAGCTCTGCGTCATTTTTAATACCGATGACAGCGGCACCATTTCGCCATTCTTGTTACGCGCTTTCAACAAACCAATATCTTCAGCATGGGCACGGAAAGGTGCATCCGCCTGTACACGCACCTGGAAAGTACGTCCGAATTTATTGAAGTCATTGACATACAGCGAGCCCAGATAAACCTGCAAGGTATCGAACACTGCCGGCACCGACAAACCAAGTTGCTGTGCGCGGGTACGATCCAGGTCGGCATACAGCTGCGGTACGTTGATCTGATAGCTGGAGAACATGCCAGCCAGTTCAGGTGCTTGATATGCTTTCGCCAGGAAGGCTTTCAACGCATCGTTCAATGCTTCCTTGCCCAAGGCGCCCCTATCCTGAATCTGCAGCTTGAAGCCGCCGATGGTACCCAGACCTTGCACTGGTGGTGGTGGAAACATCGCAATGTAAGCGCCTTGGATGCCGGACATTTGCTGGTTCAGCTTTTGTGCAATTGCAGGACCACTCAAGTCTTTGCTCTTGCGTTCTTCAAACGGTTTGAGCGACATAAAGACAATGCCTGAGCTTGGGCTGTTGACGAAACCATTGATCGACAAACCAGGAAAAGCCACTGCCGATTCGACGCCAGGTGTCTTCATGCCGATTTCGGACATTTGACGAATCACATCTTCAGTGCGATCCAGCGAAGCTGCATCCGGCAATTGTGCAAAGCCGACGAGGTACTGTTTGTCCTGGCCAGGAATGAAGCCGGCCGGGACGTGATGGAACAGGAACATCGTCGCGCCTATCAGCACTGCATACACTGCCAAGGAAGCTGATTTACGTTTCAAGACACCGGTAACGCCTGTGCCGTATTTTTCCGAACCGCGATGGAATACTTTATTGAAGCGTACGAAGAACCAACCGAACGCTTTATCGATCGCCAACTGGAATTTGTCCTTGGGCGCACCGTGGCTTTTCAGCAGCAAGGCAGCCAATGCAGGCGACAAGGTCAAGGAGTTGAACGCCGAGATCACGGTTGAAATTGCAATTGTCAACGCGAACTGTTTGAAGAACTGACCGGTCAGGCCACTAACAAACGCAAGTGGAATAAACACAGCTGACAAAGTCAATGCGATCGCAATAATCGGGCCGGATACTTCACGCATCGCCTTGTACGTCGCTTCACGTGCGGTGAGTCCATCTTCAATATTCCGCTCAACGTTCTCCACCACCACAATCGCATCATCAACGACGATACCGATCGCCAGCACGAGCCCGAACAAACTGAGCGCATTGATAGAAAAACCAAGTCCCATCATCACAGCGAACGTACCAATTACCGATACCGGCACTGCCAGCAAAGGAATGATGGATGCGCGCCATGTTTGCAGGAAGATGATCACAACGATCACAACCAGCAGAATCGCTTCCAGCAAGGTATGCACAACCGCTTCAATTGATGCACGAACGAACTGCGTCGGATCGTAAACGATGCTGTAGTCAACGCCTTCAGGCATGTCTTTCTTCAGCTCAGCCATCGTCTTGCGGACGTTATTTGAAATATCCAGCGCGTTCGAACCCGGCGACTGGAAGATAGGAATAGCAACGGCAGATTTATTGTTCAGCAAGGAACGCAATGCATATTCGCTGGCACCCAGTTCTACACGTGCCACATCGCGCAAGCGTGTGACCACGCCATCGGGCGACGTGCGAATGACGATATCGCGGAACTCGTCTTCTGTAGTCAAACGACCTTGTGCATTGACGGAGATTTGATAATCAACACCAGGTACAGAGGGCGATGCACCGATCACACCGGCCGCAACATTGACGTTCTGCTCGCGAATTGCTTCAACGACATCAGTAGCAGACAAACCACGTTCCGCAACCTTGCGTGGATCCAGCCAGACGCGCATCGAGTAATCACCCGAACCGAACAATTGCACTGCGCCGATACCCGGCAAGCGCGCCAAACGATCTTTCACATTCAGCACTGCGTAGTTACGCAAGTAGGCCATGTCGTATCTATCGTTAGGCGACACCAGATGGACCACCATCGTCAGATCAGGCGAACTCTTGGTTGTCGTCACGCCGAGTCGCTGCACGACATCGGGCAAACGCGGCAGTGCCTGATTCACTCGATTCTGCACCAGTTGTTGCGCCTGATCCGGCGACACACCGAGTTTGAAAGTAACCGTCAATGTCATCAAGCCATCGGACGTTGCTTGCGATTGCATGTACAACATGCCTTCGACGCCATTGATCTGCTCTTCAATCGGCGTGGAAACGGTTTCCGCGATGGTTTGCGGATTGGCACCGGGGAAGTTGGCCTTGACCACCACGGATGGTGGAACGACTTCCGGATATTCGGAAATCGGCAGACTTACCATCGAGATCAAACCACCGATCAGAATGATGGCCGACAGCACGCCGGCAAAGATGGGGCGATCGATAAAAAATCGAGAGATATTCATTTCAGTTTCTTCTTTTTAAATGTGGAGAGCGAAGTCAGCCTGGAAATTAATTTGATCTTTAGATCAGCTTGAATTTCGATTTAGTTGACTGCGCTTGAAGCCGCCTGCCCTGCTGACTTGCCTGTATTTGCACTCGCAACACGCGCATCCATCTTCACGACTTCCGGCGCGACCGTGTCATTCGGACGTATGCGTTGCAAACCATTCACGACAATGCGCTCATCCAGTTTCAATCCGCTGCGTACAACGCGCAAACCTTCGACCATAGGACCCAGGGTCACCGGACGATAAACAGCTTTGTTATCCGCACCGACCACCATCACGAACTTCTTGTCCTGGTCGGTACCGACTGCCTTGTCGTCGATCAGCAAGGCATTTTTTGAATTGGAATCACCGGTACGTACGCGTGCATACATGCCTGGTGTCAGCGTCCCATCTTCATTGGCGAAGACGGCGCGCACGCGTATCGTGCCGGAGCCGTTGTCGATGCGATTGTCGAAAGATTTCACATGACCCTGACGTGGATAACCTTCTTCACTGGTCAGGCCGATGGAAACCGGAATGCGATTCACGCCGCTGTTGCCGACCGTGCCATTGCCTGCATAGCGAATATAAGTAGGCTCGTCGACTTCAAAATTGACATAGACCGGTGAGACCGAAACCAGCGTCGTCAAAGTCGGTGCGGTCGGTCCGGTTGCAACCAGATTGCCGACCGTGATTTCGGCGCGCGAGACGCGACCGCTGACTGGCGCGGTGATTTCTGTATATTGCAGATTCAGGCGGGCAGTCAGGACTGCAGCGTCGGTGGCCTTCAGATTGGCATCGGCTTCAAGCAACGCATTTTCGCGCTGGTCGAGTTCACGCTGGGAAACCGCACGATCTTCGAGCAAGCGCTTGGTTCTTTCCAACTCTGTTTTTGCCAATGACAAACGGGCTTGAGCACCTGCACGTGCAGCTTCGGCACGCGCCAGTTCAGCCTTGTATGGACGGGGATCGATGGTGAACAGCAATGCGCCCTTCTTCACCAACTGACCATCCTGAAAATGTACGGCGTCGATGGTGCCGGAAACGCGAGGGCGAATTTCAACCCGCTCTATCGCCTCCACCCTGCCGGAAAAATCGTCCCACTCAGTCACTGAGCGTTCGATGACACTGGCAATCGTAACGGGTGTCGCTGCCGGTGCGGCAGGCGCAGCTTTTTCAGCATGACCGGTTAGTGATACGGTAGCAACGCCGATTACCAATAAAACACCGACTGCAATCGCAATCGTGCTGCGAGAAAAACGTGGTGTGGTGGAGTTTTGCATTTTTTATTCCCCTGAGAATTAAGTAAAACCGTAAGTAGAAAATGTAAGTAAAAGCGTAAATAAGAACGTCAATAAAGATGTTTGTGAAAGCTGATGCTGCTGGTGTCTAAAGTTGCCGGATCAGACTGGGTCCTGAATAAATTGCTTGATTGTTGAGATGACGGATGAAAAACTCGCGTGCGTCGGATCGACCAGTTGTCCGCCTTCCGCAGCAAAGCGACGCACCTGAACCGGCACACCAGCAGTGATCAAACTGGATGCATACTGTTCAGCTTCATCGCGCAAGGCATCATTTTGTGCAGTGATCACCAAGGCCGGGACCAAGCCGCCGAGGCGGCGCGACTGTGCAGGAGCTGCATATGGATGCAAGGCATCGCTGGTCGATGGCAGATACGCCGCCCAACCTTGCTGGCAAACGCATTTGCCGAGTGCCTTCATGGACTTGGATGATTGGCTCGGGTCCAGCATCGGTGTAATCAGAATCTGGCCTTTGAGGCAGATGCCACGACTGGTGGATGTCAATCGGTCGCGGGCTATCATCGCGACTGCAGCAGCCAGATTGCCGCCCGCCTGGTCACCGCCCACCATCACGCGCGTGCCGTCTGCGCCCAAACCGGCCGCATGGTCGTATGCCCATTGCAAGGCTTCGAACGCCACTTCTGTGATATCGGGGAAAGAGGCATCGCCGGCCAGCGGATAATCCACCGCCACGACGACTGCTTTTTCCGACAAGGCACGGGCAATGCCATCGGCGTCTTCCACCGCACCGCAAGTGAAGTAGCCACCGTGAAAATAAACGACCAAAGGCAATTGTTCTGCAATCGCATTTTTTCCGGTGTTTTTACCAAACACGCGCAAACCAATTTCGCGCGACTCTGCTGACGCTGTAAACGTCGTGGTCCACGGATCCAATGCTGAACTGTGCAGAGTTGTGCCGGTCGAACTCATCTTAGTGATGCTCTGCTGATGTCGATTGTGCAAAAGAACCGATCGAAGTGGCGCTGGCCCACAATGCGCCGCCGGTCAGGGCACCGTCGTATATCGCGTCCTGGAAAGCGCCGTTGTGCATTGCAACAGAGATCACCAATGTACTTGCGGCAACTGCGGTGGCTTGATATAAGTGGCGCGAAAACCGACGCGAAATTGAATTTTTCATTGTGTTACCCCAAGGAACCTATTTCGATGGAAGAAGTATATAAATCCATCAATTAAAGATAAATACTGATATTTATGAAGAACTATCTATAATTTCTGGACAGTCGATCAGATTTGACGCAAAAACTGATGCTCTGTGAGCATATTTTAAAGAAATGCCATTCTGGAAATGACGCTTTGTCATGCAAACATCATATTTAATAGCGATCACTACGAATTTAAGTTTGTGACTTTATAGCGCTTGTTTTCGTGTGTCAAGAGGTTTAATATCGATCACTATGGAAATAGAAAATAAATCCGAAAAGCCGCGTAAAAAGACTGGCCGGCCGCTCTCTTTCGACCGCGAAGTTGCGCTCGAACGGGCAATGCTGGTGTTTTGGCGCTACGGTTATGAAGCTGCATCGCTGCAGGAATTGACGTCGGCTATGGGTATTACGCCGCCGAGTTTGTATGCCGCTTTTGGCGACAAGGAAAAGCTGTTTCTGGAAGCGGTAGAGCGCTATTCGACCAAGAGTTGCGATGCCTTGCAGTGTCTGTTCAATCAGGCACCGACAGCACGCGATGCCATTGAGCGCCTGCTGCAAAGCAGCGCCGTTGATAACACCTGCCCTAGTCATCCGCCCGGCTGCCTGGTAGTAACGGCTGCGACTAATTGCTCTGCATCGTCAGAGCATGTGCAAAGCGCCATGACCGAGCGTCGCGACAATGTCGAAAACTTAATCGTGAGCAGAATAGAAAAAGGAATTACCGACGGTGAGCTGGCACCGGATACCGATGCCGCTGCGCTTGCGAGTTTTTATACAACGGTGATACAAGGCATGTCGACGCAAGCCAGGGATAGTGGCGGCGATCGTGACAAGTTATTGTCGATTGCCGCGACCGCGATGCGCGCGTGGCCGATTTACAAGCAAGCGACCAACTGACAGGCAACGGAAAAGTCTCGAACAGCTGTCGACAGAAGTGAGTAGCAAGTCAGTAAAGCAACACAATCCTTACTTCTCAAAAAAGGCTCGATATTACTATCGAGCCTTTTTCATTCCCGCCTCATATCTTGGGAACAGCCATCCCTTTTTGCACTGCAGGGCGTTCACCTACCGTTTGCAACCAGCGATGCACGGCTGGTTTGGTGGCCAGACTCTCAGCCAATACATCTTTCAAATGCGTCGTCGCCGCCACTGTCCACGGGTAGCACGCAATATCCGCAATCGTATAGTCATCTCCGGCCAGATAGGTATGGGTGGCAAGTCGCTCGTCCATCACCGTCAACAAACGATCCGACTCTGTGACGAAACGATCGATTGCGAGCGGCGATTTATCTTTGGAGCGCACTCCGAAAAATCCGAGCTGCCCCAGCATCGGTCCCAGCCCGGCAATCTGCCAATGCAACCACTCCAGTGTTTTATAGCGCGCGGCCGGAGGCTGGCAGGAAGCGGTCGTGCTTTTCTGCCAGATACGTCAGGATCGCCCCGCTCTCGAAAATCGGCAGCGGTCCTCCCTCCGCATCTTCATCGACGATAGCTGGAATTTTGCTGTTTGGCGAAACTGCCAGGAAGGAAGGCGCGAACTGCTCGTCGTTGCCGAGATCGATCAAACGCACCTGATAAGGCACGCCGAGTTCTTCCAGCATGATGGCCGGCTTGCGCCCATTCGGCGTGGTCCACGTATAAAGAGTAATCATGCGATTTCCTGTTGGGTAAAATGAGATTGCACTTGATATCTACGTTAAAAAAGACGTCCTGATGCCGTGCACAAGTTCCATCCGGTGCAGCGAGAACAGAGATAAATAAACTAGAATCACAACAACTTTAATCGATATCGGGATGACCGGATGGATCGCTTTGACACAATGCTGGCCTTTACGCGCGTGGTTGAATTAATGAGCTTCACCAAGGCGGCAGTTTCACTAAACCTGCCGAAGGCGACTGTGTCTGCGCAAGTGATCGCATTGGAAAAACGCTTGCGCGTCAAATTATTGAATCGCACCACGCGTCATGTCAGCGTGACACCGGAAGGTGCCGGATATTACGAACGTGCGATACGTTTGTTAAGTGAGCTGGAGGAAACCGAAGCAGCCGTCAGTCATGCCGCCATGTCGCCCAAAGGTAGATTGCGTGTCGACGTTCCCGGCGCAGTCGGACGCCGCATCATTGCACCGGCCCTGGCGGACTTCTTCAATCGCTATCCTGAAATTGACCTCGAAATGGGTTGTTCCGACCGGCCAGTCGATCTGGTGCATGAAGGGATCGATTGCGTGATTCGCGGCGGCGATATCAATGACGAATCACTGGTGGCCAGACGCCTGGGCGACTTCCGCATGATCACGTATGCAGCACCCTCCTACCTGGACAAACATGGTGCGCCCAAGAATCTGGAAGAACTGGAACGCCATCAGGTCGTCAGTTTTTTCTCATCTAAAACCGGCAAGATCTATCCGTTTATTTATGAGCAGGAAGGTACCCAGACGCCGATACTAGGCCGACCGCGCGTCGCCATCAATGACTTCGACATCTGCGCTGTCGCCGCATGCTCCGGCATAGGGTTGATCCAGCTACCGGCGTTTATCGCCAACGAGTACACCACATCAGGTCAGTTGGTACCCGTGCTGGACGGATATGTGTCCGAAGTCGTTCCCGTATGGATGCTGTATCCGCCCAATCGACATCTGTCGGCAAAGGTGCGGGCCTTTGCAGAATGGACAGCGGAACTCTTTGCCAAAGCCGAATTCGGCACCGAGAATTCGGCTTGACGCGCATCCCATTTCTGCACCTGACAAATCGCATCCATGGCGATACATCTCTACCAATAAAACACCCATCCTGCGAATGCATCAAACCGCCGTATCGGCTGCTTTAATGAAGGACCCACATCAGGCATTCCCTTCGCTTCAAAACGGGCATATCCTGCCACATATTTGCAGATCAAATTCAAAGAGCATGAAACTGCTTTACTATCGTGCCTCTGTCATTGGGGAGTAGCTACCGTTTCTATAACGGGCTTGCGTCAACATTCTTGGGACAAAATCCCATGGTGCAAGCAGCAGCCGAGATTGACTGATTTCGGCCTGATCGGCGAGACCTTTGGCCACAACCTGTTCTGCAAGCGGCTTAATTCTTCGGACCTAAATGGTCCAGCCCTAGGGGGTCACTCCAATTCCGGGTCAGTATTCGACGCAGTTCAACATCCATTCAAGCCAGAGACGGTGTGGCGCAGGAGTCTTGAAAGGAGTATCAAAAATCGCATTAGAGGCCTGGCCTCATAAATAGGCGAATAGATTCGCTCACGGTTGAAAACTGATAGCGACGGCACCTTCCTTAAGTTAGTACGCAACTCCGTTTGTTACATACAGGAATATGTGAATTCGATTTATGTGTATTTATCGCTGCGACTTAACTCGTTACGATTCATTACTGAATGAGCGAATGTTTCGCACATAATCAATAAGGAACACAAATGAAAAAAACTCTTATTACTGCTTTGCTGGCAGCTAGCGCGAGTCTCGCGAATGCAGGAACCGTATTGGTGGTGCTATCAGACTCAGATCACCTCAATTTACGTGCAGGGAAAACTATGACGACTGGTTTCTTTCTAAACGAACTGATGCAGCCAGTAGAAGTATTTTTGAAAGCCGGCCATAACGTTGTGTTTGCGACCCCAACTGGAAAGGCTCCTTCAGTAGATCAAAAGTCGGATGACGTGAATTTCTTTGGTGGCGATGAACAAGCTCGTAAAGAAAGTCGCGCATTGTTGACGACACTTAAACTCACTTCGAAAACCGGCTCGCCAGTAATTAGTCTTAAGCAGGTTAAAAAGATCGGCTATGAGAAATTTGATGCAGTGTTTGTTCCTGGTGGACACGCACCAATGCAGGATTTGTTGAAAGATCGTGAACTTGGTCAGCTCTTGAATAACTTCCATGCCAATAACAAAGTAACTGGTACTACGTGTCACGGGACCATTGCATTGCTCTCTACGATCTCAGATGCTAGTTCATATGTGAAGTCGCTTGAAGAAGGAAAGCGTAACGCGCCATCGTCAAATTGGATTTATAAAGACTACAAGATGACAGCATTCACCAACGAAGAAGAAGAGCAATCCAAAGGCTTTCTTAACGGCGGCCAAATGAAACTGTTTCCTCAAGATGGCCTGACTTCGGCTGGTGCGAAGTTTAGCGAAGCCAAAGCATGGAGCGAAAACGTTGTGGAAGATCGTGAACTGATAAGTGGACAGAATCCGCAATCGGCTAAAGCGGTCGCAACAGCGATGTTAAAGAAATTTCAGTAACTATAGCCTTGCTTGACGCGGCGGTTAAATCAGTACTTTGTGTTGATTTAACCGCCGTTTTTATATCTGGAGGAAACTTACACGTCACGGAATAGGAAGTCTTCAACGGGGGTTGATGAGTCTTCGTTTTATTTACTCGGTAGTCGCTGGGTCCAATTGGCATTAGTGCTATTGGTATTTGTTAGCGTTCTAATCGCTGCTATTAAGGTCAGGCCACGGAAAAGACGTGTGGTCTGACTCGGAGTTCAACTCCGGCAATGAACATGGGAATGACCGCTTTGGTGGCGGTTTCAACCGGTGGATGCAACAGATTGATAAAACCGTTGAGCCGGCGTTTCGTAGTTTAAAGTTTTTCTCGGTCGTTCATTGAGTTGTCTGGCAACAGCATTCAATTGAGCCTGCGAGTA
>NZ_JBHTCC010000006.1:0-27027 GCF_042665175.1 Herminiimonas aquatilis
CGTTCTGTGACCTGTTTGACTGCTTCAATCTTGAATTCTTCTGTATATCGCTTTGCACTCATAACACCTCCGTTAACCTATAAATTTATAGGCTCAGATGTGTCTAGTAAAGCCGGGGCGATTCACAAAGACGTCGTGAAGGTGCCGCATAGCACGACCTTCGAGCCGGATCTGGTCAAGAAGGAATTGGGTATTTCGTTTTCTGCCTGGGATAACTTCCGATACCGCATGACCAAGCTGGCAGAACGCAAACTCAAGGATCAGGAAGCAGATGCTTTCTTGCGCACCCTCTTCTCTATTCCAACCGATCACAACGGGCGGCAATACATGGATCGCACCATGCGTCAGGTCAAAAACATCTATGAAGGAAAAGGACGAGGTGCCGAACTACCTTCGGCGAAGGGAACAGCTTTTGGGCTGCTGAATGCCATTACTGCTTATGTGGACCATGAACGGCGAGCCAAGAGTGTTGACCATCGGCTGGATTCGGCTTGGTTTGGCCCTGGGGCAGCATTGAAAAGTCGAGCATTGTGGCAAACGACCGCGCTGTTATAAACGATCCGATGCTATACGGCTTCCAAAAGCCGAGACATCGGCACGTCTAGGGCGAAGGCGATGCGTTCGATATTGCAAATAGAAATGTTGCGTTCGCCCCGTTCAACCGAACTGACGTAGTTCGTATGCAGGTCTGCCAACTCAGCAACTCGCTCTTGCGTAAAGCCTTTCTCCAATCGAATTCGACGGATATTCGAAGCGAAGAGAAGCTGGGCATTACATCTTTTGATTTGTTTTTCTGTCACCACGCGAGGATGACTTTAGATGCTCCAAACCTCCACACACTTTGAGTTTGTTGTTATTATTCAATAACACTTTGAGTTTGATTTTAATAAGGAAATAACCATGGTCTTTTGCCGCGGATGCAGTAAAGAAATTCATGAAAGCGCCCCATCCTGCCCGCAATGCGGTGCGGTTCAAGCAGTAGCCACTAAGTCCGCAGAGGAATCAGGATGGATGGGCATCGTCTCTGCAATTTTTGCTGGCCTGGCGTTCCTAGGCAGCGTGGGTGTTGAGGGGACGCACGACAAAGATGCGATCTTGGGCGTCGGCATCTTAGGAGTGAGCAGCCTGATACTCGGCGCAATCAGCCTGCAGCAACGAAAGCCCCTGAAAACCTTATCGATTGTCGCCGTCACTTTTGCAGCACTCGGCCTTCTTGTTCTCTTAGGGAATACCCAATTTAACTAACTTCCAACTAAAGGAAAAAATGAGTTCATTTCTAAACTGCCAGCACTGCTCTCATCAAATTCACGTGAGTGCTCCTGCTTGTCCAAAATGTGGTGCGCCCGCTATCAAGGCAGCTTCACCAACTGTAGCTGTTAGCAGTACGGTGGTGTGGATCCTCGCATTCGCACCTTTGATTGGTTTGATTCTGGAAAGCCTTGTGGCTGGTGTACTTGCACAAAATGAATATGAGGCAGCACATGCGATGGCTACTAGTAAGTACTGGTACATCTCGCTAATACTCAACATTGGGCTATCTGCTGGAGAAGACGCCCGGTTGAAACAAGACGGCGTCGATACGTCCAGCTTCGGGAAGTATTTCTTCTTGGTCCCTGTCTTTCTGTGGAAACGCGCTAAAGCGTTCAATCAAAGCCCTGCCTACTTCTGGACATGGATAGGCATGTTCGCCTTGACGATGATTCTTGGAATATTCATCGGAAGATAAAACGGCAGTAGCGGCTCAGGCTGCTACGCAGCTATCCCCATAAAAGAATAAAAGTACCTTTCAGATATAGGAACAAATGGCTATGACCTCTTGCCACGCCTGCACTAAAGAAATTCCCGATAGCGCGACGCATTGCCCCGAATGCGGCGCGCCTCAAGCCGTAAAGCTCATCTCAACATCAAAACCGACTATCGCTAAGGCTGTATCAGAGCCACTCCCTGCCGGCGTTCACGGCTGGTGCTGGGGAGGTTTTTTATTGAACGTCATTTGGAGCATCCGATTCCGGGTTTGGTGGGGGCTGCTCGCACTCATTCCCGTAGTCGGCATTGGCGTAAGCATCTGGCTTGGCTTGAAGGGACGTGAGTTAGCATGGAGAGCCGGTAACTGGAGCAGCCTCGAAGAGTTCAATCAATCACAGCGGAGATGGTCGATCGCCGCCATCATCGTCTTCGTTGCTTCAGTAGCGATTAGTTTGCTGATGGAATTCACCAATGTGGGGCGCAAGCCTCCATCACCAAGAGATCAAATCGTAGCAGGACTTGATTTATCCATTCCGCAGACACCTGTAGAGAACGTTGTGCCGACTGAGCACGTGCATGATGAAACGACCTTAGCTAACGTAGACAAAGAAGGTGTCGATTTATTAGAAACGCGTTACGGCCATCTCACGACTAATCAACATACTCAACTCATCCTCAATGGCCGTTTGGCAAAGCCAGTCATTCAGGCGAACTCCTCACTGTCGATCAAAGAGTCTTTTCTTATTGGAGAGGACCAATTCGTTCTTATTGAAAACCTTGGTGGCTCCGCTTGTCCTGCTCTATTCAATTTCGTATCGATTAAAGCCAGCGGTGCGCAGAGCTATCCGACATTTGGGACATGCTCAGACATCTATGAAGCAGAGCGCAGTGGCGACTCTATCGTCGTCACCATGCAAGGAGAAAATAATCAGGCGCATCGATACGTATTTGCAAACGGTGTACTTACGGACAATGGCAAACAAGTTGGAACGCAACCAGTAAAGGACTTTTCTGTTGAGGCTGTCATCGACGATCCAGATGGCTACACAAACGTGCGTGCACAAGCTAATGGACAGAGCGCAATCATAGGACGTGTCAAGAGTGGCAATTCGTTCCAGACGCATCCGCAAAATTCCGAATGGTGGAAAGTACAGGTAGCAGGAGGAAATACAGGATTCATTCATCGTAGCCGCATTGTTTTAATGCAGCAGAGGTTTTAATCTCATGACAATCAATGAGCAATACATGCTGCGTATTTATACCTGCATCCCTCTCCCACTAAATCAAGACCGCCTCGGCGGTCTTTTTATTTGCAACTTCATATTCAACACAATCAGGAAGTGCCTTCCTTTCATGCCGGGCGCATTCCTCTATCCGGAGGTCATATGACTACCACCATCAACGTATGTGAAGAGAAACAAGATACCAATTCTCTCCGCCATTGGAGCGAATTCCTGCATGACCTAACAGCAGTAGATACCTGGATAGTGCACAGAGCGATTGAAATCTTAGATGAACACGTAATCAAGCACGGTCCTAAGCTAACAAGTCCAAAGGATGTGAAGGACTATTTGCGCCTACAACTCCTCAATGAGAAGAGGGAGGTGTTTGCGGTTGTGTTCATGGACACACAGCATCGTGTGCTTGCTTATGAGCCACTGTTCTTTGGGACGATCCATCAGACGTCTGTGTATCCTCGCGCGATAGTGCAACGTGCGATGTCATTGAACGCTGCATCAATGATCCTGGCACATAACCATCCTTCTGGTAGCACACATCCTAGTGAAGCAGACAAGCAGCTTACTAATCGTCTTAAGTCTCTTCTGGAATCAATCGACGTACGCGTATTAGATCATTTCATTATTGGAGAGGAAGGTACATTCTCGTTTGCAGAGCATGGACTGCTCTTCTAAGTTAGATCTCATCACTATTCATTCAATATCTTTTTTACATCTCTACCTATGTTATGCGAGACAGTAATACAGGTACTTGATGATGGAGATAGTGATCGTTGAATAAACAAGAGCTAATAGAGGGGTGATATAAGGACGCGCACTTAACCTTTCTCAAGATTTCCTCAAAAGACTACCGGTATTACTTCATCTCACAAGCAGCCAGCGAAGACACTCGCTGGCTTTTTAATGTGGACATGAGGATAAATGAAAATGGCAAGCTTCCATCACTGCATCAAGAGCGGCAAGAAAGGCACAGCAGCAAATCACGCTGCTTATATCAGCAGAAAGGGTAAATACAATCAACGTGATGACCTAGTGGCAACCGGTCACGGCAACATGCCCCAATGGACCGACGACGATCCACATGCATTTTGGAAGGCGGGAGACAAACACGAACGTGCGAACGGAGCGGTGTACCGGGAGCATGAAATTGCACTTCCTTCGGAATTGACGTTGAAACAAACGCTAGATTTAGTCGATGAATACATAGAGAAAATAATAGGCGAAAAACCCTATGAGTATGCTATCCATCAACCACGATCTTCGATTCAAGGAGCAACCAACACACACCTCCATTTGATGTTTTCTGATCGTTTGGATGATGGTATTGATCGCAAACCCGAACATATGTTCAAGCGATATAACTCAAAGCAGCCAGAAAACGGCGGATGCAGGAAAGACAGTGGTGGGAAGAGTCCAGTCGAGCTTAGAGAGGAAATAATTAAAATGAGACAGATAAGTGCCGCTCTTCAGAATGCGTCACTTGAAAGAAACGGACATTCAAGCAGAGTCGATCATCGGTCATTGAAAGATCAAGGCATTGCAAGACGACCAGAACGTCATCTAGGTCCTGCACGTATTCAAGCAATGACAGGCGAGCAAAAAGAAAGCATCATCAAAAACAGAGCGGCCTGCCTTACATAGTGGTTTAAGAGGTTGTACAAGCCGCCTCATGCAGATGCAGAGGGTCACGTGGATTGAAGCGCAATCAAGAGAGCGCAACACGCTACCATCGACGTACAAGCATGAGTCAAACGAGTGATCAATTTTTCGAGGGAAGTTCGTCCGGACGGAAAGCCCGCTGCCGCACCGACGAAAGAGAAAATTTTAAGAAATCATTTGAAGCAGGCAAAAAATATGCGATTCATGCTGTTAGCAGCATGAATCGCATGGAAATCTAAGAACATTTTTTATTTACTTGATCAATCTGTCAATCACTTCAAAAGTTTTGCAGCGCTGGAAACTGCTTTGCATGGAAGTAAGCCTGATGCAGATTGATATAACGTTCGCCTTTTAGACCAACCCCGATCTGAATACGTCCTAGTGACTCCAGACAATCCAAAGCCGGTTGAAACTTGGCTTTTGTGCGTATAGGTCCGAAATTGAGCGCATGGTTTTTAAGGACAGACGTGTAATTAGCCTGCCAAACGTATCGATATAAATAGTCCTCCACTTTCATCGCGTTGATAACCACTTCTGAAACAGCAAACTCTGGCGAAAAAAGACGTTTGAATTCATCAATGTGCCATCCAACGATATCGAAAGCTCGTTGAAGTGTCTCGACTGAAATCTTACCTTCCTGCGATGAGAACACATGCATCACACCTGCCAAGCGGCTGGTAATTTCCAGCACCTTGGAAGCAAAGTCATCGATATCATGCAGGTACTGCGATGGCCGCAACATAAATTCGATTTCGTTTGATAGTTCAATCCAGCGTCTGATTGCATCCTCGGAAAATTCCAAGATGTCACGTTCGATCTTCCCTAAATCGATACGTCGCTCATACTCTTCCAGCAACTCCCTCATTCTGGCTTGCAGTTTTGGCAAATGCATATATGGTGGATTAACTGTAAAAATGAAACGAGTACCCTTCCTAGTTCTGGGATCACCAATTAGATACCGTGCCCAGTTTCCTGACCCTCTTAGCTCATCTCCACGTTTTCCCAAAAAATCCTTAAATATCAATCGTTGAATCATGAACGATATACTCATCCGCGGCTCCTTGACGTGGAGTTGTACACCTTCACTGCGGTCCATCACCAACTCTGCGCCATCCCACAACGAATTGTTGATACCAACGCGCTCAAGCGCTCCGCCTTTAACCAAAACGTGTCCTTCGTCACTGACAAACCCAATGGATTCGCCGCATCCCTCAAGTGCCTCCATCATTGCACGCTCATTTGTGAGTTTGCGCATGATGCGACGCGGTCTCGGCTTTACAGGCTTTGCTTTCGCATGTACCAACATGCGCTCTTTGATATCCTTGATGCATGCGTCTTCGCGCGTCAGCTTAACGAGCCTCTGCTTGAGTCCTGACAAAACTGATTTCCAAAAATCCAACTCCGCTCTGTAATGTTCAAATTGAACGTCGTATTTATCCTTCATCTTTTGATCGAATTCATAAATCGGCTTGGCTACAATGGCATGCACTGCCGATTTGCGCTCACCGGAATCTGCTATCACAGCCCAATTCATTGATAGAGGGCGAACTTGCCCTGTAGGCAGACGAACGTCATATAACGGTTGGGTAACGATGCTCATGCAACTGCCAACTTCCATGGCAATCAATGCATCGGGCGCTTGTACGTTTTGTATCAACTCTTCGATAGAATCCTGAACATCAACGTAATAACGTTTTGGATAAGGAAACGGCTCAAGAAAATTATTCACGTTCTACCTCCGTCACGAGCTGATCGATCATAGAGCTGAGATGACCTTGCACAAGTGATTTACGCGTGCCAGTCTCTGCAAAAGTCAGGTTATATATTGCGGACGATCGACGTGGAATTGCAGCCGGCCAGCTTGCATGTATGGAGTTGGCAGATTCGGAGTTTTTACTGTCTTGACATAACTTCAGCATGTTTTTGTCTTCGTTTAACATTGAACGATTCACTTTGAGTGCTGTAGTCAAATTGCGTTTCGCTTTAGATTTCATTTGTATCCTTGTTAGTATTGTCTGCAGCATGGCTGCATGTCATTCATGTCGTTGGGTGCGCACAGAATGAACTGCGTCACACCCCTGCTCGTTACTTATTCATATCTTTGTTAGCAAACGCGGCAGCAATGCTGCTACTGACTTTCTCCATATGTGGCAAAAGTGATCCACATAAACTGCACGGCAAAACATCCCCGCACTCTTTTCGACGATCCTGCTCTGCCTTTAACTGCGCACGAAAGCCGCCAATGGACAGTTTCAAATCCATCTTTTCTAATTGAGATACAAGTTGCTTCTGTGAGACCTTGCGAGACAATGCACGCTCGATTGCCGGATACAGTTTTTGAAAGTGCGCGGTGTTTTTCTGTTGCGCGCAAGGCTGTAAGGCATCCAGCTGATCAATGAACTGTTGCGTTGTTAAGTCCGATGATGCTGCTTCTTGATTTGGTGTTTTCACGTTTTCTTTCCTGTTTATAAGTTATGTAGATTGAGTCTTAGGCTTTCGTGCGTTGACGGCTGCTGAGCCAAATATCTACCTCCCCTTCGATCCATCCCACTGAACTGACCCCTAACTGGATAGGTTTCGGAAAATCACAATCGTAGTATTTGCTTTTGAAATTGAGCTTGTTATATACGCTGCTGTTTCCTAAACCGGTCTTCTCCTTAAGCCGTTTGATACGAATTACATTGGTTAAAAAATTGGCTGTTGTATGCATTTATTTCTCCTTGAATGAAGTTGGTTACAACGAGACAAGTTTAGAAAAATCAAGCGCGAACGGAAATGAAGATATTCAAGAATCTCGTAACGAGATTCTTGAATATCTTCATGACAGAAAATAGAACTGGTGATATGGGAAAGAAGAAAATACGTCACATCGCCGAGCCAGAGCGACGACAATGAAGTATGCGGGGACAGTAAGAGATACTGCTTAAGGGGATCGGGAAGTGATGAAAAGCGCAAATGGCGTGAACCATTTGCTACTTAAATGCAGGTACTAGTTGGCTTGCAGGAGATATCGCAGTTTCGTTTATTTATCGAACAGCTCGTTGGCGTCTTTTAGCGTTCCAAAATGAATGAAAATTGCGTCGTACTTCAGCGGAAATGATTGATTACGTTTAGCATAATCTTGATTGAGCTTATCCAAAACGCCGAGTGTGGCTTGCCGGCGAGATGGCCATCTTTTTTTCATCGTGCGCGCAAGCTGTTCCGCTTCCAACTTGTAGGGCATGCTCTTTATCCCTTTGCCAGTTCCAGCCTTTGAACTCTGCTGAGTTTTCACTTGCACTGTAGTATCTGCAATAGTGTTCTCTCTCGCATTCGCTACACCTCTGTAAGAAGAGGAAAACCCACACCAATAATTGGCGTCAACCAAATACGACCAAGCAGCGAAAGTTAGACCTTTGTCGTTCGCATCCAATGCCCGACAATAATAAGCCGTGGCGTTTAACAAAGGTGCCTGGGTTATCTCCACAAAATCCTTACCCCGCTCGGACTCATCCAAGAATTGCATAAAGATTTCAGAAGGGTTTTCAATTCGAGGGTCATCAATAACCTGGACCTTCGCAAACACATCGTGTTGGTAATCTCTAGACGTCTTACTGGGACATAAGCCAATAAAGCAATTAATAAGGTCATGAGCAGTCCGAGCGATGAAAACATCTAGATCTGTTACTGAGCGGGAAAGTGGGTACGCTGGATATGAAATCGACATGATTCGAATAAAGTAAGTAAATGCCAAAAAAATTTGGCGGACAACTCGACAGCAATCAACAATTATTGTTTTTGTAAAGACCGTGCCTTATGAATAATTTCTTGAGCCTTTTTTGACCCTTCAAATTCCCTTAATCCTTCTCGAAATAGTACTCCTCCGAGTGCTATCAAATAATTTAAATCGTCACCTGCTATTTGAGACTGAAGTCTAGTGAGAATTCCAACCATAGCTCCCGCAGCTTCGGCGCAGGACAAATCAGTCTTTTGTCCAGACTCGCTCATGGATCGTGCAATTTGATTGCTATCCATTGTGGTGTGTTAAAAAATGGGATGGCTGCGCTACGAATAATTTAAACATTTGATGTCTCAAATTTATTGTTCTTGTGGGATTGAAGCTTTCGCTTCCTGCAGACGAGCTTTGTGGTTTGAGTTTCGCTCGTGTATCTCATGTCAATTTTAGAATTTTGGCATTAATGTAAAAATATTTTGTACCATCAATGACATGAATAAAAGGACCAAGATTCCAAATTTTTGTGTGTACCAAGATTGAGAGAGCGAAGGACACTTCATACTCACAAGCTTCATCACATCATGTAGATCAACATTCAATATCGATTTTCGGGTGCAGTTCGCCGAGAGCCAATGCCATCATCCGAGTCCAGAATAACTATCACTGGGAAAGCCAAGAACCACTCCGCTGGACGCTGTATGAAAGATCATGGACATATAACGAGGTGCGTCTTTTATGTCTTGATCTAAGTGAACTGGCCTTGCAAGAATCTCTAACTGCTTCGAGCTCGGCTCGTAGTGTGCCTGAATGATCACTTTGGGGTCTTGTTGGATTGCAGTACGGATCACATCTCCGTGTAAGCCGAGGAAGAATGCTCGACCGGATTTATTACAGTAAACCTGACCGACTATGTCGCGATCCTCCATCCACACTTTGCCATTCGCAAAGAAATCCTCCACATAGTTACGCGCGGTATATGCGTGCCCTGTTTTTGAGCGAAGAGTCTCAGGTTCGTCTGATGCCTTCCCTTGCCGCCACAGTGCCGCACGTGTTTCTAGGGCATCTGCCAGACTGGCTTTTGGCGCTAACAGAGATACAATCGAAGCGACATATTCCAACCGACTGGCGATCTTGATATCGCTAGGATTACCCGGCACCTGATCGCTTGGCGGATCGAGTAACAGGCATTTCGCAGTATTGCTTGGATCTATAGAGGCGATCATCCCATAGCGTGCAAATGCGGGATGTTTGTAAGCGCCCGCCTTTGCAATTTTGATTTTCTTTTTTTCGATTTTTCGAGCTTGTGCTACGACGGCTTCCTGATTTACGTTGTTGTCCTTGACGAAGCTCCCCTTCGCCTCGATCTGAATGACTTCATTCTTGTTCGTGATCCCCACCAAAATTCGCTCGAAGTCAAACGTCGGATGAGCGGTCAGCCCGCGTTGCTCAGGAATCGTTGTCCAATCTGCCGCCGTCAATCCAAACATAACACTCGCAACAGAAAGACTTACTGCTTCACCTACTTTCTCTTGCAGACCTTCGCTACCCTGTAGGCAATTGATCGTGTCATTGATATTAAGGACGCCGTCTATCCAATCGCTAGCTTGTTTAAGATACTTGCGTCGAGCTTTATAAGTAGCATAGCTAGGATTGTTGGCCCGATGAATCAAGAAGTAGTTCAGGAAATCTGCCAGGAAAATTTCACTTGTCGTTTTAAATGACTTTACTTTGGCAGCAGTGCCAAGCGTCCGGTAAGTCCCTTCTGCCAGCAACGATTGGTGTTTGGCATCATAGTACTGGAGATCGATTTTCAGCTTATGCGCTTTTGTAGCAGGATTGCTGGACATTCTTACCTTTAATCGTTAAACGGTGCGCGAAATCCTAACACGAGTCGATTCGCAAAAAAATTCTGCAGCCCTATTAATGCGTGTCCCTATATCTTGTTTGTTGAATTCAATAAGAATCAAAAAGAAGGCAGTAGCATCTCAATGAGAGTATGAAATCTAATCCACTGGCAAACATTCCACAAAATAAAGTAGCATGCATCTAAATTGACGAAGTTAGAAATTGCATATAAAGGATGACCATGGCATCGCAGATATTTGATTTTGAAGGACCTAAAGGTTACCGACTATCTGGTCGCATTGAAGGGCCCGAAACACCTAATGCATGGGCGATTTTTGCGCACTGCTTTACCTGTGGCAAAGACAGTCTTGCCGCGACGCGGACAACACGTGCTTTGGGCGCACGTGGTGTCGGTGTCTTGCGTTTTGATTTTGCTGGATTGGGTGCTAGTCAGGGCAAATTCGGTGATTCGACCTTTGCCGCTGATGTGGCTGATTTAGTTGCTGCCGGCCAGGCTATGACGGCGGCTGGTAAGGAACCTTCATTATTAATCGGTCATAGTTTGGGAGGCGCAGCATCATTGATGGCAGCAGGCACGATGCCTAATATTCGTGCCGTCGTGACGATCGGAGCACCATACGATTTAAAGCATGTGCTGCATCAGTTCGATCCGGCTGCTTTGGAAAAGATCGAAGCAGACGGCGAGGCCGAAGTTCATCTAGCTGGTCGTCCTTTTGTTGTACGCAAGAATTTAATTGATGCTTTACGCGAGCACGATTTGCGCTCGCACATCGCGGCCTTGAAACGGCCATTGTTGGTGATGCACGCACCTAGCGACGACACGGTATATATAGAAAATGCTGCGAATATCTTCACCGCAGCCAAACATCCTAAGAGCTTCATTTCTCTGGATGATGCAGACCATTTGCTGACGCAACGTCGGGATGCCGACTATGTCGCCGATCTAATTACCGCATGGTCCTCTCGTTATCTTCCGATGAAGAGTGATGCAAGTTAAGTAGCATTGCTGCCATAGATCTCTCTGATGCGGCAATAAATGCGGCATCAGAGAACTTCGTCAAATATAGTCAGACATTAGAAACAACAACACTCGATGCAACACCACCTACAGCGACGCCACTTACGGCAACAGCAGTTGCGCCAGCAGCCATTCCACTACCACCAGCAGCTAATGCACCACCACCGAGAGCAGCTAAAGATGCACTTTCCAATGCTGCGCCCGTTAAAGCACTGATTGCGGTTCCAGTGCTAGCCGAACCAAGTACACCCGCGCTTCCTAAAGTTGCAGCAATTGGCCCCGCGAACGCAAATGCGGCTCCGCCAGTGACTACCGCAACACCTGCAACAAGCGCTGTTTTTCCAGGATTTTCTGAAACAACTTCAACCACTTTATCAATGCTTCCGCAGACACCATCGATTACCACCACATTGACTGCTTTATCGATTCCACGACCAGTTCCCTCGACGACATCCTTAATTACATCTCCCACTGGGCAAAGAACATTGTCACAAATAGCATCCCACAATCCCATTTCGCTCTCCTTGAAACTTTCAACATTAGAATGGTAGCTCACCAACCGTAGTACTCAGTATCGCGAAATATTTAAAGCGTAAAGCATTTATCAACGAGTGGGATAGTATTGTTTATCCGACGTCAGTACCACCCGTCGCAACTTCTCGAAAAACTTCCAGGTAAGAAAAATGGTTCGAAGTACGAAAATGCTACATGCGGAAATTGCTGCCTGTACTAACTGCGCCCCAAATTTACCCTTAGGCCCTCGTCCGGTGGTGCAATTCAGCAGAACGGCGCGAATTTTGATCATCTCACAAGCGCCTGGTACGAAGGTTCATGCCAGTGGCATTCCCTGGGACGATCAAAGCGGCGCGCGTTTGCGAGAATGGCTTGGTATATCACCACAAGATTTTTACAATCCAGAAAAAGTCGCCATCATGCCAATGGGATTTTGTTATCCAGGTAAAGGAAAAAGTGGCGATTTACCACCACGTCCCGAATGCGCACCACTGTGGCATGACAAAATTTTGGCACAACTACCGCCGGATCATTTGACATTGTTAGTTGGAAGTTATGCGCAAGCGCGCTATTTGCCGCCAACGGCTCCTCGATTACAAACGGATAGAGTCGAAGCGTTTGCCTCTTTTTTACCCGCTTTTTTTCCGTTGCCGCATCCGTCATGGCGTTGCGTTAGTTGGATGACTCGCAATCCCTGGTTCGAAAGTAAACTTTTGCCGATTTTGCGTGATACGGTGCAAAAACGTCTTGATTGAATGAATCGTTGAGGAACAGAAAATGTCCAATTTAGCCAATAAACCCTCAGTGATTTCGATTCGTCGAGCATATGAAGATCCATCCGAAAATGATGGATATCGAGTGTTGGTTGACCGTCTCTGGCCTCGCGGACGTAGCAAAGAATCACTCAAACTTGATCAATGGGCGCGCGAACTGGCACCGACCGACGAATTGCGAAAATGGTTCGGACACGAGCCGCAACATTGGGAAGTTTTCCAGCAACGCTATCGAAGCGAACTTGCTGAGACAGAAAAATTGCAGCAAATGCAATTATTACTCGCAGATGCTGCCGGTCGGTCGATAACGCTCGTATACGGCGCTAAAGATGAACAACACAATCAAGCAGTAGTGTTACGCGACGTCATGTCAAAGTTACTTCTAAAATAGGATCAATATCGTATTCTTTTGGATTGATGAATACTTGTCCAAGCAATTTTTAGTTAGCAATATCGGTCGATAATCTCGAACAATTGGCGACACGATTTAGCGACGTACCGTTCAGGTGCAGAAGCAATGCCGAGTAAAAGACCGGGTAAGGCTCTAGATGGAGTAGCAAACCACGCCGACAAAGGCGACGGTGCGATACCAATGTTCCTTGCTTCCCGAACGATTTGCACGTCGGGCGCGCCGGCAGGAAGTCTGAGAAGTACTGCCAAACCCGCCTTAATCCATTCTGCATCACGCATTCGTAACTGTTCGCATAACCCGTCACTCTGTGCAGAATATAGACGCTTGAGTCGACGTACCCGCTGAATGTAGTGCCCATCATGCATAAATTGAGCCGTGGCGAGTTGAATTACGGGCGATGGAGCAGGAGCAAGTGTTGCAACTATCTCGGAAAATGCCTCAGCCAATTCGACTGGTACAACTACAAATCCAAGTCGCAGCCCTGGACTAATAGTCTTGCTGAAAGAACCTATATGGATAACTCTTTTTCCTTCGTCCAAAGATGCTAAAGCAGGTGCTGGTCTGCCTTCTAGTTGCAACTCACTGAGGTAATCATCTTCGATGATCCAGGCGTTATTCGCTGCTGCCCACTCAAGTAATTGAAGCCGTCGTCTCAAAGACAGAGTTGTACCCAATGGCGCTTGTTGTCCAGGCGTCACCACGGCTAACGCGGCGTCCGCGGCGTTCTTGATTCCGTAGTCCACATCGAGACCTTCGGCGTCCACTGGTACTGGAACAATATTCAAACGAGCGAGCTCCAATCCCTTCCGGGTAAGAAGGAAACCAGGTTCTTCCATCCAAACCTTTCGACCATCCAAACCTAACACGCGTAGTACAAGACCTAAGCCAGAACTGTATCCTGAAGTAATAAACACCTGCTCCGGAAAGCAGTGAAGATTTCTAGAAATGGAGAGATAGCCTGCGACCTCTTTACGCAGTTCAATCTCTCCTCTCGGATCTGGATAAACCAGTGATGAAAAAGATCCAGTCTTCAATAAATTGGAAGAGCGTGCACGTGCGAAAAGTTTATCCGGGAACCCTTCCATCGCTGGAATGCCGAGCTGAAAGATCGCCGGACCGGCCATCATCTCCTGATAGGTTTTCATAAAAGCCCCGGGTTGCGGCGCTTCTGGTTTTCCAGCCGTCGTGTGAAGTCGCGGAGCTACGCGAGTTCCCTTTGCCCCGAAGGTTTCGATCATCTGAGAATCAGATAACCGTTCATAGGCCGCTTGAACTGTGCCACGAGCCACACCAAGCTGTGCGGCTAGACCCTGCCATGAGGGTAATCGAGTTCCAGGTGCAAGAAGACCTGACTCTATTGCCCGGCAAATGCTTACACAAATTTGCTCAGACAACGACAACTTCGCTGTCCGATCAAGTTGAATTTTCAGATTTGGATTCATATTCTTAGTACACACAAAAATGGGAAGTCTTGGTTCTTTTTTTCACACCATCGATGGTACAGAATATTTTCAAATTACTGTGCGATATTCTAAGGTCAACGCGATATACACAAGAAAAATCCAAGAGGCCAATCTCATTTGCAGGAAGAGTATACATCCGCTACACCAGAGCAATAAATTTGAAACATGAGGAAAGCAACATGGAACAGTCTCCCCAAATTGGCGAGAGAATCTCCGACAAATTAACGCCCCCCGATGAACGCACAATCCGCAACTGGATCGGACAGGAGGCATTCAAGCATTGGAATGAGATGAGGAACTGGATCGGGGCTTCCTACCCGGATGTCTTCGAACCAGATTGGATCTATGGCGGCAAGAAACGCGGTTGGTCTCTTCGCTACAAGAAGACTAAGGCGTTCTGTACGTTAATACCCGCATTCAGACAGTTTTCAGTTCTGGTGGTTTTGGGTGGCGCGGAGCGAGAAAAGTTTGAAGAGCGGCGTTATGCCTGGAGCCCTCAATTGCTTAAGTTCTACGATGAAGCTCGAACATACACTGATGGGAAATGGCTGACACTTGCGATCTCATCTGCAGATGATCTGCATGATGTGATGGAACTTGTGAGTATGAAGCGTCCACCACTCCATCTTTCTTAGTACACACAAAAATGGCGCGTCTTGGTTCTATTATTCATACCATCGATGGTACAGAATATTCCAACATTAACACTCAAAATTCTAAGGTCAACATGAGACATTCGAACAAGATCGTTCATCCGATTCTGATTGCACTTTGCACAACAGTTGCAATGTTCGTCAGCACTGGTGTTATAGCGCATGAGTCCAACGAAATTGTGAAGCCGAATTTTGAACAAACAATTCCCAATCTGCCGGGCAAATCACTCATCGCCGTCGAAGTCGAGTATCCACCAGGCACGGCCTCATTACCTCATAACCACGCGAAGTCGGCTTTCATATACGCGTACGTGGTATCTGGTGCGATCGAATCGAAAGTCAATGATGGTGATGTGCGCGTGTACCGCGCTGGTGAGAGCTGGTCTGAACCGCCAGGTGCGAACCATTCCGTAAGTCGGAATGCGAGCAAAACCAAAGCAGCAAAACTCTTGGCCATATTCGTTGTTGATAGCAACGACAAAGAACTGACCACGCCTGCCAAGTAAATACCTTCTTGTCCTCAACTTATCCCTTCACCCCTAGGAATAACCATGTTTAACGGAACCACCCAGACCAACCCCGTCATTGAATGTATTTTGAGCCGCTCTTCCGCCAAGTATTACGACCCTGCCGCCACCTTAAGCGATGAGCAAATCTATGAGCTCGTTCGCATCGGCACGGCCGCACCAACATCTTTCCACTTGCAGAACTGGCGCTTCATCGCCGTACGTACACCGGAAGCTAAAGCTAAGCTGAGTCCGATTGCTTGGGGCCAACCTCCGATTACTGAAGCGGCCGTTACCTTCATCATCTGCGGTCAGTTAGCCGATTCCAGTGTAATACCGGAGCGCTTAGCGCCACTGGTGAAAGCGGGCGTTATGCCAGCAACGATGGTGCCGGAATGGGAGAACCCTGCACGTGGCCTTTACTTTGATCAGCCGCAGCGTCAGCGCGACGAAGCAATGCGCACTGCCACCTTTGGCGCGGCAGCGATGATCTATGCAGCACGTTCGTTCGGCCTGGGCTCGACGCCGATGATTGGTTTCGATGCTGATGGGGTACATCGTGAGTTCGGACTGACCAAAAACGAAGTGCCAGTTATGCTGTTGTCCATTGGAGTGGAGCGTGCAGGAAATTGGGCGCAGAAGCCACGTCGTCCGGTGACCGAAGTACTGAATTTCGTCTGAACTTTATCCGGTCATATTGCCCCTCCTTCTGGAGGGACATAAAAGTGATGCAAACAAATCCCAGAGGCGTCTAGGAAAAGTCTTGGAAACGCCTCTGGGTTCTTCGTATGTGCAAACCAATTCCTTGGAAAAATTTACGTTCTACATGTACGATCAGGTCGCGCATTAAACTCTGTCGTACGTAGAGCCGGTGTACAACCGCAATCAGCGTTTCAAGTTTCCGAGGATCTATGTCTCAAGTCGACTGGCTAAGCCGTCTCCTGCAAATGATCACCATCACTGGCAAGCTAGAGGTTCACTGCACCTATGGCGCCCCATGGCGTGTGGCTTGGTCCCAGTCTGCAGCTCATGAAATCCCCTATCACGTCGTACTCAATGGCCGAGCCATTATCGAAGATCCGGAAACGAAGACGAACAGGGAATTGCTGGCCGGCGATATCGTGCTGTTACCTCACGGGTCTGCACATGTGCTGCACGATGGCAGCGGGCATCCGCCGGGGACTACCCACAATCGCCAAGGTTCTGCAGGATGGACGCTCAGCGAAAATGAAAGTCCGGGAGAACATTTGGACATGCTGTGTGGGCGATTCTTCATAGAACCGCCTCACGATCGGATGATTCACGATTATCTACCTGCGACTTTAATAGTGCGTGCCATAGATGGCCACAGTGAGGGGAGCATTAAGTCTGCTTCGAACCACTTAGTCAGCCTCGTAGAACTGATGCGCGTCGAATCTGCAGGCGATAAACCAGGCGGATGCGCAATCCTCAACTCACTTACTTCGGCGCTGTTCACATTGGCACTGCGGGCAGCGAGTGAATCCGAACAGGCACCGCCAGGTCTGTTAGCGCTTGCCGGCCATTCACGATTGACTCCGGCCATTTCAGCCATGTTCACTAATCCGGCACGTCCGTGGAATCTTCCTGATCTGGCCGACTTGTGCAACATGTCACGCGCTACCTTCGTTCGGCACTTTCAAGACAAACTGGGACGTTCAGCAATAGAACTTCTGACGGATATCCGAATGAGCATGGCCGCCAACGAACTGAAGAAGCCTGGAATGACCACTGAGGCTGTGGCTGATGCAGTTGGCTATCGATCAGTTGCGGCATTCAGGAGAATATTCACCGAAAAAATGGGAATGACGCCGGGGCAATGTCGACGTCTATCGCGCGAGGTGAAGTAATGTCTTCACTTTCAGTCTGCAGCCTCGAAGAAATAGAAGGCACACCACCCCATGCCGCGGTGCTGCGGATTGATAAATTTTATTTTGATCTTTTTGAGCATTCTATTGAGCAAAGCTCGTCTCGAAATTTGTGTCTGGCAAGCCTAAAGTGAAGGCTACTAACACGAGGGAAGATTCCAAGATGTACTTCCCCAATTAGTGAAATCAGCAACTTACTTTACTTACGGAGATCATGATGACAAGAACTGCCGCTTTAAAACCAGAACAAGTACCAGCCGATTCAAAAGCAACTCTCGAAATGTTCACCAAGAACATCGGCTTCACCCCGAACATGATGGCAACTTTCGCACAGAGCCCGATCGCGTTCAACGCATGGGCCACCCTCCTCGGTTCCTTGAGCAAGGCACTCGACGTGAAGACACGTGACAGCATCGGTCTCGCTGTTTCTGAAGTGAACGGTTGCAACTACTGTCTGACAGTTCACAGCTTTACAGCGCAACATATGGCCAAACTGCCAGCCGATGAAATCATTCTCGCTCGGAAAGGTCGTGCTAACGATCCAAAGCGCGATGCCGCCGTTCAGTTTGCACGTAAAGTCACCGAGAACCGTGGTCAGGTCAATGATGCCGATTTGAAAATTGTCCGTGATGCTGGCTACACAGATGCGAACATCATGGAAATTGTTGCCTTGGTGGCAATGTACTCCCTGACGAACTTCATCAATAACGTGTTTGATCCTGAGAAGGACTTCCCCGCCGTTGCTCCGGCCGGTTCGATCTAAATGCAATCCGGTCACCTGACATCTTCAGGTTATAGAAGATGCCATGTGATAGGAGCGTAATGCCAAACCCAGATGCATCACCTAAAGATTTTGAGGAACGTGTCTGGTTTTTCGTATGGATCGATGATCGACATTTGAATAATACTTTCAGGAATAACGCATGAACAAGTCACAGAAGGTTGTTGTTGTCACAGGTGCATCGCAAGGCATCGGCGCTAAGATAGTGCAGGCATTCCGAAAGCTAGACTACAGAATCGTAGCAACCTCGCGTTCGATCGGACCATCAGATGACGACAATATATTGAACATCGCTGGCGACATCGGCGATCCTGCAACCGCTCGACGCGTCATCTCCGAAGGAGTCGCACGATTTGGCCGAATTGATACGCTGGTAAACAACGCCGGTATCTACATCGGAAAGCCGTTCACCGAACACACGGTAGAAGATTACGCAGCTGTAATGAACGTAAACATGGCGGGCTTCTATCACATTACGCAACTCGCAATTGCTGAAATGGAAAAGCATTCGAGCGGCCACGTGGTAAGCATTACTGCCAGCATCGACCAAGTAGCAATCAGTGGGGTTTACTCAGTCTTGGCGGCGTTGACAAAAGGTGGCATCAATGCCGCAACAAAATCACTTGCAATCGAATATGCGAAGAAAGGAATTCGTGTGAACGCCGTCGCTCCTGGCAACATAAAGACGCCGATGCACCCTCCTGAAATTCACGAAGTGCTTGGAACTTTTAACCCTATTGGACGTTTGGGTGAAACAAGCGATATCGCCGATGCCATCCTCTTTCTCGAATCCGCACCGTTCATCACTGGAGAGATTCTCCACGTCGACGGCGGACAAAGTGCTGGTCACTGAAATGCGCCATCAGATAAAGCCATAATTAAAGGAATACTACGATGCCAAGAGCAACTGCTCTAAAACCGGAACAGGTACCGGCTGATTCGAAACCGACTCTCGATGCATTCAGCAAAAGCCTTGGATTCACCCCAAATATGTTGGCAACCTTTGCGCAGAGCCCGATCGCGTTCAATGCATGGGCCACCTTCCGAGGCTCCTTGAACAAGGCGCTCGACATGAAGACGCGTGAAGCGATCAGTCTCGTTGTCTCTGAGGTAAATGGCTGTAATTACTGCTTGGCAGTTCACACCTATGCAGCAAACATGGCTAAGCTGCCAGCCGATGAAATCATCCTCGCTCGTAAGGGACATTCCAGCGATCCAAAGCGCGATGCCGCCGTTCAGTTTGCACGCAAAGTTATCGAAAACCGTGGCCAAGTTAATGACACCGATGTACAAGCCGTTCGCGATGTTGGCTACACAGACGCGAACATCATGGAAATCGTCTCAATGGTGGCGATGTTTTCTCTAACAAATTTTTTCAATAATGTGTTCGATCCCGAAAAAGATTATCCGGCCGTTCCGCCGGCTGGCTCGATCTGAATACTGACAAATTCAGGAGAAAGAAAGTGACACCCGATCATCCAATTTTCAAACGATGGCCAGCGCAGTATCCCGATCGCCTGCAACTGTTTTCTCTTCCGACACCCAATGGAGTGAAGGTTGGCATCATGCTTGAAGAAACAGGCCTCGCTTACGAGCCGCATAGAATCGACATCATGGCGAACGAAAACCACGACCCGGCCTTTATTGCACTCAACCCCAACGGCAAGATTCCCGCAATCTACGACCCGAACGGACCGAACGGCACACCGCTTGCATTGTTCGAATCGGGCGCGATCCTTCTCTATCTTGCCGACAAGACAGGACAATTCATCTCGACCGATCTGAACACTCGCTACGAGACGATCCAGTGGGTAATGTGGCAAATGGGTGGAGTCGGTCCGATGTTCGGTCAGGTCGGTTTCTTCAACAAATTTGCCGGCAAAGCATATGAAGACAAACGCCCACGTGACCGTTATGTAAACGAATCAGCGCGACTACTCCGAGTTCTAGACAACCGGCTCGCCGATCGCGACTGGGTGATGGGTTCTGATTACAGCATCGCCGATATTTCATTGCTCGGCTGGGTGCGTAACCTGATCGGCTTTTACGAAGCGCGTGAACTCGTAAACTTCGACCACCTTCTTCATGTGCAGGCATGGCTCAACCGTGGCCTCGCTCGTCCGGCAGTGCAACGCGGACTCGAAGTGACGGCAACTAATTAAGGGAAATAACCGATGAAAATAGCCGTAACTAGCTTTGCAAAACTATCAGGATCGTTCGCATGAACATCCTTCATATTGATTGCAGCCCGCGTCCAGAATCACACAGCCGCCAACTTTCAGCTGGGATCGTAAAAAAACTTCTTGAAATTGAGCCCAATGCGCGCATCAGCCGACGAGACTTTGCCGCAGCTCCTCTCCCGCACGCTTCGTCAGACTATGCGACTACCCTATCGTCGCCAGTCACTTTGGCAGCTCCGCTGAAGGGTGCGTTGGAACTTTCGGAGACGCTTATTCAGGAAGTCGATGCGGCCGATGTGATTGTCATCGGAACACCCATGAACAACTTAACCGTTCCCTCGGTTCTCAAGGCGTGGATAGACCAAATTCTTCGCGCCGGCCGCACGTTCAAATCAACGCCAACTGGGAAGGTGGGGATGCTCCGAGATCGTCCAGTCTTTATCGGTATTGCTGCCGGCGGTGTCTTTACCGGTGAGCGAGCCAACCAACCCGACTTTCTCACGCCATATCTGTCAGCAGTGCTCGACTGCATTGGATTGAAAAATCTGCAATTTCTCTCCGTGCAAGCAACTGCATTTTTAGACCAAAATCAATCCATATTAGCGAGAGAAAAAGCACTCGCAACGCTCAATCTCGCAGCTATTGGGGAAACCCCATGTCTATGATTGAAATCACCGAAGATATGGAGACGATCATCAAGCAAGCGATGCTATCGTTCGTTGCGACGGTCAATGAAGATGGAACACCCAATCTTTCGCCGAAAGCGTCTTTGACCGTCAAAAACGGCGCTCTCTACTTTGCTGATATCGCATCGCCCCGGACAATACAGAACTTGAAACGAAATCCTGCCGTCGAGATTAACGTGGTTGATATTTTCCAAAGACGCGGTTATCGATTCAAGGGCCGAGCGTTCCTATTACCGTCAAGCGACGACGAGCATTCGATGATCGCTGACTGGGTTCGTGCGACGAACGGTCCAGAATATCCCGTCGATCACGTTGTCAAAATTGAGACGACTTCAATCGCCCCGTTGTTGTCCCCCGCGCATGTTTTTGCCGATCCTCGCCGAAGCCAGGATGAAATCAAGAGTACCTACTATCAAAAATACGGTGTGAAACCTCTCGCTGAATAACTCTCTCAAAGAACGAAAACCAATTGATCCTTCCGACATACAGTAGCGAGGCAACAATCTGAATTTCAGGAGCATTCCATGCAATCAATCGAAATCAAGGCCATTGAAAACAAAAATTTTGAAATATGGCTTCCACTGTGGAAAGGCTATCAGCGATTTTACAAAGTTGATATTCCCGAATCAGTGACGTTCGAGACTTGGGCTCGCTTCTTGGATCCGACTGAACCGATACATGCAGCGCTGGCAATGATGGACGGACAAGCAGTAGGACTAGTGCATTCGATCTATCATCGATCAGCTTGGACGACGAGCGATGACTGCTATCTTCAAGATCTTTTTGTTGCAGAAGACGGACGTGGTAGTGGCGTAGGTCGCGCGCTGATTGAGCATGTGTATGCAGATGCGAAAAGTCGTGGGGCATCCCGTGTGTACTGGCTGACGCATGAATCCAATCATAACGCCAGGCAGCTTTACGACCGTATCGCCGATCGCTCTGCCTTCATCCACTACCGAAAACTATTGGCCTGACACAATGAAGTAGGCGCGTCCTGCGGTGATCTGTGCATAGCAATAGAACAAAAAGATAGCCGCGGCCAGTATTTTAATTTCGAATCGTAATGCCTAATAAAGTACTAATTTAATAGCAGTTGAATTCCAAGGAAAATTGAATGATTACCTATGACTATGATTTGTTTGTAATTGGCGGTGGATCGGGTGGAGTGAGGGCGAGCCGACTTGCCGCGTCACTCGGCAAGCGAGTTGCAATTGCCGAAGAATACAGATTCGGCGGCACTTGCGTCATCCGCGGTTGTGTACCGAAGAAGCTTTTTGTCTACGCATCTCAATTTCATGAGCATTTTGAGGATGCTGTGGGTTACGGATGGGAGGTCGGTAAAAATACGTTCAACTGGAAGAAGCTGACTGCTGCTAAGGATAAAGAAATTGCTCGGCTCGAAGGCCTTTATCGACAAGGCTTAGAGAACAATGGCGTTGAGATCGTCGAGAGTCGCGCGGAGTTGATCGATGCGCACACTATTCGCTTAACTAAAACCGGCAGGACCGTCACCGCAGAGAAAATCGTCATTGCCACCGGTGGTACGCCAAATCCGCATGCTGCACTACCGGGCCACGAACTCTGCATTTCGTCCAATGAAGCTTTTGACCTTCCAGAGTTGCCACGATCGATCCTGATTGCCGGTGGCGGCTATATCGCCGTCGAGTTCGCCAATATTTTCCATGGCCTTGGTGCACATGTAACGTTGATCTACCGCGGTAAAGAAATTCTATCGCGTTTCGACCAAGACATGCGTCATGGCCTGCACAAGGCAATGACGGAGAAGGGAATCCGCATTATGCTCACCGACGTTATCGAAAACATCTCGAAGACTGCGGAAGGTGGTCTCATGGCGAAGACAAAGAACGGCGAGTCAATGGTCGTCGATTCCGTCATGCTCGCGCTTGGACGCGATCCAAACACCCAAGGGCTCGGACTGGAAGCTGCTGGCGTCGAGATTAACGAACGTGGCGCAATCATCGTAGACAAATATTCCCGTACCAACGTCCCCAATATTTACGCGCTGGGAGACGTTACTGATCGAGTACAACTGACACCAGTTGCAATCCATGAAGCCATGTGTTTCATCGAAACGGAATACAAAAACAATCCAACAGCTCCTGATCACGATGTAATCGCAACAGCTGTATTTTCTCAACCAGAAATAGGCACAGTGGGTCTGTCTGAAGAAGATGCTGTCAAACGCCATTCCGAGCTTGATATCTATCGCGCCGAGTTCCGCCCGATGAAGACGACGATTTCTGGCCGCGTGGAAAAAACGATCATGAAACTGATTGTTGATGCAGTGAGCCGCAAAGTTCTAGGCGCCCATATTCTCGGACATGACGCTGGCGAGATGGTACAACTACTTGGCGTTGCTCTAAAGGCCGGTGTCACGAAAGAAGATTTCGATCGCACCATGGCCGTTCATCCCACTGCGGCGGAAGAATTCGTGACCATGTATAAGCCGAGCTACAGCATTAAAAATGCTAAACGCATCTGATTTCCAAACTGTCATCTACACATGAGAAAGCACCATCTCCCCGGCTATACGAAATCAGACAATTTAAACAAATCGATATATGGAGGCAAACGATGAAAGCAATTGTGGTGGCAGACCAAACTGCAGGAACGGCCGGAATGAAGTTAGTAAAACGTCCGGAACCGCAAGCAGCAATAAACGATGTTGTTGTTCAGGTCCATGCAGCGGGATTCACTTGGGATGAACTGACGTGGCCCCCAACCTGGACTGATCGCAACGGTCGTGATAGAACACCGTCGATCCCCGGACACGAGCTGGCGGGAGTAGTCACTGCTCTCGGCTATGGCACAACAGGACTGTCGATCGGACAACGTGTATTCGGCCTCACAGACTGGACGCGTGACGGTACCCTGGCAGAGTACATTGCAGTTGAAGCGCGCAACTTAGCACCCTTACCTGGTGACGTCGACTTCACGGTGGGAGCGAGTCTGCCAATGCCCGGGCTGACTGCGTGGCAAGGACTGTTTGAACACGGTCGTCTTCGAACGGGACAAAGCATCATTGCGCACGGCGCAGCGGGGGTCGTCGGTTCGATGGTAGTGCAACTTGCACGTGAAGTTGGCGCGTACGTTATCGGTACCGGACGCGCTGCCGATCGTAAGACGGTTCTAGATTTCGGCGCACAGGAGTTTATTGATCTCGACAACGACACCCTGGAAGACGTCGGCACAGTTGATCTTGTTTTCGATATTTTCGGCGGTGACATCGGTAAGCGATCCGCTGCGTTGATTCGAACCGGAGGAACGCTGGTGACTATTGCTGGCCCAGTCGAAGTAAAGCCTACTAACGGTTTGGCAGTCGATTTTGTAGTTGAGTCCGATCGCGCCCAACTGAGTGAGATCGTTCAGCGAGTGCGGGATGGAAGACTACGGACGAACATCGGCACTGTCACGACCCTCGACGACGCCGTCGCTGTCTTCAATCGTACCGAGCGCCGTAAGGGTAAAACGATCGTGCGCGTTCGTCCATGAGACTTGGGAAATGAACTGACTCGTTGTTGTATTCTCTTTCGGCATTTTATTGAAGTCAAATATTTGAGTTCATCATTTAGGGCAAATGTAGTCTGAAAAATGGTATACCTCCGGCATCAAAATGGCACAATAGACTTGCTTGCTTTTCTTAAGTTTGAAATTGATGTCGAGGTATTCAAATGCCTGAACTCTCTTCTTCGCCGCACATCATTTTGGATCATCTGTTAGCCGCTCTTGACATCGGTGTGACCCATTTCACGGTCTGCGACATACGTGACGGCTGGGGAATGCGCCTCGATGCTTGCCAGTCGGCAAGCCTGCATTACTGTCTGGAAGGTCGTGGCACGCTCACCGTCCATGGTTCGCCACCTATTCAACTCGAACCGCATACCTTCGTGCTCTTGCCATCTGGGATTGCGTATCGTATCGAGAGTGCCTCGCATGAATCTATCCAACTTGAACATCGAATTAGCTTGTGTGGATCGTTTTCCCATGAGTCAGTGCCGACCCTAGTCGTCGGAAACGGGCTGCAAGGTATCGTCACGGTTTGTGGCGAAATACGCGTGGAATTGGCCAGTGGATCAGACCTATTTACCTCGTTGGATGTTCCCCTAGTGGCGCGCTTTAATGGAGCCAATGGGCTTCGGGATCAGTTTGTGATGCTACTAGCAGAATCTACTCAACCAGGAATAGGATCAAGTGTATTGACAGAAGCATTGCTCAAGCAATGTCTGGTGTTGGCGTTGCGACAATGGGGTGAAAACGATCCCTCACCATTGCCTTGGCTAGCTGCAGTAGGCGACAAACGACTTAGCCGCGCATTACACGCTATTTTCGAGCATCCTGCCATCGCTTATACAGTGGATAGTCTCGCGATGATTGCTGGCATGAGTCGTTCAGCATTTGCTGCCGCATTCCAGCGGGCCTTTGGTCAATCGCCGATGAGTTTAGTCAGACTAGTCCGACTACGTCGCGCTAGTGAATTATTGATTACGACCGCAATACCCGTAGCCGAAGTTGCGAAACGCGTCGGCTTCTCCAGCAGGAGCAACTTTTCTCTGGCCTTCAGTCAACTTTATGGATTGGATCCAAGTCGCTTTCGCCGTACGTTCACAGTGACTGGAAAAAATATGATGTTTCAAGAGAGATAAAGAATCAATTGATGCTTCTGCCAACAATAGCGATTTTACAAAGTTGATATTCCCGATATTGGTCTGACACCCTGATGCAAGCCCCCTCACGGTAATTTAATCAGACAATCTTCGCTTGTCGAAATACATTTTGGTGTCGCCGTCGAGCAGCATTCGATTGACGTTTACGTCTTCTAGACCATCATAATCGACATGACCAACGCTGAAGCGGAGTTCGTATCCACGTTTTTCTCTGTCGTTTTGAGCAGTGACGATCCCTCGAAGGCGTTCTACCGCCACACCGGTGTCAGACGGACTTGAATCAAGCAACAAGACTGCAAACTCATCCCCGCCCAGTCGCGCAACAATGTCCGTACTACGAAAAGCCAATTTCAACGCGTTAGCGAAGTTACGTAACGCGAGATCACCTTCAGCGTGTCCGAACGTGTCGTTAATAGCCTTAAAACCGTTCAGGTCAAAAAAAAGTAAGGAGGCTTGTCCCTGTATGTTCTTACAAACGTTCAGCCGACTCTCAGCCAGAGCTTCAAAGCCTCGACGATTCACCAATCCCGTGAGCGCGTCGACAATGGCCATGTGCATTGCTGTTAGTTCGTGTTCGACAGTCGCCGCTAAATCTTTTAAAAGAATGATATCTTCTTGCGTCATCTTCCTAGGGACCTTATCTACAAGACAGAGAGTACCTAATCGGCAGCCGTTCATTACAACTAGCGGACAGCCGGCATAAAACCTGATGCGAGGATCCTCCACGACGAAGGGATTATCAGCAAATCGACCGTCGTCAAGAGTGTCAGGGATGATCATGATTTCATCACTGTGTATTGCATGAGAACAGAATGAAAGGTCTCGCTGTATCGGCGCCTGTTGCTCCCCAGCGCAGGACACGGTGTACACCATTTCAGGCCCCACAAGTGTCACCTTGGCTATTGGGACATTGAAAACACGCTTAGCAAGACGCGTAAGCCGGTCAAACCGTTCGTCGGGATTCGCGTTGAAAAGACTTAGTGCTCGTAGTGCATCCAATCGAATCGATGTGTCTTCGAGATACGTAAGCGAATCCATCAGCATTCCTTTTTGTTAGCAGGTAGTTAGGATTAATCGACGGTTATAACCTCAACGTTGCCTGTTGCTAAATCAGGTAAACTGAATCGCCCCGAGTTTCTTAGACACTCGCAAGCCTCTCGAAGTACTGCTTTTCATAGTTGACGGGCGAAAGCCGGTCAGCATGATTATGACGTCGTTTGACGTTGTAGAACATCTCGATGTAATCA
>NZ_JBHTCC010000007.1:0-15426 GCF_042665175.1 Herminiimonas aquatilis
CAATCATCAGTCGGGAGCACAAACAAACTCGCCTTCGGCTCAAACAGGTTTGCGCTCTTTATCCGCCCGACGACCGTTTGCCTTGGCAACGTCGCATGCGGTTAATGTCAACTGCAAATCCAAAACCAAAACCAAAACCAAAACCAAAACCAAAACCAAAACCAAAACCAGAGTCTGAGCAACAGAATCAGCTATTTCGTAGAGCTGTTTTTTAAGTTGGCCTTTGACTGTGCTAGTGCTACTGAACTGCCGGTGAAGTTAAACCGCTGTGACGCTGCCGTTTGTGCGTAGCAAAAAATGGAAATAGAAGTGAACGCTGTTTGAGCGAAGCGAGTTTCGTTCGCTTCCCATTTTTTGATTTGCACAGACGGGGACCCGAAGGGCAGCGGCTTCGCGGTCGCCTTTCTTTGCCTTCTTTCTTTGTCGAAGCAAAGAAAGAAGGTGGCAGCCGGGCCACCCCGGCAACTGCGCCATACGAAGACATACACCCATCAACACCAAAAAACCAAAACCAATAACCCAATAAAAAAAGCGCCCCGAAGAGCGCTTTTTTCATCACAGCAAAAGATTATTGAATCTTCGCTTTGGTACGCAGTTGCTGTTGGAACGCTTGCAGTTTTTTCTGTTGCAGGCCTTCTGCGATTTGCGGTTTGACTTCTTCCAGTGTCGGGATCTTCGCTGCACGTACATCATCCAGACGGATCACGTGGTAACCGAATTGTGTTTTAACCGGTGTGTCGTACAACTGACCTTTTTGCAGGGAAACCATCGCGTCCGAGAAGGGTTTGACGAATGCTGCTGGTGCTGCCCAATCCAGATCGCCGCCGTTGGCTGCTGAACCTGGATCTTTGGATTGCTTGGCCAGATCTTCGAACTTGGCGCCGGCTTTCAGCTTGGTGATGATGGCTTTTGCATCTTCTTCTTTTTCAACCAGGATGTGGCGAGCGTGATATTCCTTGTCGCTGGCTTGTGCCTTGAAACGGTCATATTCAGCCTTGATGTCTGCATCCTTGACCGGATTCTTTTTCAGGTAATCGGCAACCAGTGCGCGGATCAGGATCGATTGACGAGCGATTTCGACCTGGCTTTTGACATCGGCATGAGTGCCAAGACCAAGCTTGTCGGCTTCCTGGATCAGGATTTCGCGGTTGATCAATTCATCCTTGATCATGGCGCGCAGTTCCGGAGTATCTTGCTGGCCTTGCGCAACCATTTGCTTGACCATCACATCCGCGCGGGAAGACGGTACCGGTTTGCCATTCACGACAGCCAGATTTTGTGCCATCGCAGGCAGTGCAGCAGATACGAATAATGCGACCAGCAGATGAGCAGGTTTGAAAGTCATATAAATTCCTAATGGAAGTATTTTATTAGAGGGTACGGCAATCGATCTATTTTTATTGACTACAGCGCGCGTCAGATTTCTGATGGCGCCAAAGCGGTAATGGCTAACGCATGTATTTCTCTTTGCATCATGTCATCCAGGCAATCATACACCAGCCTATGGCGTTGTAAACGACCCTGTTTTTCAAATCTTTCTGAAACAATGCGCAGTCGATAGTGACCACCGCCTGAGGCAGCACCAGCATGGCCTGCATGTAATGCTGACTCGTCTACCAGTTGACATTCCGATGGTACAAAAGTTTCAACGAGCCGCTCACGGATACGATCAATTCTGTCGCTCATTGCGGTTCTTTCAGATGTTTTGACAGCAACAGACTTTGCACAATAATGAATGCAAACATCAATCCCATACCGCCGAATAACTTGAAGTTGACCCAGCTTGCCGTGGAAAAATTAAAAGCCACATACAGATTCAGCAAGCCCATGGTCATGAAAAAGGCAACCCAGGACAGATTGACTCGACGCCATACGCCTTCCGGTAATGTCATTTGCTTTTCCATCATGGTGCGGATCAGATTTTTCTTCAGGAATATCTGGCTGAACAGTAGTGCAGCGGCAAAACACCAGTACAGAACGGTAGGTTTCCACTTGATGAACGTTTCATTGTGGAAGTAAATCGTTGCACCGCCGAAGAATACAATGATGGCCAGCGAAAGCCACAAGGTGCCATCGACTTTTCTCTTGCGCGAAAGCAGATAACCGATTTGGAAAATGGTGGCGATGATTGCAATAGCGGTTGCCAGCAAGATAGGGGCTTGCGTGATGGTGACCTGCCCGCCAGAAACCAGGCCGGCAAGAAATTGCTGGCCGAATGACTGTGCAGCTTCGGCATTGCCTTCACCCCATTTAAATACGACGAAGAAAAGAATGACTGGGAAAAGGTCGAACAGAAATTTCATTTAGAAGTGCCTTCAGTCAGGTCGGGAGTCGCATCGAAGCGCAGCGATGCCGAGTTGATGCAATAGCGTAAGCCTGTTGGTGGTGGGCCGTCGTTGAAGACGTGACCCAGATGCGCGTCGCAGACATTGCAGATGACCTCGGTACGGATCATGCCGTAGCCGCGATCGACTACTTCCTTCACGTTTTCCGGGTTGAGTGGCGTGAAGTAGCTAGGCCAGCCGCAACCGGAGTCGAACTTGGTATCGGATGCAAACAGCGGCGTATTGCAACACACGCAAGTGTAAATGCCGTGTTCGTGGTGATCCCAGTAGCGGCCGGAATAAGGCGCTTCAGTCGCAGCGTGACGGGTAACGTCGTACTGTTCGTCATCCAGCATTGCGCGCCATTCGGCGTCGGTCTTGATTACTTTTTCAGTCATGATGAACAACTCACTTCCAGATCGTTGGCCCAGTCGGGCGGTAAGGCTGCATATTTCTCGTTTTCAGGTTGTTCGTCAAACGGTTTTTCCAGGACTTGCAATAATTTTGCGACTTCGGAAAAGTCCTTATTTTGCGCTTTTTCGATCGCGATTTGGGCCAGATAATTGCGTAAAACGTATTTGGGGTTGACTGCGTGCATTGCAAGTTTGCGCGGCGCATCTGCGCTGTTTTCGGCCTTAAGGCGTGCAATATATTGCTGAGCCCAGACATCAAACGCGGGGCGATCTATAAACAAATCGCGTACCGCTTCCCAACTATCAGCGACATCAATCTTCACATTGCCCAGACTACGGAAGAACAGCGTGAAGTCGGCGTGACTGCCGTGCAGTACTTCAAACAGACCATCGAATAATTTTCCATCATCTGGTTGGCTGGTTTGCAAGCCTAGTTTGGCGCGCATCAACTCCTGGAATTTTTCGGCAAAGGCAGGTTTGTAGATGCGCAAGGCGGCTTGGGTCTCTTCGACTTCGCCGATCAAAGGCAACAATGCCTGGCCCAGCGCATAGCAATTCCATTCACCGATTTGCGGTTGGCGCGCGTACGAGTAGCGGCCTTGCTGATCGGTGTGATTGCAGATGTGGGTGGCGTCGAATGCCTCCATGAAGCCGAAGGGACCGTAGTCCAGCGTCAGGCCGAGTATCGACATATTGTCGGTATTCATCACGCCATGCATGAAGCCGACCGCCTGCCAGTGCGCAATCATGTGTGCCGTGCGCATGGTTACTTCAGTCAATAGCGCCTTGTAGGGATTGTCTGCAGTCTTGAATTGCGGATAAAAATTGGCGAGGACGTAGTCCGCCAACGTTTTCAGTTCATCGTGTTTTTCATTGTAAAACCAGTGTTCGAACGAGCCGAAGCGCACGAAACTTTGCGCCATGCGGGTCGCGACTGCGGCGGTTTCACGCTGTTCCCGCATCACGATCTGGTCCGAGCCGGTGACGCATAAGGAGCGCGTGGTGGGAATGCCCAGGGCCGCCATCGCTTCAGAGCATAGAAATTCGCGTATCGATGAGCGCAGCACGGCGCGGCCATCGCCCATGCGTGAGTAAGGCGTCAGACCGGCACCTTTCAATTGCAGTTCCATGCGACCGGATGGTTCGATAGCGGGGGCAGCAACATCGCCCAGCAGAATGGCGCGGCCATCACCCAACTGTCCAGCCCATGTGCCGAATTGATGACCCGAATACACGGCAGACAAAGGCTTGGAGTCGGCAAGGATCTGATTGCCGGTAAAGACGTCGATGAAAGTCGCCGCATCTGCACCCACATCTGCATCGGCAATATCCAGGCCGATCAAGGCCGCGGCCGAGGCGCTGGCACATACCAGATAAGGTTTGGGGAGCGGTGTTGGCATCAGTGCCGTGTAATGCGCAGACGGCAAATCGGCAAAGGAGTTGGCAAGTGGCAGTTGGTCTATGCGTTGACCAGCTTGCGGCGGTAGTGGGGCGTTCATGTCAATTCCTTGAATTTCTGCAAACCTGCGAGTAAGAGCGATTGAATAAAGTGCGTATCTGATCAAGAGCGAATGAGGAATGATTTGGCCACGTTTCCAATCACGGAAATGGATTGATTTCTGATACTTTGGTTTGACCACGCGCAGGACGAAAACGCGTATTTTGACAGAGAAGATCAAATCAGATGCGGCAGGGCTGAAATAGTTTCCTTGATGCATTTTTTGAAACAAAAATTACCATATATATGGTATAAAAATGCCTACTATTGCTTATAAGAAAATACGATGCTACTTCGCGCTTTCTCTTTGCCGTTATCTTTGATCGTCACTGCCGTTTTTTCCTGTGCATACGCGCCGATTGCACAGGCCGAAAATGTGAAAATCGCCTTTATCGATCCTTTGTCCGGCCCATTTGCGCCTGTCGGACAAAATCTCTTGCACAGTTTTCAGACTATCGCCGAATTGGCTAATCAAAAGAAATGGGGCGGAGACCATACGCTGGAAGTGGTGGGTTTCGATAACAAAGGCAGCCCGCAAGAATCGCTGATTCAGTTGAAGTCCGCCATTGATCAGGGTTATCGCTACATCACGCAGGGCAATGGTTCAGGCGTTGCGATTGCGCTGCTGGATGCCGTAAACAAGCATAACGAGCGCAATCCGGGCAAGGAAGTTGTATTCCTCAATCACTCAGCCGGTGATCCGGTTTTAACCAACGGAAAATGCAGCTTCTGGCATTTCCGTTTCGATGCACATTCCGAAATGAAGATGGAATCGCTCACCACGTATATGGCGAAGGATCCGAACATCAAGAAAGTGTATGTGATCGGTCAGAATTACGCATTGGGACAGGAAGTTTCGCGCACCTCGCGTATTTACCTCGCTCGCAAACGGCCGGACATACAGATAGTCGGCGATGATTTGCATCCTATCGGTCAGGTAAAAGATTTTTCACCCTACATTGCCAAGATAAAGGCATCAGGTGCAGACACCGTCATCACTGCCAACTGGGGTGCTGATCTGGCTTTGCTGATCAAGGCGGCGAAGGATGCGGATCTGAAAGCGAATTTTTACACTTATTATGCAGCGACGACAGGCGTGCCAACTGCGATGGGTGCCGCCGGGCTGGATAGGGTCCGCTACATCGCCAACTGGAATCTGAATAACGAAACCTATGCCGGCAAGGACATCATTCATCAATTCAAGAAAAAATATAATGATGACTACTATGCGATTGCGCCCTATACGATCATGGCGATGATGGGAAAGGCGTTCATGGAAAGCGGCTCAACTGATCCGCTGAATGTTGCACTGGCAATGGAAGGCATGAAAGTAAAGAGCCTGAACGGTGAGGTCGACATGCGCAAATCCGATCATCAGGCACAACAACCTTTGTACATCGCTACCTGGGTCAAGAAAAATGATACCGACGTCAAATTCGATCAGGAAGGCACCGGTTACGGCTGGCGTACCAACCAGAAAATCGATGCTTACGTCGCGGCGCAGCCCACCTCTTGCCAGATGAAACGTCCCAATTAATTGCACAGCAAGGTAGTATTGCAAAGCTGCAGATTTTGTATTGCAGACCTTGCGCAACCCGGCCTAGCGCCACGCGCGTAAACAGGTAGGCGCGCCTTAGGCGCTGCAATCAAACAGGGAAACCGGTTTCTTGGAATTTACGCTGATCTCATTGCTGAACGGATTGAGCTACGGCTTGCTGCTGTTCATGCTGTCTTCCGGATTGACGCTTATTTTCAGCATGATGGGTGTGCTGAATTTTGCGCATGCCAGCTTCTACATGATCGGTGCTTACTTCGCCTACAGCATCAGTACTGCGATCGGCTTCTGGCCGGCGCTGGTGCTGGCACCGCTGGCGGTCGGTCTGCTCGGCGCGCTGGTTGAACGCTACGGCCTGCGCAAGGTACATAAGTATGGCCAGATCCCGGAGCTGCTGTTTACCTATGGCCTGTCCTACGTGATCGTCGAACTGGTGCAATTATTGTGGGGACGCGTTGCGGTGCCGTATGTCATTCCCGCCGAGTTGCAGGGTTCGCTGTTCACGCTCTACACCACCACCTTCCCGATCTATCGCGCGTTCATGATGTTGATTGCAGTGCTGATGCTGGTAGCGATCTATCTGATGTTGACGCGCACCCGGATAGGTTTGGTGATTCAGGCGGCATTGACGCATCCGCACATGGTCGAAGCGCTGGGGCACAATGTGCCGCGCGTATTCATGTGGGTATTCGGCGGTGGGTGTGCGCTGGCCGGTTTGGCTGGCGTGATAGGTGGCAATGCCTTCGTGACCGAACCGAATATGGCGCACGCCTTGGGCAGTATCATCTTTGTCATTGTCGTGGTTGGTGGCATGGGATCGCTGACAGGTGCTTTGCTGGCATCCTTGCTGATAGGCGTGTTGCAGACCTTTGCGGTTGCGCTGGATTTCTCAATGTTGAGCATGCTCGCTGCATTGGGCTTCAATATCGATCAAAACACATTCGGCTATGCCGCCCTGCAGCTAACGATCTCACAACTTGCTCCGATCCTGCCTTATCTTTTGCTGGTCCTTATATTGATCTTCAGGCCAAAAGGTCTGATGGGATCGAGGGAAGGCTAGCGCGTGCAAAACTTCAATTGTGGCCGCTGGATAGTATGGGGTGGATTTGCCCTGACTTTGCTGCTTGCTCCGCTGATTTTCAACAAGGGTGCATCGCTATCGCTGCTGTGCCAGATGGGCGCTTTCATCATTCTCGCCTTGTCGTACAACATGTTGCTCGGACAGGGCGGCATGCTGTCCTTCGGGCATGCCGTGTATTCAGGCCTGGGCGCATTCTGTGCGATTCATGCGCTCAATCTTGCTGCCGCCGGCAGTGTGACTATCCCCGTTAGCTTGATTCCATTGGTGGGCGGTTTTGCAGGCATGTTCTTCGGAGCACTGTTTGGCTATGTGACGACCAAAAAATCCGGTACGACGTTTGCGATGATCACGCTAGGGATGGTGGAGCTGGTGTTTGCATGCTCGCTGATGTTCCCGAAATTTTTCGGCGGCGAAGGCGGTATCTCGACGAATCGCGTGATGGGAGAGCCTTTTTTCGGGATCAGCTATGGGCCGCAAATTCAGGTTTATTACCTGATCGCATTCTGGCTCTTTATGAGCACCATCGCGATGTTCGCATTTACGCAGACCCCGTTGGGTCGCATCATCAACGCAGTGCGCGACAACCCCGAGCGTGCGGAATACATAGGCTACGATCCGCAATGGGCGCGTTATCTGACCATGATGCTATCCGCATTCTTTGCCGGTATTTCTGGCGGCTTGACCGCGATAAATTTTGAAATCGTCAGCGCCGAAAATGTCAGCGCCTTGCGATCCGGTTCTATCTTGTTATTCACCGTGATTGGCGGCACAGGATTTTTCTTCGGCCCGATGATCGGTGCTGTTATTGGCGTGTTTCTGACGGTGATGTTGTCGAGCTTTACCAGCGCCTGGCAACTTTACTTCGGTGTGATTTTTGTATTGATGGTGATGTATGCGCCCGGCGGGATTGCCGGTTTGCTCATGCAAGCACACGCTCTGGCCGGAAGTGGAAAAATCAGATATGTAGTGCCGCATCTGGGCGTTGCTTTGGTGGCAGCGCTGTTGCTTGCGACAGGATGCGTGATGATGGTCGAGATGCTGTATCACCTGACTCTACATGCAGCAGATGGCAGCAGCTTGCCTTTGTTCGGTTTCGTTATTGATACGGCGCAGGCATACGGCTGGTTGCTGGCGATAGTCTTGATGGCTGCAGGTTTGCTGGGCTGGATCACTGCAAGGAAAAAACTGGTCCAGGTCTGGAATCCAGTCGATGCGAAAGATCTGGATGCAGAACAGCAGGTGCATGTATGAGTGCACATATATCGGCAACTGAGGGTTCCGTCCTGCCTCCACCGAATCTCGCGATTGAGCTCATCAATGTACGCAAGAATTTTGGCAAAACCGAGATCATACGCGGGGCCAATTTGCACATAACGCAGGGGCAGCGGCATGCATTGATCGGGCCGAATGGCGCTGGAAAATCCACATTGTTTAATTTGATCTCGGGCCGTTTTCCTCTGGATAGCGGCGACATTTTGCTGAACGGGACCAGCATTGCCGGTAGCAAACCTCATCAGATCAATCGACGCGGACTATCTCGCAGCTTTCAAATCACCAACATCTTCCATCGTTTAAGCGTGTTTGAAAACGTGCGTTGTGCATTGTTATGGTCGCTGGGCTATGGCTATTCATTCTGGCATCGCTTGAATGGTTTAAAGGATGTCAATGAGCGTGCTGAAAAAGTGCTGGAAGAAATTGGTTTGCAGGCGAGAAGAAATATAGAGGCGGGTTTGCTCAGTTATGCCGAGCAACGTGCGCTGGAGATAGGTATCACGATCGCCGGTGGTGCTGAAGTGATTTTGCTGGATGAGCCGACGGCGGGCATGAGCCGCTCCGAAGCGGAAGCCGCAGTTGAATTGATACGCAAAGTCACCATCGGGAAGACCCTGCTAATGGTCGAGCACGACATGAATGTAATTTTCGATCTGGCAGATCGCGTGGCAGTCTTGGTGTATGGCGAAATCATCGCGTGCGATACACCGGATGCTATTCGCAGCAATCAACAAGTGCAGCAAGCGTATCTGGGTAGTGCGGCGCAAAGCGAGAACAGCGTATGAATGCACTGCTCGAAATCAGCAATCTGCATGCCTACTATGGCAAAAGTCATGTACTGCATGGCGTTGATCTTGTGGTCTATCCAGGCGAGATCGTCAGTCTGCTGGGACGCAATGGCGTCGGTCGTTCCACCACGGTCAAGGCGGTAATGGGCATGGTTGAGGCAACCGGGACGCTTAAGTTCAAAGGCGATGAATGCCTGGGTTTGAAGACTTTTGAGCTTGCGCAAAAAGGTTTGGCGTATGTCGCAGAAAGCCGTGACGTCTTTCCCACGCTGACGGTTGAACAGAATCTATTACTAGGCGAAAAAAGAAACAGGCAGTCGCGCTGGAGCGCGGACGATATGTATCGCTTGTTTCCACATTTAAAAGCACGTCAGCATGTCGCAGCTGGTGTGTTGTCTGGTGGCGAACAGCAAATGCTGGCCTTGTGTCGCAGCCTGATGGGTGATCCGGACTTGATCATGATCGACGAGCCGACCGAAGGCCTGGCGCCGCAGATCGTCGCGCTGGTGGCGAAATTTCTAAAGGAATTGGTCCAGCGTGGGGTATCGGTTTTGCTGATAGAGCAGAAGCTCGATATCGCTTTGGAAATTTCCCAACGCGTCTATGTAATGGGACATGGGAAAATCGTGTTTGAGGGGACGTCGCACGATTTTCAATTAGATGCAGCGATACGCAAGGAATGGTTGGCAGTCTGATGCATCTTGTTCAGTAAAGCAGCTAGCCCATCTATTTGCCGCCGGGACTTTCAAGCTGGAGTGTGCACGGCGATGCACGGATGCCGCGTTCTACCTTGCCGGAGTTGGGATCGGCCGGTACTTCATCATCGATTTCACCATCCGGGTTATGGAAAGCATGCAACTTCGGATTCAATAGTGAGAGGAGTGTAGGCACACGTTACACATTAAGTGATGACGGGATGTCTAGCCAGAGAATATGTTTAATTCGAGTTGCAGGAAATAAAAGAAGTCTTGTTTGCTCATGCTTGACGTTTGCTGCTATCGCTGGCGCAAACCCGATTCCGTCCACTTTCCTTGGCTTCGTATAGCGCCTGGTCGGCTGCCAGTACAAGATCGGCTGGTGAATTATTTTTACGGAATGGAATGAACGAGGCTGCGCCGGCGCTGATAGTGACGGCACCTCCCACATTTTCCGCATGTACGATGTTGATTGCTTGAATTGCCATGCGAACGCGTTCAGCTACTGCGACGGCACCGGCAGTATCGGCGCCGGGTAACAGGATGGCGAATTCCTCACCGCCGTATCGTGCAACCAAATCGCCTGGTCGTGCCGAGGCCGTCTTCAAGGTCTTGCTTATTTTTTTCAGGCACTCATCGCCTTGCGGGTGACCGTACTCATCATTGTATTTCTTGAAAAAATCGACATCCAGCATGATCAGCGAGAGCGGGGTCTCGTTACGCATGGCACGTGCATATTCTTCATCGAGTGCGGCATCGAAACGACGCCGATTCGCTAATCCGGTCAAGCCATCCTCCAGCGCCAGGGCAGCGAGTTCCCCATTGATTCTTTCCAGATCGTCCCTGGCCGCGCGCAACTCGGATTGTGCGTGTTCGCGCTTGGCAATCTGACGAATGAGGTGCAGGCCCAGTATCCATAAAAGAGCAATGACGATCGTGCTCACCAAACTGAAACGGATGGTTTCTTCACGCCAGTCGGTGAGAACTTCATCATTTGAAAAGGCGACTGAAACAAAGAGCGGGTAGTGATCCAGATGGCGATAACTATAAATACGTTCCACGTTGTCGAGTGATGACGTGATGACGGTCGTGCCTACAGGACCGTTACGCACGTAGTATTGATAGACTGGCCCATTTTTCATATCGGTGCCGACTAATGCGTCGTCGAATGGACGACGTACCAGCATGGTGCCACCATCATTTAGTAATGCGATTGAGCCTAGTTCGCCAATATCAAAACTTTCGTAAAAAGATCGAAAATTCTGGATGTTGATTGCAGCCAGCGCCACGCCGGCAAAGCTACCATTGGCATGTTCCACTCTACGTGACACGGTAATGACCCATTCCCCTGTGTAACGACTGTGTACGGGCGGGCCTATATAAGGACCGCGGTCTACGTGTTCCCGATGAAAAATAAAATACGCGCGATCACTGACATCGATCTTCTTTGACTCGGTTCCCCATGAATCTGCGACGGACTTGCCTTGCTCGTTGTAGATGGAAAGGCTGTCTAATACGGGAAGATCAGCGACGCGATCCTGCAAGTAAGTATTCAGGCGATCAAGGCGTGTGCTCTCCCGGGTATTTTGTTCCCACATTTCAACCAATCCCACCAGCACATTGTCGATGCCGCCTATCGTATCTTCAGCGTGCTGAGCGAGTGCTTTCGCCATGTTGCTGGTGCTGGTTTGCGCTTCGTGCAACTTTGCCGTATGGGTATTCCAGCTATTCCATGCCAGTATGCAAATGAAAACGAGGGTAACAACGAGGACAAAGGCGCAAAGCGCGCCTTGTATGGAAAGCTTCTTAGTGGTTTTGCGGGAGGAGGGGGGCGAAACAGTCAAAATTATTGCCAAGATTGAACATGCCTTGATTATAGCGTATCAATGGCATGCTTTTCCCGCATACGCTGCTCGTGCCAGGCGTGCTTTCGCTGTTATTAGAGCCAATATTCCAGCCGACGCGCCATCCATTCGCGTAGCCGATCCGAAGCCGGACGTTGCTCCCATTTTTCAGGAGTGATTTCTACAGAGTTTTTCAAGTCTTCATTGAAAGCGCTTTCCATCACCGTACCGAAATTCTGATCGATGGCAATCAGGTTAACTTCACTGTTATGCAAAAAGCTGCGCATATCCAGATTGGTCGAGCCTACTGTCGACCAGTAACCATCGATGACGGCCGTTTTTGCGTGCAATACCGATGCTTGCAATTCAAAGATACGTACACCGCTGGCCATCAATTGGCTATAGAAAGATCGGCCGGCATGTCTTACCAGGCCGGTATCTGATACGCCGGGGAAGACAATCTTTACATCGACGCCGCGTTGCGCTGCTTTCGTGAGTGCATCTACCATTTGTGCATCCGGCACGAAGTAAGAGTTGGTAATGTGTATGGATGTCTTGGCTTCTTGCATGGCCAAGATGTACGCCTTGTATATCTCATAGTCGCCATCAGGTTTGCTACCGATCACGCGCACAATTTTGTCGCCTACAGGCTTTAGTTGTGGGAAGTATTTCCTGGCGGCGATATCATCAACTTTTTGACTGACCCATGTTTCCATGAACAGCCACTGGAAAGATGCGACTGCCGGACCTTCGACCTGGATATGGGTGTCGCGCCAGCCTATATTAGAGCGTTTTTTGGAGCGTGAACGGAATAGCGAACTTGAAGAATAGTCATCTGTAATATTGATGCCACCAGTAAAAGCGATCATGCCGTCGACGACCAGAATCTTGCGGTGATCGCGATTATTCAAGCGCCAGGAAATCATGCGTTTGAAGGGATTGACCGGGTTGAACTCGACGACGCTGATACCGGAGTCACGCAACTTCTGGAAAAATTCGGGCGGTGTATCGAGGGAACCGATGCTGTCGTAGATGACGTTGACCTGAACACCTTCGCGTTGCTTTTGTATCAGCAGATCGGCGAATTCTCCACCCAGTCCTTCCTGATCAAAAATATAGGTTTCCAGATTGATATTGTCTTTTGCATCCTTGATGGCGGCCATCATCGCCTTCATCGTCTGCGGGCCGTCATTCAGTAATGTGAGCTTGTTTCCGGCGATTAAAGGACTTCCGGTCGCGGCTTCTTCCAGTGCGGCGAGTTCAGGCAAATCCACCTTTGCATTCCGCAGTCTTTGTGCGAGCAGGGATTCAGTTTTATGTTTTGATAACGAGCCGTTTGCGGTTTGAATCGTGGCAGAATTTTGAGGTTCCAGCGATGTCTTTAAATATTGAACATCGGGCAATGAAGCGCAAGCGCTCATCGAAAGACAAAGTGCCACGAAAGGAAGGCTCTTCAAGAATTGAACGCGAAATCGATTATGCATGATGATTTTATATTTTAGATTGTTCAACAGAATCAATACCAACGTGATTTAAATCCCCGTCAACCGAGGCAGTATGCAATTCTTTTTCTGCATTCCGAAAATGAATGTACATGCATACCCAAGATAATCGATATGACAGCGAAAGCTTTAAAAAGTTGGTTTCAAAGCAAACTTTCTTTTCGCTATGTAATTATGTATAGACCTACCTGTAATTTTTACATCTACGGGTTTCTGCATGGTGAATCTAAAGTATTTCATCCATCTGCCGTTATAAAATAAGAAGCGCTATTTCAGGCGTAAAGAGGCGAATATGGACGTAACTAACATTGCGAATCTGGCGACAAATCTGGCGCAACAGCGCAACGATATGGATATCTCGGTAGCTGTTTTCAAAAAAGCATTGGATGCACAAAGCTCGGCGGCGCTTTCCTTGATTGAAGCTATCCCGACCGTATCGCTTCCTCCTCATCTGGGTAACAACGTCAACACAAAAGCTTGATCACCAAAGACGTTTAATGATCGTCTTGTCGGGATTGCAATATTGAATCTGCGTCCTCATCTGCTTTTCTTCAAGAAAACAGTGAGGTAGACAATGGAAACAGCAGACGCAATACTTGAATTCTGGTTTGGCTCTGACCTTGATGATGCAAAGGTTGCCGAACAAAAGAAAAAGCTCTGGTGGTCCAAGGATGTCGCGGTTGATGACATCATCTTGCAGCGCTTCGAAAAATCCACCTTGTCTGCAGCAGATGGATCGTTGAGCGCGTGGGAATCCACGCCGCGCGGATTACTTGCGCTGATTCTACTGACCGATCAATTTCCCCGTAATATGTATCGCGGCACATCAAAGTCATTTGCATTTGATGCATCTGCATTGCGATTGATCAAGCGTGCGCTGGAGCAGGGCCTTGTTCAATCCTTGCGACCGATTGAACGTGTGTTTGCTTATCTGCCGCTGGAGCATTCTGAATCGATTCAAGATCAGGAGCGCGCAGTGAAATTGTTTGAGCAGCTAGCAAACGAAGTGCCTGCTATACATAAATCCACTTTCGAAGGTTTTTCCCGGTTTGCGATTCGTCATCGCGACGTCATCGCCCGGTTCGGGCGCTTCCCGCATCGCAATGAAATTCTGGGACGCACTTCCACTGACGAAGAAATCGCATTCCTGAAGACAGCTGGCTCTTCTTTTTGATGCTGCCGCTGATAAGTCTGCCTTCGACCTCAAGCAGACACCTCGCATCCAACCAATTCTGATGGCACACGGCCGACGATGAGCGCAAACAGTCAAAAAATACGATTTTTTCGAAGAAGAATTCCGTCGTTCGAATGCATCCCGGACTGCCACGACTGCTGCGGTCCAGTGACTGCCTCGTCGGAGGAGATGGCGCGACTGCCTGTCAAAAGCAACGTCGATCGCGAAAAATCTCTCGCTGAGTGGCGCTGTGTGCATCTTGGTGAACACGGCTGTGAGGTGTACGATGAACGTCCATTGATTTGCCGATTGTTCGGTACTATCAACACGCTGAGATGTCCGCGCGGCAGGCAACCAAACATGTTGGCCGATCCAATGATAGAGACGCAGATTTTTGAATTCATGCGTCACACGCGTCACGTGTTGGTCTGAGTCAGAAAAAAGTTAGTTGATATTATCTTTGCAAACGCAATCTCATTTTTATGAGAAATATAAACAGATAGACGTCAGCGTTTGGCCGAAAACGGATTTTCAATAACGCCAGCTAGGCCAATAGTCCATGAGCTGGGAGATAGAAATTCGGACTAGTAAGACACTAGTTGCCTGAATAAAGCACACGGTTATTTGTTAGCCGTATGATTATGTTTTTGTGGCTGGTGAGATTGCCAGCAGGCTGTCCAGCGGTATCGATGAAATTGGAATAGCTATAGACGTCGATGGCATCGTTATACCGTTTCGGCAGCGGCACGTTGACGATCGACGCCGGGGGGACTTGTAACGAGATGATCTCGATGGCCGTCGCCTGTCCGTTAATCAAACCGGTTTTCTTGTTGAACCATTCACGTGACGTAGTCGGCAGCAAGCCGATAGAAGTGATGTCGTACACAAACACGATGTCGATTGCCGTCGCAGTATTCTGATTAGCACCGCTTTCAGCAACGATCTGGATGCTGCCGATTGTCGTTTTCTGTGACGTGCTGCAGCCCACAAGTGTCGACAACAGTACAAATAATGAAATCAGATAAGCGCGCATAATTGAATTAGGAAAAGACCATTATTATTTTAGAACGAACGATTGTTTTCGACGGCGGTTTCAACCGGTGGATGCAACACACTAAAGGCTATGCAGATAGCGGGAGTGTGTCATGGTTCGCCGAACAAGGATCATTTATACCGATAGCCAGAAGGCTCTGATGTGGGATCGCTGGAAGAAGGGAGAATCTCTCCAGCAGATTGCTCAGCTATTCGATCGAAACCATTCGTCTGTGCAACGCATTCTG
>NZ_JBHTCC010000008.1:0-14312 GCF_042665175.1 Herminiimonas aquatilis
CTCGTTCTGTGACCTGTTTGACTGCTTCAATCTTGAATTCTTCTGTATATCGCTTTGCACTCATAACACCTCCGTTAACCTATAAATTTATAGGCTCAGATGTGTCTAGTAAAGCCGGGGCGATTCAGTATGCCGCCGTATCAGTGCCAACATTTCCGCGGCACAACACAAGAAAAAATGCTGGCGCCAAACCAAAGCAATACAACATTATTTGAGATTGCCTCGATTTTCCTCTAATCAAGACTGCAATAAAAAAACAATAAATAGCGATCGCGACGACGTAATAAAGCAATTTTTCATTTCCTAACGGTTATTCCAGCAGGCGGGAAACCCAGATTACAAGGCGGGAAGTATCTCAAACACGGGGATGTTCTAAAAAATTTACGACGATCATGAAGGGCCTCCATTGACGCATGAATTATCCGGAGGTTTATAGAAACCTGTAGGCCTTTCGAAATACAGCCTCTTGTTCTACCGGCCAGAGCGGGATGTGATTACCGTCGCCGCTCCTTGAGCTTTCCCCGAAGAGGAACTTCTTACCAACGTGAAAATTTCAGTGTAATCGAATACACCATGCAGTTCTTCATTCACCTTTTCTTGACCTGTAGCCGAACCTATTCGAGTTTAAGTAGTAGGAAGAAGCTCTCGCAACGGAGGAGTACCGTTCGAATCCGTATCAGTGGAGACTGGCGTGAGATTAGAGCCCGAACACTCTACACCACTGAAAAGGCTCTGATTCATCACGGCCAATATATGTTCTATATGTCTTGCACGATCCGAAATCGATCGAATAGCCGTATTTTTCTAGTTGATTTTTCGCTAAGGAAAGAAAAGCTTCATTTTTTACGTCAAGAGCTACCATGTCAGAGGGAGATACATCTATTGAACATTTGTTCCTGTCGGTTGGTACATCCAACATCGTTACAACTGCGTGGAACTTAAATTTCGTTGCTGCCCATTGAAGGGCTGCACATCCGCTGTCAGTCGATGAAATGCCAAGATTAAACGCGACTTTACGAATTCTGGCGATCTTATTTAATCTCCGGGAATGATTTTGTGCAGGGAGAAGCGCAAAGACAGGACCACCGCGCTGCTTAACCATCTGACGAATGCGATTGCCATATGCGGGCATTGCTTCGGGAAAGCTACCTTGGACTTGAGTAAAAGCAACGTTGGCCGGAAATTGAGCTGCGACCCATCCGTAAGCGGGATCACCGCCGACAATAATTGCCGTTGTTCTCAAAGGATCTTCGAGGTTTGGTAATTCGATGCTGAACATTTTTTCTGCCCAAGATGCGTGTCCCCAAGTACTAAGGCCGCCGAGAAGAACAACGGCTGTTGTTACTGCAAGAATTCGAAAAGCGATCTTTCGGGCGTTCTTATAATCCATGATCTGCGTCAGAAGAATAAAGACAACCAAAGGAGCGCATACCTCAATAGGTACCAGGTAACGCTGGATACTAAATAACTGCATCCACAATAAATAGCCAAGTGCGACAAAGGCGACGACATATTTTGCGGATGGCTGCATGCTCCCAGTAGGGTTTTGAGTTCTCTTTCTAATCAGGACCGTCGCAACCCAGCACCAGAAAAGAACATATACAACAGGCCAAATAATTTGATGCAGCGAGAGCTGCCCGACTCTTTGCGGATTCAAAGAAAATATGAAAGGCCATAAGGCTGTTTCCAACCAGTTTTTTGGCCGCCATATGACGTCGGCCACCCCGATTGATGGAGTTAGCGGGTTGGGGAAAAATGCACTGAACTGAGGAAAAAGTGGGTTACCGAATGACCGCCACATCTCATAAAACCAATATCCGGCAGTGGATGCGGTACCGATCAGAACGCCGATACCGAAAAAGAACGCGAGACGAATTCGATTTCCCCAACTTAGAGGAGCAATACAAAAACTTGCACACAGAGCGATGGCGTACACCACATTCGTCAGCTTCAAACCTGCGCTAAAACCGGCAAATAAGCCAGCCACGATGACGACAAGGATAGCCCGCAATCCGCCTTGCGAAAACTTGGCCCAGCCATTTAAAACAATAAGCAGTGAGGCAAGCACAAAAACAGCCGTCGTATCGTCTCCCATTGAATTTCCGATACCTGAAAGGAAATTCGCAGTTAGACAACCCAATATGGATAGCAGCAATGGAATCCGAACGCGATCTTCGGCGGGAAGATTCGATAAGACGTTACGGGCTATTCCCGCCAGCAGGACAAAATTAATCCCATGTACCACGCCCATAATGAAGCCAACTAAGGGAGCTGGCAAATATCGCGACATCAAATAATATGGCACATCAAGGACGGGATTAAAGTAGGTCTGCATTCCGGCAGGCGCAAGATCAATATTCAGTTTCCCGTTCAAAAACGCAAATGCGTTATATATGTGATAGTTCTTCAAATCCCAATTCGTGTCAGCTCCTAGCCATATAGAAATCAATCCAAAAATTACAGGAGCAATAAAACAGACGATTGAAAACGTTTTTGAATCGTTCAGGTCGATACTACCGAGCCATGCTTTATTGGGACTTACCTGGAAAATACGCATTTTTCTTGTATGGTTATTTGCTTTGGCTTCATGTCCAAAGTTTGGAAGCAAAAATGTTCAGTATATCTACCAATGGTGACTGCAAGCGTAAAGCAGCGGAATCTTGCGCCATCAACGCCAATCAGCGAGTGATATCTTACTGAAGACATCGTGGCAAAAAAAAACATATAGGGTTACGGATCCGGCCTCTGGGACTGCGAACCGGATTTCCAACAATCAAGGAGCGAATGATTGTCGGTAACTTTCCATTATTTCGATTGCTTTATGTATGGTGCCGGGATGGCTAAATAAGCGAGGCGCTTAACTTCCGTCCGCCCTTTAGTAACAGTGCTAAGGACAATGCCACATGTCAGCAAAATGACGCCAAATAGTATCAATGCTGAACATAAAATAGCAGTGGGAAATCTTGGTACCAAGCCAGTGGCAAAATAACTCTCAAACAGTGGAATAGAAAGCAAAACTGAAAGAAAAGTACAAAAGAAAAAACCTAACGAGAAAAAGGTGAGAGGCTTTTCAGATTTGAACAACCTGAATATTGTGATCAGTATTCTCAAGCCGTCCCGATAGGTGTTCAACTTGCTTACAGATCCTTCTTGACGCGATCCGTATGCAGTCGGCAATTCTGCCACGGGCATTCTAAGTTGAAGCGCATGCACCGCAAGTTCCGTTTCGGTTTCAAATCCTACTGATTGTGCAGGGAATGACTTTACATACCGACGTGAGAACACCCGATAGCCAGACAGCATATCGGTGAATGTACTACCAAAAATGAAGGCTACACAACGCGTCAATAAAGCATTACCAAAGCGGTGCCCCAAACGATATGCTGATTGCTCCTCTGATACACGTGTGCCGACAACCATATCAAGCCCCTCCGTTATGAGCTTCTCGACTAAACGAGGTGCCTCCTTGGCGTCATAAGTATTGTCGCCATCTACTAGGACATATATGTCTGCATCCACGTCGGCAAACATTCTTCGAATAACGTTACCCTTTCCCTGCAAGGGCACAGTACGCACTAAAGCACCAGCGTCTCGAGAAAATTCTATCGTTCGATCACTTGAATTATTATCAAAGACATAAATTTCTGCAGTAGGAAAAGATACACGGAAATCTCGGATGACCGAGGTAATGGCAGCTTCTTCGTTATAGCAAGGTATGATTACTGCTATGCGTTGCATATCATCCTTAATTTTATTAAGCTTTTTTTCAAACTCTCGGTCAATCATTTTTCTTCCAGCTTGTTTTTGCAGGTGTTGATGCTACAACAGACACTATTGTATTGTCACCAAGGCTTTTCACAACCACACTGGCTTACCTCCAACCTTGATTATGGCCAAAGGATATCGTTATGTCTTCCAGACACTATATAAGGTCCCCTCCCGAGTGCTTGCTCCCAACATGCGCAGTAGACGGCGGCGAACATTTGCGCCTGTTCAATTTTTACCATACCCCCTGCGGCAAGTAGCGCTAGGTAAGGCAGACCGTACCGCTATTTCGCCGGCACGAAAGGAAACTGCGTGACCAAGCACGGGCAATTAAAGCCACCTACGGGCCAATGAAGGGATCAGACTGCTTACAGTATCTTGTTTTATGGAAGACAGGCTGCCCAACACTCCATTTACCATTTCAAAATACACTTTTTGGCTAAAACTCAAATCAAGGCCGAGTCATTCCGTAATCACTGTGGCAGAAGAAGCACGAACGTTCTTTTGGACATACTCAACGAACGGATCAAGGCAGGAGCTGCTGCAAATCGATACACAAAAAGCTGCAGAACAGCCCAGTTTGTTCTAAGCACTTGGTCGAGGCACTAGATTTCGAGCGGTTGAACGCATCCAAGTAAATACATTTACTCGCTTCAATCGCATAGCGGTTTTTTCAATAAGAAACCAGGAGGCGGCGCCTAAAGCCCAAGCTATTGGCAATGCCAATGAAAACATTGCATATGGCCCCCATTCTGGAGCATTTAATGCGATCAGTTGCTGGATCGGCCAAGCATATAGATAGATTCCATAAGAGTAATCCTTAAGAATTGCAGGCAACTGGATTTTTCTGGCGAACGCGATAAGAAAAACTCCATAGCATAACGTCACACCGGCGAACCATTCGAATAAAACAGTTCCAAATGTAATCGCTGCAATGGCCACCGATACAACAAGAAGAGCCCATCTCATTGGAATCAGAGATCGATTCATATAAGCAAGGGAGCCAAGCAGAAAAAACCCGGCGACCCTCAGATTTTCCGGTGCCTTAGAGAAAAAGAAAATCCATTGAGGCTTCAACACTGCCAAGAAAACAATCGCAATCAGGACAATATTGGTAATGCGCCGGGAGCGGAAAGCACCCAATAGCCCAAAAATTGCGACGATGAAGTACAAACGAAGCTCGACAGCTAAAGACCAGAGCGAGCCGTTCATAGCTTTAAATTTTAGTTCTTGGAATACCCCAGGCAAATCAAATGCTATCCCACGCAAAGTGAAGTTAAGATACCAGAATCGCCATGTTTCCGACGATGACCAATACGAGGATTGGTCATACGTGGTCAATACCGCCCCGAGTAAAATCATCAGGACGGAACAAACCATCAATGCTGGATAGATACGCAATAATCGAGCCTTCATAAATTCGATGAGACTGGATCTATTGCAAAAACTGGCGGTCACTAAAAAGCCGCTGATAATGAAAAAAATGTGCAGACCGATGTCGCCTGAATACCTGTAGCGGAACAAGGTGCCGAACATATCAATACAAGATGCACAAGGCGCGGCTAATGCAAAACTATGCCCATATACGACTAACGATGCAGCAACTAACCTTAGAATGAGGAAATTATTGTCGCTGTCTCTACGCGATTGCTCGAATGCTAAGCCCAAGGTTCTCATTTTATGATAAATTTTTGGTTGCCGAAATTAACATTTTTTATTGCTCAACCCGGCAATGAAGCATTGAAAAACGGCGTCAGAATCAATAGGTTCTTCGTCTTCCCACCCAACTACGCGTAATCATGTGCCCTACCCAAGACCAATGACGGGTATCAAACCAATACACTGTATCCTGTTTTATGAAAGACAGACCACCGCAATGCCGAATATCAAGAATACGGAATGTTATAGAGCACGCTGTCATCTATAATTTTGTCCAGTATGCGGGGAGTCCGATTGCACGACGATAAGTATCTAGAAGACGGGCCATGCAACGTTCTCCTAAAATTTTCCATGCCCAGGTTCTAATATAAGAACGAATATATGCAAGCGTCCAAATTCTTCCAGGAAATTTAAATCCGTGCATCTTTTGCGCACGTCTGATTTCCTGCAAAGTCTTAATCGTGTTTTCTGGTTTATTACTAATACCACCTTGCCGCATTCCAGAAACTATAATCGGAATGAACGTTGCCTTGCTTTTCTTTAATTCTCGCAAAAGAAGTTCGTAGTCGCCTGCTATGCGGAACGACGTGTCAAAATCGCCAACTTTTTCGAACAAAGCATGCCGATGAAATACGCCTTGATGAGGAATACACATAACTTGGTAAAACCGTTCGTTTATATTCTCCCATGGCTCGCCAACAGCATACATATTTCGGCCGCCGTCATTTAGCAACATCACTTGACCATAAGCCACATACATACTGGGCTGCACACTATTCAAACTATGTGCGAATTTGAACATTACGTCCGCGTTCCAAAGATAATCATCCGCGCCAAGAAAACAAATCCAATCACCGGTTGCCTGTGCCAAAGCTTTGTTCCAAGCGTTATATATTCCCCGGTCAGGCTCGGAAACCCAGTAGCTTATCTGCTCACTATTTTTTTTCAGTAAATCAACTGTGCCGTCTTGAGAACCGCCATCAATAATAATTAACTCTATATTTTCATAGGTCTGGTGAGCAACGCTGTCAATGCATTGCTGCAGCGTCTTGGCGCCGTTGAAAACGGCTACAATCACTGTCAACAAAGGCTGGGATTCTGTCAGGTTCATAAGTATTATTTACGTCTTACTATCGGTAGCACAGACAAGCATCTATTCAAGACAAAAACAAAAATTCGTAAATTCTTGGTTTCTCGGCCGCTAATAAATCGCTTAATCAAACAGGTCTTTTGTAATATTTTTCAACTATTTTCTCTAGGTAATTATGATCAAAATCGACACCAGCATTTCCCAGTATGGGAATAATAATGCTGGTATCTATTTGATATTCCGAACCCCGTTCCACAACGTTATAAATTGCAGGTTTGCCTATCACGCTTTCCATCGCACGCACAATGTCCGCCATCGAATAGCTAATAACATTTGCTACGTTAAGTGCGCGATTCCGCATTGAATTATTTGCTACTAGTTGCTGCGCAATCAACGCTACATCTACCACGTCAATAATATTGCGCTTGGCGCTATACCATAAGTCGAATGCCTCGCTGCGGAATATGCGCGCATACAAAAAATTCAATAACGTATGGGGATTCGGCGTTTTTCCTGCGACCTGAGGCAGGCGCAAGATAAGATTTCTCGGATGCACAGCGACCATCTGCTCCATCGCCAGCTTATGTTGAACATAAGGCGTATTTAATGCGTCAGGATCAGCAACACTGCACGTCCCAAAATATACAAATGCGTCAACATCCATCGCCTGTTGTAATGCATCTGCCAGACGATGACGTTCACGTATGAATTCATTTGAATCTGTACAACCCGAATTAGAAACACCGGCTGCATAGATACAAAGATCTTCACGCGAAGGAAAAGCATCCGAAAAAGCCTGAGCCAACAAACCAGAGCCAATGATCACGATTGCAAAACCAGATTTGGAATACGAAAGATCATTTGAGTATGCTTTGATAAAGAGTGCAATAACGATGAGCAACTGTCTGCAGAGCATAGCGCTCCTCAGCCGTCTGACGCGCGCGCTGCGAAAGCATGTCGCGACGGTTTTTGTCTTCCAGTACCCACATTATCCCGTCAGCCAGATCATTTGATTCAAACGGAGTAGCCAGATAACCACTAATTTGATGATCGATCATATCAGGCATGCCGCCAATGTCGAATGCAACAACAGGCGTCCCGCAAGCTAGCGATTCCATCACCGTATTGGACAAATTTTCCTGCATCGAGGGAGCGACTACCACATCTGCAGCTGAATAAAGCAGTACTTGGCTTATCTCGTCATGCAACTGCCTAATGTAATGCACCTTCATTCCCAAATCGGGGGAATTTTCCGGTTCTGAAGCACCGATGATGATCAATTCAGTTTTCGCGCCCCATCCTTCCCGAGCTATTTTCTCCAGTGCCAGTATCAGAAACTGATTACCTTTGCGCTTGTCGGAAGTTGCACTGAACGCAGAAAACAAGATGAGATGCTTTTCTTGCGGCAGGTTATAAGCTGATCGTGCAGTCTTTTTATCGATCGGCTTGTATCTCTCTATATCTATGCCATTCGGTATCACTTCAATCCGCTGATTCTTGAATAGCGAACTTGATCGCGCCATATCGGCCAGCCAATGACTGGTCGCGACGATCACCATCGGCACCTCACTCCAGGCTGCCTGCTTGCGCGTCCAAATACGCCGAGACAAATCACTATCCTTATCTGAATGCAAAAGCGGGCAATCGCCACAAGATTGCCGAAATTTTCCGCACTCATCGTCATAGTGGCATCCACCGGTAAATGGCCACATATCATGTAGTGTCCAGACGATCGGTTGCTTGAATTTTCTCAGAGTCTCAATTTTGAGAAATCCACTATTTACCCAAAACAAATGTACGATATCCGGATGAAACTTTTCCACCTTTGAAAACAAGTTTTCTGGAATCCACGCTGACGAGAACAATACCTTTTCACGCTTGCGATATAAAGCTGCCAACAAGCTATCCAAATGCAGACGAAGAATAGCCACTACCTTTTGCCACTTGGTTGAAGGTCCTATCACACTGCGATCATCTGTCTTCTTGCCCTGCACCAGCATATGTGAACTTACACCGATGGAGCGCAAACCTGAATGGAGACGAAAAGTGGCAATGGCAGCCCCTCCTTGACTGTCAAACGTATTAAGTATGAGCAGATTCACGGCTTGAACGCTTCAATATACAAAGAGTCTGGTTTTCTAGCGACACCGTTCAATACATCGAGAGAATATTTCTCATATTCCGGTATCTGGCTTTCATCAGCGGCACATATTTTTACGTTCACGAAACCCGCCTGACCAAGTAGCCGCCTGAGAGAATAACGATCGTACATCCATTGATGCACCTCACCGCTATCCCTAAAAATACCTTTGCGAAAACTCTGAAAGGCCGCTTTACCAGCAACCAGATAGACCAACCAGCCAGCTAGCCTCTCACGAGTAACTTTAAGCAAGCGTCCCCATGAAATTCTGCTCATCACGACATTGAGTCGATGCTTGCCCGGCAAGCCCTGCCTGGGTGACCAAAAATTTTCAGCCTCAACACCAATCCTAGAACGAACAAAAGAACGATCTTTTTCATCAAGGCTTAATAGAAAGTGTCCCATTTCTCCACCTGGAGAATTTCTGGTAACTTGGTCATACAACTCGAGCATAAGCCAGTCATAGTCGAGTTCTCGCGCCTGGTCATCAGAGGTAGTCGCATCTAATATCCGTAAATATTCTCGCACCAATGCTTCCAAATCTGGCAGAACCAATCTGATTGCACCGCCATGGTCTAGAACACGAAAGCATTCGGCGATTAGATGACGTGCACCCACTTTGTCCAGATGCTCCAATACATGCGAGCTGTAACAAACAGCCACAGACTTTGAAGAGAATGGCAAACCATGATTGATATCAACCGCCATCACTTGAGGATCAGCGGGCGAAACATCCAAATTTATCCAGTCCGGATGATAGTGTGAGCCGCATCCGATATTTATCATTTGAGAAGCAGGCATCTCAATCAACCTTCACTGCTATACGTCCAGTGTAATCAATTCTGTTAAGCAAAATTTTTACATCATTTTTCTCAAGATATTCGTCAACGGCTTTTCTTGCGCCTTGCCAGTGCCCATAGTCGTCGATAATTAACACACCACCTTTTGAAAGTCGTGGAAATAAATGTTCCATTTCATGTTTTGTTGATTCATACCAATCAGTATCCAACCGCAGCAATGCGATTTTTTCAGGCACAAAGTGAGGAATCGTTTCCTCGACCAAACCTTTAATGAAATGGGTTTTCTCACGAGGATAACCGGTACTGCCAAGCGCATCTTTTACAATATCCAATGTGGCACGACACCATACCGATTCATCCGTCTCTTTGTCTGATCTGTCCAAAAGACTTGCCGCCAAGGTTCCGGCAATGTCAACGTCATTTTCAGTTGGAGGAGGCATCCCCTCGAATGTATCAAACAGGTATAAATTCCTATTTGTATCCCCCATCCGTAACAGTGTATCGGCGACTGCCATCATGCTCCCCCCCCTTCCAGACACCACATTCAACGATATCACCTTCAATGCTTTTTTCTTGAACATATTTCACCGCCTCGCACAGAGAAACGATTCGCTCAGGTGATGTCATCGTATAGGGACGCACCTTTTTAAAGGTTTCCACAACTGCAGCAGGTACATCTGGTAAGTTAGGTTCATCAGCACGATGCCGTACAATTTCAAACCCAAGTGACCGAACTATTTTTTTTACTAATTGTGTCAAATACATTCGCTATATCCATCATCTTTCTATACGCAGCAACCACTGCAGAATCAACCCGCTTTTAAGCGTCGAACAATTCGCGACAACAGGGAAGGCTTGATCGCTTGGAAGAATTTTTTAGTTTTTGCAAGTGCAAGCACATGCTCGTCAATATTCTTTTCGAAATAACTCACTGGTTCAATTGCTAAAATAGATGAGAAATCGTTATTCTCAGCACAGTGTTCCCCAGTCGCGTCATGTCCAATATTGTTTATCATCGATATCTTCGGATGTAGGCATAAACCATTCAATTGAAAAATAGAGGCATACCAAAATATCGCCCAAGTATTTAACGCTCTCTGTTTATTTTGTTCTACCTGCGACCAAAAATTATAAGTTCCATCCATGTTGAAACGACTTATTTTTTCGTCTGTAAATTCATTACTAAGTTTTTCAGGATTTTTATCAAAATATTTCCAAGCCCTTTGCCAAGTTGCCCAGCCCCAGCACGATGCAGTTCGAAGAAAAAAAGTTTCCGGCAAAGCAGAACCCTCTATCGGAAACATATAACCGGATATATGCATCACCTTCTCATCATCTTGATAAGCATTTAATGCATCATTCATAAACATCAAAAAATAAGGTGATGTAACCAAATCATCTTCCAGCACAATGATACGGTCATACTTGTTTGTTATGAATGTCACGCCCTCAATAATAGAGCGAGCAAGTCCAAAATTCTCCTCTCGCTCGACAATGGTAACGGATCTGAATCCAGCAATCTGACGGATATACAGACGCACTGCATCTACTGCATCTTTATACGCGTCTGACTTCGGCGCATCAGAAAAAATAATCAAGTTGCTTTCAATGGCCAACTCATTCTTCTGTAATGCCTCAATCGTTTGACGAGTGTGCCACAGCCTGTTATAGACAAATAGAGCGATAGGTGCCAATGCGGTCATGTAAGGCTTTCTCGCTTAATGACAGCCCGCTCCCACAGATAAGGAGTTAACATCGTCCATGCAAGCTCCCCATCAGAAAATCTAGCATTGGAATTATTAATAGCATACTGGATTTGACTTGCTACTTTTACAGAATCAATGAGCTGGCAATCTTTAAAAGATTGGCTTGAAATAGTATCAAACATGAAATTTTTCAGCGGCCCCTTCATCCAATCCAATATTGGGGAGTTAAAACCAATTTTTGTCTTTCGATAAGCGATCTCTTTGGGCATAAATGGCGCGACTGCATCTCGAACAATAGCTTTTGAAAAGCCATTTCGAACTTTCGATGTCCAGGGAATAGCAAAGGCAAAACTTACAATTCGATGATCCATAAACGGCATGCGAATTTCTACACCATTTGCCATACTGTATCGATCATAGTTTCGTAGCAAGGTAGGCAATATTGTTTCATGCGTTGAGACATAAAGCTGCTGATTCAGTTTATCCAAAGCCGACCAGGAAGGATGACCTGAATCTAGTGACTTAATACTTTGGCCTCTCCCCAGCATCTTCCTCAGCAGTTTTTTACCATGCCATTTGGCCAGAAATAATTTCTGGGAAGATCGATTGTTCAACTGTGTACTATCTCCAAAGGATGAATAATAAGTTCGCAAAATATCCGCTGCCTGAGACAAATTCCAACCCGCGTCGTCCAACGCCCGGATATAGTCAAACGAATATCCACCAAATAGCTCATCTGCGCCGTGCCCGTCCAATGTGACAGAGACACTATGCGACTTAACAGCTCTATACGTCTGCATGAAAGGGATAGGGCTTGTAATGTATAAATCCTCAAACAAATAAAGAGAATTACCCAGGTTGGCGAGATCCTTCATCGGATCAACATCAATAACAACAGGATCAATCCCTATATGATCGGTAACCAGTCGCGCATATTTCAACTCATCCAAAGGCGTTCCAGGGAATGACGCGACAAAAGCATGCTGCCAACTCTCACCCATACGAGCAGTCTTGCCGTGCGTTGCTATGTGCGACATGCAGGAAATAGTCGCACTTGAGTCTAGACCACCACTTAATGCCGTTCCCAGGGACACATCACTACGCATCCTTAAACGACACGCATCCAGAAATAACTCCCGAAATTGCTCTACCTGATCCGCATACTTTACGGGAACCTCGGGTAAATGATCTAACGTACACCACCACCGCTCCACTCTCAATTTTCCGTTTTTGAGCCAACCGTTATGACCTGGCGGTAAACGCTTAATCCCTTCAACTATGCATTCATTCGTACTCTCATAAAGAAAAATTCGTGACGTGTCCCCAACAAGGCCAACGTTTGGCGTTACTTTCCCGAGCAAAGGAAAAAGAGCCTTCATCTCTGAGGAAAATGCGAATTTCCCTCTTGGCAAATCTGCGTAATAAAGTGGCTTCTTACCAAATCGGTCACGGGACAAAAACAACAACTGTTCTTGGACATCCCACAAAGCAAAAGCCCACATGCCATTAAACCGCGATAAGCATTGTTCGCCCCATTGTGCAAAGGCAGCAAGAACAACTTCCGTATCAGACTCGCTATGGAATTTATGCCCTAGCAATTCAAGCTCTGAACGGATTTCAAGGAAATTATAAATTTCGCCATTGAACGTAATTTGATAACGTCCATTGGCATAACTCATCGGCTGCTTGCCGTTATCCGATAGATCAAGAATGGAAAGTCGACGATGACCCAGCGTTATTTCAGGTTGATGCCACAATCCGGAACCATCCGGGCCTCGATGAGCCAATGTATCCAGGCAATGAGAAGCCTGCTCACGCGATATCCCCCCTAAAAAGCCAAAGATGCCGCACATTATTGCGTGCCTTTAAAAATATAGCCTCGCGCATGCTTGAAGATTGTTTTCAACACATTTTCCCAAATTTTAAACAGATGAACAGGAAGATACTTCACCGGCCATGCAAAGATAACGAATGTATTCCACTGAAATGGATTCAATCAATTTTTTGGGGATGACGAAGCAAGCCGTCCAATCCCTTGATACTCTATCCCCAACGCGTCAAGACTAGATGGCTCGAACAAATTGCGCCCGTCAAAAATCACTGGTTGTTTTAACCGCGATTTGATGGCGTTAAAATCAGGACTCTTGAAGGCCTTCCATTCCGTCACGATTACTAGCGCATCTGCATCATGCAGAGCGTCCAGCGGTTCTTTTGCGTACGATATGTCGGAACGTTCGCCGTAGATGCGTTGGGTTTCATGCATCGCCACTGGATCGTAGACCGCCACAGTTGCGCCTCTGGCCCATAACCCTTCCATCACCACCCTACTACTGGCTTCGCGCATGTCGTCAGTGCCCGGCTTGAATGCAAGCCCCCATAAAGCAAAGTGCTTGCCAGTTAAATCATCGCCAAAGCGCTGAGTTATTTTATTAAGCAGCACAGATTTTTGCGTATGGTTCACTTGCTCCACTGCCTCTAGCACTTTCATCGGCATGCCGTATTCTTCCCCAGTACGCTGCAAAGCACGTATATCCTTAGGGAAGCAAGAACCACCGTAACCACAACCGGCATATAAGAAGTGATAACCGATCCGCTGGTCGGAACCTATGCCTTTTCGCACGTGTTCAATATCGGCGCCGACGAGTTCTGCTAGATTTGCAAGCTCATTCATGAATGAGATTCGTGTGGCCAGCATGGCATTTGCTGCATACTTTGTTAACTCGGCAGATTTGATATCCATGACGATTAGACGATCATGGTTGCGCTGGAAAGGCGCATACATATCGCGCATGACGCGAATTGCTCGTTCATGATCAGCACCAATGACAATGCGATCGGGGCGGTTAAAGTCATCAATCGCGGCACCTTCCTTAAGAAACTCAGGATTCGATACAACACTGAAGCTGCTTTTCACACCCCGTTTATCCAGTTCCTCTTGTATGACTTGCCTGACCTTGTCGGCCGTGCCTACCGGAACGGTTGATTTGTTGACGATAACCTTGTATTCAGTCAAGCTGCGGCCAATTGAATCGCCCCGAGTTTCTTAGACACTCGCAAGCCTCTCGAAGTACTGCTTTTCATAGTTGACGGGCGAAAGCCGGTCAGCATGATTATGACGTCGTTTGACGTTGTAGAACATCTCGATGTAATCA
>NZ_JBHTCC010000009.1:0-1232 GCF_042665175.1 Herminiimonas aquatilis
TGAATCGCCCCGAGTTTCTTAGACACTCGCAAGCCTCTCGAAGTACTGCTTTTCATAGTTGACGGGCGAAAGCCGGTCAGCATGATTATGACGTCGTTTGACGTTGTAGAACATCTCGATGTAATCAAACACATCTGCTCTGGCCTCATCCCGTGTTGCATACACACGGCGCCGGATTCTTTCCCGCTTGAGTAATTGAAAGAAACTCTCGGCAACGGCGTTGTCATGACAGTTCCCTCGGCGACTCATACTCTGCTGCAAATTGTGCGCCTTGAGAAAGCCCTGCCAATCATAGCTACTGAATTGACTCCCCTGGTCTGAATGAACCATGACGGTTTGTTTCGGTTGCCGCCGCCACACCGCCATCAGCAATGCATTCAAGGCTAGGTCTCGCCCCATGCGAGGCCCCATAGACCAACCGATAACCTGACGAGAAAAGAGGTCAATCACTGCTGCCAGAAACAACCAGCCTTCATGCGTGCGAATGTAAGTGATGTCAGTTACCCAAACCTGGTTTGGTTCCGCCACGTCGAACTGTCGATTCAAGTGATTGGGGGCAAAGACAGACGCCATGCCACCACGTGCTCTCGGACGACGGTGATAGCCGGTTTGTGAACGCAGCTTCTCCTGACGCATTAAGCGATAGATACGATGCTTGCCGCAGCTCTCACCCAATTCACGCAGGTCGTCACATACCTTGCGATAGCCATACACCGAACCGCTTTCAAGCCACGATTGCTTGACGTGGCCCAACAGTCTTCTGTCTTCCATCGTGCGTACAGATTCTGGACAATGCTGCCAAGCGTAGTAACCGCTGTAATGCACGCCGATGACTTTGCAAAGTCGCCGCACTGAATAGACCGATGCATGCGCCTTGATGAATGCGTACTTCAACCGGACTCCTTGGCAAAGTACGCGGCGGCCTTTTTTAGAATGTCACGCTCCTCGGTGACCCGTTTGAGCTCTGCTTTTAACTGCCGCAGTTCGACCTGCTGGTCTTTGATGGCATCGCGCTGGGGTGCTGGCACGCTGTATTGTTTAACCCACTGATACAGACTATGGCCGCTGACACCGAGTCGAGCTGAAACATCAACAACAGCATGTCCTCGTTCTGTGACCTGTTTGACTGCTTCAATCTTGAATTCTTCTGTATATCGCTTTGCACTCATAACACCTCCGTTAACCTATAAATTTATAGGCTCAGATGTGTCTAGTAAAGCCGGGGCGATTCA
>NZ_JBHTCC010000010.1:0-962 GCF_042665175.1 Herminiimonas aquatilis
AAGGCTCTGATGTGGGATCGCTGGAAGAAGGGAGAATCTCTCCAGCAGATTGCTCAGCTATTCGATCGAAACCATTCGTCTGTGCAACGCATTCTGGCTGATAGTGGTGGAATCCGACCACCACCACGCATGCGATCTAGTACGGCATTGACACTGGCCGAACGGGAAGAAATCTCCCGTTCGATTGTCGCTGGCGAATCGATGCGCACCATCGCCAGGAACCTGGAACGAGCACCATCGACAATCAGTCGGGAGATCAAACGCAACGGCGGTATTGAAGCCTACCGTGCTGCAGAGGCAGATGCCGCCACCTGGAATCGCGCTCATCGTCCCAAAGCCTGTAAGCTTTTAATGAACCAACAGCTAGCCAGCGCCGTTGCGACCAAACTTCGCCAGCGATGGTCACCACAGCAAGTGGCCGGCTGACTCAAGCATAGTTATTCAGGTAATGAGGAATTACAGGTGTCTCACGAAACCATCTACAAGACCTTGTTCATCCAGACACGCGGTGCCTTGAAGAAGGAATTGACCGAGCACCTGAGACGAACTCGGGTCATGCGTCGCTCCCGTCATCACACGCAGAAGACAGACAATCACGGCCAGATCAGTGATGCCGTTTCGATCAGCGAAAGACCGTCTACGGTAGAAGACCGTGCGGTGCCAGGCCATTGGGAAGGTGATTTATTATTTGGAAGTGGCAACAGCCAGATAGCGACATTGGTGGAGCGCCATACGCGCTATGTGATGTTGGTCAAGATCGCTCGCAAAGATACGCAGACGGTGATTGATGCGCTGATCAAGCATGCGGGCAAGCTACCGCAGGAACTATATAAATCGCTGACATGGGATCGCGGCAAAGAACTAGCTGACCACAAGCGCTTCACACTGGCTACAGATATCCAGGTGTATTTCTGCGATCCACGAAGCCCGTGGCAACGCGGATCGAATGAAAATACCAACGG